>DASTXC010000020.1:0-55693 GCA_035765675.1 Verrucomicrobiia bacterium
GAAGCGCGCGCACTCCAAACGCTTCGCGTGGTTTCGAAGCGAAGAAATTGCGCGAAGCGTTTGGACTGCGTGCGCTTCAGCGCCGCTTTCCTTCGAAGCTCCACTTTTCCATTCCAAATTTTCCTTCTCGTTCTGCTGATCTCCATTCTTCCGGCGATTGCGGCAAACGCTTCACTCTCCCCTGCCCGCTTGCGCTGTGAGTTTTCGGAAAATCCAACCGGCATCGATGTCTCAAATCCACGGCTGTTCTGGATGGTGGAAAGCGATCAACGCGCAACCACGCAATCGGCGTATCAGATTCTCGTTGCCACTACGACAAACCAATTGACCGAAGACGCCGCTGATCTTTGGAACAGCGACAAAGTAAATTCAGATCAAACCGTTTACGTTCGCTACGCTGGAAAACCCTTGGCTTCATCGCAACAGGCGTTCTGGAAGATTCGCGTGTGGGATCAAAACGGAAACGTTTCCCCGTGGTCCGAACCGGCAAGCTGGACAATGGGCCTGCTGCCGTTGCCGGGCGAAACAGCCTCCCAGGACGCGCCACCGCTCGGATGGAAAGCACGCTGGATTTGCGCGCCGGCGACAAGCGAATCCTTGTTGCTGCGAAAGGAATTTTCCGTAAAGCCCGGATTGAAACGCGCGATCCTTCATGTCACCGGCCTGGGCCAATACGAATTGAATCTGAATGGCGCGAAGATCGGTGACGATTTGTTGTCGCCAGGCTGGACGGATTACAACGACACCATTCTCTACGACACCCGCGATATCACCTCCGCATTGAAGCAGGGCCGGAACGCGATTGGCCTCACGCTGGGCAACGGCATGTATCACGTCGTTCGTCGAAATCGGTTTGCGAAATTCACCGGCTCATTCGGACCGCTGCGCGCGATTGCTCAACTCGAATTGGAATACGCCAATGGTTCGCGTGAAATCGTTGTCACAGATCAAACCTGGAAAACCAATCCCGGCGCGATCACGTATTCGAGCATTTACGGCGGCGAAGATTTCGACGCGCGGTTGAATCCGACGGGTTGGGATCAGGCTGGTTTCAACGATGCATCCTGGCCGAACGCAGTTCTGGTGGTTCGTCCGTCCGGAAAGCTTGTCGGCCACAGCGCGGCGAGCGATCCGATCCGCGCAATCGAAGTTCGAAAACCCGTGGCGGTAAAACAACTTTCCGAACGTATCGCGGTTTATGATCTCGGCCAGAACGCTTCCTACATGCCGCGCATCCGCGTCGCTGGCCCGGCCGGCAGCACAATTCGACTGACACCGGCGGAAGTGGTGAATGCGGACGGATCGATCCAGCGTTCCACGATGGGCAGCACGAATCGCGGGCTGTCCTGGTGGCAATACACCAAAGCGACGGATGACGAAGAGACCTGGTTTCCGAAATTTTATTACGTCGGCTGTCGTTATCTCGAAGCGACGCTGACGCCTGCGGAACAAATTACCGGAGGAACCCTCACCCCGGCCCTCTCCCATCCGATGGGAGAGGGGGAACGGGATCGTGCGTTTACGCAAGATGTTTCCGCTCGCACGAATGATGGTTCCATGAACCTCGGCCAGACGGAGCACTCGCTCTCGAAAATCGGCTCGAACTCCCTGACTTCCGAAAACAAAGCTTTATCGAAGCGGATGTTAGAAAATCTTCCCAACGCGAAAACCAATTCCCCCTCTCCCATCGGATGGGAGAGGGCCGGGGTGAGGGTCTCCAAATTACCTCAAATCGAATCTCTCGAAGGCGTAGTCGTTCATTCCATCGCGACACCCGTCGGAGAATTCGAATGCTCGAATCCCTTGCTGAACCGCATCCGCGATCTGGTTCGCTGGGCACAGCGCGCGAACATGGTTTCCGTTCTCACCGATTGTCCGCATCGCGAAAAACTGGGCTGGCTGGAACAGTATCATCTCAACGGCCCGTCGATCCGTTATGAATTCGATCTCGCGCGAATGTTCACCAAAGGCATGAACGACATGGCCGATGCGCAAACTGCCGACGGACTGATCCCGAACATTGCGCCGGAATACACGGAGTTCAAAGGCACGTTCCGGGCCGCGGCGGAATGGGGCAGCGCGTTCATCATCGTGCCGTGGCAACAGTATCAATTCTGCGGCGACGTCGATCTGTTGCGCGCGCACTACGGCGAGATGAAACGTTATTTCGCATATCTTGAAAGCCGCGCGACGAACAACATTCTTTCCGAAGGGCTCGGTGATTGGTTCGATCTCGGGCCGAAAAAATCCGGCCGACCGCAGCACACGCCGCCGCCGGTGACGGCCACCGCGTTCTTCTATCACGACGCATGGATTCTTTCGCGCGTGGCTGAGTTATTGGGCAAGGAGGACGATGCGAAACTGTTTTCGAATCGCGCGGCGGAAATTCGCGCCAGTTACAATCGCGAATTTTTTCACGCGGATCGCGGAAGTTATGCGACTGATTCTCAATGCGCAAACGCCTTGCCGCTTGTGTTCGGAATTGTGGAACCGGAACAGCGCGTGGCGGTTTTAAAATCACTGTTGGAGGATTTGAAATCGCGCGATTATCTGATGACGGCGGGCGATGTTGGTTTTCGCTTTCTGCTTCAGGCACTGGCGCAAGGCGGTGAGTCGGACGCGATTTATCGCATGATCAATCAGGACGAAAAGCCGGGTTACGGTTTCATGTTGAAACACGGCGAAACCAGTCTGACCGAAGCCTGGGACGCGAATCTCACCACGTCGCACAATCATTTCATGCTCGGCCAGATCATCGAGTGGTTTTACAAGGATGTGGCGGGAATCGATAGCGATCCGGAGGGGCCGGGTTTTCAGAAGATCATTATTCGTCCGCAACCAGCGGGCGATCTGACGTGGGCCCGCGCCAGTTACGATTCCATTCACGGCAAAATCGTGAGTGATTGGAAACGCGAGAACGGTCAGTTCATTTTGAAAATCCGCATTCCGGCGAACACGACAGCAACCGTGTTTCTCCCGGCGAAATCATTGGATTCCATCACGGAAAGCGGCCGGCCCGCGGGCCAAAGCGAAGGCGTGAAATTTCTTCGTCAGGAAAACGGACGCGCTATTTTTGCGATCGGTTCCGGCGAATACAATTTCCACGCTCCATTCTGAAACGGAGCGCGGACTTCAGTCCGCGAGTTCCTGAGTTTCTTCAGACGAAATCCTCCGCCTTCAACTGAACCGACTCGCGGACTTAAGTCCGCGCTCCGGACCTTGCATTGAATTCCGTTATTCTTCTTCATCATCCGGCAGATCGCCGAAGTAGAAATTCACCGCGCCGGAATATTCTCCGGACGCCACGGTCGGCTGGCTTTGCGGACCACTGCTTGTTGCGGGCTTGAATTTCGTGCCGATGGCCGGAATCGCGTGAAGCAATCCCAATCCGCATTCGGGCAGATTCACTTTGGTGTTCGCGATAAGCTTGTCCGGCGGCTGTTCCGGTGTCAGCACCTGCACGAACGGAATTTTTTCCGGCACAATTGAAATCGGTCCTTCCGTAGTGTCGAGCTGCATCCAGCGCACGTTCGCGAAGCAGCCTTTGAACTCGGGATATTCCCAGTCGCGATAGCCGGTGATCGTGTTGTTGTAAACGTCTTCCCAGACGCCGAAGGTCACGCCGCGCAAACGATTTTTCCAGACGCGCGCCGGGCCATCGCCCATCCAGCGTTTTCCCTTCATGTAATCTTCCGGGTAATCGAAAACCACCCCGAGAAAATCATTCGTTCCCGTGGCAGAATATTTGTATTCGCAACGCACCCAGCCGTTGCCGAAGACGCGCCAGAGAATGGATTTCAAATCCCCGTCGAACTTCGCAGAAACGATGTAATCCGGTCCGTCCTGTTCGGCGCGAATGCTTTTCAATGTGGAATTCGCCGCTGAATTCGTCATCGCCAGACGAGGCCCCTGATTCAGGCTGAAACTTTCGTCCTCGCGGGAAACTTCCGTCAGCCAACCGGTTTGCTTGCTGATCTTCACGCGCAGATCACCGGCTTTGATTTCGACGGCGTCGGCTGTTTCCGTTCCGACGGCTTTCTGCGGCGCAGGCGAATTCACCAACCGGCTTTCATCACCCGTGCGGGGACGCGGCCAGACCCAGGTCCAGATTTCGCGGCCGCTGGGATCGTCCACGCGCAACGCCCACGCATCCACGCGATCCTCAGCGCGCACGAGCGGAACTTTCAATGTTCCTTTGCTGCCGGGCGCGATGGACGGCGCTTCGACATTTTCCTCCGCGACGGTTTCGTATTCCGAATCCATTTCTTCCAGCTTCGGATATTTCCGCAGTTCCCAGGTAAAGGTCAGTTGGTCGGTGTTGAGAAAGCTGTATTGATTTTGAATCGTGAACGTGCGGCTGCTTTCGCGCTTCACCTGAATCGGCGACCACAATTCCTTGATCGTGTAAAAGCTAGCTTCGCGTTCGCGATACGGGCCCACAATTCCATCCGGCGCCTGATTTCCCGCCGCGTCCATTTCACCCGTGTCCGGACGTTTCACGATTTCATCAATCAACGCCCAGATGAATCCGCCGCCAAGCGTTTTGCTTTCGCTCATCATGCGCCAGTAATCCTCCAGTCCCGCGCCCGCGCCGCCATCATACAACGCGTGGATGAACTCCGTAGGCATATAGATGAATGTCGCAGGATTGTTCGTATCGATAATTTCTTTTCCGTCGTGGTAATAAGTCAGCACCCCTTTCGCCGCGACTTCCGCCTTGTCGAATGCGAGATAATGCGACGTGTTGATGCCGCTGAATCCCGACCACGGATGCAACACACTGCGATCCTGCGGATCGAACTTCGCAAACAGCGGATCGAGATCGAAATTGAAACCGCCTTCATTGCCATTGTCCCAGAACAGAATGCACGGATGATTCACGTCGCGCGCCACCATTTCCTCGACGAGCTTTGTGCCGACTTCCGTGTCGTAATGCCGATGCCATCCCGCGAGTTCATCCAGCACGTAAAGCCCGAGTTGATCGCACAAATCCAGAAATTCCTGATCGGGTGGATAATGCGACATGCGCACGGCATTCATGTTCATGTCTTTCATTGTTTCGATGTCGAGCTTGTGAACTGCGGTGCTGAGACAACGTCCAGATTCCGGCCAGAAGGAATGGCGATTCGCGCCTTTCAGAATCACGCGCTTGCCGTTCACATAAAGCCCGTCGCCTTCCCGCACTTCCATCGTGCGAAAACCGAACCGCTGATAAAACCGGTGCAACGTGTTCGTGCCGTGTTTGAGGCGGACTTCGATGTTGTAAAGATTCGGAATTTCCGCGGACCAGGTCTGAGGTGAATCCACCTGCGTGTGAAGTCTGGTCTTTGCGCGGTCCGATCCCGCCGGCGCAGACACTGAAAAAGCTTTCCCGACCGGCTGGCCGTTCAAGGTCATGATCTGCGCTTCAACGGAATCGGCATCGCTCGAGCCGTTCAGGAAAACATCCATCGCGAAATCACCACTCGCTTTCGCGTCGATGGCCACGCGTTCAATGAATTCCTGCGGCACCGCTTCGAGATAAACGGGGCGATAAATTCCGCCGAACACCCAATAATCCGCCAGCCGTTCCGCGTCGTTCACGGATTTGTTCGCGGAATGCTTGGCGACTTCGACCTCCAGCAGATTCGTTTCGCCGAACTTCACCTGCTTGGTGATTTCATATTTGAAACGATAGAATCCGCCCTGATGCGTCGGGCCGACGGATTGGCCGTTCACCTTCGCGCTGGTATCGGTCATCGCGCCTTCGAAAATCAGGAAGATGCGTTTGCCTCTGAGTTCATTCGGAACCGTGAATTCGCGTTCGTAAAGGCCGCGCTCGTTCCAGGCGTTCGTGGCATCCTTTTTATAATTCAGCGTGCCGAATCCATGCATGTCCCATTGCGATGGCACGGGCAGATTTGTCCAGACACCGGAGTTCGCGCCGGACGTGCATTGGAATTTCCAGGGAATCGCGTCGTCCTTGCCGTGACCGGAGAGATATTGTCGAAGGGTGTCCTGAGCGTTCGCGAACAGCGGCAGCGCCAGGGTCAGAAGCGAGATCAGTTGCACATGCAATCGCATGCGGCGCAGTCTGAAGAATTCAAAAAAATTTTGCCACGCCAATTTGCGCGGTCGAAACGGCCGAATAGAAGTTCAGCGCAAAGACGCGAAGAAGCCGAGGCGCAAAGGGGATTTGGGTAGAATCCATGCAGATGAAATGGGGAGCGCGCCCGCCTCGGGCGCAATCAGCAGCGCCCTCGCGGCTGATTGTGAGGCGTGGAATGGACGAACGTTTGGCGCTGGTGTGAGCCGCTATGCTCGGCGCGGGGCGCACCGACTGCAGCCGAGGCGGCTGCGTTCCCCGAACGAAAAACGGCATGGATTCGGCTCAGATTTTCCGAATGCGTTTTCAGTTGTTATCCAGAAGCCGCGTAAACGCTTCGCGCCTTCGCGTCAGTCCGATTCGGATCGCAGCCACGCGGAGGAGTTGGCCAGCGATTCCGCTTCGTGCAACAGAATCGGCGTCACGATCCAGCCTTCGATTTTTCCGGTTTTGTTATCGCCGGATTCGAGCTTTTTCTGGAAGCGATTGTTGACCATGGATCGCCCCTGTTCCAATTCCGCGTCGGCTTCTTCATCTCTTCCAAGTTGGCGGAGCGCCATGCTGAGCACCAGATGACTGCCGGCCACGCAGGCCGGCGATTGATTCGGGAAACTCGAACACAGATGAAGCTCCTCCACCGCCGCATTAAACTCGCCTCGCCGATAATACAACATCGACAAAGCAAATGCGCGCCACGCGGAAAGCAGACTGCCTTCATTGATCGCGGGATCGCGGCTTTTCAGCGAAGCCGCCACGATGCGTTCCAACGGCTCCAGTTGTTCCAGAATGGAATCATCCGCGGGCAACAACAGGCTCGTTTTAATCAACTGTTCGGCCGCGCCGGGACTCGTGGTGGTTCCCAATCGCGCCAGCGCCGCGCGACGCATGCGATCGTAATCCGCAGTATCGCTGGCCTCAATCAACAGCGGCGCGGCAAACAAAAGATCGTGGGTCGCCTGATCGCTGCGGTCATTTTTATCCACCTGATTGACCTGCAACAAAACGATGAAACGATCGGCAGCCTGTTTCCAGTTGCGCTGATACAAATTCCACATGCCCAACCGTCGAAAGACATCGCTGGATTCGCGTGAGGGCGACAGCAGTTCCAAGGGAATAGCTCCCGCCAAGGCATCCGCCTCCGCCATCGCGCCATGACTCAGAAGAACGCCCGCTTCGGTGATGGTTTCCCGCGCCTTGGCTTTTTTCTGCAACAACATCTCATTCGCGTGCGCGCGTTCCGCCTCCATGCGGGCCTGTCGTTCCCTGAAAAAGAAACTCGTGGAAACCTGCAGTCCGATAATCAACGTAAGCGCTACCACCAGACCGCAGGCAAAAACAACTTTGTTGCGTTGAACCAGTTTCTGAAGGCGATAAAGCTGACTGGGCGGACGCGCGACAATCGGTTCGTTGCTGAGATAACGCCGCACGTCCATGGCCAGCGCGTTGGCGGTTTCATAACGCCGCTGCCGTTCCTTCTCCAGCGCTTTCATCACGATCCAATCCAGATCGCCCTTCAACGACTTGATCAGTTTGGGCGGTTCCAACCGGCGGAACTGCGCGGTCACGGCCAGATCCGTATTCGTCAGGCTGGTCAACATCGTGGACGGTCGTTGCGGTTCTTTTTCCCGCAGCGTGCGGCGCATTTCATCGAGGCCGGAGCGGACCAGATCCTTTTGATCGAATGGCGTTCGTCCGGTGAGCAATTCATAAAGCAGCACGCCAAGCGAATAAATGTCGCTGCGCGTATCCACATCCAGCGCGCTCATCTCCGCCTGTTCCGGACTCATGTACGCGGGCGTGCCCACCATCTGTCCGTCCGCAGTGAAATTCGTATCGTCCATCAACCGGCCTTCAATCGCCTTGGCGATTCCGAAATCGATCACTTTGGGCGCGGGCGTTCCATCGCTCGTGGTGGTGACCAGAATATTCGAAGGCTTGATGTCGCGATGAATCACGCCTTTTTGATGCGCGTGCTGAATCGCCTGGCAGACTTCGATGAAGAGCTTCAACCGCTGCGGCGCAGTCAGTTTTTCTTCATCGCAATAAGTCGTGATCTTCACGCCTTGAACCAGTTCCAGAACAAAATAAGGACGGCCTGATTCCGTGGCGCCGCCATCCAGAACTTTGGCAATGTTAGGATGATCCATCATCGCGAGCGCCTGGCGTTCCGCATCAAAGCGCGCGATGACATTTTTGGTATCCATGCCGAGCTTGATGACTTTGAACGCCACCCGCCGGCGAACCGGCTCCTCCTGCTCGGCCAGATAAACCACACCGCAACCGCCTTCGCCCAATTGCCTCAACAATCGATAGCGGCCAATCCGCATTCCGGCCATTTCTCCGGCAGGCGCTTTGGCAGTTTCCGGTTCCGGCAAGTCGGACGCATCCGAGTTGTCCGCAGCGAGACTCGTGATGCATTCAGTAAAAAAGCGGTCGCTTTGGTCATGTTCCGCCAGCATTTCAATCACGCGCGAACACAATTCAGGATCATCGGCGCAGGCCACTTTGAGAAAAGCTTCTCGTTCGCCCGCACCGGTGATCGGCAGCGCGGCGGCGAAAAGCAATTGTTCTTTGTCAGTTCCCACGTTCATGGGGCACACGGTTTATACATTGATGCGGCGGCGGAAGCAGCAGGCGGGAAAGGCGGAAGTGTTATGTCTCGAAATTTCGTTCTTCACGAATGCTCTTCAACAGCCAGGCTTTCGCGAAAGTCCATTTGTTATGAATCGTTCGTTCGGTGACGCCCAATGTCCCGGCGACTTCAACATTCGTCAGACCGCCAAAAAATTTCAAAGTCACAATCCGCGCCAGTTCCGGATCGGTCGCGTTCAAACGCCGCAATGCATCGTCGATCAGCAAAATGCGTTCGTCCGGTTCGGTCTGCGCCACATCCACATTTTCGATGCTGATGTGTTCCGCGCGATGACCGCGTTTGAGCCGCAATTTCCGGCGCGCGCGTTCGATCAGAATCCGGCGCATCGCTTCGGAAGCCGCGCCAAAAAAATGCGCGCGGTTTCGCCAGACCGGTGCGGAGTGAGATTGAAGCCGCAGCCACGCTTCATGCACCAGCGCGGTGGGCTGCAAGGTTTGCCCTTCCATTTCCCGCGCCATTCGCGACGCGGCCAGTTCCCGCAATTCTTTGTAAACCAAGGGAAGAAATTCCTGGGACACGGCACCGCCCGGCTCGTTCACCTGGCGCGCGGGAAAATCATTTTGAACTTCAGAATTGGACATGAGCACCGGCAGATCAAAATCGGAATTTGAGGACTTACAATAAGGATCCGCCTCTGCTGGTTCAATCAAATACCGGCCGGGCTGAAATTTTTGGAAGCCGCCTGAACCCGGCGTTACGGAACTTTGAAGGCAACTGGAGCGCGGGTCTCTGACCTGCCGCAGCGGGATTTTTTCCGGAGCGCTCCCAGGAAGTTGAACGCTGTCGATTTCATGACATTGCTGCAAGTCGCAGACTGGCGCTCCGACAAAAGAGAGCTCACCTGAATGGAATTCCCCGCCAGGAATGAAGCGACTTTCCGAATTTTCAGGATGCGACGCGATCACTGCTTGAGCCGGTAAAACGCCGATGCCGCCGACGCAGTTACGCCCACTGAATTCAGATTGCCAATGACGCTCACCGGATTGGTCACTGCATGCCAACTCGCCGGCGATTGAAGATTCACGGTTCTTTCGAGATGAAAACCAATGGCTGAAGTTGGCCAGCAAATTCGCATGTCGCCGCCCACATTGGTGATTTGCAGGAATGGCAATGGCGACAAACTCAACGCCAGCGTTGCGGAATTCGATTTATCCGGAGCAATGTTGATCGAGAAGAAGTGTGTCGCGACATCGTAGTTCATCGAACCGAAAGCGCCGCTCAACGCGCCGATGTAGGGGGCCGATGGCGCGTAGCCCGCCAGAGTCAAATTGGTTTCTCCAGCCGCAAAGGAAGCGGTCACTTTCAAAACGCCTGCGTCGGACAGCATTGAGATTCGCTTTTTACCCAGCGTGACGAACTTGTTCGTATCTCCGATCAACGCAATTCCCGATGGCCCGACGGGAACCACCACGAAATACGAGCCGTTGACATTGTTGTTGGCGGTCGTGGTCGAAAAATTATAAGCGCTGTCCGCGGTCACGACTGAACCGGTATGATTGAAAAAATCGTAAACATACGCCGAACCCGGAATGCCCAGTTGCGTCGGCGTAAAACTGGTTTGAACGCTGGAAGCATTTCGCGCGTAAGCAAACACGTAAGCCGCGCGCGATTGATCGTGATCCACGTAAGTGGCGGCAACCATCGGCGCGTTCAAACCTTTCGCGTCATTGACATAGGATTGATCAATCGGCGTCAGCGGAACATCCGGTTTTACAATGACGCCGTCCGGACGAACGGCTTTTGAAAGATTCGCCCCATTGATTCCGCCCAGCGCATCACCGACGCCGACCGGCCCGGCCGACAGCGTGCTCAACAACAGATTGCGTGACTCGCTGCTGTAAAACACATCCACCCAGGGCCAGCAACCGACCGCTCCTGCGAGTTGCGAGGTGTAGAGAAATTTATTCCATTTGCCGGTTTCGAATCGATCATTCGACACGCGCATCGTGACCAGATTGTTGTAGAGCGTTCCCTGCAAAAAATGACGTGGCAGCGCCATGCAGTATTGCAGATTGAGTCCTCTGGCCGCGGCTGCGTTCGCCATGCCGTTCATGAATGCGGGCGGATCGTTCAAGTTCAACAATGGCAGCGCGCGGATATCGAGCCAGTCGTGTTCAAAAGTGATTACGCCGCCTGCGTTCAGATACGTCATGCGATCGTTCCAATACGCGGGATCAACAATGACATTGGCCGACATCGCATATTGCGAATGATACGGGCTGACCGGATCAATCCACCGTGAGTGAGTGATGAGCGGCAATCCCAACCGCTGCTGAAAATCCGCGAGACCGTTTGGAAACAAGGTCGAGTCTGCCTGAAAGAGATTGATCCCGCCGCGATCGTTGATGTTGTCGCCCTGCCACGTATTCGCCATGCCTTTGGGATACCACCAACTGTCGAGTTGAAGATAGCTCAAGGGAAAACCGTTCGTCGCAAACTCATCGCGCACGGCCAGCAATGTTCCCTCATAACCGAGCGCCGCTTTGTACTTGTAATAATAAGCCGCGCCGTTGTCCGTCCAGTAACCCAGTTTATTTAGTTCCACCGCCGAATCGTTCGCGGGTCGAACCTTGCCCGATAGGCCGGTCAGTGCCCTGCCCCACGTGTCGAAGGTTTGATTGATGCCGTTTTGAATCGTCAGAACTGTTCGATGCGTAAACCCGCCGGGAAGCTGGCCAATGGCGGATTTGATTCCGCACGAAATGGAGCCATCACCGTTCCGGACATTTCCCGCCACCATGTAGTTGGTCGCGGGCGAAAGAATGAAACAATCAAAATTCGTGTTGAAGAAAATCCAGGGACTTTCATCGACCAATTGACTGAACGTGTTCGGAGAAAAGTAAGTCGTCGAAAAGCTCTCGTGAAACAAGTCGTCGGGATAAGACGTGAAATGCGGAAACGCGAGATCGTTCACCGTATCCGACAGGCTGGTATCAGTGAACAGAATCACCGGTTGATTCGTGTAAAGCCGAATGCCGGCAAGATGCGGCACGCTGGCGATGTAACGAAATTGAAACTCCGTGTAGCCGCCGATGCGATCCGTTCCCGAAACCGCCGACAAACTGACGGGCGTCATTCCCAGGCTGCCGGTAAATGTCCAGTCGGGCGCGACGGAATGAATCGTATAAACGCCATCGCTCGCCATGTTGATCAACAAACCGGTGGCATTGGTGATCACTGCCGGACCGTTGACTGCCAGCGAAACCGGCGCGCTCGTTGCGCAGCCAGCCGAATTGGACGCGACGAGAATATAACTTCCGGCATTCGCGACATTCAGGTTGGCAATCGTCAAAGTGTTGTTCGTGACGCCAGTGAATTGCCCGGAGGAGAGGAGATTTGTGAAATCAGAACTGCCCGTTGCCGCGAATCGCCATTGGAGGCTGGGCGCTGGATTGCCATAAACCGATGCGTCAAATTCCGCGGTCAATCCCGTGAAACCGGTTTGAGACTCGGGATGCTTCAGGAATTGCGGTGCTTGCGTCGGGAATTCCGGCAACGAGCCGTACGGTTGAACCGCAATAAATCCGCCGCCGACTGAAGTGAAGTTATCGGGAAACCGCGCCGCCAAATCCTGCCACGAATAAATTCCGTTGGTCAGCGACACACCTTCAATCGTCACCGCAGCGAACGCGCAATTCTGATGCAACAACATCTGCCCACCGTTGGTCAGCGTCAGAATTCCAGCGCTGTTCAGATCGTATCGCGGTTCAAACAATGCCGCGTTCGCAATGGGCAATCCAGCCGCCGTGGAATCCAAAGGATAACGCGGATCAACAGTAATGCTGTTGGTTCCAAGCGCTCCTGAAGTTTCGCCCGCCAGCCATCCACCCGCGATCACCCAGGAACCGGAAAAGGACGTGTCTGCATTGGTGAGATTCTGCGATGCGAAAATGCTCGAAGCGATCAACACGATTTTGCCGTCGCCGGAATACGATCCTTGCAGCCGGGTCGTTTGCAGTGTTCCGCCTGAAACCATCGTTCCGCCGGTGTGAACATTGAGCCCCGCCAGGGTCAATGTTCCGGAACCCGTTTTGATCAAGGAACCGCTGCCGAATAATGCGCCGGAATAAACCGCACTCGAATTGTTCCCGCCCACGCTCAACGCCACCGGCGAACCCGCCGTATCGGTCAAGGTCTGCGAAGATTTGCCGGTCAACGCGCCGATCTGGAATGGCCCGGTGTTGACGCTCGCAGCAAACGAAACCGGACTGGCCTGCGCGGAATCGAGGTTCAACGTTGCGTTGCTCAGCGCGTGGAGATGATTGAGTTGCAGAATGCGATGAACTGAACTCGCGATGACATTTCCGTTCCCGGCCGAAACCGTGATTGTGCCGCTGTAAGGATTGGGCGCGCTCAATTTCACCACGCCGGTGTCATCTCCCGCGTTGATGTTCGGACCTGAAACCTGCAAATCCGCCGAACCACTGATCGGCGCGATGAACTCCAGAGTTTCAAAACGCGAACTGCCATTCGCGGTTCCGCCCAATGCGCCGAGAAATGACGCGCCGATGACATTTACCTTGCCGGCCACGATCAATTGGGAGTTGTCACTGTTGGCGCCCGCTTGATCGAACACGCAACCGTTCAGATAAAGATTGCTGACCGTGATGGTGGCGACCGTGGTGTTCCCGCGCACATTGTTGCCGATCTTGCCGAGAAAGCGTCCGCCCTGACCAATCGACAACAAGTCTCCGCCGAAGACGTAATGATTTCCGGAGGTCGTCGGATTCGGTGTGCGCAGCCAGAAGGGACCGGTGAAATAAGCGTTTCCCGCGGATGGCACCGCGCCGTTGCTCCAGTTGGTGGAACCCGTAAAGCTCGAAGTGCCCGCAGCATCTCTGGCTCTCAACGACACGCTGGCGGCGCGCGCTGGAAGACAGCCAAAGATCAGAACTGCGGCAGTGATCGGGCAAAAGACTTTGGAAGCAAACGCGCAAAGGTGAATCGGGCTCTCGAATCTTTTCACAGTCTTCCCGCGATGAAAGAGCATGATCAATTTGAGAAGCGAGCCAGCGACATCGCTTTCTTTTTCAAGGTTTGTAAGCCACGAATTTGAGTCTCGGCACAAGATTCGGGTCAAAGTCTTTTGGGTCCTGGTAGAAGTAGCAGACGCGTGTCGAGTCATTCTTCCAGGAGGTCAGGAAATACATGGATTCTGCCTTGATCCACTCGACATGGCCGTCGCAAAAAAGTTCATTGCCGCCGGCGGGCAGCGCACCTTTGCTTTTATGCGGCGGCATGTTGTCGTAGAGCGTGCGTCCGGCATCCTTACCGCCCCACTTGCCGTTGATCTTCATGACACAATCAGCCGCCATCGCCCAATGAGGTCTGGCTTGACCCAGTTTGATGGGACTCCGCCCATCAAACGAACCCGCCGTGTTTACCCACTTTTCGAATCCGGTTCCGCCGAAGTACTGGTAACCGATGTCATATTGATTATAACTGCCGGGTTCGTATTGCGGCAGTGGCGTTGACGAAAGATTGGGGCACGACCAAATGCAGTTGGCTCCATTCGTGAGCACAACCAACTGCACGCTGGCAGCCGCCGCGGCAGAGGAGGGCTCCAAAACATTTTGGACACCTCGCTTTGTGCCGGGATCTTTATGCGTTTCAATGACCCGATCATTGTTGTCACCGGCATAAATCGTAACGCCGATTCCAATCTGTCGGAGATTGCTCATGCATTGCGCCCGTTTTGCCTTTTCTTTCGCCTTCGCCAGCGCCGGCAGCAGCATCGCCGCAAGAATGGCAATGATTGCGATGACCACCAGCAGTTCGATCAGCGTGAACGCCCGTTTGTGAATTGAGAAATGCTTCATTGGATTTTCAGATCGGATGCGCTTCACAGTTTCAAGCGATAGAAAACCGCGGGGTTCGTGGTCGTGATCGGAATGGAAATCTTGTTCGTTGAAGCGGAGCCGGGCACGTCAACCCAGTTCGTGCCCAGCCCTTTCGCCAAAGAATTGGTCTGCATCTGCAACGTCCAACCGGTGTGATCCGCCGGCCAGGAGAGCGTCAGGCGTCCACCGGAAACTGAATTGGTGAGAAACGGACTGTTGGTGTTCACCGCCGTTCCTGCAATCACCGCAATGGTTCCGTCAATGGCCAAACGATTCGTCCACATCACACTGCTGTCCGGCAACGACGGAAAATTAACCGTTCCGAATGAGCCGCTGACGGGCGCGCTGAACAGCGTGAATGTGTCGCCGGCAACCAGATCGCCGGAACCGATATTAGTGACGGTGAGCGTTGCGCCGGGATTGATGACCACGCTGGACGCCACCAGTTTGTCGCTGTTCGGTGTTAATTCCCGATCAATCTTCATCAGCACCGTGCCGTTCACGATGGTATTGCCCGCGGTTAAAGTTCCGATTGCAGCGGTCAATGCACCTCGAGCAGGAATGCCGGGTGCGAGATTTCCGGCGGTGTCCACAGTGATCGGTGCGGTGATCAAACCTGTTCCGCCGAGCGTGCCGTCCGCATTGACGGTAATCGCTGAGCTGTCATTGGCGCCGTTGATCAGCAGCGTCCCTCCGGCAATCGTCGTCGCGCCGGTGTAGTTATTGTCCGCAGCGAGCAATATGGTTCCGAGATCGCCACTGATGCCATTGATCCGGAGATCGCCGCCGCCGCTGATCGGGGCAAGGACGTTCAAGGTTTCAGCCGCGTTCGCGCTGCCGTTGGCCGCCAGGGTGTTGGCGGTGCCGGATTGGAGCGTCATCGTTCCCGCCAGCGATTCCGAACGATTATCGGTTGTTGAAACTCCATAGACCACCAGGCCGCCATTCAACACGAGATTGTTGACGGTGATGGTCTGGCTACCGGTTCCTTTCAGCAGCAGTTGTCCGCCCGCGTCAATCGCCAGAATATCGCCGCCAAAGGTGTAAGAGTTGGCATCGGCGGGAGAACGCAGCGTGAAGGCGCGAGTGAAATAACCGTTGCCCGCGTACGGAGCCGTGACATCCAGCCAGTTGCCCGGAGCATTGAAACTCGACGTGCCGAGCGAATCGGAATTCGCCAGCGGAATCCAACTGGAAACACTCACGTCCGTGACCAGCAGGTCGATCGAAGTGTTGCCGGTGTTGTTCACCAGGCTCGCCGTCACACCGACCGGCAAAGCGCCCAGACTGAAATGGCTCAGATCAGCGAGCGGTGCGCCCGAGTAATCCACCAGCGTGAACTGGCCGACGGTTAATCCGTAACCGCTCACATTGATCACGGTCACACCCGAGGAAGCGATGCTGCCGCTGAGATTGAGCGCTGTGTCCGGAACGCCGAGGACCAGATCGAAATTGATATTCAACGCCGAGTTCCCGGTGAGCGTCAGGTTGTTTGCATAGGTGACACCCAATCCATAACTCATGGTCATGCCCAGCGCCGCATTGTTAACCGTCACGTCGTTCAGACTGCCGACCGCTCCGGCGACAACGCTCAGCGTGCCTCCTGTAATCACGGTCGGCCCGGTGTAGGAAGATCCCGCGCCCGACAAAGTCAGCGTGCCATTGCCGCGTTTCGTCAACCCGCCGTCGATGACGTTGTCACCGGGAATCGTGCTGTGCAGCAGAGGCTGGATGACGGTGACATTGAAGTTTGTGGTATCTATCACCGCACCGCCGTCGCGGATATTCGCTTGCGAAAGCTGTTGCAGGAAAGTGGTGCTGTCCTGGCGCGGCATCAACACTCCGCCGTTCCAATTGAGGGTGGCGTTGGCGCTGGTGCTCGAAGACACACGATTCGCGTGAAGCGTGCCACCGTCGAAATTGTAGGTGCCGTTGCCGCCGGCGTAGCGCGCGATGTTCACATCACCGATGCAATTAATCGTGCCGCCGGTTTGCGTAAGAATTCCCAGTCCACCCGCTCCGAGACGAATTCCACCGTTTGCATTCAGGGTGCCGCCACTCAAATAATAATTTCCGACTCCACCCGCCGATGTGTTTTCGCTTCGTCCGCCGAGAGCGAAATTGGCGGTGTTCACTGTCACGGTACCGCCGCTTTGATTGACCGTGCCGCTCGCCGTTGAACCCGCGGAGTTCGCCGAACCGATGTAGAACGCGTTCATCGTCAGGCTGGCTGAATCCTGAACGTTCAATGTGCCGATCGATTGACCGACATCGCCCACATTGAAATCGTTGTTGTCAATGAAGCTGGCCGTTCCCTTCAACGTCAGCGTGCCAATGTCCGTGTCGCGACGGCCAATGCTGCTGAAGTCGTTCACACTGATGCTGGCGGAATCGAGTATCAACGTTCCGCCGCTCACAAAGAAATTTCCCGAAAGGTTGTTGCTGCCGGTCAACGTGAGAACGTCATCACCGGATTTGATCAGCGAAATCGCGCCGGAAATATTTCCTCCGAACGCGGTGTCCTGATGATTGTTCAGCGTCAGTGTCAATGCGCTGGAGGGAGCTGTGATGGCACTGTCGCCCGTTAAATTCGCGAACGTCTGATTCGCTCTGATGTTTACCGCGCCGTTGGAAAGAACAGTGTCGCCGCTGAAAACGGTAGGCACATTCAAGTTCAGCGTGGCCGCGCCCGCTTTGGTCAAACCGCCGAGCGAACTGATCTGGCCGGGGCCTTCAAAGGTGTAGTCCTTCGACGCATTGCTGACCGTGACGCTCGCGGGGCTGACCGTGTTGCTCAACAACACCAGACCGCTGCCGTGATCATTGAACGTGACCGCATCGCCCGGCGGAACATTTTCGATGTAATCCGTCGGCAGACCGCCCGTCAGCCAGTTGGTGGTGGTATTCAAATCCCAAAGATTCGGCGAAACGCTGTTGGTTCCCGTCCACACAATTCCGCCGCCGACAGATGAAACCGTTACATAGATCGTGTGATCCGAGGTGTTGTTGAACAGTGTTGCTGTTACGCCGCGCGGGCCTTCCACCATGTTTGCGAATGTTCCCGAAAGACTGCCGTATTTGAGCACCGGGAAAGTTCCGACTTCAAAGCTGCCACCGATGCGGATTGCGCTGGTTCCATTGATGGTTACGGAATTCGCCACAAGCGCGGCGTTGGTTGGATTCTCAGTCAGGCCATAAGAAAAATCCAAAGCCGTCGCGCCGCCGTTGCCGAGAGTCAGATTGCCGATTCTCGCACTGCTGCTCACAGAAGTGGCCGACACACCGAAGCTGGCGTCATCCGCAACGATCACTTCTCCTCCGGCCTGATACGCAGGCGTGATGAACAATTCTCCGCCGTTTACCAGGGTCGATCCGAAATACGAATTCGCGGCGTTCAAAGTGGTAACGCCCGTCCCGTCCTGAATCACGGAACCGCCGCCGGTGATCGGCGCGCTGGAAAAATTAACGCCCTGCACAAGCGCATCGCTGCGATTGAAGATCAACGTGCCGTCGTTCTGAATGACGCCGCTGGTGGACAACGATCCATTCGTGCCGCCGTTTCCAAGTTGCAGCGTCGCTCCCGGATTAATGGTCGTGCCGCCACTGTAGGTGTTGGCTCCGCTGAGAATCAAAGTGCCTGTGCCGGAAACGGTCCGCGCATTGGCGCCCGACAAAGTTCCGGTGAACTCGGTCTGAGGATTGTTGATCGTCAAAACCTTGGGGCTGCCATTCGCGATGGCAGTGTCGGTGAATTTCAGATTACCCGTGCCGCCGAAGATGATGTTCGCGCCCGCGCTGCCGCCAAAGTTCACGTCGTTGGTGATCGTGATCGCCGCGCCATTGGCCGATTGGAAAACCGCTCCCACCATTCCGCCATTGAGATTCAATTGACCGGTGCCCAAGGCGGAATCGTTGCCGACGGCCAGTGTGCCTTCCGTGAGATTCAAGGTTCCGGAAAACGTATTGACGCCTGAAAGCACCAACGTGCCGCCACCGGCCTTGGTCAGGCCACCCGCGCCACTGATCGTTCCACCCACAGTCAAAGTATTTCCATAAACCGTCACCGTGCGCGTGGCCGGCAAACTCACCGAACCCGCGCCGAGATTCAGGTTGTTTCCAAATCCACCGAAGATGAAATTGCCGTTCCAGACCTGCGGATTGTTTGACAACAACGTCACATCACTGCCGCTGGTGTTGTCGAGGATCGCGTCCGCGGAAATGGTCAATGTGCCGGTGCCGATGGCGGAATTCGCGCTGCTGGAACCACCGAAATTGATGTCCAGTTCTCCCGAGTTCAAAGTCACGCCGCCACTGAAAGTATTCGCCCCGGAAAGAGTTAATGTGCCGAATCCGGTTTTGGTCAGGGAACCCGCGCCCACAATAACGCCGCTGTCTGTCAGATTCACGCCGCCTGGTATTTCCACGGTGGCGCCGCTGGAACCCAGGGTCGCGCCGCGATCCGTCGCAGTCGTTCCGCCAGTGTATTGAAGCGTGCTGTTGTTCAGCACCAGATTGCCTGAGTCCGAACTGGCCGCGCCGATATCGCTGGGCGAACCAGCATTGGCGAGAGTGCTTACGCTCAACGTGCCGCCGTCGATTTCCGTTGCGCCGGTGTAGGTATTCGCGCCGCCAAACAGCGTGAGACTGCCGTTGTTGATTTTCGTCAATCCACCCGTGCCACCGATGTTGTTGGCGCCGCTGGAAGTGACGGTGTACGGAAACGATTCGCTGTTGTTGAACAAAACGCTGCCCGGCTGAACCGGCGTATTCACAGTTACGAAATTATTGAACGCCGTATCATCGAAGAGAACTGAATCGCCATTCGCGAAAATGCTCGCATGGCCCATCCAGTTCGCAGTGGTCGTGTCCCAGTTGCCATCCACCAAGCCCGCCCAGATGTCGGAAACGGCCGACACATTCAAATAAAGAGTCGAACCGCTGACGGAGAGATTCGCCGTCAGCCCGGGCGAAATTCCCAACGCAAACGAACTCGCATTCGCCGGACCGCTGCCCGTCCAGTGAATCAACGGATAACTGCTTCCTGCGGCAAAGGTTCCTGACGTGATATTGACCGTTACCAATCCGCCGGCCGAAACCGTTCCCGCATTGACCGGCGCAACGGTGGTGCTGCCCACTCCATCGAGTTCCAAAGTGGTTCCCGCGCTGGTTCCGAGAGTCAGGCTGGCGGGCGAAAGCTGGCTGCTGCCGGAAACGGAAATTCGCAATGCCGCACCATCGGCGACGGTGATTCCACCGGCGCTGATTTGCGCGGAACTGATCACCAGCTTCCCGGCGCTGACAATCGTGACGCCGCTGTAACTGTTGGCCGCATTCAGAATGGTTGTGCCGCTTCCCGCCTGAGTGAACGAGCCGGTTCCCGTGATCGGGCTGGCACTGAAATCAACGCCCTGCACGACGGTGTTGTTTCGATCGACCGTCAAGTTGCCATTGATCGTCAGAATGTTTCCGTTCGGCAACGATCCCCCTGCTCCGCCATCGCCCAACCGCAACGAACCTTCTTCAATCGTCGTGCTGCCGAAATAAGTGTTCACACCCGTCATGGTGAAAGTTTCCGAACCCACCTTGACAAGATTGCCGCTGTCAGTCAGCGCGCCTGAATACGTCGTGCTGGCGTTGTTTCCGCCGACGCTCAAAGTCACTGGCGATCCAACGGTGTCATTCAACGTCTGAGACGACGTGCCGGCCAGCGCGCCCACATTGAAGGGGCCGACATTCACGGCGGTCGCAAATGAAACCGGACTGGCCTGCACGGAATTCAAATTCAACGTTGCATTGCTGAGCGCATTGAGATGATTGAGTTGCAGAATGCGATCCGCGGCGCTCGCGATAACATCGCTGTTTCCAGCAGAAACCGTGATCGTTCCGCTGTAAGGATTCGGCGCGCTCAGCTTGACCAATCCGGTATCGCCGCCACCGTTGATATTCGGACCGGATACCTGCAACGCTCCGGAGCCGCTGATCGGTGCAACGAATTCCATCGTTTCAAACGTTGAACTTCCGTTCGCTGTCCCGCCAAGAGCGCCAATGAGGGAAGCGGCGCTGACCGTGACATTTCCGTCCACGATCAACACGCTGTGATCGCTGTTCGCACCCGCCTGATCCATGACGCCGCCATTAAGAATGAGATGGTTGACCGTGATCGTTCCAACAGTGGTGTTGCCCGAAACATTGTTTCCGATCTTTGCCAAAAACCGGCCGCCGGGATCAATCGACAGCGAATCACCACCGAAGACATAACTGTTTCCGGACGTGGTTGGATTTGGCGTGCGCAGAACGAAATTGGTAGTGAAATAGGCATTGCCTGCCGACGGCGTTGCGCCGTCACTCCACCGGCCGGCGCTGTTGAAGCTGGAAGAACCCGCTGGATCATTGGCCGTCAACTTCACGTCCGCCGCCGTCGCTCCCCAAACACTCCCGAGAAGCAGGAGTCCGGCAGCTAAATGCCGGCTGGCGCGGACTGAACATTGGAAACCGATCGAACCAGGAAGCGGATGAAGTTGATTTTGGGTTTTCATAATTGTTGATGGACCGCCTGCGAAACAACATCCCGATGCGACTGCGCATGCATAACGCAGTCATAAAACCAGCATGCTGCCGGGCCAGTTTTCTTGATTTAACAGGGGCCCACTTGCTAATGCGCCGGATTCATTTGAAACCGGAAAAAATTTTGAAGAGAAACTTTTGGTGAGAAAAAGGACCGGGAAAAACCAGGTTAACAGCGGGTTAAAGAAATTGAGCCGACGTCAATCGGCTTGGGTTCCGTAGAACAATTGGCGCAGACAAACGTCCGCAGCGACAACCGAAAGTATTTCAACCCGCGACCGCTAACCTTTGAGATGCTGCCGGAATTCCGTGGGCGTCATTCCAGTGTAATGACGAAAGAAATGGCTGAAGTAAAATTCGCTGGAGAAGTTCAACTGCGCGGCGACATCCTTGACCGAAAGCCGTTTGTCCGCGAGCAACAGCCGCGCCTGATCCAATCGCGCGCGCTGGATGTGTTCGTGAATTGTTCCCTGTTTCGCTTTCTGAAACAGCGCGCGCAAACCCGAATAGCTGACCTTGCCGACCGACGCCAGCTCCGTCGCTTTCCAGTCGCGCATCGGGTTGGCGGAGATGGCATTTAGCACCCGCACGACCGGCGCGGGCAATTCCGCCTGTGGCGAGACGAGCAGATTTCGCGACATCAACAACTTTCCGAGCATGTTCGTGATCACCACATGCACCTGCCATTCCCACCCCACCGGACGCCTTCGAACCAGTCGCAGCAATTCGCTTTGCGTGCGTTTCACAAACCCGAAATCGTTAAGCACGAATTCCGAATTGGCGTCGCCACGAATCTCCTCATGCCAGAATTCCAATCCGGGTCCGCCAAAGCGAAAGCCCGCAATCGTGAGATGCCGCTTGGGCGCGGGAATGTAAGTGCGCGGCTTGCTCATATCGACCAGCCAGACTTTTTTTCCGCGCGTGAGCGAGACCCGGCCGGTTTCGTGTTCCAGTTCGCCTTCGCCGGATTGCACCCAGAACAAATGCGCGCCGGGTTTTTCGAACGATTGATGATGATCCAGCGTGGAAACTCTTCGTGAACCAATGGAAAACAAATGCCAAAGCAAACGTCGCGCAATGGGCGAAGGCTCGACGAACGTCAGATGCCCTGAAGTTTCGGCAGCAGCTTCGTCCGGAATCGGAGCGGCGATCGCGTTTCCAGTTTGCATGAATGCCATCATTGCAATTGAACGGCAGGGAGTAAAAACTTAATTCCGTTCCAGTTCCCAAAATTCAAACTTAAAACTCAAAACTCAAAACTCGAAACTCGAAACTCGAAACTTCAACTCCAAGCTCCACTTCGGAACGGCGGGTGATTCGTTTCTGCTATTTAGGAAGGAATTCTTCAGCAATGTCCGGCTCCGACAATTTGGTTTGGAGTTTGGAACTGGGAACCTGGAACTTTTTCCTTACTTCCATCGGCCAGACGTAACTGCCCGGTTTGATCGTCAACACGGTCGAGTGTTCGCCGGAAATCGCCAGTCGCGCAACGCCCGGAGCCAGTTCCCGCAAAACCGTCAGACGCTTCCATCCACTGCGTTGCACCAGCGCGGCGCCGGTGGCACCGCCTTCCGCGAAAATGTGACTGACGTTCACTTCATTCAACACCGCTTCCGCGAGCTGCGCCAGGTGTGCGGTCAATCGTCGCGCCGCTTCCGGCCCGCGCATCGAAGGCAAACCCACATTGAGAATCACGCGGGAATTTTCTTCGAACGCCGCAATCGCCCGGCGCGCCACCGCTTCCTTTGCGATGTCCGTGAACTCCGCGCCCCACGCCAATTCCGAGGGCAGCGAAAAAACCGGCGTTTTGCGAAGCCGCGCCGCGCGCAAGAAATTCCGCGACGCCTTGCTCGCGCTGCCGCACACAAACAACTCGCGCGTTTCCGGCAGGAGCGCTTCAGCGTTGTCCTGAATCATTGCCGGCGAATGACCTTTGGCCTGAAGCACCGCCGCAAAGAATTCCGCCGCGCCGGCCAGCACGGTTCGCAACATTCGCCGTTCTGCCCACGATTGAAGATCGGCGGATTTGGATGCTTCCCCGACAACGATTCCCGCCGAGGGCAATGTTCCGCGCGCGCGAATCACTTTGACCGGCCCGGCGGTTGTGGGTTCCAGCAGTTCCAGAATTTTCGCCGAAATCCGTGGATGTTCCGGATCCTGCGCAAATTCCGTTTCCTGAATCGGCCGGCCCTCCACGAAATAACGACCGTTGCGCACAACGCGTCCGCGCAAAGGATTGGCAGGAACGAGCAAGGCGCGATTGACTCCCAGCGCCGCCATGAGCGCATCGATTTCAACCACCACATGACCGCGCAAAACGGAATCCACCTTCTTGTAAATCCAGTCCGCGCCCGCGTCTTTCAACAACCGCGCCGCTGCCGTCACCCGCTGTGCCGCTTCCTCCGAAGTGCGCGAACGCGAATCGGTATCCACGCAAACAATGTCCGCGTGGCCACTCGGCTGGCCGCCGACAACAATCTCCGCGCTCAATCCATGACGCAGTCCCACCGCGCCGATTTCCGCCGCGCCGCTCAAATCATCTGCAATAACTCCAATCATGACATTTGCAATTTGCGATTGGTTCTCTGCGCGCTGACATCCGCAACGGTTCGCATCGAAACTTCCCGTTCGCTTTTTCCTTTCGCTAGTTCCACCGCCACACGAATCGCTGAATACAAACTTTGCGGATCCGCTTTTCCCTGCCACGCAATGTCGAACGCGGTTCCGTGATCGACCGATGTGCGGATGATCGGCAAACCCAGTGTGATGTTCACGCCGGTGTCGAACGCCAGCATCTTGAACGGGATGTGACCCTGGTCGTGATACAACGTCACGATGGCATCGAAACGCCGTCGTTGATTCGACGTAAACGCCGCGTCGGGAACCAGCGGGCCGACAACATCAAGGCCGCGTTCGCGCGCTTTCGCAACTGCCGGTTCCACAAAATTCTCCTCCTCACTTCGTCCGAATAAACCGTGTTCACCCGCATGGGGATTCAATCCGCAAACGCCAATTTTCGGCGCGCGTCCCAGCATCCAGTTCATCGCTTCGGCGGTCAGCTCGATGACATTCAACACGCGTTCCACAGAAAGTTTTTCCGGAACTTCATGATAACCGATGTGCGTCGTCACCATGCTGACCGTAATCACATCGGACCGCAGCATCATGCAACTGCGTTTGGAACCGGTAAGTGCGGTAAAAATTTCCGTGTGGCCAGGATGCGGAACGCCGGCGAGATGCAGCGCCTCTTTGTGAATCGGTGCGGTGACCACGCCGGCAATCTGGCCACGCAACGCCGCTTGAATGGATTGCTCAATGTAAACGTAGCCAGCGCGACCGCACGCGGCGGAAACTTCACCGGGACGAACCGCCGTCGAATCAATCGCGCTGCAATCGACAACGGCGGGTTGCGTGATTGAAAGAGCGTTTTTGAATTCAGCCAATGACAACGTCTGCCAGGTCGTCGCCTGCCGATTCGTGTTTGAAGACCGTGTGACCCGTTCCAGCACGCCGACATCTCCAAACAAAAGCGGAACGCATTGTTCCAAAACTGCCCGCTCGCTGAGCGCGCGCAAACAAATTTCAGGCCCGATTCCAGCGGGATCGCCCATGGTCAGCCCCAGCACAGGTCGCGAATTCATTTCCCGTTCAGTTGCAGCGTGATCATCTGCGCGCGCAGCTTTTCCATCGCACTCGCCGACAACGTGCGCAGCGGCGGCAGCACGTAAGGTTCGCACAGGCCGCGGAAATGCGCCGCCGCTTTCAAGACCGAAAGCGATTCGTTCAGCGTTCGCCCTTTTTGATACAGCGCGGCCACGGCGTTCATGCGTGAAAAATAATTCTGCGCCTCCAGCCAGTTTCCGGATCGGGCCGACGCGCACAGGCTCTGGCAAATATCGGGAATCAAATTGCCCACGCTCGGAACAATGCCGTTCGCACCGAGCTTCAATCCTTTTTCCATCAACGCGCCGACGCCGACAAAGATGGAAAATCCCGGACGCCCGCCGAACCGCCGCAGCAGCTCCTCCATGCGTTTGGAATTGTTTTCCGAATCTTTCATGCCCGCCAGTTTTGCATGGCCAAGCAAACCTTCAACGGCGTCGAGCGGAATCGAAACGCCGGTCGTCGAAGGCATATTGTAGAGAATCAACGGCCCGTCCACCTGGTCGAGCAGGTTGCGATACCAGCTCTGCAATTCGCTGGCGGGAACGGGATTGGAAATCGGCGGATGCACCACCACTGCATTGGCACCGGCGCGGAAAAAGTCATTCGCAGGATTCGTGTCGTTCGGCTGAACGTCGCCCAATCCGGCATAAACCAGCGCGCGATTTTTCACCGCCGCGACCGTGTATTCCACCATGCGCTTGCGAACCGGCCGGGGAACGTTCACACCTTCGCCAGTGGTGCCCAGCACAAAAATTCCTTTCACCCCGCCCGCGATCAATTTCTCCACCAGCCGATGCAACGCTGCTTCGTCCAGTTCGCCCGCCGCCGTTATCGGCGTGATCATGGGCACCACGGTTCCCTCATATTTCAAACCGTTCTTCATTTCTCTCCTTCAGTAAGCCGACTCGTAAATCTCAATGGCGTCCGGCTCCGTCAGCGGTCGCGGATTGTTCTTCAACAATCGCGTCACCTTCATCGCGGCCCGCGCCAGTTCGGGAATTGCGTCGCGTGGAATCCCCAGTTCGGAAATCTTCTGCGGAATGCCCACTGCCCGGGAAAGTTCCACCAGCCGATAGAAACCACGCTCCGCTGTTCCCGCCGCCGAACTCTCGCGATCCACTCCCAATGCGAGCGCCACTTCGGCGTAACGCTCGGGCGCGGATGACAAATTGAATCGCAGCACGGCCGGCAACAGCACGGCATTCGAAACTCCATGCGCGATGTGATATTTCCCACCGAGCGGATACGACAGCGCATGAATTGCTGCGGTGTTCACCGGCCCGAGACACAGCCCGCCATACAAACTGCCCACCGCGAGATTCGCCCGCGCGTTCAGATCGGATCCGTCTTCCACTGCGGCGCGCAAATTCGATGCAATCAATCGGATGCCTGCGAGCGCGTAAACATCCACTGCCGGATGCGAAAATTTATTGGCGAACGCCTCGATGCAATGCGTCAACGCATCCAATCCTGTTGCCGCCGTGACGGCGGGCGGAACGGAAACAGTCAATTGCGGATCCACCAATGCCGCGTCCGGCACGAGATGCGGACTGACCACGCCTTTTTTCAATGCTTCCGCTTCATCCAGCAGAATGGCGTTCGGCGAAACTTCCGCTCCCGTTCCCGCCGTGGTGGGCAGGCAGATCAACGGCAGTTCGCGTTCGCGCAACAGATTGATTCCAAAAACTTCCTCCACGCGTTGCTGGCTTTTCGCGAGCGCGGCGACGAGCTTGGCGACATCAATCGCGCTGCCGCCGCCAATGCCGAGAACGCCCTCAATGTTTTCAGCGCGCGCGAGTTGCAATGTGGATTCGAACAGCGCGCGATCCGGTTCGCGATCAATCGGCGGAGCTTGAACGACGGAAATTTTTTCCAGCGCCAGCGCGTTCAACACGGCTTTCAAGGTCGGCAGAACCGGCGTGCTGGAAACGAGCAGGACGCGGCGAGCTCCACGTTCCGCCAGCCATTCCGCGCATTGCGGAGCGCAACCGTTGCCGATGACGATTCGCGGCGGTTGGAGCAACGTGATGATGTTCATGCGTTGCTCATCACTTTCTGCTGCGCCACGGGCCGCAACGGTTGGTTGTCAAAAAATCGGCTCGCCCCCAGACCGACGACAAAAAGAATCGCGTGGCTGAAAATGCCGATCAGAAACGGATGCAGTTGGTAATTCAGCGGCCCGAGATCCAGCAGCACGCGGTCACCAAGCGCCGGCAGTTTCACCGAAGTGAACGTCGCCCAGGCCGTGAACACCGCGCACGCAATGATTCCCACCAGCGCGCCTTTCGCATTCGCGCGCTTCGTCAATGCGCCAAGCGCGAACAAGCCGAGCATTCCGGCGGTTGCGATGGAAAAAAGTTGAACGCCAAATTCCATTGCGGTGCCAATTCCGATCCACAATTGCGAAAACACAATCGCCATCACGCCCAGCGTCGCCACCGCCACGCGCCCGATCCACAGCCGCCGGCGATCACTGGATTGCGGACGCAGCCGCGCGTAGAAATCATCCACGATGACCGTCGCCATGCTGTTGAGATCTGAATCGAGGCTCGACATCGCCGCTGCCATCAGCGCCGCCACGACCAGTCCGATAACGCCGACCGGCAACTGGGTTTTGATGAAATACGGAACGATATTGTCCTTCACTGCCGCGACTTCCGCCGGCAGATGCGCGCCGGTGATTTGAAAGAATCCCCAGAGACAAGCGCCCAGCAGGAAGAACAACAGCCACACCGGCAGACACGCGATCGCGCCGACATACGCGCCGATTTTCGCCTGTCGATCCGTTCGCGCGACGAGATATTTTTGAACGATGTGTTGATCCAGCGCGTACCGCTGCACGGCCCAGATGCCGCCGCCGACCAGATAAAACCAGATATTGTCATGCACCCAACTGAACGACAGGGTGCCGAGCCCGAATTTGCCGCCGTCCCAGGCGGTTTGCAGCACGGCCATTGGACCACCAGCCGGACGAAACAGCGCAATGCCCAGACACGCCAGCGCACCGCCGATCAGCAGAATTCCCTGGAACACATCCGCGTAAACCACCGCCGCAATTCCGCCCGCAACGGTCATGATCAACGTGACCAGTCCCACGATCAGAATCACCCAGCCCACACTCACGCCGCTCAGGAATGAAACCGGAATCGCCAGAAAATAAAGCGTCGCGCTCATGTCCACGACGCGGCTGATGATGAACGCCGCGGCGCCGTACGCCCGCGCGAAATAGCTGAAGCGTTGTTCGAGATAATCGTAAATGCTCATCCGGATCGTGCGCCGGTAGAACACCACGATGTAACGCGACACGCCGATCATCACGATCGGCAGCAGGAAGAACGACGGCAGGTTCCACATGTCGCGCGCGAAGACATTTCCTGAATGGCCGATGAAACTCGTGCTGCTGATCATCGTGCCGACGATCGCGAACATCACCACCCAGCCCGGCACCTTGCGGCCGGCCAGAAAATAATCCTGCGTTGTTTTCTGATTGCGGGAAAAGTAGAACCCGATCCCGAAAACCACCGCGAAATAAATCACGATTATGGATGAATCTATGGCACTCATCGGCGGCGGTTCCCGGCGGTTTCCCTGACAGCCATTTCGGACACCAGAACTCCATCAGCGAACTGATACGTTGCGGTCAGGTTTCCGGCTTCATCCCAATGCCGAGCCGGTCCGTCCGCCACCAGTCCGGTGAAACTTCGTTTCAGATCGCGCGGCTCGGGTTGAGAGTTCCAGTTGGATTCAATCCGCTTCGCGCCGTTTGGCCAGTAGTGCGTCCAGACGTCGTGATGCTTTTTCAGATCGTGGTTCCAGCTCCAGATTTTTGATCCGTCTTCCGCCCAAAACGTTTCCTCGCCGGTCTTACGGCCGCCGGCGTAAGTCACCTCGTGTTCCTTTTTCCCATTCGCGTAAAAACTCGTTTCCCTTCCATCCAGCAGATAACGCCCGTTCGGACAAATGCGCGCGCTCCAGGTGATTCGCGTTTTGCCATTGGAAAATTTTTCCCTGAACTGCTTCACCTTGCCGCCTTTGCTTTCGGCAACAATGTCCCCCAGCTCGGAATAAATCCAGGCTTCGTTCAATTCGTAATGCAGGCACGGCTGCGTCATCGTGCTTAGAATATGAATCACGCCGTTCGGCGCCTGCCGGACCGTGGCGTAACCGAGCGTTCCGTAATGCCGGTCTGCTTCGTGCGGCAACGCCACCGGCAATTTCTTGAAATGCCAGTTCGTGCCGTTGTCCTTTGAAATCGCGACAAAGCAACCTTCGCCCAGCGTCCAGCCATCCGGCGAATTTTCCTTCTTGCGATGATACGAATCGGTGACCACGCAGAGATCGCCATTCGCCAGCCGGATCAGGCATGGCCGCTGATTTCCACCCAGCGCGGGAAATGCGGATTGCACCGGCTCCGACCAGCTCGCGCCCCAGTTGGTGGAAAGGTTCTGCACGGAAAAACCATTGATGCCGGTGTTCTTGCCGCCAATCGACAAGAGCGTTTTGCCATCCTTCAACGGCACAATCGTCGAATGCCGCCCTCCGGTGCGTCCTTCCATCGCGCTCCAATGAGCGCCGCCGTCCGCGCTGCGCCAGAGAAAGCTGTGATTCTTCGCCGCGTCCATCGCGAAATACATCGCGCCGTTTGGATCGCGAAACGCATTGACGATCGGCTGCGGCGTCAGGTCTTCGGTCGTTTGATCAACGATCGGCAATGAGAACGTCCAGCTCGCGCCGTTGTCCGTGGATTCGGCCAGTTTGAAAGGAACCGGATTTTCGCGGCCGCCGCCAAAGAAACGCAGCGTCCCGCCGTCCTGCCAGAGCAAAGCCGATTGATCATTGAAATCGCGCGAATCAAAAAACAGTTCCGGCATATCCCATTCCTCCGCGCCGTAACGCAAGCGCGCCTGAATGAACCGCGCGGACGGTGCGCTTTCGTTGGCGCCACGCGAATTGCTCGCGCTGAAATAAACTGCCAACACATCACCGTTCGGCAGCACTTCCAATCCCGGCGAATGATTGTGCGCCCAGACATCCGGATCGAGTCCCAGCAGCGCGCCGGTCAGATTCGTATCGTTGTCCGGGGGAATCGGCAGCGCATAGCGGACTGTGAAATACGGCACTTTCGGATTCGGCCCGAGCGCGGCCGCTTCCGTGCTTTGCTTGACTGCGGATTGATTGAACGGCGGCGTGAGACGTTCGCGATCCGGCAATTCCACGCGCGCTTGGAAATGCGAGGCTGTCGCCGGATCGACCGACCATTTGCCCGCGGCGATCAGCACAAATTCCTTCGACGCGGAGACGGTCGGCGGCGTTGCGTTCTGCGCGCGCAGGAACGTGGCGCCGCACAATGCCAGCGTGAGAAATGCTGCCATTGAACGCACCTGCCCGATCCTGTTTGAAAGCAAAATCATATACCTTTTTTGAAGGTTTCCTTTTGTAACCCATAGGGCTGGAATCGGTCATCTTAAAAGAGCCAAAACACTTGAGGAAATTGCCATTATCCGCCAAACGGCTTGCATCACTTCCGTGCAAGGAGATTCTCTGTTCCCGCAACTATGAAAGGCGTCAACCATCAACCCGTCACCCTCGGCGTCATCTACGGCAACCGCGATTTCTTCCCCGACCAGCTCGTCACCGAAGCGCGCGCCGACGTCGCCCGGCTGTTCGAAAAACTCGGACTGAAAGCGATTCAACTCGGTGAACAGGAATCCAAACTGGGCGGCGTGGAAACCCATGCCGACGCACGAAAATGCGCCGAGCTGTTTCGGAAACATCGCGATGAAATCGACGGCGTCCTGGTTTGTCTCCCGAACTTCGGCGATGAGAAAGGCGTGGCGGACACGCTCAAGCTTTCCGAATTGAATGTGCCGATTCTGATTCAGGGTTATCCGGACGATCTGAACCAGCTCTCCCCTGCCCGCCGTCGCGATGCGTTCTGCGGCAAGATTTCTGTCTGCAACAATCTCGTGCAGGCTGGAATCAAATTTTCACTCACCCGCAAACATGTCGTTCATCCCGCGTCGCCGGAATTCGAGCAGGATTTGAAACATTTCCTCGCCGTCTGCCGGGTGGTGAATGGCTTGCGCGGTGTTCGACTGGGCGCAGTTGGCGCGCGGCCTGGGGCATTTAACACCGTTCGTTATTCAGAAAAAATTCTCGAACGCCACGGCATCAGCGTCACAACAGTTGATCTTTCAGAAATCATCGGCGCTGCCAACAAGCTGGATGCATCCGTCCCATCCGTCATATCAAAGCTCCAGGAGATTCAAGGCTACGCCCCCGCGCCCGGTGTCCCGAATGAAAAGCTGGTCCAGATGGCGAAAATGGGCGTGGTGCTCACGGATTGGATGAACGCCAATCATCTCGACGCCACGGCGATTCAGTGTTGGACGAGTGTTCAACAGAACTTCGGCTGCAACGTCTGCACGCTGATGAGCATGATGAGCGACAAGTTCATGCCCAGCGCCTGCGAAGTCGATGTCACCGGCGTGCTCACGATGTACGCGATGCAACTCGCCGGCAACACGCCCGCCGCGCTGGTGGACTGGAACAACAATTACGCCGATGACGACGACAAATGTGTGCTGTTCCACTGCGGCAACTGGGCGAAAAGTTTTCTGCCGGACATCAAAATCTCCAACGCGCCGATTCTCGGCAGCACGTTGGGAATTGAAAATACCTACGGCGCGCTTGAGGGCCGGACGCCGGCCGGCCCGCTGACTTACGGCCGAATCACCACTGCGGATGCCGACGGGAAAATCCGTTGCTACGTCGGCGAAGGCGAACTGACGAATGATCAGTTAAAAACGTTCGGCAACCGCGCCGTCGCCCATGTTCCCCAACTGCAAAAGCTGTTGCGCTACGTCTGCCAGCAGGGGTTCGAGCATCACGTCGTAATGACCGTTTCCAGGAGCGCCGACATTTTGGCCGAGGCGTTCGGAAATTATCTCGGGTGGGACGTGCAACATCACCAGGGTTGAACAGAAGGAAACAGAGATGACGAAACAAATCGAAACAGCTTGTCTCCATTCTCGCCGTCAGCTTCTGTGAATTTCATGACCGACCGCAAAATCCAGATTTCGTCCGTTACGCCGCCCCGTGCGGTAACATGGGTTATCTTCAATACCGTGTTACTCGTCGCGCTGGCCGGCTGCGCAACAAAACAGGTTGCTCCACCCCTTCCCGAAATTCCCGCACCGCACGCGCAGGACACGGTGCCGCTGGGCGACGTCGAATCGTTCCCCGAAGTAAAGCTCGACATCCCGATCACGCCCGGTCCGTTTCAGCCGACGTGGGAATCGATTGAAAAAAATTACCCTGGCGAACCAGCTTGGCTGCGCGAGGCAAAGTTCGGCATCTGGGTGCATTTCGGCCCGCAGGCAGCCGGTGAAAGTGGCGACTGGTATGCACGCAGGATGTATGTGCCCGGCACGACGGCCTATCAAAACCATCTCAAAAAATATGGTCATCCCTCCGAGTCGGGTTACAAGGAAGTCCTGCGCGATTGGAATCCGAAAAAGCTCGACCCGGCGAAGCTGACCCAAATCTACAAGGACGCCGGCGCGCGTTTTCTGATGATTCAAGGTGTGCATCACGACAACTTCGATCTGTGGAATTCGCAATACCAACCATGGAATTCCGTCAACCTCGGACCCAGGCGCGATCTCGTCGGTGAATGGGCCAGGGCTTGTCGCGCGGATAGCATGCGCTTCGGCGTCACGTTCCATCATGAATACACCTGGTGGTGGTGGCAGACGGCATTCGGCAGCGACAACGAAGGCGACAAGAAAGGCATCCCTTACGACGGCAACCTGACGCTCGCCGACGGCAAGGGCAAGTGGTGGGAAGGATTTGATCCGCGCCTGCTCTACGGGATTGATTTGCGCGAATACCATGGCGTGACGAAGGCGGCGAACTCACCGTGGTCGCCGCCACCACCCGGCATCTTCACGAATCACCTTCCCTACGCGAGATGGTATGCGACGCAATGGGCGTTGCGAATGATGGATGTTGTTGACCAATACGATCCCGACTTCATCTACACCGACGGCACCGATCAGCAGCCGTTCAGCGGCCGAGGCACCGGAACGGGAATCAAAGCTGACGCCATGCAACGTGTCATTGCTGATTTTTATAATCGCACTCTCGCGCGGCGCGGGAAGGTGGACACCTTCAGCATCGTGAAGTTTCGGAAGCGAACGAACGGTACGGTGACAACGGAGGAATTCGGCATCCCTGCCGACATCAAAATGGATCAACCGTGGATTGCCGAAGCACCTGTAGGCGATTGGTTCTATGCGCCGGGTTTCACTTACGATTCCGGAATGATGATTCGCTATATCATTGAATCTGTGGCTCGCGACGGCAACGCGTGCCTCTGTGTTTCGCTGTTGCCGGACGGCTCGCTCGATGAAGGTTCCCAACGAATGTTGAAAGAAGTTGGCGCGTGGATGCGCTGCAACGGCGCAGCGATCTACGGCAGTCACGCCTGGAAAATCCCCGGCGAAGGCGACGTGGAGAACGGCAAATTGAAAATGTTACCCGGCGGAAAACTGGGACGGCGGCACGCGGATTTTAAATTCAGCGCGCGCGACTTTCGGTTCACCCTTGGGAAGAACGGTTCGCTGTATGCGTTTTGCATGACCGTACCGGAGCCGGGCACTCAACTGAAAATCACTTCGCTTGGACTCGGCACTGACACACCGCCGCAGCCGATCCATTCCGTGAAGCTTCTTGGCTATGACGGCTCATTGAAATGGGAACAGAGAACCGAAGGATTGATCATAACCTGTCCGAAGGAGATGCCTTTCGCGACGTCCGTTGTTTTTGAAATGAACTGAAAGATGATTGCCGCACCTGAACTGCGCACACCAAACAGATTGTCGATTGATGACTGACCACGCACTCCAACTCAAAGCCGTTGCACTGCGAAGAAAAACGCTCGAAGCGATTTCTCACGCCGGCGCCGGACACACGGGCGGCGGACTTTCCTGCCTTGATATTCTGAACGTTCTCTACAACCGAATCCTCAACGTGTCCCCGAAAACATCGTCCAGCCCGACGCGCGACCGATACGTTCAAAGCAAGGGACATTCGGTGGAAGCGCTTTACACGGTGCTGGCGGACCGCGGATTTTTTCCCGAATCGGAACTGAAAACCATTTGTCGTTATCAGTCGCATTTGGTCGGCCATCCGACGCGGCACATTCCGGGAATTGAAATGAACACCGGCGCACTCGGTCACGGATTGCCGATCTGCATCGGGATGGCACTGGCCGCGAAGATGGATGCGGAACATCGAACTTCCGCAGCAGCTTTTCGCGTGTTCACGTTGCTGGGCGATGGTGAACTCGCTGAAGGTTCGAACTGGGAAGCCGCTCTCGCCGCCGCGCATTACAAGCTGGATAACCTGTTCGCCATTCTGGATCACAACACGCTTCAGATCAGCGGTCCCACACGCGAAGTGATGTGCAACGAACCGCTCGAAGACAAATGGCGCGCCTTCGGCTGGACCGTGCGTTGCGTCAACGGTCACGATTACGCGGAGCTGACGAAAGCGCTGACCACGCCGCCGGAACCCGGCAGACCGACCTTCATTATTGCCAACACCATCAAAGGCAAAGGCGTCAGTTTTATGGAGAACGTCGCCAGGTGGCATCACGGCGTGCCGAGCGAAACTGAATTGAAACAAGCGCTTGCGGAATTGGACGCAGCGGAAAAAGTTTTACAGGAGGGAGTAGCTTGAGCAGAGAAATCAATCACTTCGATTTTGTCACGCGCTTCAGGCGTGTTGGAACGCGCAATTTTCAAAATCCACAGACAACGCGCGAAGGTGAATCTACAATTTCGATTCGCTTCTCTGCTTCCTCCTGTTTCATTTCATGAGCGCCCCTGCCCCTTCATTATTTTCACCCGCCGCCAAAGCGATGGCGGAAAAGCTCGGTTTGAAAATGGGCCGGGCGAATCTCGAAGAATTCGCGGCGACGCTCGAAGATCTGGCGCGCACGAACACTAACATCATCGCGGTCACCAGCGATTCACGCGGGTCAGGAAAGCTCGGGCCGTTTGGCAAAACATTTCCGAAACAAATCGTTGAAGTCGGCATCGCGGAACAGAATCTGGTGGGCATCACCGCCGGCCTGGCCGCTTGTGGGAAAAAATCCTTTGGCGTTTCGCCAAGTTGCTTTCTCACCGCGCGTTCGCTGGAACAGATCAAAAATGACGTCTGCTATTCTGATGTTCCCGCAACGCTGGTGGGCATCAGCGCCGGCGTGAGTTACGGCGCGCTCGGCACAACACATCATTCGCTGCACGATCTCGCGGTGCTGCGCGCGATTCACAACATTTCAATCGTCGTGCCCGCCGATAATTTCGAAAGCCGTCACGCGATTCTCGCCGCCGCAAATTCCGTCAAACCGCTGTTCATTCGCTTCGGCAAAGCGACGATGTATCATCTGCATCCTGCTGCAACGCAATTTGAAATCGGACGCGCCATCACGCTGCGCGAAGGCAACGACGTGGCATTCATCGGCACCGGTGAAACTGTGATTCACGCGCTGCTGGCTGCGGGCGAACTGGCTGAGCGCGGTTTGCAGTGCCGCGTGATTTCCATGCACACCATCAAGCCGTTGGATGCAGAAGCGGTTCTGAAAGCGGGTCGCGAATGTCGCGCGGTCGTGACGGTGGAAGAACACAGTGTTCACGGCGGCCTCGGTGAAGCCTGCGCCGGCGTGTTGTTGCAGGCGGGAGTGAATGCGCCGTTCCGGATTGTGGGCATTCCGGATGAAGAAACTGTCACGGGTTCACAGGCGGATATTTTTCGGCATTATGGGATTTCGATGGAGGGCTTGAGCGAAGCGGTTCGAAAACTTGCGATCTGAGATATGCCCCTCATCCTCACCCTCGACCAAAGCACTTCCGCCACAAAGGCCATTCTCTTCGAGGCCGCGGGTCAGGTCGTGGACAAGGCGGTTCGCGAGCATCGCCAGATTTATCCTCAACCCGGCTGGGTGGAACACGACGCGGAAGAAATCTGGCAAAACGTTCTCGCGGTCATCAGCGAACTCGCGCAGCGCCATTCGGACAAGCTTTCCCAAATCGCGGGACTCAGCATCACCAACCAACGCGAAACCATTCTCATCTTTGATCGCAAAACCGGACGCCCGCTGCACAATGCCATCGTCTGGCAATGCCGACGCGGCGATCTCATCTGCCAGAAACTTCAATCCGAAAACCGCACCGAATCGGTCCGTCAGAAAACCGGCCTTAAAATCGACACCTACTTTTCCGCTTCCAAACTTAAATGGCTTATCGCGGAAAAACCTGAACTCGCCGCCAAATTGAACTCCGGCGACGCAGTCATCGGCACAATCGACACTTACCTGATTTATCGCCTCACCCGCCAGCGCGTCTTCGCCACAGACCACACCAACGCCAGTCGCACGCTGTTGTTCGACATTCAGAAACTGCGCTGGGACGAAGCGCTTTGCGAACTGTTCGACGTGCCGATTCGCGCTTTGCCGGAAGTTCGCGAAAGTGCCGCGCGATTTGGCGAAACCGACGCCGACGGCCTTTTACCAAACGCCGTTCCGATCATTGGCGTCATGGGCGATTCGCAGGCATCGTTGTTTGCGCAGCGCTGTTACAAACCTGGAACGGCGAAAGCCACCTTCGGCACCGGCACAAGCGTGCTGCTGAACATCGGCCATGAATTTCGTCTTTCCGAACGCGGCGCCATCACTGCGCTGGCGTGGGTTCAAAACGGCAAGCCGACTTATGCGTTTGAAGGTCTGATCAATTTTTCCGCCGCGACTCTCGAATGGCTGAAAAATCAACTCGGCCTGATTCACGACATCAATGAAGTCGAAGCACTGGCGACCGTTGTTCCGGACAATGGCGGCGTTTATCTCGTGCCGGCTTTTGCCGGATTGAGCGCGCCGTATTGGTCGCCGGAAGCGCGTGCCGCCATCGTCGGCCTGACCGCGCACACGCGCAGAGAACACATTATCCGCGCGGCGCTGGAATCCATTGCCTATCAAATCCGTGATGTGCTGGAAATGATGCGTTCTGAATCAGAAGTTCATTTGCAAAGCCTGCACGCTGACGGCGGCCCGACACGCAATCAATTCCTGATGCAGTTCACGGCTGATCTCACCGGGGTGGATTTGAAAGCCGCCGAAGTATCGGAAGCATCGGCCTGGGGCGCGGCGCTGAATGGTCTGCTCGCGCTGGCGGTTTTCCGGTCTTTGGACGAAGTCGCCCATGCGCCGCGTGAGTTGAAAAACTATTCACCTGCGATGGACCGCGCCCGCGCCGAACATCTTTACGATGGCTGGCGCAACGCAGTGAAACGCATTTTGTAGATTCCGTGAACCACACGAACAACACGAAAGGAAATCATGAAAACCAACTTCTTCAAATTTTCGGTTGCAGCCTTGATGGCGCTGACCGCGATGTTTGCGCCGGCGTCTTTTGCGCAGTCTGAAGCCAAAGCGAAAATCGCCGTCATCATTTCCACATTGAACAATCCGTGGTTCGTCGTGCTGGGTGAAACCGCCAAAGCCCGCGCGACTGAACTGGGTTACGATGCCACGATCTTTGATTCGCAAAACGATACGGCGAAGGAAGCCGCGCATTTTGAAAATGTCATCGCCGGCGGTTACAAAGCCATTCTGTTCAATCCGACCGACGCCAATGGTTCCGTGGCGAATGTTCTGAAAGCCAAAGCCGCGGGCATTCCGGTGTTTTGCATCGACCGCGAAATCAACTCCACCAACGCCGCCACTTCGCAAATGCTTTCCGACAGTTACTCCGGCTGCGTGGCGCTCGGACAATATTTCGTGAAGCAGGTTGGCCGCGAAGGCAAATACGCGGAGCTGCTGGGAATCGTCGGCGACAACAACACCTGGAATCGTTCGAAAGGTTTTCACAGTGTGGTGGATCGTTTTCCGGGTTTGAAGATGGTCGCGCAACAAAGCGCTGATTTCGATCGCGCCAAAGGACTCGAAGTCATGGAATCGATTCTGCAAAAGAATCCCGATCTGAACGCGGTGTTCTGTGGTAACGACGCGATGGCGATGGGGGCGTATCAGGCACTGGTCAGCGCGGGCAAAGCGGATCAGGTAAAAGTGTTCGGCTTCGACGGCGCGGATGATGTGGTGAAGCTGATCGCGGAAAAGAAAATTACAGCAACGGGAATGCAGTTTCCGAAGTTGATGGCGCAGAAGGCCGCGGAGTTCGCCGACGAATACATCAAAGGCCGGCGCGATTTTCCTCAGAAAATTCCGGTAAAAGTCGATCTTGTCACGCAGGCAAACGTGAGCCGTTACGGCGATTACGGGAAGAAATGAAGGAACGGAATTAATCCACGCGAAGACGCAAAGGTGCGAAGTTTCCAAACATCTTTCAGAAGCGCGAGTCTGCGACCCGCAGCAACATTGATTGAAAACGAAAACATTGCAGGATCCGTTGCTCTCAACGTTGCCATGCTGCTGCGGCTCACCGCGCCGCGCTCCCTCCGCGAATGAAACGATTTCTCCAATGGCTCGCCTTGGCGATTGGCTTGGTCGTGCTCTGCCGCGTGTTCCCGTTGTTTCACATCGTTCCGCTGGAGCGCGCGATGGCGAAGAAAGCCGAAGCTGCCTTTGATCCCGATGAATTTGCCGAAACGTTTTGGAACGAACGTTTGTTGAAATCATTTTCTCAAGCCGTGCCGGCTCAAACGTTGATCGCGGCCATTCAAAGCGATCCCGCCGCGGCCCGGAAAAAGTTCTCCCGCAGCCTCGGATTGAGCGACAGTTACTTCTATTTCATTGCAGGACGCGGCCGCGTATTGGAAGTGACGGAAGACGAAATTACACTCGCAGTTACCGAGAGCGCGACCGAGGCTGAAGTTTCGCTTCAGGTCGGTTTCCTTTTCAACAATGCCATTCGCGACGGGACCGGCCTGTTGAATGTGAACAACTTTCCGAACTCACAGGATTTCAATGCGATTTCTGAAGCGTTGAATCACATCGTGGAAACGCGTGTACAACCCGCGCTGCGTGAGCAGGCAAAGGTCGGTGCTCTGATTCAATTCGTCGGCTGTGCGGAAGTGGACGATGAAACGATGGATTTGAAACCCTTGAAAGTCGTGCCCATCCAGGCGGAGGTTCAATGAAAATAATCTTTAAACAGAAAGAAACGAAGAGAACGAAGAAGCAAACTTCGCATATCCCTTTCGACGTTCTCTCCGATATAGACGTTCCATCCTTTCCGCCACAAGCATCTGAATCCCTTCGTTCTCTTTGTTTTCTTCTGTAAACCCTCATGTCCACCCCTGCCAAGCTTGCCCGATTCCAATCGCTGTTCGCGCTCCTCATCATGGTTATCGCGCTGAGCTTCGCGTCGGATCAGTTTCTGACCGTTCCCAATCTGCGGAACATTCTGCTGCAAATCTCCGTGAACCTTTGCCTCTCGATCGGCATGACGTTGATCATTCTCACCGGCGGAATTGATTTGTCTGTCGGCGCAATTCTCGGACTGGCGGGCGCTGTCGCCGCGGGCGTGCTGAAGAACGGCCTCGCGCTGAAAGCCTTCGGCGTTCAACTCCAGTTCACTGTGTTCGGCGCAATCGTGGCGGGAATTTTCGTCGGCCTTGCGCTCGGCTGGTTCAACGGCGTCGCGATCACGCGATTCCGACTGCCGCCCTTCGTGGCAACGCTGGGAATGCTGAGCATTGGGCGCGGACTGACTTTGCTGTGGACGAACGGATTTCCAATCACTGGCCTTGGTCCAACGTTTGATTTTATCGGCGCAGGTTTCTGGCTCGGCGTTCCGACGGCGATCTGGATTTCGCTGGGCTTGGTCCTGTTGTTCCACGTTGTCTCGCGGCATGCAGTTCTTGGCCGACACATTTACGCCGTGGGCGGAAGCGAACGCGCTGCGGCGTTTGCCGGATTGAAAGTGAACCGCATCAAAATCTGGGTTTACACGCTGGGCGGAGGATTGTCAGCGGTGGCGGGATTGATTCTCACCGCGCGTTTGGATGCGGCTGATCCCAAAGCCGGATTGGGTTACGAACTGGATTCGATTGCCGCCGTCGTGATCGGCGGAACTTCCCTGAGCGGCGGACGCGGTTCGATTTTTGGAACCGTGCTTGGCTGCCTGATCATTGGCGTGCTGAACAACGGACTGGTGCTGCTCGAAGTCTCGCCCTTCTGGCAACAGGTGATCAAAGGCTTCGTCATCCTGGCCGCAGTGGCGGTGGATAAACTGGGATCGAAAACGGAAGATTGAACAAACCTCGCTTCACGACCGTGGAGTCGAAACAATTGAAACCGATTCCTCCGTCTTGCCTGTCTCTCCGCTCCCTCCGCTTCCTCCTGTTGAATCTTCTTTCCCCGCGCTCCGCTTGCGCCAGTAGTTCGCCAGCACCGAGCCGCTCACGTTCATCCACGGACTGAAAATCGCCGCGGCCAATCCCATCGTGCCGAGCATTCCCATCGCATTCGCCACGCCCGACGCCATGCTGCCGTTTTGCAATCCAACTTCAAATGCCACCGAACGCGCGGAGTTCTCATCCAGCTTCGCAAACCGGCTCAGCCAAAATCCGAACACGTAACCCGCCGCATTGTGAACCGCCGCCGCGAGAAAAAGCCACAGCCCCACGTTCAGCAGATGATCGCGTCCCGCTGCGGTTGTCACCAACGTGAAATAAACAATGCCGAACATGGAAAACATCGGCATGACTTTCTCGATTTTGGAAAACCGCTGCGTCAGCCAGTGAAATGCGATTCCGGCAATCACCGCCGCGAGCAGAAAGCCGACAATGCCCACCCAGATCAATCCATTCTCCGGCACGCTTGACTTGATTTTAAGCCAGCCGCCCGACGCCAAAAAAGCCAGCCAGAACACACCGAGAAGTCCGATCCCGAAAATCAATTTTCGTCCGCGCGCCGAAGCTTGTTTTAAATAATCGTGCAGCAGCGCCGCGCCAATCGGCACCAGAACGATCTTGATGATTTCCATCATCAGGTTGAAAAACTTCACTTCGATCAATGTGCCCGCGAGCAGTTTCATCCACAGCGGCGTCATCAGCGGCGCGATCAGAGTCGTGATCGCGGTCACCGTCACCGACAGCACCAGATTCGATCGCGCGATGTAAGCCATCACATTCGAAGCCAATCCGCTTGAGCACGAGCCGATCAGGATAATTCCCGCCGCGATTTCCGGTTCGAAATGAAACAGCTTCGTCAGCGCATATCCAACCAGCGGCATCACCGAAAAATGGCAAATGATTCCGATCAACACGCCGCGCGGTGTTTTCGCGATGCCGGCAAAATCCTTCAATCGCATCTGCGTGCCCATGCCGAACATCACCAGTTGAACGATGATCAACAGCAGCCATTTATTTCGCAGATCCAGCTCGCCGACATGCAACACCCGTTCGGGAAAAATCATTGCCACCGTGACCGCCGCGATGATCCACGCCGTAAATTGATAGCCGCGAAACTTCTTCGAGAATCGAAGGCTGATGGCAAACGCAATCGCGCCGATCACCGCAATTGGCTGCCAGATTTCCGGTTTGTTCATCAGCCAGGCAGGCGTGACGGCCATGACAACCAAAAGAATTAATCCGAGTTCAAATTTCGCCAGCGGATACATTTTTGATTCGTGAACGTTCGCTGATTCTGTTTCACAAAACCGTCGCGAGATAATCGACCGCCAGCGCCGGGCTGGACAAAATCGGCACCCGTTTCTCTTCTGCCGAGAACCCATCGACGACCCGCGCCATCGACGCCTGTGCGAGAACAATCACATCGACCTGCGCCGACAACTCCTTCAAAGCCGTGGCCACTTTTGCGTCGTGTGCGGCGGCGTCGCCATTCATCAACGCATCGAACGCGCCTTCGCACAATCGCGACGCGAGTTGAATCGCTTTCCCGGCCTGTTGTGCGCGGCGCGAAATCAGATCCGCCGTCGGTTCCAGCGTGGTGTTCAAGGTTGCAATCACGCCGATGCGGTGGCCGGTTTGCACCGCGCGATCCGCCATCGGTTCATCCACACGTAACACGGGAACGCCAATCAATTTCGCCGCCGCTTCGACCGCGGGACCAATGGAAGAACACGTCACGAGAATGTGATCCGCGCCCGCGAGTTCCGCCGATTCGAGATACGACGCGACCCGCCGCGCGATCTGCGGAGTAAGGCTGCCGCTGGCGATGATGCCTTTGACGAGGCTGTCGTCGGCAATGTTGAACGTGGAAACGTGCGGCAGTTTTTCTTTACACAGCGCCGCAAACACCGGCACCAGCGTGGCCGAAGTGTGAACCAATCCGAGCATTTTTGGTTTCATAAAAGTTTAACAGGAGAAAGCAGAGGAACGGAGAAACACAGGCTGAATTTATCAAAACGAGGGAGCGCGAACTTCAGTCCCGGCATTGAGTTGCGGAATAAATTCCGCGCCCCGTGCAATCGACGCGCCAGTTCAACGAAATTGTTCCTGTGTGTAGTTTGCCTCATGTCCGCTCCCTCCGCGTTCTCCTGTTCAAATCTGTTCCTGCTTTCACGCATTCGAAATAATTTTCCGCGCCGACCTGCCCGCCCTTGAACACGAGTTCCAATCCGTCCAGCGCTGTTCCCGGCGCAATCGCCCGACACAACGGCGCGCCCGGCGTGAGCGGCGCGATCATTTCCAGCGCTTCAATTCCCAATGCGCGTGCAGCGAAACTCGAAGTGTCGCCACCGGCAACGCAGAGCCGCTGAACTCCGTGTTGCTCGATCGTGTCGCGCAGAATTTTTCCCAAAGCGCTGCCCAGAATTTCCGCCGAACGGCCTTTCAATTTCGCAGCCAATTTGCGATCCGAACCGCCCCGCGTCGTATGCACAATCACACTGCGACCGGCGCGAAGGAATTTGATCGTTTTCGAAACAGCCGCGGAAATCAGCGCTTCGACCTTTGCGTCTGCAATCCCGTTAGCGTCCAGCGCCACTTCAGCAAAGCCATTGGCGACGGCATATTGAATTTGCTGCAACGTCACCGGCGAACAACTGCCCGAACCCACCAGCAATTGGTTCACAGCCGACGCCTTGCGAAGTTTGACAACTCTCTTGGAACCGCGATTCCAATGCGCCGTCAGCGCCATTTCAATTCCCGACGATCCCACCGAGAACAACGAATTTCCGCCGGACGCTTGCTTGTCAATCAGCCGGCCAATCATTTCCAGTTCGCTCTCTGACAGAACGTCAAACAGAACTACGCGTGCGCCGTCCGACGCCATTTTGCTCAGGATCGACCGAGCCTTTTTGAACGGCAGACGCAGTTTCAAAACATCGAACAATTCAATTCGTCCGCGCATTTGTTTTGCGAGATGCAATCGCAAATCAGCTTCACGCATCGGTGTGATTGGATGCCGGCTGATGGAAGGATGCCGATCCAGCCGATGAATCGCGCCGTCGCTGCCAATTCCAAATCGCGCAAATAAATTTCCGAAAACGCAATAACGTCCCAGCGCCGGCGCGGCGACGACGAGCGGAACAAACCGCGCTGGAAAAACCGTTTCAGCAATGTCGATCACGCGTCCGATGCTTCCCGTTTTCGGCGAGGAATCAAAGGTGGAACAAACCTTGTAATGCACGTGGCGCGGGCCGAGCGCTTTGATTTTTTCGTATGCGGGGCGAAGAACCCGTTCCATCGCAGCCGTCGGAAGCGACCGTGTCATTCCGGCAATTCCAATCGCTTGAAGGTTTTTGAATTTCGCCAGTTGCGCCGGCGTGGGCGGTTCGAGAAATAATATGCAGCGACACCCCGCCAACGTCAGTTGCTCCAGCGCATCTGTTGAACCGGTGAAATCGTCACCGTAAAATGCAAGCCGGAGTTTGGAGGTGGAATTCATTGGAAAGCCGCCCTCACCCCGGCCCTCTCCCGTCCGACGGGAGAGGGAGCACGAGAGGCCGCGTTCTCACTTGCGTTGACGCATTCCGATCCTGAACGCGTCTCCAAATCCCCCTCTCCCGTCGGACGGGAGATGGCCGGGGTGAGGGTTCGTTTGAAATCCGAATGAATCGTCATTTTCCCATCGCCTTTCCAAATTTCTCCAGCGACCGGTTCAGTTCCGGATATTTTTCAATGGCCGTTTGCAGCGTCAGACCTTCGACCGCCGCTTCCCACCATTTCCTCAGCGAACGCACGCCGGCCGCCGCTCCGTCCGGATGCGCCATGATCCCGCCGCCCGCGAGATACAGCAGGTCCACGGTGCGGGTGCGCCGATACGTCTCCGGCGCCTGGCCGCCCCATTGTCCCGACGACACGACCGGCAGAATCGACGTGAGATTTTCCATCGGACTCAAACAGGATTCAATCGAACGCACCACGGAATCGTCGCTTTCCCAGAACTTGTTCGCGATGCCATTGACATGAAGCTGATCGACGCCGGCCAGCCGCCAGAGTTTTTGATACGCGGGAAATTCAATTCCAAGAAATGGATGCCGGTTCAGCATGCCCCAGCCATTGCGATGTCCGTGAATCGCCAGCGCGCCGAGATCGCAAATCTTCTTTGCGCCTGAAAGTCCAACGCTGTTCAGCGAAATCATCGCGCAGGTTCCGCCGCTGCGAACAATTTTTTCGTAATGCCGCAACATCGCATCGAGTTCATCGCTGACATTGAACACATACATCACTTTTCGCCCGGTGCGATCCGCATTTGCGTTGATCACGCGCATCACAGCATCCACGCGTTCATTAAATGGCGAATGCGGCGGATCGGCCATCAGTTCATCGTCCTTGATGAAATCAATTCCTGCGTCCACCAGCGTCTGCACCAGTCCGGCGGTTTGTTGCGGTGAGAGGCCAATGCTCGGCTTGATGATCGTGCCAATGAGCGGACGGTTTTTAACTCCGGCGAGTTCGCGACAGCCGGCGATTCCGAATTTCGGTCCGCGAAAATTTGCGATGAATGAGGCCGACAGTTCCAGGTCCAGCAGTTTCAATCCGGAAAACTGCGAAAGCTCGTAGAGATTTCCCTGAATGGTGGAAACCAGTGTGGGCAGATTGAAACCCATATTTTCAATCGACCACGAAACCACCACTTCCGCGCGTTGATAATTTCGGTCCGCGGTCTTTGAACCGGGAAGTGAAGGTTCTGCCACGCTTTCCAGCGGAACGATTTTTTCCACACGCGCGGCGAAGCGTTCTTTCAGTTCCGCCGTTTCGCCCGGCACGGCGACGAAGGTACCCGAGGATTGTTCACCCGCCAGAGTGGCCGCGGCTTTTTCCACTGCAAGCGGCGTTTCGATTCGGTACGTGGCGAAGATTCGGTCCATGCTGCGATGCTGTCAGCTTAACGAGGTTGGCCCGGGAGCCAAGACCCGGACGGCTCTAAAAATCGCCAAATGCGTTATGGAAAATGATTTCACTGCGCGGGTGAACTCACGGGCGTTGCTCCGTTCAAGGGATTCCAATAAGGTCGATTGCGCTGTTGCTGATCCGCACTGAATGATGAATGTCTCCGCAAATTCAAGAATGATTTCTGGCGGCATCGTAGCGCAGGTTTCCAAACCTGCTGTATCGCCGATTTCCAAATCGGCTGCGCGTGACACGTTCCAGACGCATCAACGATTTCAACCGCCGCAGGTTAAAAAACCTGCGATACAGCAGACCGGGAAGTCTGCGCTACTTGGCAGGCGTTTTCGCTCCATTCTTCTTCCATCCGTGTTCATCGGTGTTCATCCGTGGTTGAAAAACGAATTCCCCAAATTCCTTTCTTTCCTGATCGTACTTTTGTTCGCCATCAATTCCTTGGCCGCGCAACGTGATTGGGAAAATGAACAGGTCATTCAAATCAATCGCGAACCCGCGCGCGCCACGTTCACACCATTTCCCGATGTCGCGAGTGCTTTGAACGGCGCGCCGGAAACGTCGCCATTTTATCTGTCATTGAATGGTTCATGGCGATTTCACTGGTCGCCAAATCCTGAAGAACGGCCAACGAATTTTTTCCAGCCGGACTTCAACGACACCGCGTGGAACCGGATCGACGTTCCGTCCAACTGGCAGATGCGCGGTTACGGAACGCCGATTTACGTCAGCGCCGGTTACCCTTTCAAAATCGATCCACCGCGCGTCACGAGCGTTCCACCGGAAAACTTCACGGCATTCAAAAATCGCAATCCGGTCGGATCGTATCGCCGCAATTTTGAACTGCCGCGCGCCTGGGAAAATCGCCGCGTGTTTCTTCATTTCGCCGGTGTGGACAGCGCGTTCTACGTCTGGATCAACGGACGCCGCGTCGGTTACAGCGAAGACAGCCGGACGCCTGCGGAATTTGACGTCACGGATTTTGTAAAGCCGGGAGCGAATCAGATCGCGGTGGAAGTGTATCGCTGGTCGGACGGCAGTTATCTGGAAGATCAGGACATGTGGCGCATGAGCGGAATTTTCCGCGAAGTGCATCTCTATTCTACCGCCAACGTCCGCATTCGCGACTTCGCTGTGCGGACGGATCTCGATTCCGATTATCGCGACGCCGTTCTACAGATCAAACCGGAACTGGCCAGCTATACGGATCAATCGATCGCCGGCTGGACGGTGCAGGCGCAGTTGTTTAATGAGAGCAACACTCCTGTTTTTTTTGAAACGAACCCTCACCCTGACCCTCTCCCATCCGATGCGAGAGGGAACAACGGTTCACGCCGCGATGAAACATCGAGTCACGATGATAATCCCACACGCGTCGAATCGCTCCCCCTCTCCCATCGGATGGGAGAGGGCCGGGGTGAGGGCACCTCAGTTTTAACTCACGCCGCCGCGCCGATTCTGAACAAAGATTTCAACGCCGCGATTCTCAACGATCTCACTCCGCAACGTGGTTCGCCAAAGTTCGCCTGGCTTTCCGCGCGTGTTAAAAATCCGGCGAAATGGACCGCTGAAACGCCTTCGCTTTACACGCTGGTTCTCTCACTTTGTGATTCGTCGAGCAACGTCGTTGAAGCGGTGAGCTGCAAAATTGGTTTTCGGGAAATTGAAATCCGCCACGGGCAGCTTCTCGTGAACGGCCAGCCGATTCGCTTGCGCGGTGTGAATCGTCATGAAATCGACCCCGACGACGGACACGCGATTTCGTTCGCGCGCATGGTTCAGGACATCAAGCTGATGAAGCAGGCGAACATCAACGCCGTGCGCACCTCGCATTATCCAAACGATCCGCGCTGGTATGAACTTTGTGATCGCTACGGGATTTACGTGCTGGACGAAGCGAACATTGAAACGCATGGCACGCGAGGTTATATCGCCAACGATCCGCGATGGCACAACGCTTTTCTCAATCGCGCCATCGCCATGGCCGAGCGCGATAAAAATCATCCGTCCGTCATGATCTGGTCGATGGGCAACGAATCCGGCTACGGTCCGAACTTTGCCGCGATTTCCGGATGGCTGCACGCGTTTGATCCCACGCGCCCGGTTCACTATGAAGGCGCACAAGGCGAACCCGGCCAGCCCGATCCGGCCAGCGTGGATATCGTCAGCCGATTTTATCCGCGCGTCATGCAACCGTATTTGAAACCCGATGCGCCCGAAAACACGCGTTGGGAACATCTGCTCGAAATGGCGCAGCGCACCAATGACACGCGACCGATTCTCACCAGCGAATACGCGCACGCGATGGGCAATGCGATTGGAAACCTCAAGGAATATTGGGATGAAATTTATTCCCATCCGCGACTGCTGGGCGGCTTTATCTGGGAATGGGCGGATCAGGGATTGAGAAAAACTCTGCCGGACGGAACGAGGTTCATCGCTTACGGCGGCGATTTCGGCGACGTGCCGAACCACGGCATCTTCAGCATCAAAGGCATCGTAACGGCGGATCGCGGGATTTATCCGAAATACTGGGAAGTGAAAAAAGTTTATCAGCCCATCGCCATCTCGGCTGAGAATCTGAAGCTGAACACAGTCGTGGTGAAGTTCACGAATCGCCACGCGTTCCTGAACCTGAACCGGTTTGAACCGCGCTGGCAGATTTCAAGCAACGGCGTCGTTCAACAATCCGGCGTGCCCGACCCGATTGAACTCGCGCCCGGAGCATCGACAACAATTCGGATTCCAATCCATGCGATCCCCCCGCCCAGTTCCGCGGAATACTTTCTTCGCGTCAGCTTTCACACGAGAAACGAAACGCTGTGGGCGCCGGCTGGATTTGAAATCGCCTGGCAGCAGATGAAAATTTCAGACGCAATCAAACCGGCCACTTCTTCCGCGCCGCAAAATGTTTCACCCGTTCAACTGGAACAAAGCGGCGATCTCATCCGCATTCGCGGCAGCAATTTCCTCGCGACGTTCAGCCGTTCTGCGGGAACGCTTGCGTCGCTTCATTATCACGACCGTGAAATGCTGGCGACGAATTCAGATGGGGTTGCCGGTCCGATCCTCCAGCTCAATCGCGCGCCGACGGATAACGACCGTGGCTTTGGCAAATGGCTCGCGCGTGACTGGAAACAAGCGGGGCTGGATCAACTCACGCGCACGGTGAAATCGTTTGAAGTTCATCCGGTCACGCCCAGCGAAGTTGAAGTTGCCACCGTCGCAACCAGCGTCACTCCGGGCGGCAATGGTTATCAGCTTCAAACAACGTGGAGAATTCGCGGCGATGGTTCCCTGGAAATGCAAAATGAGTTTGAACCGATCGGAACGTTGCCGCCGTTGCCGAGAATCGGCGTGGTGCTCCGGGCGAACAAAACGTTGAAACAACTTCGCTGGTTCGGTTGCGGGCCGTGGGAAAATTATTCGGATCGAAAAACGAGCGCGGACGTTGGCGTCTGGACCAGCACGGTGGACGAGCAATACGTTCCATACGTTCGCCCGCAGGAAAACGGCAACAAAGAAGACGTTCGCTGGATGACACTGACAGACGGTTTCGGATTTGGCTTTTGTGTGACGGAAAGCGAGCCATTTGCGATGTCGGCATTGCATTTCACCGCCGCCGATCTTGCGTCAGTGAAACACGCCTACGAACTCAAACCCCGAGCCGAAGTGATTCTTTCGTTGGATGTGAAACAATGTGGATTGGGCAATGGCAGTTGCGGCCCGGGCGTTCTGGAACGTTACGCAGTTCCGGCGGAAAAATACCATTTGAATCTGCGATTCTCGCCGGTGGGAGAATAAAAGGAGTGTGCTGCAATCAGCCGAACCGCAGTTGTAATCGCTAAGCAATCAGGTTTCCAATGGCAAAATCCTCGCTCGAGAACGAGCCCCATCGAGAATGATCAATGCCCCTTTTTCCATTTCTGATTGAAATTGGTGAAGTGCATTGACGGCCAGTTTGCCGATCGCCTCCGGCGGTCACATCTTGTGTGCGCACCTGAACAACGCTCGGTCCTTCCGCCTGGGTCAAGGCCAGTAGCGTGCCGAAATCAAGGTCATGTGTGAAAACGACTTACCCGTTCTGCTTCGCCCAGGCCATGATTTCAGAATCTGTCGCCCGCGGATTTCCAATCTCCTGCCAATGCACCGCATCCCAACCGGATTGCCGAAGCGTTTCAGTCCAGCATGGCGGAAGATTCATGTCCACCAGCAGCTTCATGCAGGCTGCAACGGCAATTCAAATTCCTCAGCCCGCCACGCCGCATACTTCAACGCCTGGTTGATGTCCTCCTCCTCAAGGGGCGCAACTTGACACCCGCACCATTTTCGATTCCCTCGCCCCGCAGCGAAGCGCGGGGAGAGGGCTAGGGAGAGGGGATTTTGAGCTAAAAACCTCCTCACCCCGGCCCTCTTGTATCTGAATTTTCATCTAACCTTGCTTGTGAAGCATAGCTTGGAAAGATGGAACGGTCCTGCCGCCTGCCGTCATGCGCAAACTCATCATACTCATGAACCACCTCCTCAAAAAATCCAAACTTTGTACTCCAAAATTAAATACCGTTGCTCCTCCGGCTTCGCTCGGAGGAGAGGGAGTGATCAGCCGTTTTGAATTTCGAAAGTTCAACCCGTTGTTTGGTGCGGGTGCCAAGTTGCGCCCCTCCTCATGGCGACAACCTACCAAATGTTTCTCCAATTCCGATTGGAGAAATTCCTATTCCCCCGTCAACAACCGGATCGCGAACAGCCGCGCCGTCGGATTCGTTTTCACGCGATCGGCAAGAAAGAGTTCGCACAGGATCACGCGCCCTTTTTCCACCCGGCGTTCGGCGACAGCATTCAAAGTCTGCGCCTCCAGGATTGTATTCCATTGACCGCCGCTGAACTTTCCATTTCCCAGCGGCGTGAGCATTCCCGCGGCTTCATCGAACCAGAACCGAAAATCGTTCGGCTCAAACCCCGCAACGAATGGATGCCCGGTTTTGCGCGACATGAAATGCGGATTGGCGGATTGAATCGAAACCGGAAACGCCGACCCGGGCAGCACATATTCGCCTTTCGGAAGATTCAGAAAAATTGCGCGACCGCCGCTGGCTATCGCGGAATCGATCTGCGATTTCTCATTTTCATAAGCCGCGTAATCGTCGATCAGAAAAATCTTCGCGTTCCGGCCCACGCGAAGTTTCAACTGCCGCGCGAGCCGGTCAGCGTTTCCATCCGACTCGCCAACGATTTTCACAGTCACGTCCAATGCCTTTGGCGCGGGAAAAAATTCCACATCCGTTTCCGTGTCGTGAATAAGCTTGTCGCCGTCGAACAATGCCAGCCGCACTTTGCCCGCCGTTCGTTCCTTCACTTCCGGAACCGGCATTGCACTGAAACCCTGGAAAACCGCGCGCATGGGTTTCACTTCCGCCGGAGCGCGCTGGGCGTAAACGGTTTTTCCGCCAACTTCCAGTTCCCAACGCAACTCGGGTTGCGTGAGTTTCCGCCACGTGTCGTTGCAGATCCAGAATTCCATCCGCATTTTCTCGCCGGAAAAATATTTCCAGCGATCCGTCCGGATGTTTGCCATCAAAGGCGTCAAGGCTTCGCGCAACGCGAAATACGCCGGCTTCGGCTGACGCTCGAAATCCACCACCGCTTTCATCCAGCCGGTCGGCCAGGCGTCGATCAACAAATGTACCGCAAATGAAACCATGCGGTTATCGCGGCGAAAGGCTTCGGTCATGACGCGATCCGCAAACGCCTGATGCTCGCGGCTGGCGGAAATCCATTCCTCAATTGAACCGGGCCGATCAAAAAAATTCGGATACATCTGGCCGGTTTGCGCTCGAACGATCTTTGATGGCGTCCAGCTTTTCGCTTCCGCGTCATTGGCCGGCAGCCAGTTCGTTGGACAATGCGCGCGCATGAGTTCGAGCCGATCCAGTCCTTCCGCGCCGTATTCGCCGCACGCGTAATTCCAACCCGGTTTCACTGGCTGCCAGAAGCCTTTGTGCAACAATCCGAAATCAATTCCGTTCCGGAAATACCAGAGCGTGTAGCAGTGATTGTCCGGCAAACCGGGCGCAGGCGAATCGTAATCTCCATCGACGGCTTTGATCGCGCGATCCGGATTTTGCGAAAGCACCGCCTGATTCATTGCTTCAAAAAATCGATCCATCTCCGTGCGGTTCATGCGGCGATGCAATTTGCCGCGCGACTTTGCATCGCTGAAACGTTCGTTGATGTAAGTGACAAGCACGCAGCTTGGATGCGAACGGATGAGGCGTTCCATTTCCGTCGCTTGCTTTACGCCTTCGGCAAATTGATTGGGCCGCATGTGACCGAAGAGCGGGAAATCGGTTTGAATCATCAAACCCAGGCGATCGGCCATTTCATAAACTTCCTCCTGAACGGGGCGTTGCGTCGTGCGCAGAAAATTCAAATGCGCCATCTTCGCGATCAACAAATCGTCGCGAAGCTGATCGAGATCGCCGCGCATCACGTCCTGTTGTTCGAAACCCATGGTGTTCGCGCCGCGCAGACGGATTTCTTTTCCGTTCAGAAAAAATGTTCCTTTCGGAACCGTGTTTTCACCGAGACGAAACGAGCGCATTCCAAACGAACGATGCGCGTGATCGATCGTGCCGAGTTCCGGCGAATGAACGGAAACTTGAAAGTCGTAAAGCCAGGGTTCCTCCAGCGTCCACCACCGGAAATCCGAAAGATCAAATTGCGCGCGATAAAAATTCACGCCTTCGCCTGCGGGTTCCGCATGGCCAACCAATTGATTCGTCAGTGCAGTCGCTTTGAAATTCAATCCGTGAACGGAAAAGGAAATTTCCACATCGCGCGGTTCCGTGTCGCAATTCCAGACTTCAATCAACGCCTCCGCACGATGCTTTTCCGGCAATGGCCGAACAAAAATATCATGCACGTGAACGCGTGGCCGCACGTCAATCGTGACCGGCTGATAAATTCCCATGCCCGGCGGATCATGATGCCAGCCTGCTTGCGGATCGTCGTAGCCCGGGCCCGTCGCGGCGTAAAGTTTGTCGCCCATCAAATCGGGATATTCCGGATGATTGACCACGCCCAGCGTAGGAAAATCATTGTCCACCTGAACGAACAGCGTGTTCTCTCCGCGATGAACAAAGCGCGTGATGTCGAATTCGAAAGGAGCAAAAAATCCTTCGTGCGATCCCACGAACGCGCCATTCACGAAAACGTGCGCCTTGTAATCGACGCCGCGAAACCGGACGAAAACCGCTTCGTTTGTGTTCCACGAATCCAGTTGAAACGGCGTGCGATAGAAAGTGTTTGTCCGCCCGAGCGGTTCGCCGTAGTGCGGAATCGTCACGGATTCCCACGCGCCCGAGCCTTTGAGAACGGATGAAAAATTCTGCCAATCCTCAGCCGTTGCGATCCGCCAGTTGAATGATTTCAGTTGTTGAATTTTGCGCGTCACAGTTTGCGTTGGCGCGAAGGATTCCAGAAAGGGGGCCGTTTGTTTTCGTGCTTCAGCCAGGGCGGCAGTGAATTCCTCGGTAGTATCGAGCTTTTCGGCGGGTTGAAAAACCGCCGTGGGATCGTGCGCTTTGTGGGCAAAAACTTTGTTCGGAAGTTTCGGCGGCAACGGAGTGACCAGCCCGGCGTTTGAAACCGCGGATGACGCGGCAATCTGTGCGAGCTGATCCGTTATCGGCTTCTGCGCCCGTGTCATTGAAGCGCAAAACAGCAGCAATGCGCCGGCGCAAAATCCCGGCCTGCGGAAGAGCATCATTCAAACATTGCTAAAGCAGCCCTGCTCCACTGAAAAGCGGATTTCTGCCAAATTCATTGAGAAAGCCGGTCGAATCGCTTCGAGTCAGAACGAACAACCTGGATTCAGGGAAGAGAAATCGACCTATGAACAGTTACCCCGTTCGATTCAATTTGCATTGTTGCCGGAGATATCCGACGGCGCAGATGGGGAAGGACTGGACTCCCGCGCGGCATGAGCGTTCTTCCAGAACTTGAACCAGTAAAAGGGAGCGAACACGGAATACTGAATCAATCCCAAGAGAAAAAATCCAATCGTAGTGACCGGAGATCGCTTGAAGGTTTCACCGGTTCCAACGCGCAAAGTGTGACCGATGGAGAACAGGTAAACGAACGGTAGCAGATTGGTGTAAGTGCCCACCGGCGCGCCGCAATTCGGACAGAAGTTCCGCTGAACGTCGTGCGGCGTCAGGCAATGATGGCACAGAGGAACGCAATCCTCCCGGCCCAGCGCCGTCGAAACTTCAGAATCCCATGGATCGGGAGAAATCGGTCCGGACCGAAACCATCGCCCGAGTCGGTAAACCACCAGCAGACCGATCACGATCAATCCAAACGTTCCCACCTTTTCGAAGTTCATGTCGGGAGAAGTTTGATGTTTCGGACACGACCGGCAATCCGGAAGAATATTTGGGAGTCACTTACTTGACAGCCCGGGTCAAAGCTGCCATTGCTCAGAAGCCTAAGGCTTCCCTTCAACTCCGGTTGAAGAATCTCGCGAAGCCGCGCAGGGGGCCGGGAGGCCCCCTTCCTTTTCGGCTTCGACGGATGACTTACTTTTTCTTTTCCGCACGAACCCGCGCCCAACGCGCGCGGGCGGCCGCGGCGATTCTCGCACGACCGGCGGCGCTGATCGTCCGCTTCCTGGATGAAGCCGCTGGAGCTGCCGGAGCAGCAGCCGGGCTGTTACCCAGAATTGTTGAGAGTTCTTTTTCGAGCGCTTCAATCTTGTCTTTGATTTCAGCGGCACGTCTAAGTTGTTTTGCAGATACGTTAATTGAATTCATGCCTCGTCATTACGCTGAATAGAGTCTTGAAAGTCAACTGTTCTGAAGAGCTTCGTTATCAATCCGAACGGTGGTTACTCTCGAATGTGACTCTCGATAGAAACAGTTACTTGCCTTGCTTCTCCCACAAATGAAGACGTTTCCGGACGGATGCTTTTACAGGAAAAACTGAGTTTAACGACCGTTCTCGCTGCCGGGATAACACCACAATTCGTTCCGCGTTACTTCGGCGACTTTGTTCGACCAGACCGTGAGTTGAATCAATCGCGCCGAACCATCGAAGGCGCTGATCAACGCGACTTTGCCATGGCGTCCGCTGGTGTTTTCGTCGGGACTGCTCGCACCGTCATTGAACAAAGTCTTATTATCATACTCGGTGTTGTTTACACCTTCCCAAAAGGCAACGCCCTGCGAAGACAGTTGCGTCAGTTTGGCGGGAGGATTCAAGCCGCGAGAGAATCCGCAGACTGCGCCATTCATCACATAACTGGAAATCTGCTGCCCGCGCATTTTGAACAACGCGCTGTTGGTGTCGTCGCTTGGACAAAAAAACATCTTATGATTTTTCATGATGTCCCAGAAAGAACCCGTTTCTGCGCGATACTGTTCCGTGCCCGCAGCCGCGGAATCAAACGTGTAAAGCCATCCCTGTGGCGCTGGAACAGCTTCTTTTTCCCCGGAAAACCAGTTCGGCCACGGCATGAGATCGTTGTTATCCGACGCGACCAAGTTAAAAGCGATTCCAAACTGCTTGAGGTTGTTCAGATCCACCGCGCGATAGCTGCTTTGCTTGGCTTTGGACAAAGCCGGCATCAGCAATGTGGCGAGAATGGCGATGATGGCAATGACGACCAGCAGCTCAATCAGCGTAAAACCTAGCCTGCGTTTCATTCGGATTCAGACGCTGCATGCCACCTGATTCCTTCAAACTATTTTCGCCGAGCGCGACAAATCAGCTCCAACTTGCTAAACACAACCTATGGCTCACAGCATCCGAAAAATTTTCAATTTCTGTGATCGAATACGACGTAGATGATTGTTGTTGGCGGAGGGACGAACGGCAAATCAGTAGTCATAAAATCAAACAAAATCCATATCTCTTGAAAGCTCAGGGGATTGTCGATCGAACTGAACTTTCATAGCACATATTCCCAGTTCCTATAAATTCAATGTTACGGATCTCCCGCGCGTAGCGAGTTTCCTCTGGAAAAATTTGAAGAAGAGTTTATGAACCTCACCGCCAATCAAATGGTCGGGGCGGGGAGATTTGAACTCCCGACCTCTTGCACCCCAAGCAAGCGCGCTAGCCAGGCTACGCTACGCCCCGAACCATCGCGCCGGATTGCTCCAGCGCGCGGCATACTATGCCGTCGCGCACTACCGGAAACAACTGCAAAATCCCCGCAGCATGAAAATCGCAATCCCAGTGCGATCAGATTGAATCCGTTTAGGAACGAAAAGCTTTCAAACCACGGAAGAACATTGATGTGCGCATTGACAATGAAATCGGCGGGATTTCCCGGAATGTCTATGTCGGATTACACTTTGACCTTTTCGCAGAACCGCCCCGCGTTTCGTCGAAGGCAGCAGTCACGCGCGAAACCCTGCTCTCGCTGATTTCACTTTTTTACTTCAGCCAAATCTCAGAATCTTCATCGCACATGAGCAAACCCGTTTGTACTGCCATCAGCCAAACCCAAACCGATTCGATCCAGAATCCATGAAATTTCTGGACTTC
>DASTXC010000021.1:0-50982 GCA_035765675.1 Verrucomicrobiia bacterium
CCCGTGTTCGACTTCGCATCCGATTTGACTGAAAAAACGATTTTCAAATCAACGCCCGTCAAGCCATCGAGATTCGTGGCGCCGGTTCGGGAAAGCAGTTCCTTGATTGAAACTTTTTCCAGGCGAATGTCCGCATTCTGAAAATCGATCCCCGCGCTCGCCGTCCATTCGGTCGATTTCCGCGCCGATTCGGACACCCGTCCGGCAATCTCCGCCCAACTCTTCTCGAATTCATCCCGCGACGGTTGAGCGGCACCCGACGATTGCCGAGCGATTTCCCACATGGTGTTTGTGTCAGGCAAGACTTCGCTTTTGAAAACGCGAACGTCTCTCGACCGAACAAAACGAATCACCGCCTCGCCCAGTCGAGCCAGCGCCGGATCATCGGCTTGAGTGATTCCTTCATTCTGCGTGGCCTTCGCGGCGAGCGTTGTTTCAACGCGCGTGTTCGAATCGAATTCAACGGCCGATGCCGCAACCGGCAAAACCGCGATAAACAATTTCAGAAAAAGGCTGGCGCGTAGAAATGAATTCATTCGGCAATTTACTTTAAGGATTGGTGCTGTCGCGCCATTTGATCAACGCTGCGACCGCCGCATCCGTCGCACGAAACGCTGTTTGGCCGCCTTGATTCACGCAAACCAAAATTGCGAAATCACGTTCAGGAGCGATCCAGATGTTCGCACAGTTCATCGTGTTGTCGCCGGCGTGATTCAACACTTTTCCGCTGCCCCAACTGCGTTCGGCACAAATCCAGCCCAACGCGTAATCACCCTCGAATGGCGGCGTGTGAAGTATCCGATACGTTTCCGTTTTCAACAATGCGGGTTCGCCACGCGCGCCGCGCAATTGATCCTGCGCGAACTGCGCCCAATCCTGAATCGTCCCATGCACGCGACCCGCCGGCCCCATGACGGGCGGGTTGTCCATCGCGGGACCGTTCGCGGGAGCCGGATCACCATTCGCAAAGTGCGGCCACGGATGGTCAATTTTTCCCGGCGTTCCCGTTCCACCGAAACCGGCGCTGCCCATTTTCAAAGGTTCAAAGACTTCACGGCGAATCGCTTGTTCCCACGATTCACCGGTGATCTTTTCCACCACCGCTCCGGCGATGATGTAACCGAGATTGGAATATTCATAAGTGCTGCCCGGCGCGTGTTTGGGTTCTTTGGCGAGTTCCTCACGCACGGCGCGCAGACGCAAAGCTTTCACGTCATCGCCCCGATAACTCGCCAGATCCAGATTCGGCGGCAACCCGGCGTGATGCGAAAGCAACTGGAGCAAGGTAACTTTGCGAAACGCCGGATTCATGTTCGGCGCGAGATCAGGAAAAACTTCCGCCAGCGTGGTGTCCCATTTCAATTGATCCCGTTCCACCAGCCGTGCGATCAGCGCGCTCGTCATCGCTTTGGTATCCGAACCTAAATGCCAGAGATCATTCAGCGTCACGGGAATTTCCGTCCCGCGTTTGCGAACGCCCACCGCGCCGACGAGCTGAATGCTATCGCTCGTGACCACTGCCGCGGTCATCGCAGGCACGTTGAACTTGTTGCGAATTGGCGTCAGCAGTGCGGTTACGTTTGTATCGCCGACCGCTGGACAAAAGTTCGCGGGCGAATTGTTTGTTGCGGCGTCCGGTCCTGGTTGTTGAGCCTGAATCAATGGAGTCATCAGAAACGCGGAAACACTGGCGAGCACAATCATTCCACGACGACTTAATCCGGCAGCGATGATTTTGGATTCGGTTTTCATTTTGATTTCCGGCCGACTTTTGAATTCGTGTAAATCCGTGAAATTCGTGTCAAAGCTCCGGCTTTCAATGTGCAGGCAAGATCACATTTTTCCAAACGTTCGTTCGGATGGGCCGGGTGCCGATATGAAACTTGACGACCTGAGAAAGCGGAACGCCAAAATTGAAGCTCATAACCGAAAATCTCTCCGAATTTCCGTCGCGACTAAATCCCTCATACTTCAACTCTCCGTGTTCAAGCGTTTGGGCAGTGACGACGAACTGCCGCGACCGCATGCTTTCTGAATCGACGGCAATGGCAACGAAAGCCTGCCCCCGGCCATTCTGTCCGATTCCGTTGAGCTGACTGCCGCCTTCCAACGACATAACTCCATTGAAACCAGGCGATACTTCCTGAATCCGTTCCACCGGGCCGAGCGTATAACGCAATTGAACGGTGACGACTCGCGGAATGTTCGTCGTGCCGGGACTCAACGTTTTCACGTACCAGCCAAGATATCCGTTGTGCTCGTCGGCATCCTGTTCTGAACGGACATGTTGCCGAGCTGAACAATGGATTCTCCGGCATTGTCGAGCAAGGTGACATCGTTCAGCGTGTTCGCATCGAAAGCCGGATGAGAAAACCACAAGTGCAGAAAGCGAGGTTCGGGCGATAAATGCATATTGCTTACATCCATCCCGCCAGTTTGGATGTGCCGCAACTGATCCAATTCCATAGTGTTCGTGACCAACGAACCATCCGGATAATGCGCCGCAAATGGCTTGTTCGTTTCCATTCATCCTGCCAGGCGAGGAATTGAAGCTTGGGCGGTTCGGCCAGTTCTGTCGCGGAAGGCTGCATTTGCCATTTCGTAAATTTACTTTTTGCGTGCGCGGTTCCCGGAGTTGCAGATTTCAATCCGCCCGAAGCACTGCTGGATCTTTCCGCCAGGTCGTAAGGTGATTTCACGCCAGGGGACGCATTCGCTGTTTCAGAGGATGTTCGGGACTCCTTGTTGAATACCTGATCTTCGCCGAAATCTTTGATCTCAACTGTCGTGCGATGACCCGCCCGAAGGGATACGTTCCGAAATTCCACCGTTTCATAGGGGCGCGCCTCCAACCGAACCTCGCGCACTCGATCCAAAGTTAATCGCCATGATTTGCCGCTGCCGGGGGTTGGAAAAAATTCAGCTGAAAACGTGGTGAACAACTCGTCTGATCGTTTCGTGCGACTGGTGGTATTCGGAATGTACTCCATGCCGTTCAAGTCCACGGCCACCAGACGGTATTCCATGCTTGGATTTTCGGAAAGGTTACTAATCGTCACTTTCAGATTTCCCTCAGGCGACTCAGAAAAACTCCATGCTTTGCGGGCCGCACTGCCCGACAGCAACGTCGCCAAAAGGCCGGGCTTCTGTGTGGTGAGCGTCTGCCAATTGGCCGTGGCCACCTTAAGGAATAACGTGGTCTCGTCGCCGCGCGGCAACACCTGTTCAAAGGACATCGCGCCGAATTCTTCCATGGGCACCCGACGTCCATTCTCGATGGCGAAATTGCAGCCAGAAAAACTGACACCCGGCGCTGCGATTGAACCTTCTATGTGCGGCCATGTTTCATAGTTGGTGGGCCATTGGATTTGCACCAGCGCGATCACTCCGTCGCGGATGCGTTCCTGCGCTTCCGAACGCAGATTTTTGTCGTAGTCGGTGAGAGAACCGTCCGGCCGCAACCAGGGTTCATTCGTTGCGGAGTGAAATCGCAATGCCAGCAATTCGACGCTGCCGCCATAGGGCAGTTCAGCGATAAAAGGCGGTGCAGGTATCTGCCGGACCCGATTGACCTTCGGATGCGGCGCAACTTGCGAACGGTTCATCATTGCCGTTTCATTCCCAAATGAAATGCCCTGTTTCTCAGCGCGTTTGCCTGATGCCGCAAAGCCAACCGAGGCGATCCCCAGCAATCCAAGCAGCACCGCCCATTCGATCAGCGGACGATTGAATCCGCGCTTCTCAAACAGAGCTTTCACATCCGGCCGGATCAAGACCATGTATTCCCAAAGCGAGAGAATGAGCAGACCGAGATTTATCAATCCGCCCAATGCCGCATCTTTGATCCAATATCCCAGCACCACCGCGCCGCGGATTGGGAGGTCCATTCCCGAAAGTGCAAACACACCGCCAACGACAAAAATCGCGAATCCAAGCAATAGCATGAGAATTGCGGCCTTGCGCCACCAGGGGCGCAGCCTAAACAAGCCCACTGCAATCGGGATGCACAAAAGGCCGGTGTCGAAGTTGGTCGGAAATGAGCCGGCCGCAATTGATTTCCCGGCGTTCCAGACGGAAGGCAAACCATAGACGAAAAAAATCGCGGCGACGACGTGAAGCTGCCAGGGACGTTTCAAACCGGAATCGGAAACACCGGATGGTATTTTCAAGACGCTTGATTGTTCGGCTGGAGCTTTCTCACATTTTCTGTTTGGCGTGCTTCCCTCAGAACTATTCCTTTTTGAAGTTTGCCGTTTTGCCCAATTATTAATGAAAAAATAAAACGCCAGCGGTGGCAGGCACAGGCTACCCAGTAGAGCTGGTAGCCAAGGCAGCTTGCTGCGGTAGAATTGCCGGAGTGTTTCTGGATCGTGGCTTGCGCTGTCGAACACCATGTTCCCAAAGGCTCGCCCGCCAATTGCAAGATATCCCAAAGCCAATCCACCAATTGCCATCGGTGCGATTGCCAGTCCGCCAAATCCTAAAACGAGCGCCAGTGCCAAGCCGCCGAAAGAAAAAATTCCTGCGGCCAATCCGCCAAAAGCGATGCCGCCGACGGCAATACCACCAAAGGCGATTCCTCCATAAGCGCGCCCGCCCATCGCCAGCCAGCCAATAGCAACGTTGCCCAAAGCAATAATCCCGCGTGCTTCTCGAGCTTTGCCTGTTTCAGGATCGAGGCCAGTCGCGACATGCAGCAGCGGCAGGCCGAAACAGGTGCGCTTGGATTTGTAATTGTAGCCAAACCAATGTGGTAGTGCAGCAAAGTCAGCGGGAGGAAATTTGTTGGAAGCTATCCGGCTATTCGACGTCTCCGCAATTGTCTCCACCTGCGTCTTGAACACACTCGCTTGTTGGAAACGCAGTTCCGGCTTTTTCTCCAGCGCGCGCAACACGATTTCATCCAGGCGCACGTCGATGTGAACTTTCTTTGACGGCGGTTCAATGCGCTTGCCGGGCAGTTCGCCCGTCAGCATTTGATAAAACACGACGCCGAGCGCGTAGATGTCGGCGCGATGATCCACTTCGCCCGGAGCGTTCATTTGTTCCGGTGCCATGTATTGCGGCGTCCCCATGACTTTGCCGGCATCCGTGAGCGCGGGCGGAGGAGAACCCTCACCCCGTCCTTCTCCCATCGGATGGGAGAGGGTGGCCGAAGGCCGGGTGAGGGTTCCCGCTTTGAGGGCTTCCGTTCCCACCAACTTGGCTAAACCAAAATCCGCAACTTTCACGCGGCCGCGACGATCCAGCAAAATGTTCTCCGGTTTGATATCGCGATGCACGATGCCGTGGTCGTGTGCGAATTGCAGCGCGTCGCAAATCTGGGGCACAATCGCCAACGCTTCCCGCGACGAAACGCGGCTGGTGGTCAGTAATTGCCGCAGCGTGACGCCATCGACGAATTCCATCAGGAAAAAGTAGAGCTCGGTTTTCTGCGCCGCTGAATCGGGCAACGCGCCGCAAGCCACGCCGAATTCATACAACGTCACGATGCCCGGATGATTCAACTTAGCGAGCGCCTTGGCTTCGCGCGCGAAACGTTCGGCAAAAGCCGGATCGTTTCCAATTCCCGGCGGAAGAATCTTCAGAGCGACCAGTCGATCCAGTTGCTTTTGCCGCGCTTTGTAAACCGCGCCCATGCCGCCTTTGCCGATCAATTCCAGAAGTTCAAGTTGCGGAAAAAACGGCGCGAGTTCGGCAACCGTCGGTGGAACAAACGAATTGGATGCGCCGCCGCTGATGGAATCCTCGCCGCCCGCTTTCAAAAGGCAGGCGGGACACAGCCCGGCCAGCGCGCCGGCTTGAAGCGGCGTTCCGCATTGCGGACATTGATTTCCTTCAGGCATCTGCGGATCGAGTTTTACCGTGTCCATGCCTCCCTCAGAAGCAAATCCTGAAAAACGTTACGGATATTTTTGAAAAAATTTCGCAAGAATCTGCGAACAAACGAATGAAATTGAAGCACAGCGAGAATTCACGTGTAAAGCGGTGCTGAAGCACACGCACTCCAAACGCTTCGCGAGGTGCTGATGCGACAATATCGCGAAGCGTTTGGAGTGCGCGCGGTTCACCGCCGCTCTCGAACGGTCCGAGCGGGAAACCGAAACCTAAAACCCGAAACCCGAAACCTGGAACTTGGAATTTGGAATTTGAAACTTCCCCCGTCCTCTTTCCTTTTGCCTCATTCTGGCGCGCTGTGGTTATATTAACCGAATGACCGATCACGAAAGTTTCGCTGCGATGCTCGCCAGTCCGGCACCGTTGCTGGCGCTGGCGCCAATGCAGGACGTTACGGATCTGCCGTTCTGGAAATTGATGACGGCTTACGGCGGCGCGGATGTTTATTACACGGAATACTTTCGTGTTCACGGCACTTCCACGCTCGAAGGTCATATTCTCAAATCGCTCACGCACAATCCCACGGGCAAACCTGCGATTGCGCAAATGATCGGCAACGACATTCCGTCGCTCGTTCGTTCCGCGCGCGAGTTGCAGGAATATCCGATTGTCGCCGTCGATTTGAATCTCGGTTGTCCCGCGCCGATCGTGTATCGCAAATGCGCCGGGGGCGGCCTGCTGCGCGATGCGGCGCGCGTGGATTCCATTCTCGGCGCGTTACGTGACGCCGTGAAAATCAAATTCACCGTCAAGACGCGTTTGGGTTTCGACACGCCTGCGGTCTTCGAACAATTTCTGCCGATTTTCGCGAAACACTCGATTGATCTGCTGACGGTTCATGGCCGCACCGTGACGGAAGGTTATCGCAGCGAAGTGCATTACGATTTCATCGCGCAAGCGGTCGCGGCCATGCGTTGTCCGGTGCTGGCGAATGGAAATATTTATTCCGCTGAAAAAGCGGCTCACGTTTTGGCGATCACTGGTGCACGGGGCTTGATGATTGGCCGCGGCGCGATTCGCAATCCGTGGCTGTTCGACCAAATCCGGCAGCATCAACGCGGCGAACCGCTTTCCGTTCCGCTCGGGCGCGATGTGCTGGAATACGTTCGCGCTTTGTATGAAGCGATTTGTTCGCCGCACGTTCCTGAAGCGTCGCAGGTCGAGCGCATGAAAAAATACATGAACTTCATTGGTCTGGGCGTGGAACCGACCGGACAATTTCTACATCAGATTCGCCGCGTCACCACGAAGACAGATTTCTTTTACGTCTGTGAAGAATTCCTGAATCACGATCAACCGCTGCCGCTCGAGCCGTTTTCGCTGGATTTGAAAAAAACGGACGTGATGGCCGGTGAACATTTGTAAAACTGCGGGAGTTCAATCCACACCTGATCTTCGAAACGCAACCGGAGCGCGGGTCTGTGACCCGCAGCAACGCGAATTTTCCATAAAGCTGCCGGACAACCGGACGCGCACGATTTGATCAAGTTGCTGCGGTTCGCAGACCCGCGCTCCGGCCGTGAACTTCCTGAATCGGCTTTGCTTTCTTGCGGACGCGTTTAATCTGCGCCGCATGAGTTTGCTCCAACGCGCGATTGAAGATTCCATTTCAAGCACCCGGGCATTGGCGGTTTTCGAAACCGCTTTGGCTCAGGCCGCGAAGATGGTTTCCGACAGCCTGAACGCCGGACACAAACTGCTGATCTGCGGCAACGGCGGCAGCGCCTCGGACGCGACGCATTTCGCGACGGAATTTCTCTGTCGTTTTCAGGAAGATCGCCGACCTTATCCCGCAATTTCCCTGACGGCGAATGGCGAATTCATGACCGCAGTCTGCAACGATTATCACAGCGATGAAATCTTCGCGCGGCAGATCTGGGGATTGGGACAAACGGGTGATGTGCTGATCGCGTTCACCACGAGTGGCAAATCGAAGAACGTGCTGCGCGCGCTGGAAGAAGCGAACAGGAGAAAAATTCAGTCTATTGCGTTTCTGGGTCGCGATGGCGGGTTTACGAAAGGCTTTGCGACTTTGGATTTGATTGTGCCCGGAACCAACACCGCGCGCATTCAGGAAGCGCACAAGCTGCTCTTCCACGTGCTTTGCGAAATCGTCGAACGCGATCTCGCGAAGTAGTAGCGCAGCCTTGTCAGGCCATTCAGAAATAATCCGGGGCGTTGCCGGAACGCCACTTGATGTTGCAGCCGATGCTGGGTTTCTGATCCGGCGAAATGGGTTTTCCCGCCAGAACAAAATCCAACGCTCCACGCAAATCCGCTCCGGTCACCGGCAAACCATTCTTCGGACGGCTGTCATCAAACTGGCCGCGATAAACCAGTCGGTGATCCTGATCGAACACAAAGAAATCCGGCGTGCAGGCGGCACGATACGCCTTCGCAACCGCTTGCGTTTCGTCGTAAAGATACGGAAACGTGTAACCCGCGTCTTTCGCTTCGAGCTTCATCTGCTCCGGCCCGTCCTGCGGATAATCCGCGGCGTCGTTGGAACTGATCGCCACAATTGCCACGCCTTCCGGTTGATAATCGCGGCCGAGTTGTGCGATCGCGGCGCGGATATATTTCACGTAGGGACAATGATTGCAGATGAACATGACCAGCAGCGGACGGCCTTTGAAATCGGACAGAGAAACGGTTTTCCCGCTGACGTCCGGCAGTTGGAAATCCGGCGCGCTGGTACCGAGCGGCAACATGGTTGAATTGACTGCGGCCATAAGAATTTGTGCGTGATCGACGAAGAAAACTTCGCCGGGTTAAACTTTTCCAATCCACTTGCGATCTTCCCAAACCGCTTTAATCGAAGTGAGGTTGCGAGAATCCAAAACATTCTTCGCCGCGGAAATCAGTTTGCCCTTTTTCAAATTATTGAACGCATCGCTCGCGCTGATCGCCACGAACTGCAGCACGCTCGGATCGCGATAGCAATCGATCATGCATTTGGTACAGCCGTCGCGAATGAGCTTCGAATCGTCCCATTCGTAAACGTTGCACATCGGCTTGTCCCACGCGTGACAGCGATACAAATTCAGGTGCCAGTCGAGATAGAAATATTTGTGGCCGCCGAGACAGCCGAAGTTTTCTTTTTCACCGCGGAGATGACGCTGCATTTCATTGAGCGATTCGGTGGGATTCACGACCGGATAACCGCTGCGTTCCTTCATGTGACGGATCTTATCGAACAGCTCAATCAATTCCGTTTTGTTGTAATTCACCAGTCCGCTGTCGCTGAAACTCAAATAACTGCTCGCCAGCGAAGTCAGCGGATAGCTGAACGTGCAGCTCTTGAAACCCAATGATTCGAGAAACGCCGGCAGCTTGTCGTAATCTTCGATCAACCGGCTCGCTGTGATGCTCGCCGTGGTTTGAATGCCGAGTTCACCGAACACTTCGTTGGCGCGCTTGATCTTGCGGCACACATCCGGCAGTCCGCGATTTTTCTCGTGTTTGTTGATGTCGTGTGCATCGATGGACATGATGACGCTGCTCAATCCATCGCTGGCCAGCGCGCGCATGTTTTCTTCCGTGAACAATCCGCCATTGGTGCAGATCATCGGACGAATCCCGCGCTCCGCCGCGTAACGTGTCATGGCGCGGAGATCACGATGCACCATCGGTTCACCGCCGACGAACAGCAGGTAGCCGATGTGATTTTTCACCGCGATGTCGATGACGTCTTTGGCTTCCTGCCAGGTCACGCTGCGGCGCGCTTTGGGATCGAATTTCGAACGCGCGAAACCGCAGAAACCGCAATCGGCATTGCAGATATTCGTGATGGCAAATTGCAGATAACCCGGGCCGCCGTGTTTCAGAACTTCGCCAATGAGCTTGAACGTGCTTTTTTTCGGTGGAACGACCGGACGTGAAAAATCGACATCGGCAGCGGAGGATTTCGCGGCCGGGGCGGAAGACGGAGTTAACGTGCCTGTACTCATTCGATAAATGAGGATATTCTCGGGAGACGCAGGCGCAGGCAATCTTTCTTTCATCAGGAGAATGCCCCAACTCAGAAAATCGTCGGAGCGCAAGTCCGTGACTCACAACCACGCCGCAAACCACAGCGTTCAATTATTAGAACGCCTGTGAAAGAATCACGCTGCTGCAGGTCACCGACCTGCGCTCCGTCCGTCTTCTGAATTCATGAATTGCTGCGCGCATCGAAGTGAAATCTTTCTCCACTTTTCTTCTCTGGCTGCGCTCCGAAGAGAGAGATTCATCAGCTTCTTTCATGATTTTTTTACGCCGATCCGCGGGCAGAGCGAAAGGACTTCGCAATGCGCACAATCCGGATTCCGCGCATAGCAGCGCCGACGCCCGTGCCAGATCAACAGATGGCTGAATAGCGTCCATTCGTCTTTTGGAACCAGAGACATCAAGGCCAGTTCCACTTTCACCGGATCGGTTTCGCGCGTCAGTCCCAGGCGAATGGAGAGCCGCCCTACGTGGGTATCAACCACCACGCCCACGTTGATTCCAAACGCGTTTCCCAAAACCACGTTGGCGGTTTTGCGTCCCACGCCGCCCAGTTCAATTAACTGCTCCATCGTTTTCGGAACTGTGCCGCTGTGTTTTTCAACAATGGACTGGCAACACGCTTTGATGTTCTTCGCTTTGTTGCGATAAAAGCCGGTGGTCTTCACCGCTTCTTCCAGTTCGGAAATATCGGCGTTCGCGAAATCCGCGGCGGTTCGATAATGCTTGAAGAGATCGGCGGTCACAATGTTCACGCGTTTGTCGGTGCATTGCGCGGAAAGAATCGTGGCGATCAGCAGTTCGAGCGGATTGGAAAAATTCAGTTCGCAATGCGCGTCGGGATAGGCCCGGCGCAACGCAGCAATGATTTGTTTCGTTCGCGCGCTTTTGGCTTCGTTGGTTTCGCGGGGCATGGCTGATCAACTTTCCACAAAATGAAAGCGCATTGAAACTTTTCGCCGCGCAGGTTTGGCAACCCGCGCGGCTCTTTTGGAACTTCGCTCGCGCCCTTACTGCGCCGGCTGGTTGGTGATCGTGACGCTGTTCACCTGGTTGGTTTTTATCGCGATGGATGAATCCGGCTCCGCTTCACCCGGCGCAGGCGGCCGGCGGCCCCATTTGCCGTCGCTGATGCGATAGATCAGATACGTCGGTTTCAAATATCTTCCACCGAGTGCCGGTGGCAGATTGTTGAAGACGCTCAGGACGAATCCAATGATGACAATCAACAAGAGCAGCTTCGGAAGAATACTGGGCGTTTCACCAAACCGATCGTTCGTGGGCCGGACGGCGTCCGGCGGAAGTTTCGCCACTTGAGTGAGCGATGCGCCGAACGGAACATTGATGCGCGCCTTGGAATTCAGCGCCCAGCCGTTCGCATCGAGAATCGGACCGAGATTGCGTTTCCGCAATTTCAGCCAGGCAATGATCATGGAAGGACCGGAGATGATCAGCAAAATGCCGACGAACGCGAGGCAGACCTGCCAGAACGGAAGATGAAACAAGCCCAGCGCGTAACCGACGAGCGTGGTGACCAAGGTTCCAATCGCGCCAAACGCCACGCCCAAAGCCGCCACGGTTCCGACGTCCACTTTCTTCTGTTCCGGCTTCACCTTGTCCACATTCGCGGCGGTGGTGGCGACATGAGAAATCCGGCTGTCCGCGCTGGTCTGCGCGGCGGCGGCGCGTTTGGCAACTTGTTCTTCAATCAGGCGAACGAGTTTTTTGTAGGGCGACCAAAACGCCTGGTGAACGCTGATCGGATTATCAATGAGCTTGGTGATCGTCGCGTCCCAATCGCGCCCTTTGCGATCGTAGAACACGCCGTTGCGCCCGATCATCAGGTTGTCGGAATCGCCATTCGTGAACGCCGCGACGATCTGCTGTTTCTCGCCGGAACCTTTCCGCGCGCAATCGCAATACGCGAGATACGTCCCCGCCAGTCCGGCCATGGTGGCGTGCCGCGCGGCATCTTCCACCGGCAAACACAGAAAACACGCGCGCTGATCCAGATACAGCGTGCCGCACTGGAAAATGGCAGGATCGCCGCCGTCGTAAAAATCTTTGAAGTTGACGAAGTTGATGCAGAGCCGGTGCAGATCGCGGACAAAGCGCGCAAGCTTCTCCACATTCGCAATCGCCGTTGCCTGTGGCTCAATCGCTTTGTCCTGGCCGATCAACCCGGCGATGGCAGTTTTGGCGTTGCTGCTCAGAATCTCACGAATGCGCTGAATGCCCAACTTCTCCACTGTCGCGCCCGCCTTGGCGGCGTTCCAGTTTTCAAACGGCGCGAGCCTCGCCTGCAACGCGAGCCAATCCACTTCGGTCAGTTCAGATTTGTCGCCGAGCAACGGTTTCACCGCGCTGGCGTGCAGCGTGGCGAGGGCGGCGGCATGGGCGGGATTGATTCCCTGAAGCAGCGGCAAGGGTTTTCCAGCGGCGATTTGCGCCAGCGGGAAATCCGCGATCTCATTGGCGGTAATGCTCAGATCGTGAACGGCGATGGCGAGGTATTCCTCTTCTTTGCGATTCAAAAGTCCCGCGGCGCGCGGATCGAAAGCAGCCAAACGCGTGCGGCCAAAATAATCATCCACCTTGGCTTTGATCGCTTTCACTGCCGCGCTGGCAGCCGCGGTGCCGGCGCCGAGCGGCAGAATGTTCGCAGGATCGGCTTCCGATTGTTTGATCCAGGCGTCGAACGCGGCGCATTCAGCGAAGAACGAATCAACTTTCGCGATGTCCACTCCCGGCTTTCCGGAGCGGTCAGCAAGGGTTCCGAAACACGCCGCAATTTCGTTGATGACAGCTTTGGTCGCATCATCGCTGGCGGATTCGGGAATGATGATGCCATCGCCGTTGAACTTCGTATTGAGGAAAATTTTATTGCCGTCAGAGGCATCGGCGAGGGAAACGAAGGTGGCTTCTTTGTTGCCCAGGTTTTCGGCGATCTGCCGGGCGGATGCGAGCAGTTGCTTGCCTTCGTCCGCGGTGTCGTTGATCGCATCAAACGAAAGCGAATCACTGCCTTTCACCAGGTCGTCCGGATTTTTCAACATCGATCCCGCCCATTTCACGGCGGCGATCAATTCCGGCGCGCGGATGCGGCCGTCTTTGTCGGTATCAATCAGCGCGAGCGTTTTGGGATCGAATTCCAGACCGGAGATCGGGCACGCGAGTGCAACCCAGAGTTTCTGGTCGAGCCGGTCCAGGTTCATCATGTCCGCGCCGGTTTCGAGTTTGACCTGATCGAAGCCGCCCGCGCGGAAGAAACGCCAGGGATACGCTTTGGTGGATTTTAATCCGGGGATCATAACTGTCCTTGGGTTTTGGTTGAACCGCTCGTGAGATTACCCCGCCGGAATTTTGCCAGCGAGGTTTTTGATATCATGGAATCGTCAGCTACGCCCGATCAGAACCGGTACGAAATGGAGTTGATCCATTTCAAGTCATTGCACTTGCGTCCGGGCACCGGCTGGTTGTCATAGGTATCAATGATCTTGCTTTGAAAACTCAGGTTCTTGGCGATGTCCGCTTCAATGCCGGCTTCGAAATTCAGGATGTAATTTTCGAAATCATCGACCTGCGGCAGCAATTCGGCTTTCTGCCAGATGCGCACATGGTCGTTGAGCGAGTGTTTGAAATTTTCCGCCAGGCGCAGCGTCACGTAGGTGTCTTCGCCTTCATCGGTTTTTTCGTAAATGAAGCCAGGACCGACTTCCGCATTCAGCTCGGTTTCCTTCTGCTTGATGAAATAATATCCAGCGCCGGGGCTGACGGTCAGGCGATACTTGATCGCGGCGATGCCATCGTGCAGTCCTTCCACGCGCAAGAAACCATAGAGTTGTTCATTGAACAAACGGTTGTACTGACCGAAGCCCATCAGGCTTTCCGCGGATTTCGTTTCCGGCTCATCGGCAATTTTCGTTTTGCCATACAATCCATCCAGACCGAGTTTCACTTCGTTTGCGTCCCACTTCCGTTCGGCTTTGAGGCCGACGCTGGCGAGAACGGATTCGCTGTTGCCGCGTGTGAGCGTAAGTCCGGCGGCGGCGGAACTTTCCCACTTGGGTTTTTCTTCCGCGGTGGCGGGAGTGACGGTTTGCGCGAAAACCGGTGCCAGGCTGGTCAAGGCAACGGTGAAGACAGTTGTTCGGGTAATCAGTTTCATAGTTGAGTCATGCAAAAGCTCATTCGGGCAGAATGAGAAAATTTCGAAAGGCGTGTCTGAACGCGCCGTGAATTATTTCCTGAACAGATTGCCAACGGCCGACGCGGCATTGGTGAAGCCCGCGCTCGTCATCAGTTTCTGAAGCTGCGCCTTGAGATCATCCACGGTCTTCTGCTGTTCCGGCGTCAGCGAAAAATTGGAAAGCTGCTTCAACGAAGCGAGCGCGTCTTCGTATTTCTTTTCGCTGATGTAAGCGCGCGTTTTGTCGATCAGGCTCTGCGCTTCGGCTTTGGCGTTTTGAACTTTGTTGTTGGTTTCAGCGGCGAAATTCTGCGCCGCCTGCTTCGTGTTTTCGACGGCTTTGTTCGCGGCATCTTTTACATCGTTGGCAGCGTCCGCAGCGTTTTGTTTCAGATCGTTGACGGCGGACGAGATTGCGCCCGTCGCGCTGGAATCGGTCGTGGTGGAGTCGCCTGCGGAGTTTTGATCCGACTTGCTGCAGCCGCTTGCAACAATCAGGAGGGCGGTGAAGGACAGGGCAAAAAAAGTGCGTTTGGAATTCATAAATTTTTTGGGTTCGTTCGACGCAGAGTTAACCGTTTCGTCAACCAATCAGGCAAGCGATTTTTCCGTTGGTGAAGCCACGTGAATTGTAGCTTGTCACCAATCAAGGAACGGGAAAATCTCAACCACGGATGGACACGGATGAACACGGATCACAGCGTTTTGACGAATTGATCTCGAACATCTCGTAGCGCATTTCTTCTCCGAAGAATGGCAAGCGCAGTTTTCTATTCATGTTCATATTGGGCGCAACTTGACACCCGCGCCATTTTCAATTCCCTCGCCCCGCAGCGAAGCGCGGGGAGAGGGGGTGATCAGCCGTTTTGAATTTCGAAAGTTCAATCCGTGGTTTGGCACGGGTGCCAGGTTGCGCCCGTTCATCTTGTCCATCCGTGGTTCAGTTCTTTGAAAGCCGATTCAGCAAAAACAAAAACCCCGCCGGATTTCACACCAGCGGGGTTAAGAATATACCTGGTTTGATTTAAACGAACTCCGGCTCGGTAATGGCGCGCGGCGCTTTGAATTGCGGCGTGCCGTCGGGCGCTTCCGGATATTCGAACACCTTGCCTTCGTAGTTACGGATCAGCACGCGATCGGCGTTGCGATTCAAAACATATTCCGGACTGACGGGCACTTTGCCGCCGCCACCCGGAGCATCGATCACGTACGTCGGAACGGCATAACCCGTGGTGTGGCCGCGCAACTGTTCCATGATCTCCAATCCCTTGCGCACGCTGGCGCGCAGATGCGCCGATCCGGAAATGAGATCGCACTGATAAATGTAATACGGACGCACGCGGCACATGAGCAGCTTTTGAACGTGCGCCTTCATGATTTCCGGATCGTCATTCACGTGACGCAACAACACGGATTGATTGCCGAGCGGAATGCCCGCGTCCGCCAGACGGCCCATGGCATCGCGCACTTCCGTCGTCAATTCGCGCGGATGATTCGAATGCACGCTCATGAACAGCGGATGATATTTTTTCAGCATCGCACACAGGGCGGGCGTAACGCGTTGCGGAAGAAAAATCGGAATGCGCGTGCCGATGCGCAGAAATTCAACATGCGGAATGGCGCGCAACCGGCTGAGCAGTTGTTCCAGTTTGTCGTCGCTGAACAGCAACGGATCGCCACCGCTCAACAGCACATCGCGGATTTCCGGATGCTGCTGGATGTATTCAATCTGCCGGTCGAATTCCGGATGAAAATCATAACCGGTCGCATTGCTCACCAATCGCGAACGCGTGCAGTACCGGCAATACGCGGCGCAGCGATCGGTCACGAGAAACAGCACGCGATCAGGATAACGATGCACGAGTCCCGGAACGGGCGAATGCGAATCTTCGCCGCACGGATCGCTCATTTCCCATTTCGCAACGTGCGTCTCTTCGAGCCGCGGAATCACCTGGCGACGAATCGGGCAATTCTCATCGGCAGGATCAATCAGGTTAAAAAAATACGGCGTGATCGCCATTGCCAGTTTGGTGTTGGCGAGCTTGGTGCCGGCGTATTCCTCGGGCGTAAGTGTTGGCATCAGCATTTCCAATTGGCTGAGCGTGGTGATCCGGTTTTTGAGCTGCCAGCGCCAGTCGTTCCAGTCGGTTTCGGAGACATCAGCCCAGAAACCGCGGCCGGCGGATTGGAATTTTTTTAGAGAATCGAAGGGGAGACGCGCTGGAGGTTCCTCGGCACTTTCCCGTAAAGCATCGCTGTGCATTATTCTTAGATTTGGTTAGCGCACTATAAATTTGATCGATTCGCTGTCAAGCGAGGCGCACGCCCCACCAACGACCTCTTTTGCCCCCTCAGCCAACATCCTCTCCGGTGTCTTTTAATTTGAGCCAACGCGTAGCTTAAGGCTGACGCTCCTGACGAATTGACAACGCCGGTTCGCTCACTATGATTTGCCGCATCGTGCAAGCTTTTTCGGCTTGCCGCGCCGAAGCGCAAACGCGCAAAGGCGGGCGTAGTTCAATGGTAGAACGGCAGTCTTCCAAACTGCACACGAGGGTTCGATTCCCTTCGCCCGCTCCACTTTGTCAACCTTCCCTACGGATTTCCGGTCGGTCGGATTGATTTCTTCCGCCGATATTCTGAAGGCCGCCAGCCGATCCATTTCGTAAACGCGTTGGAGAAAACGAACGGATTCTGATAACCGATCTCGTGCGAGATGGATTCAATCGTTTGTTCAGTGGTGGCGAGCAGTTCGGCGGCGCGCCGCATTCGCAGATAAGTCACCTGATGCATCGGGCTGCGTCCTAACTGTCGGCGACATAATCTTCGCAGATGTTCATTGCTGTAACCCGCTTCACGCGCCAATCGGCCCAGCGACCAGTTATCCGCGAGATTCGCCGCCACCCGCACCCAAAGCAGACGCAATTGATCCGGCTGATCGGTAGGTTGCGCAAAGCGCAAAACGTAAGCGTGAATCAGATCCGTCCATTCCTGAATCAACGTCGGTTGCGCCGGGCCATTGCATTCATACATCAAACCTAAAATGGCGGAGCGCAAAGGCAGCGGATCAAAGCGCGCCATCACTGGCGTCGTGGCATCGGCAATCGGGCGTTGTTCGGTGGGACGTTGATAACACACCCAGCAGAATTCCCAACGGGCTTTCTCAGTCGCTTCAAAAGCGTTCAACGTGTGCGCCGGCAGCAGACACGCATAACCTTCTTTGCATACCCGCCAGCGGCCATCGATCAACACCCGTCCCTGCCCGCCAATGCACGCGAGAAAATAAGTGGTCGTCTGTTTCGTGCGGATGATTTTTGTGGGCGCAACGGCTTCCTGAATTCCGATATGAACCATCTGATATTGATTAAGCGTCTGGCAGACGGGGAAATCTTCGATCCAAGGACGGCTTTCCACATTGGCCGCTCGGACGCCGCGCATACGACTGCGCGGGCTATGAATGGTGACATCGGTAAGCTCGCCAATCTGATTCATGTTCAAATCGGCTCGATTCTAGGCAGGGAGGCGTTGCGTTTGCCAACCCTCATTTCCGATTTACGAACGGAAGCAGAGCGAACTCTTTCAAAACTTGATGAACCGCTTATAAATCCGTTTTCAGAATCGGACGCACTCTCGTCAATGCGCGATTTCAATCACCACCAGAATGTCGGGCAGGTGGTGTTGCCGTCGCGGCCGGGATAAAGCGAGCCGCTGCCGCGCACTTGCATATCTTCAAACTTTCTCCATTCCACGTGTCCTTCCAGCATCAGAAGATTTCCTCCACTGGGAAGGCGGCCCTTCAGATGCGAGGTCATATGATTTTTCTTCACGCCTCCCGGTGCATAGCTGCCGGTCGTGATCTCCGTGTAGTTATATTTGTATTTTTCCGAGTCCTTATTATCCACGTTCTGCGACATCGTCGCGTCCGCAATCAGAACCCGTTCCGTAACCGGCTGCGGCGGAAGCGTGATGGGTCCGTATTGAATAGGCTCCGGCAGAATTCTGCGGTTGTAATTCGTTCGATTCAGCGAAGGCGTGTCCGGCAACGTCAGCGCGTAACCAATCGCGCGAAATCCTCCGCCCGCTCCATAATTCCACAGGTTCAGATTATCCTGGTCGGAAAACCTCGACGCCGTGCCGGGACAGAAAGCTGTTTTCAAAAAATTGCGATTCGCCGAAAGCATCGCGTCTGCGGCCGGAACCGGCAGATCCCAAATCCAGTATCCGCCCGAGCCCGACGGAAACTTGTCGTTGTTTTCATAGGCGTAACTCAGCATTGCGATGCCGAGTTGATGCAGATTGTTCAGGCATTGTGTGCGAATCGCTTTTTGCTTCGCGCGGGAAAGCGCCGGGAGGAGCATCGCTGCCAGAATTGCAATGATCGCAATGACCACCAGAAGTTCAATGAGCGTGAAGGCGGATCTTCGCGCGGAGGGCGACGGCGTTGTTTCCAATGAACGATTCCGGCACGGTTCCCGCAGGCTTCGCGACTTTAGAACTGAATTCAACATGACGTTCGCTTGGGTTGGCCGGAAGAGAGTTGGACGCCCAACTCTCCCCGGCTGGTTTAATCTTTGTTCCCGGTCCGATGCATCATCGCTTCAACCGGAAGAAGCGATCCTCCGCACTCCAGGGAACTGAAAGGCTGTAGCCATTCGCATCGAGTTGCGGCGTGCCCACAACCGCCTTCCAGTCTGGAACGCTCAAGCTGCCGGTCGCTTCCAAAACCAGATTCGGATCAGGCGGCCAGCTCAGAATAATATTTCCTCCGGACACGCTGACCTGGAGCGTTGTGCCGGTCGAATAATCCAGCATGAAGCTGCCGAACTGCACGGTGCGCTGCGCTCCGCCGGTGCCCGTCCATGGTCCAGCCATCACGCCCACCTGCATCGGGCGCCCGGCGAGTTGAGCGATTTGATACGAAGTATTGTTTGGCAAACGCCGCCACGGATCGGTCGTGGAAAGACGTTTGTAGAAGTTGAAGTTGGTTCCGGACGACCGCACGATCAGCAGCCAGAAATTCGTGTCGCCGGAATCCGGCTGCGTGTTCTGCGACACCCCGCTGTCGATGTTCTGGCGCGCGTAAGTGCCGATTCCAAATTCGTCGAAGCGCGTCAACGACACCCAGTATTCGCCCTGATCGTTGGTGCCGTCGGAATTGGGAACCGCATAACCGAGCGGCAGTCCCAGAACGCCATTGCTGCTGGCGTATCCGCGCGCGAGCAACCCAGGCTGATTGTAATTCAGCGCGTCGAAAGCTTCGATGTGAACCGCTGTCTGGAAATCGCCCGGCACATATTTGAACAGGAAGAAACCGCCGGAAAGATCACCCTCCCAACCGTCTCCTGACGACGTGATCGTCAACACGTTGTTGCTGCTGATGCTGGCATCGGCGACGGTTGCGCCGGAAAGCGCCAGCGGCTCGTAGGGCGAACCCGGCACGGGATTTACGCCGGGATGCGGATCATACATTCCATCCCAACCGGAACCAGCGACTCCATTGACGAGATAATTCTGCGCCACGCTGAAATCATCCGTAAACAACGGCGCGCGAACTGTGACATTCACCACATTGGTCAAGCCTCCGAAAACACTGCTGATCGGCGCGGTGCCATTCGTGATGCCGGTCAACACTCCGTTCAAGACGGAGATGATATTCGTATCGCCGGAAGTTACCAACGCACGGTCACTCACATTCACAGCAACGCCGCCGGTATAAATGGCGAACACCGTGATCTGGCCGATGCCGCCCTGAGGAATGCCACCGGCGAGTGCAGCTTCAATTCCCGTCAGGAAGCCCGCGGCAAGTTCGCCCGAAGCTCCCGTTGCGGGAACGACATTATTGAAAGTGGCCGTCGCGCCCGAACCAACAAATGTGTAAACCGCCGCGTGATACGTCACCCCGGGAGCCAGACCGGTAACGGTGACACTGTTATTGGTTGAAGCCGGAGCCGGCGCGGAAGTAAACACCACATAATTGCCGCCGCCCAAACCCGTTCCCGGCGTTCCGAAAACTGAATTGGCCGTGATCGGCTGGCCCAAACCTGGTTGCGCGGAAACCGGCGCGTTGGCACGCATCACCACAATGCTTTGAACGGGATTCCCAAGATCATCTGCCGCGACCCAGTTGAGCGTCATCGAAAGATCAGGATTCAACGTCATTGCAAAATCACTTGCCGCTGGAGGTAGAGCGGTGGGACTGACCACGCCCGCGGCATCCAACAGAAATGATCGAACGACCGCGGTGCCGGTCACCCCGGATTGGGTCTGTTGCGCAATACCGACCTGCATCGGCGCGTCATTTGCAGCCGCCGCCAGAACAACATTGGTCACGAACGTCCATCGCGCTTCGGCGGTTGCTTTTTCAAAGAAATAAAAATTCGTGGAGTTCGCACGCTGCACCAGCAGGAAGATGTCCGCTGCGACCGGACCCGCGGCAACAATCGTGTTGTTTCCACCCGATTGCGTCCGACGGACCGAAGTGGTGCCGTTTTGAATTTTCCAATAGTTCACATGATTTTCCGAACCGCCGAGGGCGCCCCCGGTTTCGGGATCATACAAACGCGCCATGATTCCCACGGCGCTGGTTGCCAGTGTGTTCATGGTGTTGATTTCAATCACCGCCTGGAAATCGCCTGAAACCAGATTCCGGCTGCCGGGAACAATCTTGAACAGGAAAGGGCCGTCATTCGCCGCGCCCTGCCAGGTGGATTGGAAAGACGAAAGGCTCAGTCCGTTGGTATTGGAAATTTGCGAATCCAGCGCGAGACCGCCACCGGGCCCATCGCCACCGGCAACCGCGCCGGGAACATCTCCAAAGTTGAGATACATCCCGTCGTACATGGATCCCAGCAACCCGTTGGCGAGGTAATTGTTGGTCGCGGAAAAATCATCGGTCAACGCCGGTGCATGCACTGTGATATTGGTGGTGAGAACAAAGCTGCCGAACGTCGCCGTGATCGTAGCGCTTCCTTCCGAAAGACCGCTGACCACGCCTGCCGTGACGTCCGCCACGGTCGGATTATCGCTGACCCACCCGGTGGCCACGGTCTGATCACTCACTTCACCGGTGCTGAAACCCGCGATCAGTCGAATCGCGGTGGCACCGCCGATTGGAATATCTTTCTGCGGCACGTTTAATCCGGCCGAAGTAATCATGCCCGGCCCCGCGAAGTAATTCGTAGCCGGACTGGCGGTGTTGTAAACCGTGGACGCTCCCGTTCCGGAATATTCGTAAACCGCAACGAGATAGCTGCGATTGTTCGCGCCAAGATTTGAAACGGTGACGCTCGATCCCGAACCGTTGTAAACCGCATAAGTTTGCGATCCGCCGAGCAGCGTGCCTGCGGTTCCGAAGGCAGCATTAGCCTCATACGCAATGCCATTCACGGGATTGTGTTGAATCGGTCCGGTCTCGCGAATCAACACGAGGCTGTTGTCCGCTGGATTTCCTTTCTGCCAGGAAAACGTCAGCGATCCATTGGCATTGGTCGCTGTGGCGATCAGGTTGGAAGGAGCGGTTGGCGCGATCGGGAAAGTCACATTCGGTCCGCTCAGTTGAAAGTTATCGAACAACGCATCGCGCGATGCCGTGCTGAAAGACGCCTGGGCAATGCCCACCTGAAGACGCACTCCGGCCCAATCGTCACGATTCAAAACACCCCCCGCCAAGCCGTTTGTCACTTGAAACCAGGCATCGCCGGAATTCGTTTTGACATAGAACGTGAAAATATTTCCCGCGCGGGTGATCCGGAAAAAGCGTGAGCTGTTGGTTTCGTCGTTGCTGCCCGCAAAATTTAATTCCTGATTCTCACCATTGGTTGAAATGCGAATCTGCCCATCGATATCGAATTCATTGAAGCGCCAGAGTCGAACGGAATTTTCCACGGCATTCGTGGACGTGGTGCTGAACGGCGCGCCGGAGTTGTTCGTGTTGTACGCCCGCACCATCAACCCGGCAAAATGAAATCCGCGACTGTCAAATCCCGGCCCGCCCGCGAGGTTGAACGGAAGATTTTCAACCGACACATCGAAATCGCCGTCCACGACTTTGTAGATGAAGAAGCCGTCGTTGTCGCCGCCCGACCACGACGTGCCCTGCGATTGAATTCCAAAAAAGCCGCCGCCGAAAACCGTGGTGGACGCCTGTATGGTAAGTCCATTGCCATCGCCGGCGGGAACGGATCCCGGAATATCTCCCAGCCGCAGATAAACTCCATCCCAACTGGTGTCGCCGACAATGCCATTGGCCGCGTAATCGAACGGCGCGTCGAATGAATTAACCAGCGTGTCCGCCTGCGCCGTGAGCGTGAGCGCGGCCGCTGCCAGCATGGAGGCTGCGAAGTTTCTGAGGAGGTTTCTCATAGAACGGTTTTAGGGTTTTGGTTATCGATCCACCGAGAGGAAATCAGGTGCAGATTCGAATCGACCGCGAGAAAATCGGAGCTGAGAAAATTCCGCACCGTCCCGTAAGGGCAACAGACAGTGCTTCGTCTGTTCAGGATGGTGGGCACGTTGCAACGCTATTCAAGAACCACGGCAGCGCACATAGGCCAAATCCACAAACCCATACTGTAAATGCACGCCGCAGCTTCAACGACTCACGCATCCGCAACGGAAGATACCTGAATTACCGCGGGCTGCTGCTCAGCGTGATGAGCCTTGTCTTCCTTTCCCTCGTTGTCTTCTGTGGAAATCAAAATCGAAATTCAGATGAAAACAAAAACGCCGCAGGAACGTTTGTCCCGGCGGCGTTGAAGAAAGTCAAACGTCGAAAACCGTTCAGCGTTCTGCATCCGCGCGGATCATGCGCAATCCGAACACGGCGGCGATTTCATTTCCATCAGTCGCCTGAAAACGCACCGTGACTTTCTGTTTGCCATTCACCAGCTCGTCAGGAATCGGATACTCCACATCAAAAAATCGCGGCGCTCCTTTTTTCTCCACCACCTGCGTTCCGACAGGTTCGCCATCCACGAGCACATCGAACGTGCGACGCCGCCATTCATCGCTGTAATACGTCACCACCAGCGCCATCGGACGCGACGCATCAACAGGCAGATCAAATGAAAACCAATTGCGTCCGCGACGCGCAGCGCGGCCCATGATGCGATCCGGCTGGCTGTCTTTGCCCTGCTGATTGAAGTCGCGTTCGGGCTGCATTTCACCGGGCTGAGCAAACGCCACGGTGGCCAGTTCCAGCTTGCGTTGTTTTTCACGCTGGGCAGCGAGTTCTTCGGCGCGCTTCGTCCATTCCGCCGGCGTGAACAAATCCCAATACACAGCGTAGGTGCGACGATGCAAACGATAGAACGGAATAAAATCCACCTCCTGCTCGCGGCCCACGCCCACGGTGCGAAACGCTCCCGGTTTATTCGGAACCGGTTTCAACCAATCCGCAACCGGTTGTTCCGCCGCGACGAATATTGGCACGTCGGCATGCGTTCCGCGCGCGCGCCGTTCTTCCGGACCGAGATCGCCCGCCAGCACCAGCGGTCCCCACATCAGCGCCACGCGCCGCGGATTGTCGGGCAACGCTTCGACATGCAATGTCTTCGGCAACCGAATTTCAATCGTATCGCCGTCATTCCAATCGCGCGTGAGTTCGACATACGTTCCGGGCCCGGAAATTCCGGAAGCTTCCTTGCCATTGATCCAGATCTGGAATCCGTCGCCTGCCCAAGCCGGACGCCGCAATGCCAGCGTGAAATGCGTCCGCGATTTCAGATTCACTTTCAGCGCGGCATTTTCGCCTTCCGGAAAATCAGTCTGCATTTCGAATTCTGCGCTCATGGTTTTCCAGTGCGCCGTAGAAGGCGTGTAAAAGTTCAACCACAGTTTATCTCCCGATTCATAATAAATTCCGTCGCCGTGCAGCGCGTGATTTTCCATGCCGGTTCCCACACAACAGGTGAAGCTGTGAAACATATCCTGATATTCATGCGTCACTCCGCGCCCCACCGGAACCATGTAACACGTGCGGCCATCTTCAGGATCGATCGATGCCAGCACATGATTGAACAACGCGCGCTCTTCGAAATCGGCATACTTGATGTCCGGCTGCAACGCGAACAACGTCCGCGTCATCTTCAACATGTTGTAAACATTGCAGCTTTCAGCCGTGCGCCCATCGACGCGGTCGCTTAACTGATCCGGCGGCCCGAAATATTCATCCTTGCCATGACCGCCGGTTGCGAAGCTGTGATGCAACACAACTTGATCCCAGAAGAATTTCGCGGCGCTGCCGTTGGTTTCGTCACCGGTAAAAATGTATTCGATCAAGGACCCGTAAAGTTTTGGCACCTGCGTGTTGCCATGTTTGCCGGCGAGAATGTCTTCATGACGCGACAACGGTTCAATGATTGAGCGATGATTGAAATAGCCGAACGCTTTCCGCCAGCGGGGATCGCCGGTGTCGGCGTAGAGATCAGCCATGATTTCATTCATGCCGCCAAATTCCGTGTTCAGCATCCGCTGAATCTGCGCGTCATTGAGCTGCGAAAGAATCCCGTCCGCCCATTCTGTGAATTTGATTTCCACATTCAACGCGGTACGATTTCCCGTCAGCCGATAGGCATCGCGCAGGCCGGCGTAAAGTTTGTGCTGCACGTACCACGGCGACCACATCCCGTTCAGATCGAAGCCGCCGGACTGAATCACGCCGCGCGCAAGATCTTCGAAGCGTTGCTTGCCATCGATCACCGGACGTTCCCGACGCGAGCCGCTGGAAGTTGGAGCATTGGTTCCACGAGGCGCATTGGCCATGAGCGCGCCAATGTAGCCATCGCCCTGCGCGTCCTGGATTTCCTTCAATTCGCTGACGATGTAATCCGCGCGTTCCTTGAATCGCGGATCACCGGTGGCGGCCCACATATAACTCACGGCGGAAAGATAATGTCCGGCAATGTGCCCGGTGAGTTGGCGGCCCGCGCCGTCCCAGCCGCCGTAACCTTGCCCGGCTTTCGGCTTCAACCCAGCGCGTTCGCGCAGATAATAAAGCATCCGATCCGGTTCCAGCTTGAGCAGATATTCAGCATCCAGATCCTGCGCATGTTTCAGTGGGCCGCCGGTGAGCCGCACATCATTCAACGGCAGAGGCCGCGCGATAAACGGAACGGCGTTGCTGATGACCTGCGACGGAACCGCTGTCGAATATTTTTCCGGCTGTGAATGTTGTGGCGAACGGCAACCGGCGAACAAAAGAATGGCCGCCGTGAAAACACCGGTGGCGCAATGCGTTTTTGAATCAAACATAGGGTTCGTCAATCGATCGGTTTACTCCACCCGAATGTCAGCGAGTGATTGCGCCCAACGGTCTCTCGTTCCGGCTTACAGATCCTTCATCCACACAATGGAATTCGGACCGCCCTGACCGCGCCGTCCGCGATTTCCATTTTGAGCCGCCGGCGCTGCGGACGCCGCGGGCGCAACGGAGGAACCGGGCGCATAATTCACCGGCTCAATACCTGTCGAATCGGCCACCTGGCCCACACGATTCAGGCGCGCAAAATTCGGAATCGCAATCATCGGCGTTCCATTCGCCCATTTTCCTTTCAACACCACCACGCCGCCAAGCAGATCGCCCTGCCATTCCGCCTTGATCGGATCGACGGACAGCGGTTGATTCAGATCGGCCTGATCTGCGCGCTCGACATTGTAAATCATCGGACCATATCGCAGTGCAACGCGGCCGCGATCCGCCGCGATTCTTTCATCCGCTTTGATCCGCTGCGGCTCCATCGGCAGCACAAGATCAATTTTATCGCCGGCTTTCCATTCGCGAGTGAGCGCGACATAACCACGCTCGATTTTGGATTCAACCTTCCCTCCGTTGACCGCGAGCGATTTCAATCCGCGCACTTTCGGCGAAGGCGAATACAGTTCGCTCGTGTGCCGGTCCGGAATGCGAACGTAAATAGTGAAGCGTTTGGTTTGTTTTGGATTCACCGTGATCGAAATGTCGCCGCTCCAGGGATAATCGGTTTTCTGAATCATCTGCACATCGGTGCCCGCGACTTTTTCCACGTTGATCGTGCTGCCGACGAACATGTTCACATACAATCCGTCGTCGCTTTTCACGTATGCCCAGGTCGGCACCATCAGCAATGTTCGCGGAATGTTTCCAATGCAACACGGACAGGTGTGCCACGCGGTGCGATGTCCATCAATCAGAGGATTGGTGTAGTTGAAAACCGTGCCTTCAAGATCCGTTGCGCCGAGCAGCGCGTTGTACATCGTTTCTTCGTAAAGATCGGCATACTTCGCGTCGTGATAAGCGAGGTTGAGTTTGTATTGGAAAAAGATCAGGCCGCAGCTGGAGCAGGATTCGCAATAGGAATTGTTGCGCAGGGAATAATTCGGGCCGAAGCCTTCAGACGTTTCGCCGCTGCCAATGCCGCCCGTGACGTAATACTTCTTGTTCACCATGTTGTCCCACAGCGACATCACCGCGCTCTGATAATCCAGATCACCGGTTTCCGCGGCAACGTCCGCCATGCCGGAATAGTTGTAGGTGGCACGGACGGCGTGACCGACGGCCTCATACTGCTGTTGAACCGGCAGATGGCTTTGATCGTATTCGCTGCCGTCCTTGCGGCAATCGAGCAGAAATTTGGCGAGCCGGATGTAACTGTCGCCATGGCTGTTGTGGCCTTCCATGTCATTCACAAACCGCCCGAAACGCACCAGCGCCTGCTCCATTTCCTGATGGCCGTCATACCATTCCTTTTTTTTCGGACCGATGTTGGCAACCCAGCAGTCCGCCAGTTTCTTTGCGGCATTGTAGAGACGTTTGTCCTGCCCATCGGTCAACGTGTAATGATTGATGGCGGATTCAATGAAGTAACCCGCAGTGTAACCTTCATGATCGCCGCGATGCCGCGGAGACCAGCGTTCCGGCCAGCGGCTGCGATCCGCAAGCGTGTAGGCCGTCTGCAAATAGCCGTCGGGTTCCTGCGCCGCGAGGATTTTTGGAATCCAATCCTCCAGCGTCGCTTTCATTTTTTGCTGCGCCGCCAGAATTTCCGGATCGCCTTTCGCATCGACCATGAGCGCCAGGCACATGGACTCGACCGTCTGATGCACCCACGCGTTTGCAAAAACGTAGCCCTTGTGCGGCCCATGCGGTTCGCCCCGAAGTGCTTTGGCAGCTTCCACAAAATTATCAATGCCGCCCTGGCCCTGGGTGAGATTCGTGCGATTGATCATGTCGATGCAATGCGGAATCCAGTTCACGATCAGCGCTTTCGCCCGCGCATTCCAGAGCGGACTGTCGAGGCGATACTTCTTCGTGTAAACCACATCGAGCCGTTCTTTCGGCGGCGGATTGTCCACGGTGACTTTCAAAGTTGAAGCATCGCTCAAAGCGCCTTTGCCCGCGGTGAGTTTCAAAACGTAATTGCCGGGTTGGGAAAACGTGGCCGTGGTTTCAGCCGCATGCGCATCTGCGAAGTTCACTTCACCCGGGCCGGATACTTTGCTCCAGGCCACGTTCTGCGCTGCGGCGGTGTTCGGCTTCAACGTTTTCACTGCACCGGAGAGATACGTTTTGCCACCGAGAATGACCGTGCGATCAATGCCTGCTGCAACCGACGGCGGGAAGTCTGGTGAATTTCCTGAATCCAAAACCCGCCATTCCAGAATGCCGGTGGAGAGCGTTCCATCGGATTCGATTTCGAGTTTCAGCTTCGTGGTCTGGACTTCGTCGAAGGTTGTCGAATTGAAAGTATTTCCGGCAATGCCCAGACCTTTTGCATTGGGCACCGGCACAAACTTTCCGTCGTGCCAATACAACAATCGACAGGCTTTCGGCGCGCCGACGCCCTGACCATCAATCCACCAATAAACTTCCACCTGCTTCGTGCTGATCGGCTGGTTCCAATCGTATTGCACCCATTCCGTTCCGGTGCGCGGCCAGTTGCCGTAGGAACCGCGTCGCACATCGCGCGAACTTCGCGGATGGTTTCCGTCATTCAACGCGTCAACGCTGGTGTCGCCGGAATGGAACGACGTGGACGACTTCGCCACGACCGCGAGATTCACGGACGCGTCGTCGGCATTCGCCTGAGCTGTCGCGCCGCATACTCCGCAGATCAGCGCTGCAACAAACGCAACCGATTGGGAAATAGAACGAGATGTTTTCACAAAAAAGCTTTGGCCAGTGGATGCAGCATAAATGTTTGAAAAGGATGCGCGAACAGAATTCAAGCAACGCGAGCCTTCGCCCATGCTAAAAATCCACAAAGAACTACTCGATTTCATCCTGTTGCAGCAGCCATTTCGTTGAAGATGTAGCAGCCGCCGTGAGCCGGCTCCCTCTCTTAAGTCGTTTGCCGCAGAATCAGAGCGGATTCATGTCCGCTGCCACAAGGGAAGCCAAACGTCCGTTGACCAAAAAAAGTTTCTCTTACTGAACTGCAACGTTGTGGTAAACGCTTCTTCTCTGATATTTGAAACCTGTACGAGGCCGGAACCGGTCGATTCACCTATGCACGCCATAACATTTTTGCAGGACCTCGCAGCGGTCATGATCGTCGCGGGAATCGTGACGATCATCTTCCACCGTTTCAAACAACCGGTGGTGCTCGGATATATCATTGCCGGAGTCATCATCGGTCCGCACACGCCGCCTTATCCGCTCATTCATAACGAAGACACGATCAACACACTCTCGGAATTGGGCATCATTCTGCTGATGTTTTCACTGGGTTTGGAATTCAGTCTTCGCAAATTGAAACAGGTCGGCGCGCCGGCGCTGATCGCTGCGGTGCTGGAAATTCTGCTGCTGTTCTGGGTCGGTTACGAAATCGGCCGGTTGTTCGGCTGGGCCGCGATGGACAGCATCTTCCTCGGCGCAATGCTTTCGATGTCGTCCACGACCGTGATCATCAAAGTGCTCGCGGAACTCGGCAAAATGCGGGAGCGCTTTTCCCAACTGATCTTCGGCGTACTCATCATCGAAGACATTCTCGGCATCGCAATGATTGCGCTGCTCTCCGGCATTGCGATGACCGGCACGTTGAGCCTCGGCGAAGTCGGCTCCACGCTCGGAAAACTCGGCGCGTTTCTCGCCGTGGTGCTGGTCGCGGGATTGATCGCCGTGCCGCGATTGATCAGTTACGTCGCACGGTTCAAGAGCAACGAAATGCTGATTATCACCGTGCTGGGCCTGTGTTTCGGCGTCTCGCTGCTCGCGGTGAAACTCGGCTACAGCGTCGCGCTCGGCGCCTTCATCATCGGCGCAGTGATCGCGGAAACGCGGGAAATTCATCGCATCGAAACGCTCATCGAACCAGTGCGCGATATGTTCAGCGCGGTTTTCTTTGTCGCCATCGGACTGCTGATCGATCCGAAAATGCTGGTGGTGTATTGGAAACCGATTCTGGTCATCACCCTCGCGGTCATGATCGGCAAAGTCGTGACCTGTTCCTTCGGCGCGTTCGTCGGCGGGAACGACACCCGCACTTCGCTCCGCGTCGGAATGGGACTCGCGCAGATCGGCGAATTCTCGTTCATCATCGCGTCGCTGGGCGTGACGCTGAAAGTCACCAGCAGTTTCCTGTATCCGGTCGCGGTCGCGGTTTCGGCGATCACCACTTTGTTCACGCCGTATCTGATTCGCAGCGCGGATGTCGTGGTGGCGAAGTTCGATCGCAGCGCGCCAAAAGCTTTGGTGAACTCACTGAACCTTTACACGAGCTGGGTTGGCCAGATCGGCAGTCATCGCACGAACAGCATGGCGCGGAATCTCATGTGGAAATGGGCCGGGCAAATGACGCTGAACTCCGCGTTGATCGCCGCTGTGTTTATCGCTGCGGCATTTGTTGGAAAACATCCACCTGCCTGGCTCACGCGATTCAATCTGCAACCTGAATGGCTCCGAACCGCGCTGTGGCTCGGCGCGGTGATCTGTTCGCTGCCGATGTTCATTGCCACGTCGCGAAAACTTCAGGCGCTGGGAATGTTGCTGGCTGAATTGAAAGTCACTCAGGCCGCCGCCGGCGAACGCACGGCTGCAATCCGTTCCATTGTGCAAACCGTCATTCCATTGGCGGGAACGGTGGCGCTGGGATTGTTCGTGCTGGTGTTGAGTTCCGCATTGTTGCCGCCGCTCAATGTGTTGCTCGTGCTGCTCGCGGTAATTGGCTTTATCGCATGGCTCATGTGGCGTTCCTTTGTGCGCGTGTATTCCAAAGCACAATCCGCGCTGCACGAAACCTTCGCGCAACAGCCGGAACCCAAACATGAGCCGCCTGCCATCACGCTGCCGCCGCTGTTGCAGGAAGCCGATCTGGACACCACGGTCATCGCACCCGACTCGCCCTTCGTTGGAAAGCTGTTGCGGGAAATTGGATTGCGAACCAACACCGGCGCCAGCGTGGTAGGAATCGAGCGTGAAGGGCCGAACATCATCAATCCCGGTCCCGACGAAGAAATTCTCGCGCAAGACCGCGTGTTATTGCTGGGTAACCGCGATCAACTCGCCGCCGCCAAAAAGTTCCTGAACGCCGCCGTGAAAACCGGATGAGCCGAAAAAACTTTTTTGAACCGCGAAATACGCGGAACACACGAAAAGGAAATGCGAAAATCAGAAGAGATTCAGTGGCTTCTCGAAATTGATTCGGCGAGCTTTTACCCGACGACTTAAGATCCCGCTGGCTGCTAATTTCAGATGTTCGGGTCGTTTCTCGGTTCCATTCAACTGAGAGATGGAAATACCTTTCAAATGTTAAACGTGGTTTGCTAGATTTTTTTCCAGGTGAAAGAATCAGGCTGCGAAAACCCGTCTCCGTTCCAGCTCTGCTAAATGTTGTCACCGTGAATCGCACATGAGGCGCACACCAGTTCCAATTGCAGGAATCGTCGGACTTGTGGCTTCGGCCGCGGCGATTGGCTTGTGGACCGTAGAGCAGACAACTCTGGCTGTTTCAGGTTTCTGCCAGTAATTGTGACCGCCGACCGGGTGATTTTGCCAATGGTCGCTGAATTAATCGTTTGATCTTACAATGCCACGCCACTACGACAACCCGGAAGGCAATCCAGAACTCGGAGACGAATCGGCGCGTGATCTGGAAATCCTCAGCAATCATATTTCTCGCTGGTGGGGAGACGTGCCGGAGGTTTTCCATGAGATCTCATCGGAATACGTGCACATAGACTTGCATGTTGTCCCGGCTCGGCCGGACCAGCCGTATCACGTCGTTGTCACGACAGGAATGAGCGATCGCCCGATGAGTGGAAACAATAGCGACAGCTATTATTGCGAGTTGCTTCTTGCTTTGCCGCCGGACTGGCCGATTGACCTGAAAAATTTGAAAGAGGAAAGATTCTGGTGGCCGTTCCGTCACTTGAAACAAACAGCACGTTTTCCGCACATCTTTAAGACCTGCTTGTGGTATGGCCACACGATCGCGAATGAAGATCCACCTCAAACCTTTCATGAGACCGCCCCCTATTGTGGCGGTATCCTGTCGATCCCAATGTTGTGTCCGGAAGAAGCACAGAAAATTCACGTTCGCGAAGGCAAAGAAGTTTTCTTTTTCTCGTTTCTTCCCCTTTTCGAAGCTGAGTTAAGGTTCGCGTGGAAGAACGGTTCGGATGCCCTGTTTGATAAGCTCGACAAAATCGAATTGACGGAACTCATAAGGATGAACCGGAAATCCACAGTGTGAATCGAACTCTCAACCGTCACGTGAATCACGGATAGGGCCGTTCTTTCGACTTCATTGGCCCCAAAATCCATTCCCGAAATTTTGCTAATACGGAGATAGAATTGAATATTGCGGAGCTTTCGCACTCATTCGCCCTTTTGGAACTTCAGCAAATATTGGACTGCAAAATCAATAAATGCACTCACGCGCCGCGGCAAAACGCGCTGGCCCGCATAGACGACGTGCATGGGCAAGTCCTTCGCCTTCCAATGCGGCAGAAGGTTCACGAGATCGCCGGACGCAACTTCTTCCTTGATCAACCAATCCGGCAGCAAAGCAACGCCCAATCCGTCGCGCACCGCTTCGCGAATGCTGGTGACGCCTTCCGAAATCAGCACGGGCGAAATGCCGATCGTCTGCTCCTTGCCTTGCCGGTTGATGAGCGTGATTTCGCGCGAGTTCCAGAATTGTGATCCGGCCAGCGATATCCAGGGCCAGGATTTGAGATCGTCGAGCGTTTTCACGGCAGGCCGATTTTTGACGAGCGACGCCGCCGCCACGAGATGCAATATGATTTCGCCCGCAGGCCGCGCGATCACGGATTCATCGGTAATTTTGCCGGGCAGAATTCCCACATCGCAACCCTCCTGAATCATGTGCAACGGGCGATTGTTCAACGCGAGCGTGGCCGTCATTTTCGGATTCTCCTGCAGGAACTGGCTGACGAGACGCGTGACGACCCATTGCCCCAAGTCAAAGGTCGCGAACAATCGCAGATGTCCGCTCAACGTGGTGTGACTTTCGATCAGCCGGCGATCCGCTTCTTCCGCTTGTGCGAGCAGCGCTTTGGCATCATCGAGCAGGCGCTCTCCGGTTTCGGTGACGCTCATGCGATGTGTGTTCCTTCGCAGCAAGGCCGTGCCGCACAATTCCTCCAGGGTTCGCAACTGACGGCTCAGCGCCGGTTGTGAAATCTTTAAACGTCGAGCGCCGGCGGAAATGCTGCCGCATTCGACAATGGAAACAAAGGCACGAAGCAAAGTGAGATCTTCAAAGGCGCTCATGCGAAATTTGCATGACTGTTATAGGCAGGAAGCGGCTACACGAAAAGGCAATACCGGCGCATGCTGCACTCGTTCTCAAACAAACAACTGAAATCAAAATCAATTATGAAACTCGTTATCATCGGCGGAACCGGACTGATCGGCAGCCGGCTCGTCAGCAATCTTCGAAAACAAGGGCACGAAGTCGTAGCAGCTTCGCCTTCGCAAGGGGTCAACGCCATCACCGGCGAAGGGTTGGCCGAAGCGCTGGGCGGCGCACAAGTGGTCGTCGATGTCGCCAATGCGCCGTCGTGGGAAGATCGGGCCGTGCTGGAATTTTTTGAAACCTCGAGTCGAAATCTGCTCGCCGCTGAACTCGTCGCCGGCGTGAAACATCACGTCGCCCTTTCCGTCGTCGGCACTGAACGCCTGCTCGACAGCGGCTACTTTCGCGCGAAGTTCGCCCAGGAAAAATTGATCAGGAATTCTCCGATTCCTTACACCATCGCGCGCGCCACTCAGTTCTTTGAATTCATTGGGGGCATCGTGCAATCGGCGACTAATGGCGAAACCGTACGTCTGCCGCACACTTTGTTTCAGCCGATCGCCGCGGATGATGTTGCATCTGCGCTGGCGGACATCGCGATCGGCCAACCGTTGAACAATTTGGTTGAGATTGCGGGTCCGGACGCGGTTCATCTGGATGACGCAGCGCGCAAATTCTTGAGTGCAGTTCACGATTCTCGAAAGGTCATCACGGATGCCAGTGCTCCGTATTACGGAATCAAAGTAAACGACCAAAGCCTCACGCCCGGCGCGAACCCGCGTCTGGGAAAAATACATCTGGCAGACTGGCTCAACAGCTCGCCGCGTCAGAAATAATTTTGAAGATCAACAGATGCGTCCGCATTTCAGTCGCGAACTAAAAAGGGGAATCAACCACGGATGAACACAGATGGACACGGAGGATTGAGGTATTGAACAAATAGATTAGCGGAATGATTCAAAACCGGTTCGCGGTTGGTATTCAGAATGAGGTTCCAAAACGAAGATTCCGATCCGTGTCCATCGGTGTTCATCCGTGGTTAAATTTTTGAACTGCATTGCTTTAGTTCAAAAGAAGCTCGCGAATTTTCAGTTCAACCGCTCGGCAATTTTGTAACGAAACATCCGCTTCTTCATCCAGCGAACCGCGAGCAGATCGTAGAACGACGCAAACAGTCGATTCCACACGCCGTAATGCGCCTGACCGCTGGCGCGCGGATTGTGTCGCACCGGAATTTCCGCAACCGTATAGCCGTCGATCTTGAACAGCGTCGGCAGAAAGCGATGCATGCCTTTGAAGAATTTCAGATCGGCGACGCATTCGCGTTTGAACGCGCGGAAACAACAGCCCGCGTCGCTGATTGTTTCGCCGGACAGTTTGTTTCGCACCCAATTCGCAATGCGTGAGGAAATGATGCGCAGGAAGTTATCGCCCTGGCTGCGCGCTTCGACTCGCGTTCCGCAGACGCAATCCACGTTCTTCAATGCTTCCAGAAATTGCGGAATATCGCGTGGATCGTTTTGCAGGTCGGCGTCGAGCGTGATGATATATTTGCCACGCGCGGCTTTCATTCCGGCAAACATCGCGGCGGATTGACCGCAGTTGTAGGCAAATTTCAGCGCGACGACGCAAAGATCTTTCGCCGCCATTTCTTCCAGAACCTTCCACGAACCGTCGTTGCTGAAATCGTCCACAATGATGATTTCATAACTGAGATTCAGCGGCAGAACCGCATCGCGAATGGCGGCGGCCAGCGGTTGCAGATTCCCTTCTTCGTTATGGCAGGGAATCACAAAACTCAGTTCCGGCGCGGGACCGGATTCAATCGCGTTACTCATTCAGGAGAAATCTACAAAATCAATCGAACGATCCAAAGCGAACCGTTCGGTGCGTCGCTGGCCAATGTTCTGACGCGGCGGTGATTATTTGTCCGCTTTGGCCGCGGTGTTGTCCGCAGCGGGTTTGGAATCTTCTTTCTTGTCGCTTTCCGGCTTGGCTTCCGGCGCTTGCTGCGCGGCTTTCGCGATCGCTTCCGCGGGAAGAATAATCGCGGAAAGATTCTGCCGGATGTTCATCGGCCCGCCTGCGGCGCTGACCGCGCGCACGACATAAATGCCGAGAATTTTTCCATCCAACAAAAACGCCGGCACGCCCAGCGTTCCGCCCATGCCGCTTTCCGTTGCGTAAAACGTTCGCGGTTTTTGAATCACTGCTGAAATGCGATCCGTCGAAGCCGATTGCGCGCGGCTCGCGGCTTTGTTCAAGCGATTCAAGGTGATGATCGGTTCCAGAACCTGCGCCGTTCCGGAGTTGGCGAAATCAACGAAAGCCATCTCATGCGCCGGTTTGGTTTTTGGCCGGATGAACGCCAGGTCGAGATCTTTGTCGCGCAGAACAATTTCCGAGTTCAATTCCGTTCCGTCCTCCAGCAGGATTTTCACGTCGCTGACTTCCACTTCGACCTTCGAATCTTCCGAAAGCCGACGGTACATTTCGGACGGGTCGCATGCGGACAATGCCACCACTGTCAGCCCGGAAGGATCAATAACCGTGCCGGTGATTTCCTGTTTCGTTTCGTTTCCGGTGCTGCCGGCACGGGAAGCTTTCATCACGACCTGAACCGTGACCACCGCGTGAAGATTTTTTTTGAAAATCTCGCGGCCTTTGTCAGCGATTTCGTCCGCGCGGACCGGCGCGATTAAAATGCCAAGCGCCAAGGCTGCGAGCAGCGGAATGGAACTCAGGTTCCAGCGAGTGAGTTGTTTCGTCATCATGTTCAACTTTTCCAGTTAGGTTCCATTTCCAGATACAAGGTGTGAATGCCGCGCAGGACTTTCATTATCACCACCGTTTTTCGTTCGGCTGCAATGTTTTCCATCTGTTGTTTCAAATCATCCACGCGGGTCACGGGTTTTCCGTTCACTTCAAGAATCAAATCACCGGCATCGAGCGAACCCAGTTCCGCCCAACTCCCGGAGCGAACATCTTCCACCAGCGCGCCGTGCTGCTCATTTTCCCATTGTTCCTGAGCGGCGTCAAAGAACGAAACGTCGCGCGCGGTGAATTCAAAATCATCGTTGCGATACTTCTTCATCTCGCGCTGCAACCGCGGCGAACGCACCAGTTCCACCGGCACCTTGCTCTGCTTGCCGTCGCGAATCACCGTCAACTCAACCGTTTTGCCAACATCATACTGACGGATCAGCGCGCGTAATTCGTCTTCGTGTTCCGCTCCGGTCGCGGTTAATTTCTCGTCGTCAACGGCCATAATGAAATCGCCGGATTTCAATCCCGCCTTTTCCGCCGTGCTGTCCGGATAAACACGCGTGATATAAAATCCACGCCAATCACTGTGTCCAAGCTGGCGCGCGATGTCGCGGCTGATCACCTGCGTTTCAATCGGCAGCCAGGCCTTCGTGACTTCCAACCCGGGATCTTTCAATTCTTGAATCCCGATTTTCACCACCGCCAGATAACGCGCGGCTTTGCGTTCGAAAGTAATAATCACCGGGACGCGCTCGGTTTTGCCTTCCGTCAATTCACGCGTGAGCCGCGCCAGTTCCGCCACATTTTTTACCGGTGCGCCATTCACTTCCACAATGATGTCTTTGCGTTCCAGGGAGGGTTTGGATTCACCGGCGGGACCGCCCGGGCGAACCGAAGTGACGAGCACGCCCTCGCGATTTTCACGTTTCATTTCGCGGCTCGCGAGCGCCGAAATATCACGCACTGTCAACCCCCACTGTTTCAATTCCTGCTGCGGCGGCGCAACTTCGCCACGTTCGATCGCGGTCAGTTTCGCTTTGATGACTTTGCCGTCGCGCTGAAAAACAATCGGCACCGCCTTTCCAATCGGCAGGCTCGTGGACAGCCGCATGAACTCAGGCATTTGCTCGTCGAAGCGAACATCGGTTGGCTCGCCATTCAAACGCAGCAATCGATCTCCCGCCTGCAAACCGGCTGCGCTCGCGGGCGAATCTTCCAACACGCCGCTGACCAGCACGCCTTTCTCATTGCCCACATGCTTGAAAAGCGGTTGCACATCCGCGCCAATCCAGCTTCGCTCCACTTTGCCTTTCGCAATCAATTCTTTCGCCACGGCGTGCGCAAGATTTCCGGGAATCGCGCCGCTCAAACCAAAACTGATTTCATTGATCCCGATGATTTCGCCATTGAGATTCACGAGCGGACCGCCCGAATTGCCGCCGTAGATGGCCGCGTCGTGCGCAATCCAGCGCACCAGCCCGCCAACGTTTTCGCCGTCCAATCGCAGTTGCGCGCCGGAACCCCAGAAGCGCGGCATGACCATTTCGGTGTTGCTGATGATTCCGAGCGTGATCGATTGCGACAACGCCATTGGGCTGCCCATCGCGAGAACGGAATCGCCGACGCGCACGGCAGTGGAATCGCCAAAGCGCGCGAAAATGAAATCGCGCATTTTTTCCGGACGCAATTTGATGATCGAAATATCCGTCAGCGGATCGGTGCCGATGAGATCCGCTTCCACTTCTTCGCGATTCCACAACGTGCAGAACATGCGTTTGGCGTGGCCAGCGACGTGATGGTTCGTGATGATGAATCCGTCTTTCGTGATGATCGCGCCGCTGCCGACTTCCTGGACTTTGATTTCACGGCCATCGCCATATTCCGCCGAGACGACCCGAATGCGGACGAGCGCCGGACCGACTTTCGCGATGGCTTCATCGATCTTTGCCTGCCGAACGTTTTCCACGGTTCTGGCGTTCAAAATGTTGGTTGAGAGAAACGTCGCCAGAGCGAACAGGGAAAGCAGTCGGGGAGCGCCACAGAAAACGACTCGAATCATCCGCGTTTTTTAGAGAAAACCATTGGAGTTGCAAGCCTGGAATTGGTTTGCAGGAAACATTGAGCGCAACTTGACACCTGCACCAAACAAGGGATCGAGCTTTCGAAAAATCCGAACGGCTGATCACTCCCTCTCCTCCGAGCGAAGCCGGAGGAGAGGGCTGGGGTGAGGAGGTTTTTAGCTTTCAAAATCCCCTCTCCCTGACCCTCTCCCCGCGCTTCGCTGCGGGGCGAGGGAATTGAAAATGGTGCGGGTGTCAAGTTGCGCCCGAAACATTCAACACCTCGAACGCTCCAGCTGATGCCGTGGGTGCATTGTTTGAACGTTGGGTGTTGAACGTTTCCCCGATTGGTTCAACAACTTTCGACTTTTGACTTCGCCGCTCCAACTCTAGCCTGCGCGCGTGTCCAAAATGCTGAAATCGTCCGGCTCCATGGCGTTCGCCACGCTGACCAGCCGTTTGCTCGGAATGGTCCGCGAAATCGTCTATGCCAAGTTCATGGGCGACGGCTGGGTCGCCGCGGCATTTCAGGTCGCTTTCACCATTCCCAATCTCTTCCGGCGTCTGCTCGGCGAAGGCGCTTTGACGGCCGCTTTCATTCCCGTTTTTAAAGAAAAGGAAAAGACCGCCGGCGAAAAAGAAATGTGGCGCGCCGCCAATGCCGTGATCTCCGGGCTGATCATTTCCGCGTCGATCATCATCGTCCTCGTGTTGATCGGCATCAGCATTGTTCTCGGCGTGCATCAGTTTTCCGCGCAAACCGATCTCATGCTGCGGCTGTTGCGCTGGATGTTTCCCTACATGCTGCTCGTCTGTCTCGCCGCCGCGTGCATGGGAATGTTGAACGCGCGCGGACATTTTTTCATTCCTGCGATGGGCGCGACCATGCTCAACGTGGTCATGATTGCCTCGGTTTTATTCGTCGCGCCGCATTGGGGAAAAGTGTTGCACGAACAAATCTTCGCGCTCGCGTTGGGCGTTTTGGTTGCAGGCGTGGCGCAGGCGGCGTTTCAAATGCCAACGCTTTTGCACGATGGCTTCCGTTATCGCTGGGTTTCGCCCTGGAAAAACGAAACCGTCAAACGCGTCGTGCGGCAAATGATCCCCGGCGCGCTCGGCGTTGCCGCGTTTCAAATCAACGTCGCGATCATTCAATTTCTCGGACTGTGGCTGGATCGTCCGGAACAACCTTTGATCGCGCCGTTCAATTACGCAGTGCGCCTGATGGAACTGCCGCAAGGCGTGTTTGGCATTTCGCTCGCGACCTTTCTGTTGCCGACGCTGGCCGGTTTGGCGGCGGAAAAAAATTACGGCGAATTCCGCAAAACGCTGCGGCACGGAATGGCGTATCTGATTTTCGTGAATCTGCTGATGACCGTGCTGCTGATCACGCTGGCGGAGCCGATCATTCGTTTGCTGTTTGAACGCGGCAAGTTCGATCACGGTTCCACGCTGCGCGCCACCTTCGCGCTGGAATGTCTGGCGGGAAGTCTGGTGGCGTATTCGCTGGTGAACATTCTCGCGCGCGCGTTCTACGCGCTCGGCGACACCAAAACGCCGATGAAAGTCAGCCTCGTTTGTCTCGGCGTGAATCTGATTTTATCCGTTTCGCTGGTGTTTGTTTTTCGTCAAGGCGGCCTCGGCCTCGCGAACACGGTAAGCTCGCTCATCAACGTGCTGCTGCTGCTGTATGCGTTGAAGAAAAAGCTCGGCAAACTCGAATTGAAACCGCTGAAGTCCACAATTTTGCCTTTGGCAATCGCGGTGGGAATCGCCACCGGAATTGCGCTGTTCGCGAGTCACTGGTGGGAATTGCGCACGCCGTTTGCGGGTTTCCGATTCAAGCTCGGCGCGGTCTTTGTGCCGGGCGCATTGGCAGGAATCGCGTATTGGATCGTTGCTTACGGATTGAAAGTTCCAGCGGCGAAAGAAATCAGCGATTTGATTTTTGGCCGATTCTTGAAATCCAAAACGCATTGAATCGTGTCGGAGCGATGCTCCGCGTCCGCGCATTACCGGAACTCCACGCGTTCAAAACCCAGTTGCATGAACAGCGCCGACAGTTGTGCTTTCGCCCGCGCGTCTGCTTCGCTGAGAATGCCGTTCGCGCGCGCCGCGCGTTGAATGCTGTCCAGCGCATTGCGGCGAGTCGTTTGTTCCAGATCTTTGGCCGGCGGTGCAAGCAGACCGGTTTCGCGATCGATCACTTTCGTTTGTTTTTCGTCGAGGTAATGATCGGTGATGCGCGCGGGCGGAAGTTTTATCGAAATCACTTTTCCATGAACCTGCAAATCTTCGGGACGCAGTGAATCGAGATTGATGCCGGCTTTCACCACGCCATGCGCCAGCAGCAGCATTCGGTTCTGACTGCCGATCATCTGGCCCACGATGTTTTCCGAAGGCACTTCGAGAACTTCAACTTTTTCAATGACGTATTGAATCGTGACCAGTTCGGAAAGCGCCTTGACCTGTGTGAGCAAGGCGGGCGTGCTGAGTGTGCTGGAGCTGGAACGTTTCCAGCGCGCGAGTTCGATTCCACAAAACATTCCCACCGCAAACAGAATCGCGACCGCTCCGACGATCAGGATTTTTCCGAGCTTCTGCATGAGCGCGAGTCTAGTTCGGCCCGGTGAATTGGAAAGCGCGGAGTCGAATACAAGTGGATGTAAAGCAACTGTTGCGTCACTGATTCTTTGCGAACCTGAACGGTGGTTCTAAATCTGTTGAGAGTTGACCATGCAAGGAGCCACATCGCATTCGAAACCAACGTGCGATACCATTTGAGGTCGTGATGTTTCCGCCCTGAAAGGTCAAAATATGACAGCCCGGGGCAAAGCGCAGCGACGCCCCGGGTTCATGTGGCGCATATTATTTAAGCCCTGAAAGGGCGGCACAACGTGAGGATTCTAAATTGCGTGATCTCTCCGGCAATTCTGTTTCGCTCTTACAGGGCTGGATTCTTTTGATCGAGAAACCCAAGGCTTTGCCTTGGGTTATCATATTGCGCCCCGTTGGGGCTGAAGCACCCAGAAGGTAGTCAGATGATTCACCGAACTAAGTTCGCAAACCTTCGTTCTTCGTTATTTCGTTGTTCAACATCAGCGCGTCAACCTAAACGCCGCATCATTCGTGGTGGTGCTGTCGAAACCAATCCACGCGGAGAAACGGCCGGGTTCAACAATCCATTTTCCGTCCGACATCCAATATCCAAGCGTGTTGCGATCCAAGGTAAACTTCACTTCCTGTTCCGCGCCCGGTTCGAGTGTCACGCGTTGATAGCCGCGCAATTCGCGCATCGGACGCGATCCGCCGGACGCCGCGTAATCGCGGATGTAGAGTTGAACGACCGTGCTGCCGGAACGCGAACCGGTGTTGCGCACGACGGCCGATGCGGTAATCGATTCCGAAACCGGCGCGTTGGTTTTATCCAGCTTCACGTTGCTGACGGAAAACGCGCTGTAACCCAGGCCAAACCCGAACGGCAACAGCGGCGTGCGCGGGCCGTCAATGTAATGGCTCCCGTACTGATCCGAAAATGTGCGGCTGGTCGCGAGATAATTGTAATGAATCGGAATCTGTCCGACTGTTCGCGGCCACGAAGTCGTGAGCCGTCCGGTGGGTTCAATGCGGCCGGTAAGAATATCCGAAATGCCCGCAGCGCCTTCGGTTCCGGGATGCCACGCAATCAACACCGCGTCGCATTTTTCCAGAACTTCCGGCACCGCCAGCGGACGTCCGGTGAACAACACGGCCACGACCGGCTTGCCCGCAACGCAGACGCGTTCCAGCAATTCTTCCTGCGCTCCGGGAAGATTAAGCGTCTGACGACTCCGCGCTTCGCCGGACATTTTTGACGGTTCGCCAATCGCCAGAATGACGGCATCGGCCTGGCGCGCGGCTGCGACAGCAGCGGGAATTCCGTCCGTGCGATTCGTTTCCATTTCGCAACCGGGAACAATCGTTAGCGAATTTTTTCCGAGAAAAAATTTCAGTGCGGTGGCCAGCGTCGCGGCTTCTTCGTTTCGTCCCACCCCCGACCACGAGCCGAGCATGTCGTGGCTGTCGCCATAAGGACCGATCAACGCAAAGTGCAGATTGGTTTTCAGCGGCAGCAAGGCGTTTTCATTTTTCACCAACACAACAGATCGCGCCGCCGCTTCGCGCGCGAGTTTCAGAGCGTCGGATTGCAGAAACGGATTTTCAACCTCGGTCGTGTAAGGACGTTCGAATAACCCGCAGCGAATTTTTAGCCGCAACACGCGCCGCACCGCTTCATCAAGCGTCGCTGACGAAACCGCGCCATCGGCAATCAGCTTCGCGAGATGTTTGTGATACGTGTCCGAAACCATTTCGATATCGACGCCCGCAGTGATTCCGATCCGCGCGGCGTCCGTTTCATCTTCAGCAAATCCATGGCGAACCGTTTCCAACACCGAATCGTAATCGCTGACCACGACACCATCGAACTTCCATTCGTTGCGCAGGACTTCAGTGAGCGTGAAATGATTTCCGGACGTGGGAATTCCATTCAAAGAATTGAAGGCCGACATGACTGTCAGCGCACCGGCATCGACACCGGATTTGAATGGCGGCAGATAGATATTTCTCAGTGTCGGCAAGCCGATCTCCGTGGTGTTGTAATCGCGTCCGCCTTCCGCCGCGCCGTAACCGACAAAATGTTTCAGGCACGCAGCGACGCGATTGGACGCGCCCGCGTTGTCGCCTTGAAAACCATGAACCGAACCCACAACCAATTGGCTGCTCAACCAGGGATCTTCACCGTTGCCTTCGGCGATGCGGCCCCAACGCGGATCACGCGCAATGTCAATCATCGGCGCGAACGTCCAGTCCACGCCGGCGGCTTTGGATTCCCGCGCCGCCACCGCGCTGACGCGTTCGAGCAAATCAGGATCCCACGAACACGAGAGCGCGAGCGGAATCGGAAACACCGTGCGGAAACCGTGAATCGTGTCGTAACCAAAAATCAACGGAATGCCGAGCCGGCTGTCTTCAATCGCGATGCGTTGAAGTGAATTGCGAACGCCCGGCCCGCTGAGATCGACGCCGAGATACGATCCGACTTCGCCGTTCACGAGCAGCGTGCGATCGGCATTCGCTACCGCCAGCGGTCGCTGCCAAAGCTGGCCGATCTTTTCCTTTTGTGTCATTCGCCCGAGCAAATCGGAAATGCGTTCTTCGATTGGAACCTGCGGGTCTTCGTATTTGTCGCGGGAGTTGTTTTTGTTCAAATCGATCCAGCCGTCGCGGTACAGCTCTGGTTTCTGGACTTTGAAAGCGATGTCGTTCGTGGCGCTTTGCAGCGTGGGCGATTCGAGTTCCGCGTCGGCACCGAATGCGACGGCGGTGACGAGAGATAACGCGGTCGCAATCGCGGCGCGAAAGGAAGGCAAGCAGTGAATGTTCATGCGTTGATGATGGTGAACGGGTACCGCACAAGTTGCGTTATCCATGCTGAAGGCTTCAATCAGGATTTCCGCGTAGTTTCTGAAATGAAGAGGCGCTATGGACTTGAGTGCGCGGATCGCGGTTGCAGGCGAAATGGTATTGGAGCGTCATTTCGTGACATGCGTTTTTCGGACGGGCGCGGAACAGCGCGCCCGGGCCGCCGCAGCGCGGCAGCCGCTACCCTGCAACCTCGCACTTGGAACTTGGAACTTGGAGCCTGGAACTTAAATTACCGTCATGAGTTTGCATTCGATGGGTCAGTTTCCGAATTACCGTCCACGCCGATTGCGTCAATCCGCTGCGCTGCGGCGATTGGTCAGCGAAACACAACTGAGCGCGGCACAACTCGTCCTGCCGCTGTTCGTTCGCAGCGGCCGCAAGCTGCGCAAAGCAATCAATGCAATGCCGGGCGTGTTTCAACTTTCACTCGATGAATTGCTGATCGAAGCGACGCAGGCGCATGAAGCCGGCGTGCTCGCGGTTTTACTGTTTGGAATTCCCGATCACAAAGACGCGAAAGCTTCCGGCGCTTACGCGGCGAAGGGAATTGTTCAGCAGGCCGTGCGCTTGTTGAAGAAGGAATTGCCGACGTTGCTCGTGATCACGGATGTCTGCCTTTGCGAATACATGGAACACGGCCATTGCGGCATTGTTCACAAAACGAAATCCGGCGCGAAAATTCTGAATGATCCCAGTTTGAAACTGCTGGCGCAAACGGCCGTCAGCCATGCGGATGCTGGTGCCGATATTGTGGCGCCCAGCGACATGATGGATGGACGCGTTCGCGCGATTCGCGAATTGCTGGATCAGCGCGGCTTTGAAGACACGCCGATTCTTTCGTACGCAGCAAAATTTGCGTCGGCATTTTACGGTCCGTTCCGGGAAGCCGCGGAATCTGCGCCGCAATTTGGCGATCGTCGCAGTTACCAGATGGATGCCGGAAATGCGGCTGAAGCCTTGCGCGAAGTCGCGCTTGATATTCAGGAAGGCGCGGACATGGTGATGGTGAAACCCGCGCTGGCTTATCTGGATATTTTATATCGGGTCAAAGCTGAGTTCGGTTATCCAACCGCTGCCTACGCGGTGAGCGCGGAACATGCGATGATCAAAGCCGCTGCGGCCAATGGCTGGATTGATGAACGCGCCGTCACTCTGGAAAGCTTGCTGGCGATGCGTCGCGCGGGAGCGGATATCATTATCACTTACGCGGCAACCGATGCAGCGCGGTGGTTGAGCGAAAAATAAATTCTCGGAAAAACCAACCGAAGAAAACGAAGGGAACAAAAGAGAATCGATTTAGCGATTGAAGATGGAAGGCTTTGTTTGCTGCGTTGCCTTCTGTGAAACCAACTTCAGTTCAGCGGCTTCGCGGCACGGTCATCAAAGCCACCAGCAGCACCAGAAGAATGATGACGACCAGGACAATGCCACCGATCAGAAACATGCGGTTGGTTTTGTTGTCTTTCTTGGAAAACGCTTTGCTCGTCGTATCGAATCCGCCGGAACGCGGACCTTGTTCCAATTCATTCAAACTTACGCCGCGTTGCATGACCACGGTTTGATCCATGCGTTTTGCTGACGAAGCCGGAGCCGGCGCTGTCGTTGGCGCGGGCGCGTTGCCGGAGGAAGGAATCGGAGAAGAAACGCCATCGGTTTCCAACCGCATTTCGACTTGTCCAAGACGCAATGTCTGGCCCGGTTTGAGAACGGTTTCAGTGATCTGCTCACCGTTGATGAAAGTGCCGTTGGTGGAGTTCAGATCCTTCACCACGACGTCGCTGCCACGGAGAAGAATTTCGCAGTGATGACTGGAAATGGAGCCGTCCGCCAGTTGGAAGGTGTTGTCATCAACCCGCCCGATGGTGGTCTTGTCCACGGTCAATTCATGCGAACGTCCGGACAATCCAGCGTTGAGGACAACAAGTTTTGCCATAATTTACTTACGCCTTTGCGATTATCGTCACGAACAGTTTCAAGTCAAACGCAAACCTTGCAACCGCGCCAGAGACCCACGCAATCGTAAGATCATCCATGCTTTTCCAACAGCGCGCGGAACTCGGAGAACAGGGGCGTTGAGTCGTGCGGACCCGGCGACGCCTCGGGATGATACTGCACGCAAAAAATTGGTTTTGTTTTGTGGCGCATGCCTTCGACCGTCTGGTCGTTGAGATTCACGCGATCCACACTGATTTCAGACGGCAGCGATTTGGGATCGACTGCAAAACCGTGGTTCTGCGAAGTGATTTCGATTTTTCCGGTCGCCAGATCTTTCACCGGCTGATTGCCGCCGCGATGACCGAATTTCAATTTGAAAGTTTTTCCGCCGAACGCCTGGCCAAGAACCTGATGCCCGAGGCAGATTCCGAAAATCGGAACACCACTTTTCACCAGATCACTCGCGGCCTGAACCGCGTAATTCAGAACCGACGGATCACCAGGACCATTGGAAAGAAATATTCCCGCGGGTTTGTATTTCAATGCTTCCGCGGCGGGAGTTGTGGCCGGAACGACCTGCACTTTGAAACCCTGCTGACGCAAGCGCCGCAAAATGTTGTATTTCATTCCGAAATCATAAGCGACAATCGGAATATCCGCCGGCGGCAAAGCATCACGAACATTGCGCGCGTCGCCTTTGGTCACGCCACGAATAAGATTGAAGCGCGCGCTCTGCTCGTCTTTTTCGTCCCAGAGAAACGCTTCCGGATGCGTGACTTCCTTCACGTAATCCACGCCGACGAGTCCTGGCCACGATTTCGCGCGCTCGATGGCTTCCGCGTCGGAAATTCCTTCGGTCGAGATAAACCCGTTCAAAGCGCCGCGAACGCGCAATTTCTTTGTCAACGCGCGCGTATCGATTCCTTGAATGCCGGGAATGCCATTCTGCTCCAGATAATCCGCGAGCGAAAAATCCGCGCGCCAATTGCTGACGACCGGCGACAGTTCGCGGATCACAAATCCCGCGACGTGCGGCTTCCAGGATTCGACATCCAGCAGATTCACGCCGTAGTTTCCAATCAGCGGATAGGTCATCGTGACGATCTGACCTTTGTAGGAAGGATCGGTGAGAATTTCCTGGTAGCCGGTCATCGAAGTGTTGAAGCAAACTTCCCCGCAGGCCGTGGCGCGCGCGCCAAAACCTTCGCCGTGAAATACTGAACCATCTTCGAGAGCCAGAATCGCTTTCATCTTCTGCAACCGCGCGGGATGCTAGAGTTGCGCGCCGAAGGGTTCAAGCATTAACCCTGTCGGCGCGCGAAATCCAACCACTGCACGCAGCAATACGCCGCTTATTTTTTCAATTTCTTCAAGTCCGTCACAAACGCACTCGCGCTTTGACCGCTGTAGCCCACGTCCTTTTTCAACTGCTTGCCGGTGGAATCCAGCACGATCACGGTGGGATAACCTTCGATATTGTACTTCTTGCTCAATTCGCGATTCGAGGCCTTCAGCTCGGGGCTTTGTTCCTTGTGCCGGGGGAAATCCACCACGACCAGCACGAGATTGCTTTTCGCGTAGTCCAAAAAGGTTTCATTGCTCAAAACGTTTTTGTGCAATGCTTTGCAGGGCGAACACCAGTCCGATCCGGTGAAATCCAGGAGCACTTGTTTGTTCTCTGCTTTGGCTTTGGCCAGTGCTTTGGGCAGATCAGTCATCCAATCGGATTCCGCGGCCTGCGCCAGGAGAACCGTGAAACCGGCGAGTAATGCAACAGCGAGTTTTTTCATAAGTGTATCAGTTGTGTTCAAGCGGAAACGGCGTCGGCGGATTCTGCCCAAACGATTTTTCCCCGGACGATGGTCGCGACCGCTTTGCCTTTCAGCGGCCAGCCGTAAAAGGGATTATTCAAAGACTTGCTCGCGGTTTCGTTCCTGTCAAATTTCCAGGCCCGCTCGGGATCGAACACCGTGACGTCCGCATCCGCGCCAACGCTCAATGTGCCTTTCGCCATGCTCAACAATTTCGCCGGCGCAACGGTGAACTTCGCAATCAATTCGGCCAGCCCCAGCCGTTTCGTGTGGTAAAGCTGCATCAGCGACAGGGCGAGTTCGGTTTCCAAACCGGTGATGCCAAACGGCGCGTAATCGAATTCCACTTCCTTTTCGTAACCACAATGCGGCGCGTGGTCGCTCGCCAGAATTTCAATCGTGCCATCGACCAGTCCCGCGAGAATCGCCTCGCGATCTTTGGCGGAACGCAATGGCGGATTCATCTTCACGCTCGTGTCGTAAGCCGGCCAGCTCGGAAGTTCCGATGCAGGAATGGAATCCAGGCCAAAGATCTGTTTGCCGTCCGTCGCCCAGAATTTTTCGCTGCCGGCAACTGCCGAATCGGTCAGCGTGAAATGATGCGGACAGGCTTCGCCGGAAATCGGCACGCCGCGTTTCTTCGCCGCGCGAATCAGCTCCACGCTTCCGGCGGCGCTCAAATGCTGGCAATGAACTTTCGCGCCGGTCAATTCCGCGAGCAGAATGTTCCGCGCAACAATCATTTCTTCACCCGCCGACGGCCAGCCGCGCAAACCCAGCGCCGTGCTCCAATAGCCTTCGTGCATCACGCCGTCGGTCACGAGCGAATAATCCTGGCAATGATCCATCACGGGGAGATCGAACATCTTCGCGTATTCACAAGCGCGCCGCATGAGCTCATTATTCTGAACGCAATGGCCGTCATCTGTGATCGCGACCACGCCCGCGCGTTTGAGCGAACCGATCGAGGCGAGTTCTTCTCCGGCGATATTCTTGGTGATGGCGCCCGTGACGAAGACATTCACTTTGCCTTCGTGTTCCGCGCGATCCCGTATCAGCGCAACCGTTCCTGCATTATCAATCGAGGGCGAAGTGTTCGGCATGCAAACAACTGAAGTAAAACCGCCTCGCGCTGCGGCCGCGGTGCCGGTGGCCATGGTTTCCTTCGCCGTCTGCCCCGGTTCGCGCAAATGAACGTGCAGATCGATCAATCCCGGACAAACAACCAGGCCGGAAACATCCATGCGTTCCGCATCGGCAGGCGCCTGAGAAGACGCGTCTTTTCCGACGGCGGCGATTTTGCCATCTACAATCAGCAGATCAGCGGAAAGGTCGAGACGGTTTGCGGGATCAATCACCCGCCCGCCGGACAGAAGCAGCGAGTTCATACAGGTCAGAGTTTCAGGATTTGCATTTCAGGTGTCGAGTCCTGAGTTCACGGCTGTAGCAATTCAAGCGCAGCTTTGACTATTGAGGAGCAAAGGTGGAACTCCAAATCCGCTAAAAGCCAAAGCGGTTCAAGGAGTGTACGCCGGAAGCGATCTTTTCCAATCCAACGCCGCTTTTTTCAAACGTTCAGCCCGTTCCGCCTGCACCCTTGCCAGATTGTTGGTTTCCTCTCGATCGTTGGCGACGTTGTAAAGTTGGACTTCCGAGCCGTCCGGATTCACCAGCAGTTTCCATTCGCCTTCCCGGACGGCCAGATGCGGACTGCGGTCGTAAACCGCACGGGGATAATGAAACAATTTCGATGTGCGACCGTATTCGCAAAAAATGGTTTTGGCGGGTTCTGACTGCGCAGACAGCGTTCAGCGTCTGATGCATTCCCCAAAGCTTCCCCGAAAGACGCGCCGGGAACTGCGGGATGGGTTCGAGAGTCTGGATCCCTTTGCGTTGAAGCAGGAAGTTGAAAAGCGATTGCAGGGAATCCTGGGGCGCGCGGAAGTCGCCAGCCGCCCTTCGGGCGGTTCCGCTCCGCGGCAGGTGCTGACTCACCTTGCCGCTACGCTCCACCGTCCGAAGGGCCCCAACCCGCGTGGGAGAGTTGACATTTTCTTTACCATGAGCCGCGAAACAACACCGTGAGTCACTGACCTTCACCCCGGGTGTCTTTTTCCCATGAGTCAACGGAACTGCACGGAAGAGGAATCAACCACGGATGCGCACGGATAAACCACAGATGCTTCAAATTTGTGTATTCCTGCGCGTTAGGTGAAATGTCAGAAATATTTCTTATCCGTGTGCATCCGTGGTTGAAATTTTTGAAAGTTCTTTCGGGCCTGAATCAGGTCTCGGCCGTAGAACCTGAATTATCGCGCGGCAGACTGAACCGGCGTCTCCACCCCCGGCTTCAGCGCGGCGCGTTTTGCATCCAGCGCGTCAAGCTGTTGGAGCGTGGTTTCGGTGAAACGATTGCGAATCGGTCCAGTGGGTTTCAGCAATCCGAAAAAACCGCCGGAAAAATTTTGCCGCTTCAAATAATTCGTCAGCAGCATTCGATAATCATCCACCACGGGCAGCAGCTCCGGCGCGACCTGCGTCCGCAGAAGTTCCAGTTCCTGCAATTTTCGCCGAAGCGCTTGCTGCTGTCGCACAGCGTCCCAGTCATGAATGATCGTTTGCAACGTGACTTCCGTGACGCGCGGCATTTCCAGCGCGCTGGTGCGAACCGTGGCTGGCGCACGAACGATTTCATCCAGCTTTTCCCAACTCGTTTCCGGCGTCCAGGCGCGCATCAGATCGCGTCCGGTAAATTGCACGAGCTGAAGAGCCCACCATTTTTCCACATCGAGTTGCGATTGAAACTGGCGATGAAAACCATCCAGAAATGCGAACTGCCAGTTCAATTTCTGCGGCAGTTCTCGGAGCATCGTGCGGAAACAGGCGGGTCCGTTCGGCAATTCCAACAACTGTCGGACAAACAAATGCGCCGAGCTGCGAAACGCTTCGAGTTGCAGGCCGTCCAATTGCTCCTCTTTCGGCCAGCTCAGTTGCTCGAAGTTCAGCGGCGCGGTGGCGCGCAGCACTTCCTGCGAATGGAGAATCGGATCGTGCCGGCGTTTCACGGACGAATTGCGGTTCAGCATCAGTCCGTTGACTTTGCTCTGCGGCGGCAACAGCAGGTATTCGACATTCTCCGTGGCGATCAAATCTTCCGAAAGTCCTTCCGCGAGCCAGAGCGGGATCTCCGCGGATTGCGTTTCGGAATCACGATTCGCAATTTCCAGCAGCGACGCCTGGACCACGGCGCGCAGGAAAGCGGTGGGCGAAATGGAATCCGGCAAATCAATGTGATACGCCCAACCGTCGAACGCGCGTTCGACGACAATGGTGGCTGGCTCAATAATGCGGTGAGCGGGTCGCAGGTGCAGGAAAATTTTCCCGCTCGCGGCGGCGTTCAAATCCAGCTTTCGCCAGAGCGCTTGATTGATGCGTTCGCTGGAAATTGCAAGCTGCGCCGGATTGAGCGAAATGGAATTCGTATCGCCGCGATAGAAGCGCGATTGAAACGGCGGATTCGCCGGATACGCGATAAATTCTCCGGTGACACTTCGGACAGTGCGAACGCCGGCTTGTTCCCGCGCCTCGCCGGCGCTCACCAGCGTGAGCATCAGGACGAGGGCGGAAAAACGTTTCATAACAACGTTGCGAAGCGCGTTAAGTTTTTTTCGGCGACTTGGTTTTCGTTTCCGTTTTCACGGCGGGCTTGGTTTCAGCTTTGGCGGATTTGGATTCGCTGCTCGCCGGGCTGCTGGCGGGCGCGGCATCTTTTTTCGCGGCTTCCTTGTAGCTGTCGCTACGATAGTCGGTGATATAAAACCCACTGCCTTTGAAGATCAACCCGGCGCCGGTGCCGATCTTGCGGGAGATTTTTCCGCGGCCCCATTTTTTTTGGCCGCAAAGTTCCTTTGGACAAACGGTCAGGGCATTCTCCGACATCGACTGAAATTTTTCGAATTCATGCCCGCATTTCGAGCAGACGTATTCGTAAGTTGGCATAAGCGCTAATGTAATAGTCATGCGCCTGCGGGCGGTCAAGCGGCGGGTTCGAAAGTTCAAACCGCTGATCTTCGCTGATTAACCGCTAAACTCCGAAGCAAAGGCGTAGCACAGGTTTCCACGGAGCGCGGGTCTGT
>DASTXC010000022.1:0-6311 GCA_035765675.1 Verrucomicrobiia bacterium
GCAGACGAACTTCAGCGGGAAACATTCAAGGAAATCTACGTCGCAAACGAAACGCGACCGATGATTGAGCGGCGCGCGGGTCTGTGACCCGCAGCAACTTCGTACAATCGACGATTTTGCCTTGCTCGACAGCGTGGTGAAGGCTCGCGTTGCTGCGGGTCACAGACCCGCGCGCCGCTCAATCATCGGTCGCGTTTCGTTTGCGACGTAGATTTCCTTGAATGTTTCCCGCTGAAGTTCGTCTGCTTTCGCGCAGTTACATAAATCACAGAAATATTTCATTTATCTGCTTGTGCGCGATTTCCTTCGACCCGGAGAATCCGACGACTATTTTTGCATTTGCACACACGCGATGAGACAACGACCTTCGCGCATTTTACTTTTATGAACAAAACGAAAACTTTTCTATCCGCAACCGCAATGCTTCTGCTTTGCGGACTCGTCGCTGGCTGTCACACCGTTCAAAATCGCGGCAACTCGTTTTTCTCCAACTGGCCGGCAGGAGCGTCGCCGAAAGAAGTCGGCACACGCGTTGCGGAAGATTTCGTGAATCGCAAGCTGACCTATGAGGCGAATCCGAAATGGAAATACATGTTCTATCCGGAGACCTGCGCGTGGTATGGCGCACTGACGCTTTCCCAGCTTACCGACAACCCCGATTTACGCGAGCGACTGGTGCGGAAATTCGATCCCTTGCTGACCACGGAGAAACGCCGCGTGCCGCCGAACGCGCACGTGGATGATCGTGTTTTTGGCGCGTTGCCGCTGGAGCTTTTCATGCAGACGCACGATGAAACTTATCTGCAATTGGGAAAATCCTTTGCCGACAAGCAATGGTCAAACACGACGCCGGATGGAATTACGAAGGAAGCGCGTTATTGGATCGATGACATGTACATGATCACGCTGCTGCAGGTGCAGGCGTTTCGCGCGACGGGCGATTCGGTTTATCTGGATCGCGCCGCGCGCGCGATGGTGGCGTATCTGGATCGATTGCAACAACCGAACGGCCTTTTCTATCACGCGCCGGATTCGAAATTTTTCTGGAGCCGCGGCAATGGCTGGATGGCGGCGGGAATGACCGAACTGTTGCGGTCGCTTCCGGAAAATCATCCGCAGCGCGAGCGAATTCTGAAGGGCTATCGACAAATGATGGCTTCGCTGCTGCGATATCAAGGCGAGGATGGACTTTGGCGGCAATTGTTGGATCATCCGGAAGCGTGGCCGGAAACTTCGGGCACGGGCATGTTCACCTTTGCCATGATTACCGGTGTGAAGAACGGCTGGCTGGATGCGGCAACCTACGGCCCGGCGGCGCGCAAAGGCTGGGTTGGACTGGTGAGTTATCTGGGCGATGACGCTAAGGTCCACAACGTCTGTGAAGGCACGAACAAAGGTTCCACGTTGAAATATTATCTGGAGCGCAAACGCATCACTGGCGATCTGCACGGTCAGGCGCCGATTCTCTGGTGCGCGTCGGCTTTGTTGAGAAATTAGGAACAAAAATAAATCCATGAAAACCATCCCCGCCAAAATCATTGTGGCGCTGCTTGGCCTCCTGTTCAGTATGCAACTCTCCCGCGCCGAAATTTCCACAATGAGTTTGTCGGGCGCATGGGAAGTCTCCGATGCCGCAAGCAACGACTGGTTTGCGGCGACCGTGCCGGGTTCGATTCACACCGATCTGCTCGCGGCCAAACGCATTCCTGATCCGTTCTTCGGCACGAACGAATCCAAAGTGCAATGGATCGGCGAACGCGATTGGACGTATCGACGTTCGTTTGATGTCAGCGAGGATTTTCTGAAACAGGAGCATGTGTTGTTGCATTGCGACGGACTGGACACGCTCGCGACGATTGAGATCAACGGCGAAAAGATTGGCGCGACCGACAACATGTTTCGCACCTGGGAATTCAACGTCAAAAAGCTTCTCAGACCTGGCGTCAATACAATCGAAGTGCGCTTCGATTCCGTGCTGCCGGTGATTCGTGAAAAAGAAAGCGAACGCGCGTTGCCGACGTGGAATTATCCCGGGTCGAGTTATGTTCGCAAAACCCCATGCAATTTCGGCTGGGATTGGGGTCCGACACTGGTCACCTGCGGCATCTGGCGGGACATTTCGCTGATCGGTTTCAACGAAGCGCTAATCGATAATGTGTTGATTCGCCAGGATCATTCGCATTCCGGCAAAGTGATTTTGAAAGTCGAGCTGACAAGCGCGCCACCGACGGATACGCCGCCGTTGAAAGCGCGTTTGCAGGTGATGGATCCAAACGGAAAATCAATTTCAGTTTCGGAATTCGATCTCGCAGTCGGACAAGGGACAGCAGAAGTCACGATCGACAAACCGCAACTCTGGTGGCCCGCTGGAATGGGCGAGCACCCGCTTTACACAGTGAAAGTTGATTTGCTGAACGGCCACGGCAATTCACTTGATTCCACGACGAAACGGATCGGCCTGCGAACGCTGCACGCCATTCAAAAAAGCGAGACGGAGCCGATGCACTTCGTCGTCAACGGCGTTCCATTTTTTGCCAAAGGCGCGAACTGGATTCCGTCCGACGTCTTTCCCAATCGCGTCACGAAGGAAGAGCTTCGGCGTTATGTTGAAGATGCGGCGGCGGTGAACATGAATTGCCTGCGCTTCTGGGGCGGCGGCAATTACGAGCAGGATGAATTGTTCGACTACTGCGACGAACTCGGAATCTGCGTCTGGATGGATTTCAAATTTGGCTGCACGACTTACCCGAGCTTCGATCCGGCATTTCTGGAGAACGTTCGCCAGGAAGCGCGCGATAATGTTCGACGTCTGCGGCATCATCCGAGCATCGCGCTCTGGTGCGGCAATAATGAAATCCAATTTTTCCGCGGCAAAGACGAATGGACGAAGGAGAAAATGAGCGAAGCGGATTATTACAAGTTGTTCCGCGACACGCTCGGCGAGGTGATTCGCGCGCACGCGCCGGATGCGGATTATGTGACCGGCTCACCGGATTGCGGTGATGTGCATTATTGGGATGTCTGGCATGGCGGAAAACCGTTCGAAGCATATAACGATATTCACGGTTTCGTCAGCGAGTTTGGATTCCAGGCCTGGCCCGTGCCGGAAACAATCAACTCATTCACCACGCCCGCAGATCGCCAGAGCGTTTATTCGCCGGTGATGAAATATCACGAGCGATCCAATCGCGGTTATCTCCACGATCGCGAAGACGGAACGATCGGCACGGACAAAATCATGAAAGGCGTGCGGCTTTATTTCCGCGAACCGAAGGATTTTGAAAGCACGCTTTGGCTCAGCCAGATCACGCAGGCGTACGGAATCGAGTGCGGCGCGGAAGGCTGGCGGCGTGAAATGCCGGTCAGCATGGGCTGCGTTTATTGGCAATACAACGACACCTGGCCGGGAACTTCGTGGTCGTCCGTCGATTACTTTGGCCGCTGGAAAGCGCTGCATTTTCGCGCACGACATTTTTACGCGCCCGCTCTGATTTCCGGAGTGGCGAATGTTGAGAAAGGCGAAGTCGCGGTGTGGCTGACGAGCGATGAAATGAATTCCAGCAAAGGAACTTTCAGTTGGCGGATCACCGATCTTTCCGGGCGCGAACTGAAATCAGATTCGGAAAAGATCAAAATTCCAGCGCGCAAAAGCGTTTCCCTTCAAACGCTCGAACTGAGCGATCTGCTGAAAGAACACGGCGCGACCAATCTGATGGTGTGGTTGAAACTGGAAACGCCCAGCCAGCCGGATTCGGAAAATCTGGTTCTGTTTGCCAAACCGAAAGAGCTGAACTTGTTGAATCCGGAATTGCACGTGGACACCGCGGGTTCCGGCAAAGATTGGATCGTCACCGTGTCCGCGCAACATCCGGCGTTGTGGATGTGGCTGGAAGCCGCGGATGCGAACGCGCGGTATTCTGACAATTTCATTCACCTCGCACCCGGCCACGCCGCAAAGATTGCTGTGCAACTGACGGAGCCCATGTCCAAAGCGGATTTCCTGAAAACACTTAAGGCGCGCAGTCTCTTCGATACTTACGAAACGAACTGAGTTCTCGATCCACGCACCGATCCGAACCGCTTTTGACTTTGCTGCGCGCGGTCACTAGCTTGTCAGCATGGAACCGTTGCACGCCCCGTGGCGCATCGAATACATTTTGTCACCCAAACCGGTTTTGGAGCAGAGCCTCTTCGTTACCATCGCGCAATCGAACGATGACGAGGCCAATTACGTCATCGCCCGCGACCGCACCTGTTACGCGCTGCTGAATCGTTATCCGTACACCGGCGGGCATCTGATGGTCGTTCCCTACAAGCAAACCTGCGATCTCAATGGACTGACCGAAGACGAAATGTCCGACCTGATGAAGCTCACGCGCCGCTGTCAGAATGCGCTCACCCAGGTCATGCGTCCCGAAGGTTTCAATATCGGCATCAATCTCGGCAAATGCGCAGGCGCGGGAATTCTGGAACATCTGCATATTCACATCGTGCCTCGCTGGGCAGGCGACACGAACTTCATGCCGGTCATCGCTTCAACCACAGTTGTTCCCGAAGCGCTTCGCGAAATCGCCGCCAAACTTCGCGCCGCACTGGCTGCTTAAATCAATTCACCTCTCTGTTTTCCATTCCGCAACCGACCTGATTTCATGGCTTCCGAAACACTTCATTTTGAAAACGCCCGAGTAGCGCAACAACTTTTCAATAACGACCCGCGCAACCTTCAGGCCCTCGAATCACAGCTCGGCGTCAAAGCCACTTCGCGCGAAGGCTGGATCAAGCTGGAAGGCAGCGCCGATGCGATTGAACGCGCGAAACATCTTTTCCTGTCGCTCGAAGGTTCGCTGAAAGCCGGCACGTCCATTCGCAGCCGCGACTTCACGCACGCATTGAACATCGTTAAAACTGAAGGCGTCACCACGCTCAAAAATATTCTCGGCGACCGCATTCAGACGTCGGAAAAAAAATCCGGCGTCACCGCGAAAACGGTTGGTCAAAAGAAATATCTCGATGCCATCCGCACCCACGATGTGACCTTCGGAATTGGTCCCGCCGGAACCGGCAAAACGTATCTTGCCGTCGCCACGGCGATTGCCGCGCTGCGCGAAGGGAAGGTTTCGCGAATCATCCTGACGCGGCCGGCGGTTGAAGCCGGTGAAGCGCTGGGCTTTCTGCCGGGCGATCTTTACGAAAAAATCATGCCGTATCTGCGGCCGCTGCACGATGCGCTGCACGACATGCTGCCGCCCGAGGATGTGCAGAAGCACATGGAACGCGGCATCATTGAAATCGCGCCGCTGGCTTACATGCGCGGACGCACTTTGAACAATGCTTTCATCATTCTCGATGAAGCGCAGAATTCCACGATGGAACAGATGTTCATGTTCCTGACGCGCCTGGGCATTAATTCCAAAGCGGTCATCACCGGTGATGAAACACAGATCGATTTGCCCACGCACAAGGGATCAGGCCTGCTCGAAGCGCATCGCGTGCTGCGTCGGATCGAGGGTGTTGCCGTGGTGGAATTTTCCCGCAGCGATGTTGTTCGTCATCCGCTCGTGCAACGCATCATTGCCGCGTATGAAGAACATCGTGGCAAAGCCCGGCCACCCTACGGACCCCCCCAAGCTTGAGCGCGAGCCTGTTCATCAAAAATCAGCAACGCACGTTTCCCGTCAATGTCCGCTATTTGCGCTGGATGACGCGCGAGTTGCTGCGCGAACTGTTGTGGATCGAAGATTTCGATCTCGGCATTTACATTGTTCGCGCGCCAAAGATGGCGGAAATCAATTGGAACTTTCTTCAGCACGAAGGTTCCACGGATGTCATCACCTTTGACTACGGCGAAAAAAAAGACGGAGAAAAATCTGAAACGCGAAACCCGAAACTCGAAATTCCCCTGAACGGCGAATTGTTCATCTGCATTGACGATGCGATTGAGCAGGCGCGTCAGTTTCGAACCACCTGGCAAAGTGAACTGGTGCGCTACGTGATTCACGGCATTCTGCACCTGCGCGGTTATGATGATTTAAATCCCGCGGCGCGGAAAATCATGAAGCGTGAAGAGAATCGATTGCTGAAAAAGCTGCGCGAGATTTATCCGCCAGCCAAACTCGGAAAACCGGTAACTGCGCGTAAATCGTAAATTGCCAATCGTCACTCCGTGTTTCCTTCCATCGCAAGTCGGCGTTTCAAGAGCGTTCATGGATTTCGTAGGCCGTTGCAAAACGTCATTCCAAAGCGGCGCTGAAGCGCACGCACTCCAGACGCTGTCGCGACCTCCGAACGCACCAAACCGCGCGAAGCGTCTG
>DASTXC010000023.1:0-61467 GCA_035765675.1 Verrucomicrobiia bacterium
ACATTCTCGTCGGAGAAACACAGCACGTTTGCACCGGATTGAATGAAAAGCTGAAGCGTTTGCCGGCCGAACTTTCCGACCGGCTTCAACTGTATCTGCGATCCGCCTCCGAATAATTCTCGCCGCCGCAATTTTCGCGCAGGAAAAACCAGAATCCGCCATGCGCGATCTGCTGAACGTGTTAGGTTCAGCTCAATGAATCGTGGATCGCGAACACCACTTGAACGGATTCGAATGGCGATCCTGAACCCAAAGGAATGAAGGTCTGACTATGGCAAAAATTGCTCAGCTGCTCGGCGACAAAGCGGAATATCTGCTTGGTTTCAACACACCCAAAATTTCCAAAGAACGGCTGCATCTTCCGGGTCCCGATTTTGTGAATCGGATTTTCGCGCCGTCGGATCGCAACAATCGCGTGCTGGTCAATCTCCAGCGTCTGTTCGGTTCCGGGCGCCTCGCCGACACAGGCTATGTCAGCATTCTGCCGGTCGATCAGGGAATTGAACATTCCGCCGGCGCGAGCTTCGCGAAAAACCCGGATTACTTCGATCCGGAGAACATCGTGAAACTCGCCATCGAAGGCGGATGCAATGCCGTGGCTTCCACGTTCGGCGTGCTCGGAATGACCGCGCGGAAATACGCGCCCAGGATTCCGTTCATCGCCAAGGTGAATCACAACGAGCTGCTTACGTATCCGAACAAGGCCGACCAGATTCTGTATGGCACGATCAAAGAAGCCGCGGAAATGGGCTGCGCGGCGGTCGGCGCCACGATTTATTTCGGCTCCGCGGAAAGTGGCAGGCAGATCGTCGAAGTGGCCAATGCCTTTCATGCCGCGCACGAATTCGGAATGGCCACGGTGCTCTGGTGTTATCTGCGCAACAGCGCCTTCAAAAAAGACGGAAAGGATTTTCACGTCGCCGCCGATCTCACCGGCCAGGCCAATCATCTCGGCGTCACCATCGAAGCCGACATCATCAAACAGAAACTGCCCGAGAACAACGGCGGTTTTGAAGCGTTGAACATGGGCGGATCGAGTTACGGAAAATTCGACAAACGCATTTACACCGAACTTTCCAGCGATCATCCGATCGATCTTTGCCGCTATCAGGTTGCGAATTGTTACATGGGCCGGGCGGGATTGATCAATTCGGGCGGCGAATCCAAAGGCAAAGGCGATCTCGAACAAGCCGTGATGACTGCGGTGATCAACAAACGCGCGGGCGGAATGGGATTGATCTCCGGACGCAAAGCGTTTCAACGTCCGCTCAAAGAAGGCGTCGAACTGCTCAATGCAATTCAGGATGTCTATCTGAGCGCGGAAGTCACAGTCGCGTAGGCGCGGGCGGCCGGGAAAAAGGGGAAAGGGAGAAAGGGAGCGGCGGGGAAAAGGAGCGACGTACTCTTCCCGCTCTCCGCATTCGCGTTCGGTGTTCGAACTTCGAACTTCGAAGTTCGATGTTCAGTGTTCGATGTTGAATGTTGCGTATTGCGTGTTGCGTGTTGCGTGGAGGGTCAGCCCCTCTGCCCCTCTGCCCCTTTTCCCCGCCGCTCCCTTTCTCCCTTTCCCCTTTTCTCCATTCAATCAGCGTGGTGCTTGAGTCCGTCGCGGGCAGTCCCTAGATTCTAGGCAATGAGCAACGCCTTGAACGAGCAGGTGCAGGCCACCGCTGCCTGGATTTCCACTCTCCGCCGCGAAATCGCCAAAGTCATTGTCGGCCAGGAACAGTTGGTGGATCGATTGCTCGTGGGTCTGCTCGCGAACGGTCACGTTCTGCTGGAAGGCGTTCCCGGACTGGCGAAAACGATGTCGGTGCGCACGCTCGCCACCGCCATTCACGCCACGTTCCATCGCATTCAATTCACACCCGATCTGCTGCCCGCGGATATTGTCGGCACGCTGATTTACAACCCGCAGGATGGAAAATATCACGCCACGCGCGGGCCGATTTTTGCCAACTTCGTTCTCGCCGATGAAATCAATCGCGCGCCCGCCAAGGTACAATCCGCCTTGCTCGAAGCGATGCAGGAACGGCAGGTGACGCTCGGTGGCGAAACCATGCCGCTGCCTTCGCCGTTTCTCGTGCTGGCCACCGAAAATCCCATCGATCAGGAAGGAACTTATCCGCTGCCCGAAGCGCAGGTGGATCGTTTCATGTTCAAGGTGTTGCTGGATTATCCAGCGTTCGACGAAGAACGGAAAATTCTGGATCGCATGGCTTTCACCGGATCGGAAATTGAAATCAAGCCGGTGATCCCATTGGACGAAATTCTGCGCACGCGAAAGCTGGTGGATCAGATTCACGTCGATGAAAAAGTCCGCGATTACATCGTTCATGTCGTGTTTGCCACGCGCAAACCGGAGCAATACAAGCTCGATGTGAAACCGTACATTCAATTCGGCGCTTCGCCGCGCGCGACGATTTATCTTACGCTCGCAGCGAAAGCGTGGGCGTTGTTGCAGGGCCGCAGTTACGTCACGCCTGAAGATGTGAAAAGCATCGGACCCGACGTTCTGCGCCATCGCATCATTCTGACCTACGAAGCCGAGGCGCAATCCATCACCAGCGATGCAATCATCAAAAAGATCTTCAGCGTCGTGCCGGTGCCGTGAGATTTACGATTTATGATCTACGCATGTCCTTCGAGCTTTTGAGTCATAGCAACATGGAATGTTTTTCAAAAAACGCTCCGGGATTTTGAACCGCTTTGATCGATCTGACCGAACGTCAATCGTAAATCCAAAATCGTAAATCATGGACCTTGCCGAGTTGCTTGAAACCGTCCGCCGCGTGGAAGTTCGCACCAACCGGCTCGTGAACGACACGATGGTGGGCGCGTATCTCAGTCAGTTTCGCGGGCGCGGCATGGACTTCGAAGAGCTGCGCGAATACATGCCCGGCGATGACGTCCGCGATATCGATTGGAACGTAACCAATCGCATGGGCCGGCCGTTTGTGAAACGCTTTCGCGAAGAACGCGAACTGGCGATGGTGCTGGCCATTGATATTTCCGCATCTTCGGCGTTCGGCTCCGGCGAACGCACCAAACGCGAATTCGCAACGGAAGTCGCCACCACGATCGCGATGTCCGCCGCGCGCAGCAGCGACAAAGTCGCGTTGCTTCTGTTCACCGATCAGATTGAGCTGTTCGTTCCGCCGCGCAAAGGCCGCCGCCATATTTTGCGCCTGCTTAGGGAAATGCTGTTCTTTGAACCGAAACATCGCGGAACGGATATTCCCGCCGCGCTGACCTTTTTGAATCACGTGCTGCATCGGCGTTCATTGGTTTTTCTGCTCACGGATTTTTTGCACAGCCTTGATTTAGAAAAAGAGCGGAGAACCCTCACCCCGGCCCTCTCCCATCGGATGGGAGAGGGAGAGACGGACGTCGCGCCGCTTGGGTTCGGAGGCGTTGATTCGCATGATGCTGCCAGATTGAGACAATTGCGTTCCGCTGACTCCCGTTCCCCCTCTCCCATCCGATGGGAGAGGGCCGGGGTGAGGGTTCCCGTCCGCGACGTGATTCAGGAAGCCGGCCTGACCAGCGTCCGGCACGATCTGGTTTGCGTGCATCTGCACGATCCGCTGGAGAGCGCCATTCCGTCTGCGGGTCTGATTACTTTCGAAGACGCGGAAACCGGTGAACTTCTGGAAGTCGATTCCAGCCGAGCGCGTCTGCGCGAGCAATTCGCCAAATCAAATGCGGATCGTCTTGCTGCTCTCGACGGCGCGCTGCTTCACGCCGGCGTGGATACATTGCGACTGGCCACGGGTGCGTCCTTCGCTCAGAACCTGCAACGGTTTTTTGAACTGCGTCGCGGACGGAGGCGCGGGTGAAATTCGATTTGCGACATCTGCTGTTGCAGGCCGCCGCCGCAGTGCCGGCTGAAGAAAAAATGGCGTTGCGTCCGCCTCATCCGGAAATTCCCCCGACGTTCTGGGAGCAATACCATTCGTGGATCCTTCTCGGAAGTTTCGTCGGCCTGGGAATCATTTTGCTTCTCATTTGGCTGATCCGGCGTCCGAAGCCGGTGGCCGAAGTTCCGATTGAAGTCCGAACCCGCAACGAATTGGAAGCGCTCCGCGCGCAGCCGGAAACCGGAGCCACGATCAGCGCGATTTCCCGTTCGCTGCGAAATTATTTCACCATCGTGTTTGACTTTCCCGTCGAAGAACTGACCACTGCGGAACTGAATCGTTTGCTCACTGCCAGCCAGAGCATTGGTCCGAAACTCTCAACGCAGGTCGTCGATTTTTTCAAATGCTGCGATCAATTGAAATTCGCGCCGGCCTCGGAAGTTTCGTCCGGCACGGCGCAACGCGCGTTGGAGCTTCTGGAACTGGCTGAACGCCGCCGCGCTGAACTGCGCGCTGCTGCTCAACCGCCCGCCGCATGAACAGCAACTTCGAATTTCAATATCCGTGGATGCTCGCGCTGCTGGCGTTGCTGCCGGTTTACGCGTACCTGCGCGGACGCGTTGGAAAGCATTCCGCTGTCGAATTTTCCAGTGCCGAAATCGCCCGCGCTGTCGGCGCCAACGCCCGAGCGGCTGCGGGATGTTTGCTGTTTTTTCTCCGGCTGCTGACCGTGGCGTTGGCAATCATTGCGCTCGCCGGTCCGCGCTTTGCGAATGACCGCACGGAAACCCAGGCCAGCGGCGTGGACATCATGCTCGCGCTGGATTTGTCGTGGTCGATGATGGCGCTGGACATGAGCGGTCCCGGCGAACGCGTGACGCGTTTCGATATCGCGTCGGAAGTGCTCGAAGACTTCGTGCGCAAACGTCCGAACGACCGCATGGGCCTCGTGGTTTTTTCGGCCGTTCCGTATCTCGCGAGCCCGCTCACCCTGAATCACGACTGGCTGATTCAGAATCTCGATCGCATGCACATTGGAATGATTCACGAACTCGGCACGGCGATTGGTGACGCCACCGCGACCGCGGCGAAACGTTTGAAATCTTCCAAGGACAGCAAAAGCCGGATCATCATTCTGTTGACGGATGGCGACAACAATCGCGGCGAGATTGATCCTGTTCCCGCCGCGCAACTGGCGGCTGCGCTTGGAGCCAAGGTTTACACCATCGGCATTGGATTGGAGCAACCGTGTCAGTTGCCTGAATTCGATCCCGCGACCGGCAAGTTGCGTCTCGATGCGAACGGTAATGTGAGCTGGAAGCTGACATTGCAGCCGGCGAATTATTCTGTGCTCGGAAAAATGTCCGCCCTGTCGAACGCCAAATCGTATCGCGCCAAGAATAGACGTGAATTACAGAACATCTATGACGAAATCGACCAGCTTGAGAAAACGAAAGTGAAGCTCCGCAGCTACACGCTTTACACACCGCTGTTTCAATGGCCGTTGCTGACCGCGCTGGCGTTGTTCGCGTTGGAACTCGTTCTCACGAATACGCGTTATCGGAGAATCCCGTAATGAAAATCCGAAGTGCGAAATACAAAATCCGAAAGAAATCTGACGAACGAAGTCCGAACTTCGCGAACGGGGTGCAACGTGGCACGCGCACAATTATTGATCCCCTCGCCTCGCAGCGAAGCGCGGGGAGAGGGTCAGGGAGATGGGATTTTGAGCTAAACGCCTCCTCACCCCGACCCTCTCCTCCGGCTTCGCCCGGAGGAGAGGGAGTGATCGGCCGTTTTGATTCGCTGAAGTTCAACCCATTGGTGAAACGGCCAAGTTGCGCCCTGACTCACGAAAGCTTTTGTTCGGATTTCGAATCGCTTTCGTACTGCGGCCATCGATTTTCGGATTTGGAAACGCGCTCATGACCTTTCACTTTGCCGAACCCCGCTGGCTCTGGCTCGCGATCCTCGCGCCGCTGGCGCTGATCGCGCTTCAGCAATACGCCGCGTGGGCGCGTCGGCGGCAGTTGCAGGTAATAGCATCATCGGAATTGATTGGAAGACTCACGCGCTCGCACAGTCCCCTGCGGCGACTGTTCAAGAATGCATTACTCGTTTTCGTGATGGCGCTGATCGGCATTGCCCTGGCACGTCCGCAATGGGGCGTTCAGGAATTCGCGGCGCAGGAACTCGGTGAGGATGTGGTGATCGCGATTGATTGTTCGCGCAGCATGCTGGCGGCGGATGTTTCGCCGAATCGTCTCGCCCGTGCGAAGCTGGCGGTTTCGGATTTTGTGCGTCGACCCGGCGTGGGCCGTGTGGGGCTGGTGGCGTTTTCCGGGCAGGCATTTTTGCAATGCCCGCTGACGTTCGATCACGATGCTTTTGAGGAATCCCTTCAGGCGCTCGATGAGAAAACCATTTCGCTGCCCGGCACGGACATTGGCCGCGCACTGAACGAAGGTTTTCAAGCGATGGAAAAAAATGATCGCCGGAAAATTCTGGTTCTATTGACCGATGGCGAAGATCTGGAGCAATCCGGCGTGCGCGCCGCCGAAGCGCTCGGCAAGGAAGGCGTTATCATTTTCACCATTGGCGTCGGCACCGCGTCCGGCGCGGAAATCCACATTCTCAACGAGCGCAATCAGCCCGAACTCATTCGGGACGCGCGCGGTGAACCGGTGCGCAGCAGGCTTGATGAAACGACGCTGCGCGCGATCGCCCAGGCGACGAAAGGAAATTATTTTCCACTCGGCCCACTCGGTGAAGGATTGGCGAAAGTGCGGCTCGTCTTGCAATCCGATGAAACGAATTCCGCATTGTTGCCCGCACAGCAATTGGGCGTGGATCGGTTTCACTGGTTCGTTGCCGCCGTGCTAATGTTGCTCGTGCTGGAATCTCTGATCGGAACCCGGCGCCGAATGAAAAGAACAAACACATGAACGTCGCGAAGATCAAACGACAGATTTTCGTTGTGCTGACGGGCTGCATAATTTTTCAGGCCCGCGCGGACGATCCCGTGTTCATGGATTTCACGAACACGCCGTCGGCGCCTGCCATCGATCAACCGTTGCCCGAATCCTCGCGCGAACTGTTCAATCTGGGCACCAAGCGATTGCGCGCCGGGAAACTGACCGAGGCGGAAACCGCTTTGGAAAAAGCATTGCAATCGCAGGATGAACACGTGCGTGCGCCCGCGGTTTACAATCTGGGCGAAACACGTTTTCAACAGGGCGCCGAACTGCTCAAGAAAGGGCCGGAAAAGCAATCAACGCTGTCGCGCGGTTGGAACGCAGCGCAAATCGCGGATCACGCCAGTCAACGCGCCGCCGAAGCATTGGCCTCGAACGACGTTCAACAAATGCTGGCCGCGTATCTGAATGGCCGCGGCGCACGTCGCGAATTGCGTTCGGCCAGCGAAGCCATTCGCCGCGCATTGGATGTTTACGGCACGGCGTTGCGGCGCTGGCAACGATCGCTCGATGATTTCAAAAGCGCGGCGGAGTTGAATCGCGCGGACACCAACGCGTTGCATAACGCGGAGCTCGTCGAGCGTGAAATCGCGAAGTTGATCGACAGCATTCGGGAAATGCAGCAGGCGGCGCAAAAGATGGCGCAGAGCCAGCAGGGTTTGCGCGAGAAGCTGAAGCAGCTTGGCGGCAGAATTCCCGAATCCATGATGCCGCCCGGCGCGAGTGGCGATGATGAAGAAGACGGTGAAGGCAAACGCGGAAAAGATCCGGGCGAACTGCAGCCCGGCATGAAGGAACCGGGTCCGAAACCTGGCAGTGAAACGCCGCTTTCGGCGGAAGAAGCCGGGTGGTTATTGGATGGCTTCAAGCTCGACAGCAACCGGCGTTTGCCCATGAACCAGGAACAAACCAGCGAACCGCGCGATCGGAAAGGACGCAATTGGTGAAGGAACGTTGGGGAACACTGAACACTGAACATCGAACGCTGAACCTCGAACGTTCGGCGTCCGTCGCTTCTGGTTTGTTGAGCGTGATTTTGTTTTTTGGAATGGCGTTTCCGTTGTTCGCTCAACCGCATTCAACCGGCGCTCCACCATTGGATCCATTGCTGCAACTGATGCTTTCGCAGCCTTCGATTGAAGTTACAAGCAACGTGGTCATCACGGCGGAATTCGATCCGCCCACAATTCGTCCGGATGAAGATTCCATTTACCGCGTGAAGATCAACGCGATCAGCGATTCGGTTTCGTGGCCGGATAGACTCTCCGCGCCGCCTGAGTTGAATCTGCATTTCACCGCGCGCGGGCAGATTTTATTCCCGTTCGAAAACAAACTGAAACCGCAGACCGCGATCAACTATCACGCGCAGCCGAAGGACACAGGCTCTTATACGGTTCCGTCGTTTACGGTCGAAGTTTATGGAAAAAAAATTTCCGTGCCGGAAGCGCGTTTGGAAGTGAGCGCCACCGCGACGTCACGTCCGCCACAAAGACTGCAACTCGAACTGGAGGAAACGAACGTTTATGTCGGCCAACCTGTGAAGGCGCGCGTGTTGTTGCGATCGGCCAGCGGCAACGTGATTCAGACGGTTCAGGAATTGAATTTCAATGGCGACCATCTGCTGGCCGATCAGAGCGCCGCGCGGCAGACGATTGCTTCGCTTCCCGTCGATGGCCGCAACGTGGTGACTTATGTTTACGAAACGACATTGACGCCGCTGGCGGCGGGACCGCTGACCGTTTCGGCGCAGGGATTCACCGCCGGAAATCGCATGCTCGGAACCATTGTGATTCAAGGCCAGGCGACGCTTCCCGGCGGCCCGCCAAAATTTGAATTGCTCGATTCCGATCCGGTAACATTGCAGGCCCGTCCGTTGCCGCGGGCGAATGCGCTCCCGGGATTCACCGGCTGGATCGGAAAATTATTTTTGGATTCGGCGCGGCTTTCCGCAAATCAGGCGCACGTGGGTGAACTGGTGAAACTGACCGTGACTTTTCGCGGCGAAGAAAGTTTGTCGCGTCTGGTTCCGCCGCCTCCGCCGGTTTCGCGTGACTGGCAGGTGTTCGACGCCACACCAGCCGCTCCGGCACCACAATCGAACGGAAGACCAGTGCTGCCGGGAACGGCCGCAGGATTTGCTTACACGTTGATTCCGCTGACCACGAACGTGACCGAAACGCCCGCCATACCGTTCAGTGTGTTCGATCCGGAACGCGGTGTTTATCTCGATCTCAGCATCGAGCCAATGCCGATCAATGTGTTGCCTGGAGACCGGCCTTCCGACCCAGCCGTGCTGGCGCTGTCGAAAGCGGATGAAGCACAACCGCCGAAGCTGAGGCTCAGCGATGTCACGGAAAAGCGCGGTCGGACAGTTGCCACGTTGATTCCGTTGCAGCGGCGCGCATGGTTTATTGGACTTCAGATTCTGCCGCTCGCGATCTTTCTCGGACTGTGGAAATGGGAACAGCGTCGGCGTTTTCTCGAAACGCATCCGGAGATCGTGTTGTTCCGTCGAACACGGCGCGCGTTGCTGCGGGAACGGCGGAAGATGCGAAGTCTGAGGGCCGCGCGCGACGGCAAGCGTTACGCCGAAACCGTCGTGAACGCCCTGCGAATCGCAGTGGCGCCTCATTATCCCGCCGCGCCGAACGCGCTGGTAGGCGGAGATGTCATCAAGGTTCTGGGAAATCCAGCGCGCGACGAAACCATTCGACGATTCTTTGCGTTTACGGATGCAACGCAATTTTCCAATGAAACAACTGTTGCCGATGATCTGCTGCGTTGCGATGCGGATGTGGAAAGTGCTCTTGATGAATTGGAGAAAAAACTGTGCGCGAATTGAATCTGAAATTTTCAATCCTCAATCGGAATCTCCGCGATGCGCAACGTGCGATTTTGAGTGTTCGTCCCCTCGCCCCGCAGCGAAGCGCGGGGAGAGGGCCAGGGAGAGGGGATTTTGAGCTAAACGCCTCCTCACCCCGGCCGGCTCCTCCGGCTGCGCTCGGAGGAGAGGGAGGGATTGGACGAAACGAATTTCCGGGGCTCAAGTCGCTGTGGGCGCAAGTGGTGAGTGGCGTTCAACACCTTTGCAAAATGCGGTTCGTGTCTGTAACCCGTTTGTTCTTTCGATCCGCTTTATTGCTTTCGTTCATCGCATTGTCATTGTGCGCGAAAGCGGATGTATTTTCCGAAGGAGTTGAAAACTATCGCGCAGGAAATTTTTCCCAGGCGGCAACGCAATTTCGTGAAGCGATTGCAAAGCAACCTTCATCCGGCGCATTTCAAAATCTCGGCAATGCCGAATGGCAGCGGAAACAAATTGGCCACGCCGTGCTGGCCTGGGAACAATCGCTTTGGTTGAATCCTTTCGACCACAACGCGCGCAACAACCTGAAATTCGCCCGCGAAACCGCGCAGCTCGAATCGCCGGATTTGACATGGTACGAAATTGCCTCGGGCTGGTTGCCGATGAACTGGTGGGCGTGGCTGACCGGAATCAGCTTATGGTTTTCGGGTGGATTGCTGGTGCTTCCCGGTGTTCTTCGTTGGAAAAAGCCAGCTTGGCAACAGGCGTCAGCGGCGCTTGGACTCGTGATTTTTCTACTGTGTCTCCCGGCTCACATCGGAACGATGACGCGCGCGCAGATCGGATTTGTGCTGGAATCAGAAACGCCACTGCGTCTGACACCGACAACGAATGGGCAGATCGTGACGCGTCTGGCGTCCGGCGAACCCGCGCGCCAAATACGTTCGCAAGGACGTTTTGCTTTCGTGCGAACACGACATACCGCGGGTTGGATTCAGAAAGACAGCTTCCGTTTGTTGACGGAGTAAACCGGCTGCGTTCCGCGTGAATGTGAATGTAAGATTACTGTGCGCGTTGCGCCGGTTCGGATTCGTCCATCGCGGTAAAGCTCGCCAAACGTTCGGCGGGAATCGGGCGTTGCTCGGATCCATCCGGTAATCGCCAGCGAACATTAAGATGCGTGGAACCGAATTGCTGTCGCTGCCGGATTTCCAGGTAATAACGCTCACCCGCTTCCAGATGAACGGTTTTGGATTCCGCTTCGTTGGTGTGCGGCCATTTTGCGTAAGGCGTGCTGCCGTTGATCGCGGCGATCTGGACGCAATGGCTCGGCGATGAATCGGTGCTGAGCCAGAATTTCGAAGCGCTTCCGCTGGCGATCCAAAACGTGTATGCACCGCTGACCGGCGGCAGCAGCCAGCCGCGAAGACGCGTGGAATAATTGATGACCGAAGTGAAAGGGATTTCCAAAGCTTTGCGCATCGGCTCGCGCCCACTGGGCGGCGTGGAAATATCGTCCGCGGGGTTCAAAGAAATATTGTTGTTCCACCACTCGCGAACCAAACCGTTTCCCGGCCCGACTTCAAACGCCTCGCTTTCCGCGCGTTGGAGACCTTCAGCCGTTGCGATCAGCTGGCAATCACGGATCGGTTTGCTGATGCGCACGTCTTCGAAAGTCGCAACGCCATTGAGGGTGGGCTGCGTCAGTGTTCCGCTGAGTTCTGCGTTGCTGTGGTTTTCGCTCAAGGCGATCGAAACGTTGTAGGTTTTGTTCCGAATGGTTCGGCCGTTTCGATCCTGCACCAGAACGGTCAAAGGCGTTCGCCGAAATCCATTCACTGCCACGGGTCCGGGTGATGCCGGAAACGCGAGTTTGAACGGCGTTTCAACCTTTTGCGCGGGATAATCTTTCAGGCTTGGGAGATCGCCGAGATTCAAAATCTGCGGATGGTTGAAAGTTTGATTCAGTTCGTTCGTTGGATTTTTCCCGGTCAGAATGCTTCCCGACCACGTGATAAAGAAAAGCCAGTTCGCTTTTTCGCGAAAGGCCAGTTCGGGATCGGGAATCGGACCGTTTTCGGACATTCCCACGAGCTTGGTGCCGCGGCTGAAAGCAACCAGTTCGTTGAACACGTCCGTCGCAGGGCGATGATTTCCATCCATTGGATAATGATCCAGGCCGACGATATCGACGTAGGCATCGCCCGGATACCAGTCTGCGAGATCAATGGATGCGCCGGGCGAAAAAACCCAGATCAGATTGTGGAGATGATGAACCGCGGTGAGGCGATTGAATAGCAGGCGCCAGAGTTTGCGATACGGTTCAGCGCCGTGCGCGCCCCACCAGAACCAGCGCCCGTTCGCTTCGTGCAACGGTCTCCACAATACCGGCACGTGCGCGTCCTGTAGAAGTTTCAACTCAGCCGCAATGGAATCAATGTCGCGCAGAATCCCGGCATGTTCCGGCGTGCCTTCAATCAATGCCTGCCGCAAATCGAAATCCGTTTCCTTGGAGTAGAAAGAGCGTTTGCCCATCGGCGCGTGCCAATGCCAGCAGATCGTGACAATGCCGTTGCGCTGATACCAATCGATCGAACGTTTAACGACGTCGTGATCCCGGGGTGGGTTTTGCAATGTTACCGGCATGAGGTCCAGTCCCAGAATGGCGGGAAGCTTTCCCGTGTTGGTGCGGATGTAATTCAGTTCAAAACCAAATTCATTTGTGCCGCGCCAGCCTTCCTGTTGGCCGGAAAGCGTTTTGCGTCCGTAAATGTCGGAAAGGAAAGTGAGCAACGATTGCGTTTCCGGTGATGCATCGGGCGAAACCGGCGTATCGGCAACGAAGCCGAAAGCGCTTTTGCCGATCAGACAGGCGACCGCGACGATGTTTACCATAAGCCGCTTGCACGCGGACTTTGCAGTTCCTGAATTGAAACGATTTTGCATTATGCGGGCGACCAAGTTAGCCGCAAAAGACGCAAAAGGCGCAAAAGAAATTCAGGAAAACATCAGAGCTTCCGCGTGTTTCGCGTATTTCGCGGTTTAATTCAACGAGCCGCCGCCGATCTGGGCTTTCGAAACGCGGCGATGGCGCAAACGGTGAGCAGCAGCAGATTGAAAGCAGCCAGTAACTGCAAAACAGTTTCAGGCTTTTTGGAAACATGATTCAACACGTAGGGAAGCGTGAAACCGAAGGCGACGGCAACGAGGAGAATCACCGGAACCATTTTGAATTCTTCCCGCGCCATCAGGTCGTTGACCAGCACGTTCGTCAACGCCAACGGAATCATCGCGCCCACATACCAGGGCAGCAGAGCCATGATCGCCGAAACATAGTCCGGTGGAAAAACCAGTTTCACAACCAGCGGTCCGACGACGTAAAGACCGATTCCGCCGCAGATCGCCAGCAACGCTGTTCCGATCAAAACCACCGCGAGCAGATTGTTCTTTTCCGATTTTGCCTTGCTGTGGACGAGCTTGGGAAACATCACGGCTGCCAGCGGCAACACCAGCCAAAGCAAAGCGCGGGACAATGTTCCGGTGGCGCCGTAAGCGCTCATCTGATCGGGAAAAAACGCGCCGGCAAACATCGAATCCGAAGTGAACATGAATTGAAATGCCCAGAACCCGACGATCAGCGGAATGGCGTGCCGTGTGATAACGCGCGTGTCAAACTTCTCCGGCCGATGCATCCAGAGATCACGCGTTCGCCACATCGCAATGCCGGAGGCAATGCCGACGCCGGCCAGCGCGCCCAACATCATTCCCGTGGTGCCTGCGGTAAATCCCAGCACCAGCAACGCGGCGATGCCCAGTCGGAAAACGCCATTGAGAATCACGGCCCAACCCGTCCAGAAAAAATCCTGCCGCCCCTGCAATGCTCCACTGAAAATCGGGCCCCACAGCGAAACCAAAATCGTCGCCAGCGTGATCCATAACGGTGTCAAACTCGGCAGCTCCCATTGCAGCGCGATTTGATTTCGAAACACAAACACCAGCCCTGCCGCGATCAGCCACAAAGCTGTCGTCCAAAACCAGGTGAATCGCATCATGGCGCTGAGCTGGCCGAGGCGATTCGTCGCCAGCGCGCTAGCCGTCTGCTGCGTCAATAGCATCTGCAACGGAATCGTGGGCAGACACGTGACCACCATCAGCAGAATCACGAAAATTCCGTATTGCGTTGATTCGACCCGCTTGGAAAGAAAGTGAATGCCCAGCGACATAAACCCGCCGCCGATCGTCGCCACCATCAGCCAGCCGCTCTGGCGAAAAAATACGGCGTGTTCTTTCTGCGCGGGAGCGGGAGGTGTCTCCATAGTTTCGGAAATCATTCAGAGTTTGACCGTAGTTCAACCGGTTTGGTTCACGGCAAGATTTGAAAAAAGCGAAGCAGCATTCGTTGAGCGCGTTCAACAGAAGCGAGCGAAATCCATTCATCTGCGGTGTGCGCCTGGGCAATGTCGCCGGGCCCGAACACCACGCTCGGAATGCCTGCTTCGGCCAGCACCGCGGCGTCGCAGAAGTAATCCACGCCAACGGGCTTGCGTTGTCCGTTGCTGCGAAGAAATTGTCTGACCAAAGGATTTCTCCAATCCGTTTCCATTGGCAAACACGGCGCAACCTTTTCGTTTGCGAACGACGGTTTCAATCCGCGCTGCTTCAGAAATTCCAGAATTTCGCGGCGGACGGCGGACTCCGTTTCGCCGGGCAGTGTGCGGCGATCCACGCGAATGGAACAATGCGCTGGGACAATGTTCGGCTGAGTTCCGCCGCGGATGGTGCCCACATTGATTGTTCCGGAACCGAGCAGCGGATGCCGTCGCGTTTTTAATTCAGCAGCGTAGTCCGTTTCCAGCGCATCAACCACGCGGGCCATCGCGTGCACTGCGTTTTTTCCAAGTTCCGGCCGCGCGCCGTGAGCGGCCTTGCCGCGCGTTTCCAATCGCAGCCACAGACTGCCTTTGTGCGCGGTCACGATCTGCAAACGCGTCGGTTCGCCCACGATGGCGAGATCCGCCTTGAAACCGCTGTTGGCCAAAGCCCGCGAACCGGCCTGCGCATTTTCTTCATCGATCAATCCGGCGAAAACAATTTCCGTTTCGCGCGGACGCCGTTTGGATTTTGCGAGATCGCACAAGGCCAGCAACATTGCGGCGATGGAACCTTTGGTATCGCAGGCGCCGCGGCCATGGAGAAGCGTGCCTTTGCGAACGGGATTAAAGCCCGAAGCTTCGGCGCCGACGGTGTCGAGATGTGGCGCGAGCAGAATTGTCTTTTTGGGTTTAGCGCACGGCGCGAGGCGAACAATGAGATTGGAGCGGTTCGGCAGAACCTTTTGAAAGTCGATGTCCAATCCGGAACGCGCGGCGACACTCGCCAGAAACTCGGCGATGTTTTTCTCACCGGCACGTGGATCGTCGGAAGGAAGAAAAGCCGGATTGACGCTCGGCAGCGCGATCAATTCTTTCAGTAATGTGTCAGGACGAGTCATGCCGATTGAGCGGCAGAGCTTATTCACAGTCTGCGGAACTGTCGAGCGAGGGCTTTGAATCGGTGAAGGGAGATCGGCGAGAGGAGATTTAACTCTCGCGCTTTGGCCGCTAAACGCGCCGGGAATCACAATTTAAAAAGGAGCCGGGCGGTTCAGAAAAATTTCAAAGGATTCGTTGCCGCGGTTTGTCCTAAAAATAAATAATCAAACCGAATGGACGATGAACAAAGGGCCTGGATCCGCGACAGCCAGAACGGCAATCCGCACGCCTTTGAATCGCTCGTTCGAGTTCATCAACGTATGATTCACGCACTCACGTTTCGCATGACCGGGTCGATGGCGGACGCCGAAGATCTCGCGCAGGAGACGTTCGTGCAGGCGTTTCAACGAATCGACAGTTTCCGCGGCGACGCGGCATTTTCTTCCTGGCTTTATCGAATTGCCATGAATCTCTGCCTGAACTGGCGTCAACGCGAGATTCGTCGCAACCGGCTGCATGAAAAATGGGAACCGCCCGAGCCGTCGGAAGATTCTTCCGAGGATCCGATCTCGCCGGAAGTTCAGGCGGCCTTGATAAAACTGCATCCGAAACAGCGTGCCGCCGTCATTCTCACGATCTGCGAAGGGCAAAGCCATGCTGCTGCGGCGCAGGTTCTGGGATGTTCTGAAACCACCGTTTCGTGGCGCGTTTTTGCCGCCAGGAAAAAACTGAAGCGCTGGCTCAGTTCGGAAAGGGCGGTTCAATGAACGATCACGAACTGGAGGAAAAATTGAAGGCCGCGCGCGTTCCGGAACGCTCGGCGGAATATTGGGAAAGCTTTCCGGGAAAGATCACCGCGCAGATTCGTCGCTTGCCTGAGCGCAGAAAGTTTTTATTTCGCATTCCGCGATTGGCCTGGAGTTTGGCTGCGGGTTGCGCATGCCTGTTGCTGGGAATGGCGATCTGGCAGAGCCGTTCCACGAAGGCCGAGCCGTACGCGTTTTTGCAGGACGGAAAAGTGGTTCACGAAACCCTGGCAATGTTTCCGAATCAGGTTCGCGCGATTGTTCAGGATAAGCACGGAACGAAATTGATTTTGTCCGACAAGGCAGACGTGCCGAGTTCGACTCCACTCTGGATCAAAATTTGTAGCGGCCAGGATTGCCGCGTTGTGATCACCTTCAGTGGACAACATTTGCAGATCGCCAGGGAAACGGTGGAGGTGCTGGCGGATGCGCAGGGACAGGTGATGCTGGTTGGGGACCGGCTCTTCTGGTCGGCAACGGAACAAACAAGTTCCGCCCGCTCCCTGCGCATCCAGGCCAGGCCCCTGGCACTGATGTAAAACATGCGACGGCTTCTGTTTTATTTAACCACTACGTTGATCCTCTTCACGGAATCAGCAGCTTTTTCCGAAGTAATATCCGTACCATTGCGTTTGGCTATCGTGACAGAGTCTCCTGAAGTCACGACGGCGGGCGACCTGCTGACGGTAGAACTTTCCAGGAAAACAGGGCTGCGATTGCTGGAACGTGCAGAGATTGAAAAGGTTTATCGCGAGCAGGCATTACTGACTATTTAAACTTGGAAAAGTTCTCGGGGCGGATGGACTGTTATTGCTGGACTGCGTCGCCAGGCTCAAAGTCTGGTGCGCCGATTGGAACGAGACCTCCAAAAAATCGAACAACAACTCCAGACCCTGCGCACGCAAACCGCTGTCCTGGATGAACGCGTGCAGAAGCCGTTGCTCCCATCCGATGGGGGAGGGGGATTTTTTCATGCGTCGGAGAGACTCATGTCTTTTGGTTGAATACCCTTCATTTCCAAAAGCGAAGAAATTCGACGGCTCTGACTGGCGTTAGAACGCAACTCGCCATATCGCAATCTATTGGAATCTAAATGGAGTATCACCGCGCGATCTTCTCTGCTCTCGCGCTCCCATCGATGGGAGTGGGCGGCAGTGAGGGTAAATCGCCGCTTATCCCGCCAGCCAAATTCCAATCAAATGCTGCTTACTCCGCAGCAGTGCTGGAATTATCAGCAGACGTGCTCATTGAATCCTTGGCCAGTCCAAGCGCTCTCAACTTTTCCAAAGCAACTCGTGCTGCTTCACTTTCCGCCGCTTTCTTGCTGCGGCCCTGACCGCGTGCGAGTTCCTGTCCGGCATGGTGTACGGTGCATTCGAAAACACGATCGTGATCCGGGCCGCTGGCGGAAATCACGTGATACTGCGGCGCTTCCACTGAAGTCGCCTGCAGGAATTCCTGAAGCTCGCCTTTGGGATTGTCGAGCATGGGAATGACCGTGACCGATCCGAACGTGGTTTGGAACTGCCGGAGAATCACATCACTCGCGGCTTCGTAACCGCCGTCCAGAAAAATGGCGCCGAGCAAGGCTTCATATGCATCCGCCAAAGCCGAAGGCCGTTCGCGTCCGCCGTGCAATTCTTCGCCGCGGCTCACAAGCAAATGCTTACCCAGTTCAATCGCGCGTCCGTGATCCGCGAGCGTGCGGCGATTGACCATTTTCGCCCGGGCTTTGGTCAGCGGGCCTTCTTCAAAGCCGGGAAATTTTTGATAGAGTTCGCGCGTTAAAACCAGTTGCAGCACGGCGTCGCCGAGAAATTCCAGGCGCTGATTGGTCTGCAGGTTCAGCCCTTGTTCATGCGCAACGGAAGGATGCGTGAGAGCCAGAGTCAAGAGAGCTTCGTCACGAAACCGATAACCCAGGCGGGTTTGGAGTTCCTCAAATTGCGACACAATTCAGCCCTCGTGATCGGCTTTGCTTTCGGCAACCACTTCCGATGCTCCGGCGTTTTCCAAAGCGTCGCTGCTTTCTTCGCCGGCCAATTCGGAATCGGTCGCTGCTGGTGTTTCAACCGACGATTCCTCGGATTTCACAGCGGCTGTTTCGGACGGAGGATTCAAACCATGTTCCAGCAACGCGGCGACATCGCGTTGCACTTTTTCCAATTGATCGAGATGCAGATCGGGATCTGTGATCGTAAAGACGTCACCGGTTTTGGGTTGTTCGTAGATGAAGATCCGTCGTCCGTCGCGAACGATTTGTTCCTTCACTTTCAACAGTCGTTTGCGTTCGAGCATGACCGCGAGGATGTAGCCGGCGGGCATGTATTCGGGATCGTTCAGTTCGATCAGTTTGCGCAACAACGTTTCAGCGGTTTCCTTCTTGATCGTCTCGGTGGGCGGCGGCGGCGCTTGATAAACGCCGTGCCAGTAGGAAATAAATCCCTCGCGGCTGGGCGCATCGCTGAATTTGCTCTGCCAGCATTCCGCGCAGAAATCGGATCGACGAAAATCCGCTTTCGCGTCGAACAACACGGTGTGATAAGGCTCCTGATCGGCAAAGGTTTTGCCACAGGCTTCGCAGCCATGGCCGCGGGATTGAATGTTCCACTCAGTGATCACAAATCGACTCGCAGAATACCGCGTTGAATGGCTGAATCGCAATGCGTTTTGTGCGGCTTCGCGAAATCTGCATACTGCCTTTCAGTTACCGCCTAAACCAATTGTTGAACGTGGAATGTTTCCGGCACCTGACTTTCGTCCGCCCGATTTAAAATTAAATTGTCTCTCCTCGGCTCGCTTCCGAATATTTCGCGGTGCCGAAATGGGCGAAATTCATTATCGCGATTCTGCTGCTGCCGGTCTGCGTCGGTGCGGCCGGCGCGTTATGGATGGTGATTCGCGGCAGTGGGAGCGCGGATACCACCTGGGTTCCGTTGCTCGCGGGCGCGGCGTGTTGGGCGGTGGTTTACCTGCTCCTGCCCAAGCCGATGTGGATTTACGTTTTCGGCCATGAACTGACGCACGCGGTCTGGACGTGGCTGTGCGGCGGCAAGGTGAAACGTTTCAAAGCAAGCTCCAGCGGCGGTCACGTCGTGATCAGCAAAAGCAATTTCCTGATCGCACTCGCACCTTATTTCTTTCCGCTCTATGCGGTGTTGGTCGTGCTGCTGTTTCTGGCCGGGCACTTGATCTGGAACTGGCAGCATTTTCTCGTTTGGTTTCATCTGTTGCTCGGCGCGGCCTACGCATTTCATGTCACGCTGACGTTTCACGTTCTGCAAACGAAACAGACCGACATTACGGGACAGGGTTATTTGTTTTCTGCGGTGGTCATTTTTCTGGGGAACGTGATCGTGCTACTGTTCGGCATTCCGCTGTTGGCTGCGAAGGTGGATGTTCTTACCGCGCTGGGTTGGTGGTTCGAATGCATCGGCGAAGTGTTTCATCGACTTGGGAAATTTCTGTAAGGAGTTTTCCTGACCGGGCTGGGTTGAATTCAGCCTTGATATGACCGCTCGCTTCAGGCGAAATGCCAAAGCGGAATTATTCCGACTCTATGGATTTAGGCGATATTTTGACGAAAGAGCAGATCATCACCGATTTGCAGGCGACTGATCGCTGGCAGGCCATTGATGAGTTGATCAACAACCTCGTGGCGACCGGCAGAATCAAAGCAGAGCACCATGATGCCATTGCCGCGGTCGTGAAAAAGCGCGAATCATCCATGAGCACCGGCATTGGTTTCGGGATCGGAATTCCGCACGCTTCGACGGATCTGATTTATGAAGTGGTCGGTTCGCTCGGTCGTTCGAAGAAAGGCGTGAACTTTGACGCGCTCGACAATCAGCCCGTGAATCTCGTCATGCTTTTCCTGGTTCCGCAGGGCCAGTTTCAGAAACATCTTCACACACTCGCCAACATCGCCAAGCTGCTGCACAAAGCGGAATTCCGTCAGGCCCTGGAACAGGCGCCGGATTCCGAAGCGATGCTGAAGATCATTTGCGATCACGGAAAGAAGTGAGGCGGGAGCCGGTTGATGGATGATGGTCAAAAGAGTTCATCGGGACTTATCTTGCGCCTGATTTGATCTTTCCCTGATTTACTCTGCTTAACGGATTTACTATTTAACTATTCAGGCCATTTTCCCTTTCGTGCTTCCCATCAAACAAATCGAAAAGCAGTTGCAGCTCGCGGTTCAATCGGTGCTGCCGGACGCGGATGTTTCCTCCGTTCTGGTGCGTCCGTGCGATCCAAAGTTTGGTGATTATCAAAGCAACGCACTGATGTCGCTAGCCAAAGCGCGGAAGCTGAATCCGCGGCAACTCGCGACCGATGTCGTTGCCAGGCTGGATGTGACGAATGTCTGCGAGAAAGTGGACATCGCTGGCGCGGGCTTCCTTAATTTTCGTCTCAAACCTGAGGCGCTGACTCAGGCGCTTCAATCTGCGGCACGTGGCGAACACCTTTTTTTCCATCCAGCCGCTTCGCCGCGAACCATTGTCATTGATTTCAGCTCGCCGAACGTTGCCAAGCCGATGCACGTCGGACACATCCGTTCGACCGGAATTGGCGATTCGCTCCAACGCGTTCTGCGCCTGCTCGGTCATCGCGTGATCAGCGACAATCACATCGGTGATTGGGGAACGCAGTTCGGTAAATTGCTGCTGGGCTGGAAACAGATTCTGGATCGCTCTGCCTTGGATCGCGATTCCATCGCCGAACTCGAACGCCTGTACAAAGTCATCAACACCGAATGCGACGCCAATCCCGCGCGGCTCGAAGAAGCGAAACAGGAGCTGGTGAAACTTCAGGCTGGTGATGCGGAGAACATTGCGATCTGGAAAGAAATGATTCGCGTTTCGCAGGTTCAATTCGATGCAATTTACGGACGGCTCGGAGTGAAGTTTGACCAGGCGCTCGGCGAAAGTTTTTACAATCCCTGGCTGGGTGAAGTCGTCGCTGATCTTCTGAAGCGCGGCATCGCGCGAGAAAGTGAAGGCGCGATTGGCGTTTTCAGCGATGGCTCTTTGCCGCCGAAGGAAGATCCGTTCCTCGTAAATCGCGATGGCGAATGGGTTGCGGATCCGGCGCTGGTTCGCAAGAGCGATGGCGGTTTCAACTACATGACCACCGATCTTGCGACGATCAATTACCGGCTGAAAACGTGGTCGCCGCAGGAAATCATTTATGTCGTCGATGACCGTCAGGCGCCGCATTTCAAAAAGCTCTTTCTGACGTTTGCCCGCTGGAAACCTGACGCAGCCAAAACCGTGAAGCTGGTTCATGTGGGTTTTGGAAAAATTCTTGGTGAAGATGACAAACCTTTCAAAACGCGTTCCGGGGACACGGTGAAACTCGGCGAACTGCTCAATGAAGCCGAAGAACGCGCGCTGAAGATTGTTTCCGAGAAAAGCCCGGAACTTTCAGAAGCGCAGAAAAAGGAAATTGCGCGCGTGATTGGATTGGGCGCAGTGAAATACGCGGACCTGTTGCCGAATCGCCAGAGCGATTATGTTTTCAGTTGGGACAAGATGCTCGCATTGAACGGCAATACCGCGCCTTATTTGCAATACGCTTACGCGCGGATTCAGAGCATTTTTCGAAAAGCGGGAGAAACACCGAACGCCGAACATCGAACGCTGAACATCGAACTGAAAGCGCCGGAAGAAATCGCGCTCGCGAAATATTTGTTGAACTTCGGACTGACATTGGAAGCTGTGGCCGACGAATTGCGACCAAATTTTCTCTGCAATTACCTTTACGAACTCGCCGGCAAATTCACTTCTTTCTACGAGAATTGTCCGGTGCTTAAAAGTGAAGGATTAGTTCGGGAAAGTCGGCTGGTACTCTGCGATTTGACCTCGAAAGTGTTGAAACGAGGCTTGAACGTCTTGGGTATCGAAGTCGTGGAACAGATGTAAAAAGAAAAAATTTGGCAACTTACGCTGCCAAACTTTTCAAAAACACTGTTTTCATCCATCAACTCAACCGCATCGGCATCACGACATAAAGAAACGGTCCGTTGATCTTCAAAACGCCGGGACTCAATTCGTCAATCAATTCGATAAACACTTCGTCGTTCGAAAGCGCGTTCAACGGATCAATCATGTATTTCGGATTGAAAGCGATGGCCATTTCCTTCCCTTTGTAATTGATCGCCAGACTTTCTCGCGCTTCGCCGACTTCCGGAGAATTGGCGGTGATCGCTAGATTGTTTTTACCGAATGCCAGTTTTACCGAGTTCGATTTCTCGCTGGTCATTATTTCCGCGCGTTTCAAGGCGTGCAGAAATTCTTCGCGCACGAGCGAGACGCGTTCTTTCACTTCATTGGGAATGACCTGCCGATAGTTCGGATAATTGCCTTCGATCAACTTAGTAATGATCAGAACTGAAAAGCCCTTGTCGTCCTTGAGCGTAAATGAAGCCTGATTGTCCGTATAACGAATCTCCACTTCGCCTTTGTCCTGCAGCAGGCGGTTCAATTCGCCCACCGTTTTTGCCGGAACAATGAATTCGCCCTGGCTCTGCTCGGAAACATCAACTTCTTCATCGACCAACGCCAATCGTCGCCCGTCGGTCGCGACCATCGTCATCTTGTGATCTTTCAGGCTGATGAAAATGCCGTTCAAAACGTAGCGGGATTCGTCGGTCGAAATGGCGAACGACGTTTTCTTCATCATTCCCTTCACCGTTTCCTGATTCAACGCGACTTTCTTGTCTTCCTTGAACTTCGGCAACGGCGGAAATTCATCGGCGCTCAGGCCGTTAATTTTGTAAAACGAAGCGCCGGATCGGATGCTGCAGGTATTCTTGTCGTCCACCTCAATTTCAATTTCCGAATTGCTCAGTTCCCGAACGATTCCGAACAATTTTTTTACTGGCACCGTAGTCGCGCCAGGTTTGGCCACCTTCGCTTCGACACTGCAGGCGACGGTGACATCCAGATCGGTGGCTGTAAGCTCAAGACGGTCGCCTTCCGCTCGCAAAAGGACATTCGACAGGATCGGTAACGTCGTCCGGGTGCTGACGACGTTCTGAACCGCTTGCAGGCCGTTAATGATTTGATCCTTTGCTATGGTCAGGTTCATGCGTCCCTTAATAGATGATTCTTTATCAGTACAAAACTCTTCTTAATATGGGGTGTGAATAAGGCAAACAACTAGGAGTGTCAAGGAGTGACGGCCTCGGAACAGGCCGAACGGCTGCGAAAAGAAAAACCAACAAACGACAGTAAAATTTTTAACTCCAATTTATTCACGTCATTCACAAATCATTCACAATCTGTTGGCGCGGTTATCCAGACGTTGTGCCCGATGAATGACGTAAGGCAGAACTTCTTCAACGAATTCAACTTCAGCGGCGGATGAATCGCGGCCCAGTGAAAAGCGAACCAGCGCATTCGCCAATTCAGGTTTCAAACCCAACGCGGTAATGACATGAGAAGGTTCCAGGGATCCAGCGGAACAGGCGGAGCCACTCGAAGCGCAAACACCTTCCATGTCCAGGCCAGCCATCAGCGCAATACTGTCCGCGCCCTGAACCACAAACGAAACGGTGTTCGCCAGACGTTGATCACGCGATCCAACGAATTGAACGCCTTCAATGGATTCCGCGGCTTTGATTAATCGATCCGAAAGTGGATTCAATTGTTCGCGCGAGAAAACCGGCTTTTTGACGAAACGCTCCAGGGCTTCAATAAAGCCGATGACGGAAGGAAGATTCTCAGTTCCGGCGCGACGTTCATTTTCGTGACCACCGCCGAAGAGAATGGGATCGGGCTGAAGCGGCGATTTGATGAACAACGCTCCGGCGCCTTTGGGGCCGTGGAATTTGTGACCGCAAATAGAAACCAGATTGGCGTTGAATTGATGAATCGTTTCAAACGGTTGTTTGCCAAACCATTGAACGGCATCCGTGTGAAAGAGAACGCCGTGTTTTTGACAAATAGCGCCCAACTCGGCGACCGGTTGAATCGTTCCAATCTCGTTGTTCGCGGCCATGATCGAAACGAGAATCGTGTCGGTCCGAATGGCTTGTTCAAGCGATTCCGGCGAAACGCGTCCGCTGGAATCCACCGGCAAAACCGTCAATTCAAAACCTTCCTTCTTCGCCAGATAATCACAGGAATACAAAACCGCATGATGCTCGACCGCCGACGTAATCAGGTGGCGGCCTTTCGCACGAAGCAGCCGGGCCGCGCCGAAAATCGCGAGATTGACGCTTTCGGTTCCGCCGCTGGTGAAAATCACTTCACTCGGTTTGCAGCCGAGAACTTTCGATGCACGATCGCGGGCGTCGTCGAGATGCGCGCGAGCTTTTCGCCCAATGTGATGAACGCTGGAAGGATTTCCCCAAAGTTCATCCAGAAACGGCATCATCGCGTCGCGCACGTCGGGATCAAGCGGCGTGGTGGCGTTGTAATCGAAGTAGATGCTGCGCATGCGATGAAACTATACCGACGCGCCGAGGAAATCAGTCAAATAGCTGACCGAAGCAGTGATGGAAAAAGAACAACGGAGCATCTTGTCTTTCACCCTCCCCCAACCGTTTGTCCGCTGAAACGATCTTCAGTCCACGGATCGGCTGTATTCGAATATCCGCGCACTTCCCAGAACCCGAGAATATCGCGATCCATGAACGTGATTTCGCGGATAAACTTCGCGCCTTTCCAGGCATAACGTTTCGGAATAATCACCCGCGCCGGGCCGCCGTGATCAGGCGTCAGCGGTTTGCCGTTCCACGAATGCGCAATCAGAACATCGTCGTCCATGCAGACATCGAGCGGATTGTTAGTAGAATAACCGTCGTAGCTTTTGAAGAAAACATGCGTGGCTTCCGGCTTGGGCTTCACGAGTTCAGCAATCGTGAAAAAGGCCACACCTTCAAACTCCATATCAAACTGGCTCCAGGTCGTGACGCAGTGAAAATCGCTGACGTCTTTGAACTGCGGCAAAGCCATGAACTGTTTCCAATTGAGCGTGACCGGATTCTCAACCTTGCCGCCGATTTTCAATTGCCATTCATCAAGCGAAACATTCGGACGCACCCCGAGATCGAGCACTGGAAAATTGTGAACCTCGCGCTGGCCTGGCGGCAATCGATTCGTTGAGCGAACAGTGGGTTTAGCTTTCCCGGCCATTTTCTGCGCCCAGCGTTCCTTGGCGGCGATGTATTTGTCTTTCATGGGATTTCCGGTGTTCCACGCGCTCCGTGCCAGATTCTTAAAATCTCAACTGTTCGGCGGCTGCTTCGAACTTCGTAAATGATTCGGTACGGCGCGCGAATAATTTCTCGAACCCTGGAACTTTGTTGTTCAGGAACGCGCCGGCCAAGCAGAGGTTGAGTGGTTAACAGTTCCGTGCTGTTGATCAAGGCGCAACCGATCTTTTCAGCGGCGGCTGGATTATCGACGGCAATGAAGTTGGTCAGCGAGCGGAGGTCGTCGAGCGCTTCCGGCGACCAGAGGATTTCGAATTCCATTCGTTCACCCAGGAGGAAAATTGTTCCCGAACGTCCGCCAGCGGAATGCCTTTGCCCTCTTTGAGGCTGCTTTGGGCCTCGCGAATCGCCGCCAAAAAATTCAGCCGGTCGCGAATCTGGTCGAGCGTGGCGCCTTTGGGAAGCCGCTCCAGCACGTCCAAAACCAGTTCTTTATCACTCATGACCTAAACCGTAATCGGCAGATCACGCGTTTGCAAGCGGCTGCCATTTCGCTTTAACAGTCATTCGAATTTGCCTAATTTTCGCCCATGTTCAAACCCGCCAATCTGTTTGACCTGAGCCAGACTGATCACGCCGCGCTCTTCAAAGACGTGGAATTTTCCTGGGAAGTTCTGACGCGCATCAAGGATTATGTCGAATCGAATGTCCGTCCGACCCAAGGGAAAGTTGAAGGCCGCGCATTCATTGGAGACAAAGTGTTTATTGGAGAAGGCACAGTCATCGAAGATGGCGCGATGATTAAAGGGCCGGCGATCATCGGACGCAATTGCCAGATTCGTCACAACGCCTACATCCGCGAACACGTGATTATCGGCGACGGCTGCGTCGTTGGAAATTCGTGCGAATTCAAAAACGCAATCCTGTTCAATGGCTGTCAGGTGCCGCATTTCAATTACGTCGGCGATTCCATTCTCGGCTACAAAGCGCACCTCGGAGCAGGTGTGGTGCTCTCGAATTTCCGATCACTGCCCGGCAATGTGACTGTGCAGGTGGAAGGCGTTCCGCGCGATACCGGTTTGCGCAAGTTCGGCGCGATGATTGGCGATCATGCGGATATCGGCTGCAATTCCGTTTTGAATCCCGGCAGCATTATCGGTCGCAATGCGATGATTTATCCGGGCGTGAACTGGCGCGGATTTCTGCCCGCCAATAACATTGCCAAGAACCGGGCGGAGATCGAAGTCGTGGTGAAACGCGTGCGCGAAACGTAACGGACGGCTCAGCCGCAAACGTTGTTTTTTCGAGCGTGCTCCAGACACCGTTGGATCTGATCCAACAACTGCGACGGAGTAAACGGCTTTGGCAGAAAAAACGGTTCATTCCGCAATTGAATATCCGCCATCTCCGGCGTGTAACCCGAAGTGAACATCACCGGAACGGAAGGCTTCAGCGCGCGAACGCGAGCGGCGAGTTCATCGCCCAACATATTTCCCGGCATCATCACGTCGGTGAAAACCAGATCAATGGCTTCGCGATGAATATCAAAAAGCGCCAGCGCTTCCTTACCCGAACCGGCTTCGAGAATGCGATAACCTTTTCCGCGCAATAACGCGCCGGCCATCGAGCGAACCAGATCCTCATCTTCCACCAGCAGAATACACTCGGAACCGGAGCGGGATTCCGCAACGGTCGCGCTGGTTGTGGCGGAGATTTCGCCGCAAGTTTTTTCATTAGTGGACGGCAGGAAGATTTCGAAGGTCGAGCCGTGGCCGACCGCGCTTTGAACACGCACACAACCGCTGTGTTGCTTCACAATGCCGTAAACTGTCGCCAACCCCAGGCCAGTGCCTTTGCCGATTTCTTTCGTCGTGAAGAATGGATCGAAAATGCGTGAGAGAAATTCCTGCGGAATCCCGCAGCCGGTGTCCGTCACCTGCATCGACGCGTACAAGCCGGGTTTGATTTCCGGAAATTTGCGCGTGTCGGCGGCGGTCATATGGACCGGGCGCACGTGCAGTAAAAGTTTTCCACCGCGCGGCATCGCATCGCGGGCATTCACCGCGAGATTCAAAATGATTTGTTCCATCATTCCGAGATCCGCTTTTACAGGTGGAATGCCGGGATCGGTTTTCACTTCCAGCGTAATGTGATCGCCGAGAATGCGCTTTAACATATCGCCAAGATTCGCCGCCACCACGTCCAATTGAAGTGATTGCGGTTTCAAAACCTGTTTGCGGCTGAACGCAAGAAGCTGACGGACCAGACGCGTTGCGCGTTCTGCGGCGAGTGAAATCACCGTCAACGAACGTCCATGCGGCGGTTGGTCGCCGAGTTGATTTTGCAGCAGCGACGCGTGGCCGTGAATCGCGGTCAGGATGTTGTTAAAATCATGCGCGACACCTGCGGCGAGCAATCCAACGGCTTCCATCTTCTGCGATTGGCGAAGCTGATCTTCGAGTTTCAAGTGATCCGTGATGTCTTGAAGGAGCATCAGCAGATGCGGGCCGGCGCCGGATTCAAACGGCTCGATGGACAACAAGGCATGGCGCGTCTGGCCGTTCAATGTTTGCACGTCACACGATTGGTTCCGGATGGAAAGCTGATCGCGCAGGCTTTCAAAGACGCTCTTCGTGAGTTCCGGATTCGGCCACATCTGCAACTCGGACGGAGTGCGGTTGACAATTTCCGCGCGCACACCGCCGAGCATCGCGAGAAATGCGTCATTCGCATCGACCAGCTTTTCGGAATCGAGCGATTGAATCGCCAAAGGAATCGGACTGGCGCGAAAGGCTTTTGAAAAGCGTTCTTCCGAAAGGCGCATCACGCCTTCGGCTTCAATGCGCGCGGCGATCTCGCGTTTCAATTGTTCGTTCGCTGTTTCCAGTTCCGAAGTGCGCTGGCGAACGAGCGTGTCGAGATTCGTGAGTTGCGATTTCACCTGGCGATTCAGATGCCATTTGTCCGTCATCGCGTGCGCGAGTTGCAGCACTTCAATGTTGTCGAACGGCTTTTTCAAAACCACCAGGCTTGGTGAGTGACCGAGCTTGTGAATCATGTCCTCCCAGGAATAATCCGAATACGCGGTGCAGATCACGACCTGCAATTCCGGATAACATTTCCAGAGGTGAAGGATGGTTTCCACACCATCCCAGCCCGGCGGCATTCGCACATCGACAAAAGCCATCGCGTAGGGATTTCCTTCCAGCGCAGCCTGCCGCACTTTTTCCAGACCTTCCTGGCCCTGGAACGCGGAATCGATCTGGAAGTTGAGGCCGGGCGATTCGACCGAGGTTTCTCCGAAGAGCAACGCCTTGGATTTTTCCAGTTCAAAATCCACCGCGTCCGGACCGCGCAGAACTTTGCGGATGTCGGCGTGAATATCCGCATTGTCATCAATGATCAGAATGCGATTGATGCGCGTTTCAGCGGCTGTGGTCATAAATTTTTCTCCTTCGCGGGTTCAATCGGAAGATCCAGCGTGAAGGTCGCGCCTTTGCCTTCGCCTTCGCTGTTGACGGTCAGAAAGCCGCCCATCTGCTTCGCGTTCAATGCGCCGATATGCAGGCCGAATCCATGGCCTTCTTTGCGCGTGGTAAATCCGTGAGCGAAAATGCGCGTCAGGTTTTCCGCGGAAATTCCCACGCCCGTATCACGAACAATCACCTGCACGCGATCCGCTTCATGCGGACGCAGCGACAAGGTGAGCTGGCGCACCGGCGAATTTTCCATCGCGAATTTCGCATTGCGGATCAGATTGATCAGAATCTGGAGGACTTTGTGATTATCCACGATGATTGGCGGCACGGGCAGGAAATCCCGGATTACCTCAATATTCGCGCGGGTCAGCACCGCGGCATTCATCCGCAACGCGTCTTCAATCAGATTCGCGAGCGAAACTTTTTCCAATACGCCTCCCAGCCGCGCGTAGCTCTGCTGCATCGAGACAATTTCTTTGATGTGATCAATATTCTTGCCCAGCTCCGTCAATTCGGTTGCAAAGAAATCCTGCTCTTTCTTGAGCTGATGCGCGATCTGCACCACGAATCCGGGAATGAGTTTTCCGCGGGGATCGTCGGTCAGAAAAGGAACGAGGTTGCCGTTCTGTTGTTCCATCAAACCAGCGACTCGGTTGAGCGTGCGAACTTCGGATTGATGCAGTCGCTCCTTCAACAAACTGGCGGAAACGTTCACGCTGTTGAGGACATTGCCCACGTTGTGCAAGACGCCGGTCGCAACTTCCGCCATGCCAGCCTGGCGTGACGCAGTGACCAGTTGGCGATTGAGTTTTTCCAGTTCGACGGCGGCCTGTTTCTGCGCCGTGATTTCTTGGAAGATGCCGCGCACGGCCAAAGGTTTATCATTCTCCAGCGCCACCAGACCGCTTTCGCGCACCCAGAGTTCCCGGCCATCCGCGGCGATCACGCGATATTCGAAGCTGTAAGGCTCTTGCTTCCGAACGATGTCGCGATAAGCCGTCATCATCCCGGGACGATCTTCCGGATGCAGCACCGCCGACCAGAAATGCGGATTGGCAATCCATTCCTCGGCGGGATAACCGAGAAAATGTTCGCTCTGCCGGCTGGCATAAGTGAATGCGAATTGTTCCGGATCGCGTTCCCAAACCACGCCGTCGAGCGAATTCACCAGGCCTTTCAGCTTTTGCTGCGACAACGTCAATGCGCGGTCCTGGCTTTCAATCCGGCTGAGCATGCCATTGAACGCGCGCGCGAGAACGCCAACTTCATCAGCGCGATCTGCCGCGGAAGAACGAACGGAATAATCGTTGTTCTCGCCAACCCGGCGGGCGGTTTCTCCGAGACTCAAAATGGGATTGGTGATGACGCGATGCAATCGCCCGGAGAGAAACGCGGCGAGAATTCCTGAAGCAATCAAAACGCCGATGAGCATCAAACTGTAAAGCCGGAGCAATTCGTAAAACCCGTGATGATAATCCTGACACAGGTAAAGCGTTCCCAGGGTTTTGTTTTCCAGTTTGATCGGCAGCGTAAACAGCAGATTGCCATCAACAAAGCGAAACGCTTCCGCATCAGGAAAGCGATCCAGCGACAGGGATTTCCGCGGGTCGCCGAATTCCGCAATGACCGTTTTCGACGGAGTCACGAGGCACGCGTAAAGAACGGACGGTTTGGCGTTGAGCGAACTGAGAATTTCCCCGGCGGCGCGGCGATCACCAAATGCCAGCGCGGCGGTGCTGTTCTTGGCGATGATTCCGCCCAGCGTGGCGGTGTCGCGTTGAAAGTGATAACGGAAGTTTACGATCTGAAACAGAAACATTGCGGCTGCGGCGGCCAATAGAACCGCGCCGCAAATCATCAGCGTCAGCAGCAGCATCTTGCGTTGGATCGGAAAGTCTTTGAACGATTGAGTCATGGCGTCGTAGCGGCAGCGGAGGGCGTGTGATCGGGATTCACTTCGCGGGCGATGTTCAACAGTTTGGAACTGATTTCCAGGCCGGCGCCGGCAACCGCAGCCTGGTTGATTTCCATTTTAACACTGTCCTTGACGACCAGATTGATCATCGCACCGCGCTCCGCGGCACGGCTGAAATCCGCCACGGTCAGAACCGGACGGTGTTGAAGTTTTTCCAGGATTTCGCCTAACCGGTCTTTGTCCGAGCGACAGATGAAAAGCATCTGGCAATCGGGCACGGGATCGCCGCTGCGGAAGCGTTTCACCACGAGCGGATGATTGCGAATGACTTCATTGCGGACCGCTTTGTCGAGGATTTCGCCGAAAGGATCGTTGCCCAGAACAGCGATTACGAGCGGCGCATTGCTGGAGGTGAATGCTGTGGACGGCCATTCCACGAAGCGGGTGAAGTTGTACAGAAAAACCGCTTTTACTTCATATTCGCCAGCGACCGGGTTGTCGGAATCAGCCGCGTACACGGACGGCCCGCACAGCAGCCAGCAGCTCAGAAGAGCGAGGCAGCGGGAGATGCGGGATGACAGTAAAGCGGTCACAACAATTCAGGCGCGGCAAAGCACCGCGAGTTTGATCAAGGGGCAAAAATAAATTGAAATCAGAAATGCCATGTGAGTTTCAGCCGTAACGTGCGGCCGTTCTGGGGAATCGAGCTTTGCAGAAAATCGCGCGACGCCGGATCGCTGTAATGCTGGTCGAACAGGTTGTAAACGCTGACCGACGCTTCGAGGCCGGGCAGCAGTTCGCGGGAAAACAGAGTCGCGTTTGCGATCCAGAATCCATTGAGCGTTTCGCCGGCAAGCGTTTCGCGCGGGCTCATGAGTTGAATTTCCGTGGAGAGAAAAATCTGCTGCCGCCAGAGTGGAATGCTGAGATTGATTTTCCCCAGGTGCTCCGGCGAATTCGGCAGACGATCGTCGGAACCGTCATCGCGCGCGTCGGAATAGGTGTAACTCAAGCGACCCTGCAAACCATTTTTCCATTTCGCGTGCAGCTCGGTTTCGATTCCCTGCGCGGTGGCGGATTCCAGATTTTCAAAACCATCCACGCCGTCGGAAATCAGATTGTGCAATTCATTGCGGAACACAGCGGCGCTGCCCCGCAGAACCTGATTGAACTGATGCTCGTAGATCAGTTCGTAAGAGCGCACGGTTTCCGGTTCCAGATCCAGGTCTTCCGGAGGGGTCGGCCATGCATAATAGTTTTCGTAAGCATTCGGCGCGCGATAAGCCTGGCCGTAAAGCAGTTTGATCGTCGAGGGATTCCACGGATGATAAACAATCGCCGCGCGTGGATTGATTGTGTCGCCGCCGACTTTGAAATGATCGTAACGCCCACCGGCGGTTAATGTCAGATTGGGCCGCAATTGAAATTCGTCCTGCAGGTAAACACCCGCGAAATATCCGTCGCGATGCGCATCAAGATACGTGGCGAGCGGTTCCAGATCGCGGTTCTCGATGGTCAGCAGAAAATCGTAGCGCGCCTCCGCGCCGAAGGTCAGCAGATGTTTATCGAAAAACGGACGCGTCAACTGCACTTCGGCGCCGAGGGATTCAGATTGATTCAGGTCGTAGTTGATTGTGACCGGATCGAACGGATCGGCGGGATTGTAGTGATAGGGATAAAAGCCGTCGTAACGGTAGTGATCGTAATAAAGACGCGCCATGAACTGCCAATCGTCATCAAAGACGTGCGTGAATTTCAGATTGCCGAAGACGCGTTCATCGAACATCTCAAACCGGGGATCGTTGAAAACGAGGGGCGCGTCGGGCAACGTGTATTCCGCTGTCGGCACGCGCTTGTAGCGATCCACATAACCGGCTTCAAAAGAAAAATCCTTCCACGACACACTGGCGAAAACATGGCGCGACCACGTGTTATCCATGTGTTCGGCGAGACCATTGTTAATTTCTGAAAATTCAGGATAATGCAGGCGCGGATTGCCTTCGCTGCCTTCGAGTGTGCCGGAAAGCATCAACTCGACACCATTGGTGAAACGGTTGCCGTACGTCAGCCGGCCAGAATAGGAATCGAACGTGCCGTATGAACCGGAAATTTCGCCGCCCTGCAGATCGCGTCCGCGACGGGTGACGACATTGACGATCCCAAAAAATGCGTTGTTGCCGTAAAGCGTCGATCCGGGACCGCGAATGACTTCAATGCGCTCGATGTCATCGATATCGAGCAGGAAATCATTATCCACGGCGGTGGAATCGAACATCGCATCGTTCAGGCGATGACCATTGATTGTGATCAGCGCGCGACCGCTGAAATCGCCCGGGCGATTGAATCCGCGAACGCCGAGAAAGCCATAGCTGCGGTCATCGGTAATCACCATGCCGCTTACGGAACGCAGCGCATCGCCGAGGGTTCGCCACCCGTAGAGCTTGACTTCGTCGCGGGTTAAAATGGTGACATTCGCCGGAGCGTCGGAAACTTTTTGTTTGTGCCTGGACGCGCCGGTTACCGTTTCTACGGGGAGAAGCGTTAGCGATTCCAGGCTGAGGGCTTTCAATTCCTCTAGATCTTTGGCCACCGCGCTGAAGTCGAACGCGAGGCAAAGAACGACGCTCATTACGGCGAGAACCGTAACGCGACGACGTCCAGGATTTTGCTCGCCGCCCCCGGCGCGCGCCAACTTCATAAATATTCTTCGGCAATCGACCGGCAAACTTTACATATTGATTTTCGCACTCGGCACGTTTTGCCCATTCTCATGCGAGGTCGCCCATTGAGGCAGCCTCGAAGCGTGGCGGATCCGGTCGGTCCCCGCCATATTGCCCAGCGGTTAAGCACCCTGAATGCCGTGACAAAAAAGGGTCAGTTCATAACGCGCGCGCAGTTGAAGGAATGCTGTCGAGCGGGCGTGAAGAATTCTGTTTGCTGGAGAACGAGTTCGAAGAAAAGCGCCACCAAGAGAAGGATTAAATCGGTACAACAAAAATCCGGACCTCAAGGCCCGGCTTTTTGCCACACACGACACTGAGAACGCAGCGCCGATGAGAAGACGATAGCGGATTCAGTTTTTACAGAAAGTCACCAGTGCTGGGGACATGCAGTGATTGCGAACTCAGCTTTTCGAATTCCAAAGTAGAGCCGCGAAGGTGGGTGAAACAAAAAGACCGGACAACGGGTCCGGCCTACACACGGTGACAAAAGAATAGGCGTCCAGAGACAAACCGCCAGCCTGTTGTTTCGGAAAAAATTGCCACCGTCAGCAACGGTTGGTGGATGTTTTGATCCTCCCTTTCGAAAACGCCGGGGATTGCGTCGGATCGGTACAACAAAAATCCGGACCTCAAGGCCCGGCTTTTTGTTACACACGGCACTGAGAACGCAGCACCGATGGGACTACGATACCTGTTCCGACGTTTGTTGAAAGTCACCAGTGCTGGGGACAAAGGAAAGGGCGCGGATTCTTATTGGGAATCGCATTTCCAGCTCAGAAATTCATTGAAGAAGATGGTGCGCATAGCAGGACTTGAACCTGCACGGATTGCTCCACTACCACCTCAAAGTAGCGTGTCTGCCAATTCCACCATATGCGCACGCAGGTTCGTGATAATGAACCATCCCGCGCAAACTCCGCAAGGGCAAAGAATGTTCACGCACGATCCGATTGAAAATCGGAGTCAGCCGAGATTTCTCTGCTCAAGCGATTCGGAGCCGCAGATTCTTCAAAGGAAACTCAGCCGCCCCTTGTCCTACTTTCTGAAATGCGACTGCTTGAAACAGTCATTCTGGTAATTGCCGCCGTCGCGCACCCGGGAAACTGCGCGGCGGAATCGAGAGTCATCATTCGCGCGGAACCGCAGCCGGCTTTTTGCAGTCGCGGTGTGTGGATTCCAGTGACAATCGAAAATCCACAACCCGTCCCGTTCGACGCTGATATCCGCTTGCAGCTTTTTCAGCTCAGTTCCTCAACGACCGCTCCCGTCAGCCAGTTTTCCTGGAAGCGGATTCGAGTGCTCCCCCGCCAGACGCTCTGCGACGCTGTTCCGATCACCTTTCCCGAGATTCGCAGTGAGACGAGATTTCTGATCGACTGGATTGCGAACAATCAAATCCTTGGCCGCGCCACCGTTGCTGTTTTTCCAACGAATCTCCTCGCGGAGCTGAAGCTGATTTCAAACGGCAAACCGGTGGAAATTCTCGATCTGGAAAATGAGCTCCAACCGATTCTTGCGCTGAACGGAGTTCCTTGTTCGAATCTGAAAGAAAAAGGGCTTGAAGCTGCAACCGGCCCGCTGGTGATCGTGGCTCAATCGGAAATCCAGTCCGCCGGACGCGTCCTTCTCGGTTCGCGAATTCAGGCTCTCTCAAAGCGCGGGATTGCCGTGGTGTGGATTCGTCCAGCGACCGAAATCCGCGACAAACTTGTGCCGTCATTTTACATCGTGACAAATCAACCTGGAACCGTCGTGGTCGCACAGCCGGACCTTGTCGCGAACCTTTCAGAAAATCCGCGAGCGCAATGGAATCTCATTCGGCTGGCGCGAATGGCGGTTCACCCGGAACCATTTCAATTGCCCGAGCTTGGAACCACTTCCGTTGATTCAAAATGAAAACAAGATTTCTTTCCGTTCTGCTGTTGCTGTTGGCGCTGGCTCCGGTTGCGAAGGTTCAGGCCGACGAGCCGGAAACAGTTCCTATCGCGGTCCTTAACGTGGCGGGACCACGCCGCACGCTGGCCAATAATATTTCCGCGCTTTTGACCGTGAACCTGTCCGCGGAAAAGGGATTCGTCCTCGTCGATCGCAACCAGCTCGACAAAGTATTGGCGGAACAGGCGCTCGGCCGGTCAGGAACCATCTCGCCGGAAACCGCGGCACGAATCGGCAAGCTGACCGGCGCAAAAATATTGATCACCGGCCGAGCGTTCAATGGAAGTGATCGCGGTCAGTTGATATTGATCGCCAGCGTCATTGGCGCGGAAACCGGACGTGTTTTTTCACACACGATCCAGGGCGCGCAATCGAATCTAGTTGGTGTCGTAGCCGAGTTGTCCAGCAAGTTGATCGGAACCATTCGCGAACAATCTTCCAACCTCCTCGGCATCACAAACAGCCGTGGAACGCCGAAGTGGCAACAGATCGCCCGGGGATTAAAACGAGATCACCTGCCGAAGGTTGCGGTGCGAATCGAAGAATCGTTTCCGGGAAATCGAAAAAGCGAGATCGCCTCGACGGAACTTGGACGCATCCTGCAACAGACCGGATTCACCGTGCTGGATTCAACCGGGCGAGACGAAGTGGATCTCATAATCAGCGGCGATGCCCTCGTTGATGACGCCACCCGGCGGGCGGATTTGTTTTCGTGTCGCGCCACGGTGCAGATCAAAGTGCAGGACCGAAAAACCGGACGTCTTTTGCTGCTCGATCTGGAACATGGCGCGGGTGCTGATCCAGCGAAGGAAACTGCTACAGCGGAAGCGTTGCGAAACGCGGTTGATGAACTTGCGTCGCGATTGCTTCCTGCGCTGGTTTCCGCCGAAAACGAAAAGTGAACTCATCTCGATTTCTGAACTAATTCCAAACTGATTATGAAACTGCGAACTTCTCTCGCCCTTATCCTGCTGCTGGCCACTTCCACTCTGGCGATGGCCCAGGAAGTGTTGACTCTCGCTGTCTTTGATTTCGAATCGAAAGACGAAGCGGTGCGCGATCTCGGCCCCAAAATCGCCACGCTGCTCAACGCAAATTTGTCAGCGGAGCCAAACGTCATTACCGTTGAACGCGCGGATCTGGAAAAGGTTCTGGGCGAACAGGAACTCAGTCTTTCCGGAGCCGTCAGCGCGGACGCCGCAACCAAAGTCGGAAAGTTGACCGGCGCCAAAGTGCTTGTCACCGGTCGCGTTTTCAAAGCCGACAAAGATCTTTTGATTGTCTCAAAAATCATTGGCACCGAAACGGGCCGGGTTTTTGGAGAAATGGTTCAAGGCGGCCCGAATGTTTCCATCGCGGATCTTTCATCACAGATGGCGAAGAAGATCAGCCACACCGTGAGTGAAAAAGGTTCAACGCTCGTGGCGAAAGTTGAAACGCATGAAGATCGTGTCGAAGCGCTCCGGAAAAAATTGAAAGACGCCAGGCTGCCGGTGTTGTCGATCAGCATTACGGAACGCCATTTCAACGGCCCGACGATTGATCCGGCGGCGGAAACTGAATTTGGAAAGCTGGCTGGCGATTCCGGTTTCAAACTGGCGGACGCGAAATCGGAATTGAAACCGGAAGTGGAAATTGTCGGCGAAGCGCTGAGCGAATTCGGGATGCGCAAAGGAAATCTGATTTCCTGCAAAGCGCGGGTGGAAATCAAGGTGCGCGAAAAAGGCAGTGGCAATCTGTTGCTGGTGGATCGCCAGACCAGTGTGGCGGTGGATCTCTCGGAACAGGTCGCGGCAAAAACCGCGTTACAGAATGCCGCCGCGGAACTTGCCGAACGCGTGCTTCCGAAGCTCGGCCGCTGATCTGATCACAATATGAAATCGATTGTATTTCGACTGCTGGTTTTTGGTTTAATGGCCACGCAACTTCATGTTGAAGCCGCTCCCAGGAATCGCCGCAAAGCCAGCCGGGCCAAAGCCCACGCGACGGAAACAAATTCGGTTCAAGTTACAAACGCCGTGTCTGCGCCAATCGATCCCTGGCAGAAAAGCACGGTCGCCGACGCCTACGAAAGGATCGGCCGGAGAAATCCCAAATGGGATGCCTTTGCTGAAAAAGCCATTCACGCTTATCTCGCCGACAATAATTCGGAACAGTTGGAGCAACTGATTGCGACCAATGCCGCGGCGGCGATTGATGCTGGTTGTGACGATCCGCTCATAGGCTACCTGCACGCCCGTCGTCCGCTCAACCCGAGACAACTTTCTGCGCGCGACCGCGCCGAGGCGTATGCCGCAGCCGCCGAAGCGATGGATGCCAGCCGGTATCACAGTTATTGGAAATACTTCGCTGCCATTCGTGCTTCGACCTGGAATCGGACAGCCGCGGGGACCAATGATTCTCCCGAAGCAGAACGATTTTTCTCGATGGCTACGAATCATCTCGCCGCCGCACTGAAGGATTCGTCCGTGCCGTCGGAACAATTCTATAATGCCGGTCTTGATCTTTTGCGGAACGTACGGAAGCCGGAGTGTGAAGCGACCTGGATTTGGTTTGAACGAGCGTATGGAAAACGCGCCGAACCGGATTCGACCTTCTGGCTTTTGAAAGGAACAACCTATACCGATCTCGCCTGGCAGGCGCGTGGTTCAGGCTGGGCCGGCACCGTGACAGACGCGGGCTGGAAGAAATTTGGAGAACACTTGTCGGTTGCAAAACGCGCGTTGGAAACAGCGTGGAACCTGAACACAAACGACGCGCGAATTCCCACGGCCATGATGACCGTGGTGTTGGGAATGGGAACCGCGCGGAGTGTGATGGAACTTTGGTTTGGCCGAGCTATGGCGATTGATCCCGCGAACGAACAGGCGTGCCGCAACAAACTTTATTACCTGGAACCGAAGTGGTACGGCTCCGCTCCCGACATGCTTGCCTTTGGCCGTGAATGTGTGAGTTCTAAAATGTGGCGCGGGAAAGTTCCATTGATACTTGTGGCGGCGCACGAAGGATTGGCGAGCTATCTCGAAGGTGAAGCGCGCGAGAACTATTGGAAACGAGCGGAAGTTTGGAAGGACATTCAGACGGCTTACACCGCGTTCTTCGCGAAAAATGGAAATGATCTGGAACAGCGGCAACACTATGCCCGTTATGCGCACCGCTGCGGTCAATGGGATGAGTTCAAAAAGCAAATCGCCCAGGTACAGGAGATTGATTACCAGATTTTCGGTGGCCGCCGTGCCTTCAATCAAATGCTGCGCGAAGCCAATCAGAATTCAAACACGCGGCCACTCCGCAGGCCGGGGCGTCGTCAGCAAAATGCGCGCGAGTAAATTTTCAGCCAGCCAAATCTAGCAGCTGCGGATCAGGGCAGAGAAACCGTCGCTCCGCCATTTTCAATTTGCCTTAAGCAGCGTTGACTCAGTCCCTTGTTTATCCGTCACCCGTGGTCGCGGGCGTGGTTCGTGTTAGGTTCAGCTATCGCATGAGCCGGATGGGAAAAGCTTACGAATCACGATTTCGCGCGCTGCTGTTGCGGCTGCACGCACGGCGTTGGGAACCTGGCGTCGATTGGTTGTTGGCTCGCTCCAAACAACGTTCGCTGGAAGGCGTTTCGGTTGTTCAAGCGTTGAGCGATCGCTACGAACATCTGCGCAAACAGGTCAAAGATTTCGAAGCGCGAAAACTGACACACGGTAAATCACGGCGAGAATTTCGCGTTCGATTTCTGTGCGACGCGGGCCTTGGGGGATTGGCGCGCTGGTTGCGCGCCGCGGGTTACGAAGCAATCTGGTTTCCGGATATCGATGACGCGGAGTTACTGCGGCGCGCGCAATCGCTCGATGCCATTGTGCTGACGACGGACAGCCTGATGATGGAGCGCGGAGTTTTACGTGACGGTGTGATTCCCGCGTTTTGGCTGCCGCCCGTCTGGCGGAGTGAAGAAAAGCTGGCGCTGGTCTTGCGCGAGTTTGATCTGCCTGTTCGAGAACCGCGCTGCATGAATTGCGGCGGAGAACTTCAATCCGTAAACAAGGAAAGCATGCGCGATCGGATTCCGCCGAAGACCTGGAAATGGATCAATGACTACTTCCAATGCGCGCGATGCGGACAGCTTTTCTGGCGCGGAACGCACTGGCAAAAAATCCAAACCGCGCTCGACCGGCTGGTTCGGGAGAAAGCGGTTGGCTGACAATCCGGAGCACCGGATGAATCAATCGCAAAGCGGGACGGGTTGCAGTCCGACGCATCGAACTCTCTTTTTGATCCTGGAAAAGTTTCATTCGATCCATCTGTCTGTTGATGTGGAAAAACGTCCACTCAGGAGGAAAAAGCTGTCGCCGGTTTTTCCGGAACCGGAACCGTTGAACGCCATCGAATCGCGGTAGGTTCGTTCACCATTCCGGTTGGCCGCGGATTTCGAATATCGTTCCTGCACATTGCCCGTGAACGTGAAGGAGGTTCCGTTTGGCGACGGGTCGGTGAAGGTGATGGTTGCCTGATAGAGGAACCGGTGATTTTGCGATTCCGTGATCGTGCTTTCCTTCCCTTGAAACAGATAATCGCCATTGCGATACGTGTCGCTGTAGGTCATGAAATCCGAGACGTTGGTAACGACGATGGAACCGTCCGGAGCCTGGATCTGAAAGTAGCTGTAGTTCACGAGCATCAATCGCGAGCCAACCGGAAAACCTTCGGGAAAAGTGTTCGTATAAACACCTGCAAGCAGCGCAATCAACGAATTGACGTTCAATCGCGTGGTTTTAATTCGGTCGGTGTAAACGCCTTTTTTCAACGTGCTGAAGTTCTGCTGTTGCAACGTCAGCCGCGCGGAAACGGGAAGGATCTGAGCGTTCAGCAGCGGCGCATACAACAGCCCCCCGAGCAAAAGAAATTTCATCAACGTTTTCATATTCGTGATTGTTGACCGAGTTCCGGCGGCGAATGAAGCCAACGCGGACACAAAGAATCGGACGTGGTGATAGCGGCTTTATTCATCGCAAGGAATCACGCAGTCCGTCCCCCCGAGTAATCCGGGATTTCGGCGTGGAACGCCGCAGGAAGCTGTTTCAGCTGATGGAGAAAAGAGAAATCACCTTGATTTCCCTCACACGAAACATGGGCTTGTTCGGCTTTTCGGACGTGTAAAACTCTTCTGCGCCCTGCTGAATGGCAGCGGCAAGTTGCAACGCATCCGGACCGGCCAGACCGTAACGACTCGCGAGTTTTTCCGCCTCCTTGCCCAAAGCTTCACTCAGAGGCAAAACGCTTTCGCAATCGGCAAAATGAGCATTGTAAAATTCAATCTCGGTTTTGCGCTTCTCGAAGATTGGCTTGGGCAATAACTCCAGCCGCGTCATCTGCGACGAACAAAATCGGCGTGCATCATCATCCATCAATTTGAGCGCGACGGCGGAAAGGCTTTCGCCCCGCCAGGCATGGAGCAACACACCGGAATCCAAAAAGGTTTTCAAAAATGCCGGCCTTTTCGTTTCGAAAGTTCGGCTTCGATCTCAGATTCGGAAAGCAGCGGAGCACGTTCGGATCGACCTTTGGCCAGCAGTGCGGCCATGCGTTTGCCTCGGGCGGTGACGGGTTTCCAGTCTTTCGCCTGTTGTTTGCGCGCCGCCTTTTCTTCGATGGCTTCCACGATGAACCGCGATCGGCCGTTTCCGGCCACGGGAAGTTTCGCGGCAATTCGGGCCGGCACTTTGACACTGATGAGCACTGTGCTTTCGGTCATACTGTTTGGTATTACCACCGCGATCAAAGCCTGTCAATCTGACCGAGAAACGTAAATGTGAAATCGCAAACGCTCGCATTACCCGTCGATTTATTCCCGTTCAGCTGGATTCACGTATGTTGCGCAAAGCTGGATTTCCGGTTTCATTCCGCCATAATTTGCAGACGCATGAAACTGGTTCGAGACATTTACGCCGAGAAACGCGCGACGGGGAAACCGGTCATTTCATTTGAATTTTTTCCGCCAAAAACGGAGGAGGGCGACCGCACGCTGCTCGAAAAAACCATTCCGGCGTTGATGGAAACCCGGCCGGACTATTGTTCGGTCACTTACGGCGCCGGCGGCAGCACGCGCGACAAGACGTTGATGATCGTCGATCGCATTCAAAAAGAGCATCAACTCACGGCCGTTGCGCACCTCACGTGCGTTTCTTCGACGAAAGAAGAAATTTCCAAGCTGCTCGAACAGATTCGCGCGCTCGGCGTAAAAAATGTGCTGGCGCTGCGCGGCGATCCGCCGGGCGGTGGCGAGTTCAAGGTAACACCCGGCGGCTTTGAATTCTCCAGCCAGCTTGTGGAATTCATTCGGCAAATGGACGGCCTGGGAATTGGTGTCGCGGGTTTTCCGGAAGGTCACATCGCCTGCAAGGAAGGCAAGCATGTGGACTGGCGACATCTGAAAACCAAGATCGACGCGGGCGCGGATTTCGTGCTGACGCAGTTGTTTTTTGATAACGCGGATTTCTATGAATTTCGCGATCACCTGACGAAAGAACTTGGCGTGACGATTCCGATTGTCCCCGGAATCGTTTCAATTCTGAGCGCTTCACAGATCAAACGATTCACCGCGATGTGCGGCGCGCGCATTCCGGCAGCGTTAGGCGCGCGGCTGGATGAAATCGGCGAGGATGATGCAGCGGCGGCGGAATTCGGAATCGAATATGCGACGCGACAATGCGAAGACCTGTTGCGGAACGGTGCGCCGGGAATTCATTTCTACACATTGAACAAGGCGAATTCGACTGTACGCGTTTTGAGAAATCTCAGCCTCGCCTGACGCGCGCCATCTTCCACGCAAAGGTTTTGTCGTTTCCAGAGAGGGCCAGTCAAAAGACGGCTCTTTACCCATGTGCATCGGTGTTTTCCGTTGTGAAAGCTTCTTAACCAAATCCATGCAGTGCAAACGGGAAACGCGCCCGCCTCGGGCGCAATCAGCTGTGCCCTCACGGCTGATTGTCAGGCGTGGAATGGACGAACGATTCAGTGCTGGTGTGAGCCGCGCTGTTCGGCGCGAGGGCGCGCCGAACAGCGGCCGAGGCGGCTGCGCTCCCCAAACGAATGAACTGCATCGTTCCGGTATAAACAGCGTCGAAGCGCGAATCTCTCGTTTCAGAGGATGAGATGTTTGGACACGCGCTTGATTTTGAATTCCATTGCCTTTCACCAATCGCTTGTGGCACAACTTCGGAATTCAGGAGCAATCTATTGAACGAATCTTCGGCTGAACAATCCCTATGAACTGGTATTACGTAGAGCAAGGCCAGCAGGCCGGTCCCGTGGATGACGCCCAACTGGAGCAATTGCGCGCCAGCGGTCGCATTCAACCCGAAACCCTCGTCTGGAACGAATCACTGCCGAACTGGCAACCCTACAGCCAGGTGAAATCCGAAGGCGCAACTCCGGCTGCTGGATTGCGCATAGCGCCACCCGTTGCCGAATCTTCCAGCGCCGGCGCGCAGGCGCGTTGCACGGAATGCGGTGGAACATTTCCGGTGGAAAACATGATTCGCTACGGCGCGGCGCACGTTTGCGCGAATTGCAAACCGGCTTTCGTGCAAAAGCTCGCCGAGGGCGCGCAGATCAATCCCAACGATCTGCGTTTCGCGGGATTCTGGACGCGTTTTGCCGCCGTGTTTCTGGATGGGCTGATTCTCTGGGTGGTTGGCTTCACGCTCCAACTGGCGTTTGGCATGACCGCCGCGCAGGCATTGGGTCAGCAATCACCCGCCAACGTGATGATTCAGGTTTTTCTGGCGGGCCTGCAAATGGTAATCGGGATTGGCTACGAAACTTATTTCATCGGCAAGTACGGCGCGACGCTCGGAAAAATGGCGTGCAAGATCAAAGTGGTCACGGCGGAGGGCGGAAAGGTCAGCTACATGCTGGCGTTTGGCCGGTATTTCGCGAAGGTGCTCAGCGGCCTGACCTGTATGATCGGTTATCTCATGGCAGCTTTTGATGATGAAAAACGCGCGCTGCATGATCGCATCTGCAACACGCGCGTGGTGTTGAAATAGCCGATGACTGCGCCGACAATTCAGTGCCCGAAATGTCACGCGTCGTTGTTCGAAGGCGTCTTCAATCGCACTGATCCGGTGCCGTGTCCTGCCTGCCAGAGGCCATTGCAGATCGAAGTATTCCCCGCGCTGTTTCGAAAAATGGCGTCGGGCAATACCGGTGAGTTGATTCTCACCGAGGGCGAAGCGGCGTGCTTTTATCATCCGCAAAAGAAAGCTGTGCTGCCCTGTGAATCGTGCGGTCGATTCGTCTGCGGCCTTTGCGATTGCGAACTCAACGGACGGCACTTCTGTCCGAGTTGCCTTGAAGCGGGAAAAACCAAGGGCAAAATCAAGAACCTGGAAAATCGCCGCACGCTTTACGACAGTCTCGCGCTTTCGTTGTCATTGCTGCCGCTCCTGATTTTTTACTTCACAGTGATCACCGCACCGATGGCGTTGTTCATTTCAATCCGCTATTGGAATGCGCCGCGGAGCTTGATTCATCGAACGAAAGTCCGGTTCATCTTCGCCATTCTGTTTTCCAGCCTGCAGATCGTGGGTTGGGGAATCGGCATTTACTTCCTCGTCTCAAATCATGGCTGAACCCGAATATCGTCGGCTGACCAAAACCCGCGTGCGGCGCAAAGGCGCATTTGCCATCACCGCCACGCGTACGAGCCTTTGGCTGGGCAACGATCATCTGTTGAGCATCGACAGCACGGGCTACACCGAAGAATACAAACGCTTCTATTTCCGCGATATTCAGGCGCTCACGATTTGCGGTAATCAGCGCCGTGTGGTCTGGAACTGGATCCTGCTCGCGGTCCTCGTAATTCCTCTGGCTTGGCTCGCAACAATGCTGTTTGACCGAGAGATAAATTCAAATGCTATTTGGATTCTGTGGAGCATAATTACGTCAATCCTTCTAATCCCGCTGATCGTGAACAATCTCTTCGGCGCAACGTGCAATTGCTATTTGCGAACCGCCGTTCAGGTCGAGGAACTCGCATCGCTCAGTCGCATTCGCCGCGCGCAAAAAGCTTTGGCCCGGCTGCGACCGTTGATTGCGGGAGCGCAGGGCGAATTGTCCGCGGAAGAAATTCCCGCCCGGCTGCGCGCTCTGGCTCAAGACGTCAAGCCTGTCGTTGCGCCGCAGAGTAAGCCGGAAATTTTTGTGATCGACGATCCGAATTCGCCGCCACAATCACCTCATTGAACGCCGCACCATGCCCGCTCTCACGTATCAGCGTTGCTTTAATCACGCCGCCCGTGAAGCGGTGGCGCGCTGTCCGGAATGCCAACAATTCTTCTGCCGCGAATGCATTACCGAACATGACGATCGCGTTCTCTGCGCCGCTTGCCTGAAAAAACTGGCCCGCGTTCCCTTGCGAAAGCGGCGGAGTTTCGTGGTCTCAATTCGCCTCACGCAATGCGCCGCCAGTATTCTTCTCGCGTGGTTCTTCTTTTTCCTGATCGGCGAAACGCTGGCGCGAAAACCGCAGGCGTCTCATAAAGGAACGCTGTGGCGCGTTCCCTGGTTGAACCAGCGATGAAAGGTGCGAAAAAAAGAAAATCCGGCCTGGGCGGAATCGCGCTGATCGAAGAAGCCACGCAACTCCTGCGCACGGCTTCGGCGGGAACGCTGGCGATTTATTATCTCGGCGCGATTCCTTTCGTGCTCGGCTTTCTGTTTTTCTGGGCGGACATGAGCCGAAGTGCTTTTGCTGATCGGCATCTGGCCGAAGCGGCGCTGGGAATTGCGGCATTGTTTCTCTGGATGAAATGGTTTCAGGCACAATTCGCCCGGCGCATTCGCGCGCAGCTTGCCGCGGAACCTTCGCCCAGATGGACGCCTCGCCAGCAATTCCGTCTGTTGCTGACGCAAACCATCCTTCAGCCCACCGCGCTTTTCGTGCTGCCAATCATCGCGATTCCGGTTTTGCCGTTTGGATGGGCTTACGCATTTTACCAGAACATCACGGCGCTCGCCGATCCGGACTCGAGCGAAATTTCCAGTCTCCTGAAACGTTCCTGGCGGCAGGCGTCACTCTGGCCGGTGCAGAATCACGTCGCGCTGACATTCGCCGCCTGTTTTGCGCTGATCGTGTTTTTGAACTGGATCACGGTCGGCTTTGCCGTGCCAAATCTTCTTAAAACGTTGTTCGGTGTTGAAACCATTTTCAGCCAAAGTCCGTTGGCCCTTTTAAACAGCACATTTTTTCTGGCGGCTGGCGGGCTGACTTATTTGTGCGTCGATCCGATTCTGAAATGTGCGTATGCCTTGCGCTGCTTTCAGGGTGAATCGCTGGAGTCCGGCGAAGATCTCAAAGCGGAACTGAAACGCTTCGCCACCCCGCAGCACGCATTGGCGGCCGCATTGATTTGTGTGTTGTTGCTGGCTGGAAACAGCAACGCAAATGCGCAAAGCGAATCCGCCGCTCCGCCGTCCGCGAGTGTTCCCGTCGCGCCCACACTTTCACCGCCGGAACTGGATCGGCAGATCAATAAAGTCATTCACGAACGCAAATACGCCTGGCGTCTGCCGCGCGACAAGGTAAACGACGCAAATGCGAAAAAAGGTGCGCTCACCCGCTTTTTCGAAAAGATCGGTTCCGCGCTTCGCGAGTTCACGCGGAAGGTTCTCCATTGGATCGGCGACCTGTTTGATCGCTGGTTCAAGTCCAGACAAAACCGACCGGACTCGCAAGGGGATGGATTCAGCTTCGGTCGCTTGCTTTCGTCGCAAGGCTTGTTGTTCTTGCTCGTGGCGGTCGCACTTTCCGCTCTCGCCATTTTTCTGATTCGCCTTTGGCGGAAACGCAAACCTCGGATTGACCCGGTCGCCAGCGTTGCAATTCAACCCGCGCCGGACATTGCCAATGAAGATGTGGTCGCGGATCAGTTGCCGGAAGACGGGTGGACGCGATTGGGACGCGAACTGCTAGAACGCGGCGAATTTCGCCTCGCGATGCGTGCTTTTTATTTTGCCAGCCTCGCGCATCTCGCGGCGCGAAATCTGATCGGCATTGCGCGGTTCAAATCGAATCGCGATTACGAAAATGAACTGCGCCGGCGCGCGCACGCGATTCCCAATCTTCTGCCCGTGTTCGGCGAAAATCTTTCCGTGTTTGAACGCATCTGGTACGGCATGCACGAAGCGAATCGCGAACTCGTCCAGCATTTCGCGGCGAACGTGGACAAAATCAAAACCGCCGGATGAGACGTTACGCGCCAACACTTTTGATTCTGCTCTGCGCCGCGGCGTTCGCGTTCGGCATTCTGGAATTGTTCAAATCGCGCTACCAGGTAGGCGATGTTTATCCCGAGTATTCTTCACTGCGAACCGATCCGCTGGGAACCATGGCGTTCTACGAAAGTCTGGATCGTATGTCGGGCGTTTCCGTAGCGCGTGACTATTCGACGTCGAATCGCCTGCCGGAAAAATCGGCCACAACTTATCTGCATCTGGCGGCGTCGCCGGACGACTGGCGCTGGCTTTCGGAAGAAGTGTTCCGGGAAGTGGATCGGTTCGTTCGCAGCGGTGGCCGATTGGTGATCACCTTGTATCCTCGGGGGGAAGAATCGTGGCGCCGCGATTACGAAGACGCAGCGGAAACCAATTCACCTTCCGGAAAATTAAAAGACGAAAAGGACGTCGCGGAAAAAGAGAACTCTGCTCCGCCTCGGAAAAAGAAGCGTGTTCGACGGATGACCGAGGACGATCATCATCAAATGGTTTCAATTGCGGATCGTTGGGGTGTGGATTTTCAGATGATCGCACTGGAACACGGCTTGAACCGTATTTATGAACCCGTGGAAATCCGGAATGAAAGTGATTTGCCGGTGCCGACGAGTCTGACGTGGCACAGCGGACTCGTGCTGACGAACCTCGACGCGAGCTGGAAAACCATTTATTCGCGCGGACATCATGCGGTCGTGGCGGAGCGTGCCTTCGGCCGTGGCAGTGTCGTGTTCGCGACGGATTCCTATTTCCTGAGTAACGAAGCGATGTTGAAAGATCGTCACGCCGATCTGCTCGCCTGGCTGGTGGGCCAGAATCGAAACGTGGTTTTCGACGAAGCGCATCTGGGCGTGATGGAGAATCCCGGCGTCGCGACGTTGATGCGTAAATATCGATTACATTGGCTGACTTTCGGCCTGATCGCGCTGGCGGGATTATTCATCTGGAAGAATTCGCTGAGCCTCGTTCCCGCACACGATGTCGAAGCGCAAAGCGATTTCATCGCCGGCAAAGATGCGGCGTCTGGATTTGTGAATCTGTTGCGGCGTAACATTTCAACGCGCGAACTGCTGACGGTCAGTTTCGCTGAATGGAAAAAATCCGGCGCCTCCACCACGAAGTATTCTCACGTCCGAATCCAGGAGGCGGAAGCCATTTACCAGGCGGAAATATCCAGGTCAGCCAAAGATCGGGATCCCGTCCACGCGTATCGAAAAATTCAAAACGTTCTCGAAAATCGCATATCATCGGCCGGCACCGAAAAGCCGGCGTCCGAATCGAAAGTCACTGGAACCACCGCAACCTGACTCAGCAAATTTTTTATGAACATCGAACGACTCAAGGAAGTTCTCGCTCAGGCCCGGCACGAAACCGGCAAAGTGATCATCGGTCAGCACGACGTGGTGGAAAAAGCGTTGATTGCGATTTTCACCGGCAATCATGCATTGATCGAAGGCGTTCCCGGCGTCGCGAAAACTTTGCTGGTTCGCACGCTCGCACATGTGCTCGGCAGTGATTTCGCGCGCATTCAATTCACGCCTGATCTCATGCCCGCGGACATCACCGGCACAAGTGTCTTCAATCTGCAACGCAATGAGTTTTCGCTGATCAAAGGGCCGATCTTCACCTCGTTTCTGCTCGCGGACGAAATCAACCGCGCGCCAGCGAAGACGCAATCGGCGTTGCTTCAGGCAATGCAGGAACGCGTGGTGACAATCGACAGCGAAACGCATTCGCTGCCGCCGAATTTCACCGTGTTCGCGACGCAGAACCCGATCGAATACGAAGGCACATATCCGTTGCCCGAGGCGCAGAAAGACCGGTTCATGCTGAAGATCACCATGAAAGCGCCGGATCGCGCGGAGGAACTTTCGCTTGCGCAACGAACGATGACAAAGGAAGCGCCGGAAGCTTTGCTGGCGCAGGGCGTCGTTCAGCCGGTGATCAAAGCGGAAGATCTGGCAGAGCTGCGCGATGGCTTGAACGCAATTGTGATTCGCGACGAGTTGGTGGCGTACCTGGTCGATGTCGTTCGCGCGACGCGCCAGCACGAAAGCGTACTCGTCGGCGCCGGACCGCGCGCGACGCAATCGTTGATCATGGCCGCCCGCGCGTACGCCGCAATGTCGGGTCGCGATTTTGCAACGCCGGACGATGTGAAAGCCATGGCGGTTCCGGTGTTGGAACATCGATTGATTCTCCGCCCGGAATTTGAAATCGAAGGCCTGACCATGGCAGAAGTCATTCAACAAATCCTGCAACAAATCGCGGTGCCGCGATGAACGCGCGTTGGGTTTATTCATGATTGTCCCACGTTCCAGATTGTTGTTTTGGTTTGCGGCGGTAGTGTTGCCGTTTGCGCTGCTCGCGGCGATCGATTCGGACGCGGTTCTGGCTTCGGGCGGATTCATCATTGCGTTCGTGGTGATCGTGGCGATTGATGCTCTGGGCGCGCGACGGAGTCTGACGGGCATTGACGTCGAACTGCCGCCGGTGGCGCGGCTCTCAAAAGATCGCGAAGGCAAATTCGATGTTCGAATTCATAACGCGCCACAACGCCGGCGGAATTTGCGAATCGCTCTTGGATTGCCACCGCAGATTCCGGCTGTGATCGAGGAGCTTGAGGTAATTCTTCCGGCCGGATCGGAATGGTCGCGGTTGACATGGATTTGCCGTCCCGTGGAACGCGGCAATTTCCGGTTGAAAAAGGCTTACATCGAAGGCTCTTCGTCGCTCGGTTTCTGGGCAATTCGCAAAACGTTTCCGGTGCAATGCGAATTACGCGTTTATCCGAATCTGCTGACCGAGCGTAAAAATCTCGCCGCGCTGTTTTTGAATCGCGGCACGTTCGGTTTGCACGCGCAACGTCAGGTCGGCAAAGGCCGCGATTTCGAAAAACTTCGCGATTACGTTCCCGGCGACGGCTTTGATGAAATCCATTGGAAAGCCACCGCGCGCCGTGGCCGGCCCGTGACGAAAGTGTTCCAGATCGAACGCACGCAGGAAGTTTATGTGGTGGTGGACGCGTCGCGATTGAGTGCGAGGAAGTCTGTGGTCAGTAGTCCGTGGTCCGTAGCGGAAGAGGCGTCTGTGTCTTCTCCCACTACGGACCACGGACTACGGACTGCGGACTCCGTCCTGGAACGTTTCGTCACGGCGGCGCTGGTTTTGGGATTGGCGGCAGAGCAACAAGGCGATTTGTTCGGCCTGCTGACGTTTACGAACAAGGTCGAAACTTTCGTTCGCGCGCGGAATGGCAAGGCGCATTACAGCGCTTGCCGCGATGCGCTTTACACGTTGCAGCCGCAAACGGTTACGCCGGACTTCGATGAACTCTGCACGTTTCTGCGGCTCCGATTGCGTCGGCGCGCGCTGATTATTTTTCTCACGTCGTTGGATGATCCTGCGCTGGCGGAAAGCTTCGTTCGCAACATCGATCTGATTCGCCGCCAGCATCTCGTGCTGGTGAACATGATCCAACCGCCGGGAACCGTGCCGCTGTTTACGGATTCGAATGTGAATTCCGCAGACGATCTTTACCGGCAGCTTGGCGGACATTTGCAATGGTCGCGGCTGCGGCAATTGGAGAAGACGCTGCAACGCCGCGGCGTGCGCTTTTCGTTGTTGCAGAACGAGCGGCTCAGCGCTGATCTCGTCTCGCAATACCTGAATGTGAAACAAAGGCAGATTCTCTGAACCCGAGTTTTTGAAATGATCATCGACCTTCAACGTTTCATTGCCAGCGAACGTCCCGGTTGGACCGAGCTGGAAACGCTGCTGAACCGGTTCGAAGCGGAGCCGAATCTGCGATTGGACCTCAACGGTGTGCAGCGTTTCCATGAATTGTATGAACGTGCCGCGGCCGATCTCGCGAAGCTCACGACCTTTTCTGCCGAACCGGAAACGCGGCGTTATCTGGAAAATCTGATCGCGCGCGCGTACGGAGAAATTCATGAAACGCGCGAAAAGCAACGTCGGTTCGCGCCGCTGACCTGGTTTTTCCAAACGCTGCCACAAACGTTTCGGCGTCACATCCGCGCATTCTATTTTTCACTCGCGATCACGCTGGCCGGCTGTGCGTTTGGCGGTTTTGCGACCGTCTTCGATCCCGGTTCACGGCATGTCACCATGCCGTTTGGCCATGATCAATTGCGTCCGAGCGAACGCGTGAAAGAAGAAGAAAGCCAGACGCGGAACGTGCTCGACGGAAACAAGTCGTCCTTCTCCGCCAATCTGATGACGCATAACATCAAAGTTTCCATTTTCACGCTGGCGCTCGGAATGACGTGGGGCATCGGCACGATCATCATGTTGTTTTACAATGGCGTCGCGCTGGGGGCGATTGCCGTCGATTACATCGCAGACGGACAAACACGATTTTTGTTGGGCTGGCTGATGCCGCATGGCGTGATTGAAATTCCCGCGATTCTCATTGCGGGCCAGGCGGGGTTGATGCTGGCGCTGGCGCTGGTTGGTTGGGGCAAGCGCGTTCCGCTCGCGGCGAGGTTGCGGACGGTTTCGAAAGATTTGATGACACTCGTTTTCGGCGTGGCATTGATGCTGATCTGGGCGGGATTCATTGAAGCGTTTCTGTCGCAATATCACGAACCGATCATTCCGTATGACGCGAAGATTGCGTTCGGCTTGATTGAATTGATTTTGCTTTGCGCCTTTCTCGGCAAGTCGGGCCGTAAAAGCGCGCCTGGGCGAAAGCAAAAGACAGAGTCCATTGTTCAATGAAATCCAGCGCGCTTCAGATTCGAACGCCCGAAGGAATTGTCTTCTCGCAAACGCTTGCGGGACCGGCAACGCGCTTTCTCGCCTGGCTGGTCGATGTGCTTTGCGTGGTGGCGGTGATGTCGATTCTGAACATGGGTTTGAGGCTGTTGGAGGTGATCGATCCAAGCATCGGCGTCGCCATCATGACTCTCACCTACTTCGCCGTGAGCATTGGCTACGGCATAATCTCCGAATGGGCGTGGCGCGGACAAACAATCGGGAAAAAGCTTTTGCGGCTTCGCGTCGTCGATGCTGAAGGAATGCGTTTGCAACTGGATCAAATCGTCACGCGCAATCTCTTGCGATTCGTGGACATGCTCCCGGCATTTTATTTTGTCGGTGGGGCGGCCTGCTGGCTCAGTCGCAAATGCCAGCGCCTGGGTGATGTCGCGGCGAACACAATTGTGATTCGCATGCCGTTGATTGCCGAACCGGATCTCGATCAATTGCTCACCGGAAAATTCAATTCACTGCGGCAGCATCCACATCTTGCAGCGCGATTGCGTCAGCGCATTTCACCGGGCGAAGCCGCGGCGGCGTTGCAGTCGCTGATCCGGCGGGATGAGTTTGAACCGGTCGCACGCGTGGAATTGTTCGAACAACTCGCGGCGCATTTTCGCGCGAAGGTGGAATTTCCGGCGGAAGCTCTGGACGGCGTTGCGGACGAACAATACATCCGCAACGTGGTGGATGTGATTTATCGCGCGGGCGGACGGTGATTGGAAATCGCCGGAGCGCTTTACGCGCTGACAGTCGCCGCCGCTTTCGGCGCGGATGCCAGTTTCTCAAATCCCCAGCGCAACATGCGTTCCGTGGTTTCCCAGGAGATGCATGCGTCGGTAATGGAAACGCCGTAGCGCAGTTCCGCCGCCGTTTTGGGAATCGGCTGCGCGCCTTCCTGTAGATAGCTTTCGATCATTGCGCCGATCAGCGATTGCGTGCCGCTGACGCGTTGTTGAATGATGCTGTGCCAGACGTCTTCCTGTTTCGCGGGTTGTTTGCCGGAATTCGCGTGGCTGCAATCGACCATCATCACCGCTCGCAGCTTTGCCTGGTTCAACTTGGCTTCTGCGTCCTGAATGCTCTTTGCATCATAATTCGTCTGCAACCGGCCACCGCGCAAAACCACGTGACCGTTGGGATTTCCCTTCGTGCGAACAATGCTGGTGAAGCCATCCTGATCGATCCCGAGAAAGCTGTGCGCCGTGCGGGCGGAATACATCGCATCGACCGCAACCTGCAAACTGCCGTCGGTCGCATTCTTGAAACCGACCGGCATGGAAAGACCGCTGGCGAGTTCGCGATGCGTTTGAGATTCGGTGGTGCGCGCGCCGATGGCCGCCCAGGAAATCAGGTCAGCGATGTATTGCGGAATGATCGGATCGAGAAATTCGGTTGCAGTCGGCAAACCCATTTCAGTGACATCAAGCAGCAAACGGCGCGCGATCTTCAAACCGGATTCGATGTCCTGGGAATTATCCAGGCGCGGGTCGTTGATCAAACCTTTCCAGCCGATGGTCGTGCGCGGTTTTTCGAAATAGACGCGCATGACGATTTCCATTTCGGACGCGAATTCCTGGCGAAGGGCGATCAGCTTGCGCGCGTATTCCATCGCGCCGACGGGATCGTGAATCGAGCACGGGCCGACCACGACGAGCAGTCGGGAATCCTGTTGTTGCAAAATGCGGGTAATCGTTTCGCGGCTGCGGGCGACGGTTTCACCGGCAATGGCGGTGGTGGGCAATTCCGCTTTTAAAGTGCGTGGCGCCAGCAGCCGAACGATTTCTTTGACGTGTAAATCCTGAATCTGAAACATCGCGCCCCAGTATAATACGCGGGCAGAGCGGCGAAAGTTCTAATTCGGAAGGGCGTTTTGCGGGTAGCGGCTGTCGCGCTGCGGCAGCCCGGGCGCGCTGTTCCGCGCCCGTCCGGAAAAGTGTTCGCCGGAGAAAATGGCGCGAGGAACCGGTTTGCCCCACCGCCCGCGGCGAGGGTCGTGTTGCTGAATTCACCGAGATTCAACCATTGCTTGCACGCCTTTAGAACTCGCAGGCGAAACACTGGCTCTGCCCACCATTTCCATCAGCATTTTTGCATTGCCTGGCGCACGCACGTTCAGATCGTTGTTGAAGTAGGCGTAGACGGTTTTTCCCGCGCGCGCCTGACTTCGAATGTGTGCGGCCCATGGTTCCAGTTCCTTGCGCGTGTAATCATGTGACGCGCCATCTTTCAATCCGTGAAAGCGGATATAAATGAAATCGGCGGTCACGGTGAGGTTCATCGGCATTCCGCGTGAACTGAGGGAAACGTGCGCGGCGCCATGCTTGCGCAGCATTTCAAAAGCTTCGTCATCGTCATACCACGACGGATGCCGAAACTCGACGGCGTGACAGAAGGATTTCGGAGCCTTCTTCAAAAACCGATCAAGCCGCGGAATGTCTTTGGGCATGAACGGCGGTAATTGCCAGAGAATCGGCCCGAGATGTTCCTTCAAGGGTTGAATGCGCCGCATGAAACGATTCAGACCGCCATTGAGTTCAACAAGTTTTTTGAGATGCGTGATGTAGCGACTGCCTTTGACGGCGAAGAGAAAATGCTTCGGCACGCGTTCCCGCCAGCCGCGCACCATTTTCAATGAAGGCAGCCGGTAGAAAGTGGCGTTGATTTCAACCGTCGGAAACTGCGTCGCATAGAACTCAAGATGCTCTTTCGACGATATATCTTCCGGATAAAACGTCTTCTCCCAGCCTTTGTAAACCCAACCGCTCGTGCCGATATAAACTGGATTCATGGATGCCTTTCGCCGAACCCTACGCTGCCTTCGGCCGAAACGCATCTGGGGCGTCCCGCTACGTGGACTGCCCGGCGCTCAGCGACGCCCTGCCCGAATCATCGCCTGCACGAGTTCATCCGCAGTCCATTCGTTGCCGATGAAAATGTTCCTGATGCGGCCGTCCGAATCGATGACCACCGTGCGCAGGTTGTGATCGAATCCGCCGTTCTCATCGCGCCAGAATTTCAATCCGAGTTGATCGCCAATCGCGGTGATATCGATCAACGCGCCGGTGGCGAATGTCCAGTGATTGGAATTGTAGCCGTAGCCTTCAGCGTAGCGTTTCAACACGTCGGGATGATCAAACTCCGGATCGAATGAAATCGTCAGCAAATGCCATTTAGCTGGAGCGTTTGTCGCGGCGAGCAATGCTTGCTGAGTTTCAAGAAAACGCCGCGACGCCTGGGGACAGAATGTGGGAAACGGACAGCGCGTAAAAATGAAATCCACGGCCCAGACCTGATTCGTGAATTGCGCCGTGCTGAAGGCGGCGCCGAGCTGATTCGTAAACTGATACGGCGGCAACCGATCTCCAATCTCCAGAGGCTCGACATCGCGCACAACGCGGAATGGCCCGGTGGTCGGCAGATCATTTTTTTTCGGACCAGTCTTGTGAATTTGATCGATCCAACCATACGTGTCCGTGACAATCATGCGAAAGCTGACCGGGTCGCCGGCCGAGATTCCCGCGAGTTCATTGGTATCCTTCACATCGAAATTCATCGTCATCGCCGGCATATAATCGGGGACGGCTTCGTGTTTGATTTTCACGGTTTTCTCTTCCGGATTCACTTCGAGCACGAGGCCTTTGACCTGAAAGATTTGTTGATTCGTGGATTGTGACTCAGCGGAATTGGAATTGGAATTCTGCGCCGCAGCAGGAAAGTTCGCGACGGCGACCGCAAATGCAAAAATGAAGACTGAACGAAACATGACGGCAAGTTCGCCAGATTTAACCGTTTTGACAAGTGAAGCGGGACGGAAGCAAACAAAGTGGACGACGAAATTAAACGTCAGTTCAACTTGTGTTTGGGATTGATCTTGCAACGTGGCGGGACAGTGGCGCTTCCCAAGATGTAACTGGTTGAAAAGCTTTTCGAAGAATCTTCCGGACAATGATAACGCGTCAAAGAAGCTTCAGTGTCCCGGCCAAGGTAAGGCTTGATCTCTGACCAGGTCGGCTTGTTGGTCGGCGCTTTGCCGCTTTCCAAAATCCATTGCTGTGTCGCGCCGTCCAATTGCCGAAGGTTGTTGATGCATGCATTTTTTGAACTGATTTTCCTTTGCAATCGATTAGGCAATGCCATTGGAAAGACAAAAGCGATGAAGACGCAAATGGCGATCGCCAAAGAAATTTCAAAAGAGGGAAATTTACCGCGCGGCATAAAACAAAAACACCGCGACGGGAAATTGGTCGCGGTGTTTTGCTTTGAAGTTGAACAGCGGATTATGCAGGCGATTCCCCGGGCGTTTCTGGCGGAACTTCTGAGGTCGGTTCGACCACGGCTTCCGGTGCGAGCTGGCTGGTCGGCTGTTCCGAGCTGAGATCCGGCACGGCGGCGGCTTCGGCACTGGGCGCTTCCGCGGCGGATGTTTCTGGAGATGCTTCAACGGAAGCACTTTCCGGAGCAGCAGTTCCTTCCACTTTTTGTTCAGCGGTTTCCGCAGCCTTCGGTTCCGGTTTCGGAGTTTTCGGCGGTTTCGGCAACGGCTTCTTGGCGGTTTCCATGATGCCGTTGGCAAACTCGATTACATGACCCTGATGAATCAGCCAATGCAGATCCGCAATAAGCGTCGTCTGTTCCGGAGTTGGTTCAGTCGATTCTTCCACAGCGGGCGCGGGCGCGGCGGCTGTTTCAGCCGGAGTTTCGGAAGCAGATTGAGCGGGAGTTTCCGTGCTCAACGGAGCAGGCGTCGCTTTTTTCGGCGTCGGTGCGAGAGCTTCCATCAATTTGCGTCGCGTGCATTTCGGAGTGGCATTCACAAAATCCACGATCCGTTTCACGCCTTCGGAAACCGGTGTGACTTCAAGATCAAGGTAATGCGGACGCGCGACGGAAACGTGCGTGATCGCCTTGTTCACTTTGAAGAACTGCAAGCCGTAGGACGCGAATTTCTGGCTCAACAGCGTTGCCAGTTGCAACGGGAATCGCCGTTGATCTTCCCAGCCCTGACGCACGAGCCGCACCAGTTCAGGCGCGCGCAAATTGCGGGCAGCAACTCCGCTGATCGTGTGCGATTCCACCTGTTTGATAATCGTTTCCTTGTGCGTTTCGCGGAAATGTTTTTCCACGGCTTCGCGGGTATCCAGGCGCAACGGCTCGGGCATGTTCAAACACACATACTCCGTTTTCCAGCTCTGGTCTTCGGTCCATTTCTTGATGACTTCCTCGTCGCGAACGATCTTCACCCGGGATTTGAACATGTCGAACGGCATGCGCGAAAAGCGTTCCGCGTGCAGCTTGCGAAGCTGATTCTGGTAATCGTGATGATTTGGCGGGCCAAGAATCACGCCGCTCATGCCGCATTGCGCGACGAAAGTGTATTTGCCTTTCGGCGGTTCGGTTGCCGTGCGTTCGGTTTGATAGAACGTCGCGAAATGTTTGTTCAAGACGTGCGCAATCGCCGCGTCTTCGGAAAGCCAAAGCGTGTCGTCCAACGCGCAAACGAACAGCGGTTGAATGACCTGGTTATCTTTTTTCTTGACGGTGAAAGTGACCGCGTGGCGTTCCGGTTTTTGAAGAATCAGGCGGGCGATATCAAACAAGGGATACGCGCGGCCAGTGACCTTGATCTGGCGAGCCAACGAATCGACGCCGGTTTCATCGGGCACGAAAGCGAGGTTTATTTCCGGCAGCGGCAACGGGGTTTCCGGACGTTGTTCCCGGCGATCATCGCGGCGCGGTCCGCGCTGGTCGCGATTGAAAGGACGTTTGTCGCCGCCTTCGCGACGGGGGCCGCCTCCGGGTCCACGACGATCACCGCGGGGCTGGCCGAATTGTCCTCCACCGGGTCCGCCCTGACGCGAGCGATCACCGCCGCCCTGACCGCCGAAGCGCTGGCCGGGCCGACGCGGACGATCACCGCCGCGGCGATCCGGACGCTCTTCGCGCGCTTCGTAGTTGGCGAATTGTTTTGCAGAGGCTGGCTCTTGCGCCCAGGCAGGGAGAAAAAGCTTTTCCAGGTCCAGTTCGTTTTCAGGCAATGTGCTCATTCCGTCACGTCAGCTCCGGTAAGGGAACTCGATAGGTTCAGGTTCGTTCTGGCAGGATGGATTGGGTATGGCCGGATTGCAAGCGCCTGAATGGTGTCGGAACGGACTGGAAACATCGAACAATCAACATCGAACTCCGAACTTCGAAGGGGGTGGGTGGTTCGGCGTTCTATGTTCTGAGTTCAATTTTCAATGTTCGATGAATTCGAAGTCATCCCTCTAAACGCACAGCGCGAACCCTCACCCGGCCTTCGGCCACCCTCTCCCATCAGATGGGAGAGGACGGGGTGAGGGTGCTTAGAATTTTTCGAATTCGCTGAGCTTCGGCGCAGTTGTGCTGAAGCTTCGTCGCTCAACGTTCAATCTCATATCACTTCAACGGCGCGCTCATTGACGGCGGTGCCGATTCAATTGCGCTGCCCCAGTTCTTGTTTGGAGTTGGTCCCATTTCAAAGCGCAATGTGCCGCCGTTGGCGATATCGCCATGATTGAACCACGGTTTGTCCCACGGCTTGCCGTTCAGTGTGGCGGACTGAATGTAGAGATTTTTCTCCGAATTGTTCGCGGCCTGAATCACGAGTTTTTTTCCATTGCCCAGATGAATCGTCACTTCATCAAACAATGGGCTGCCGATGATGTAATCCGGACGGGACGGATCCACGGTGTAAAAACCCATCGCGCTCAACACATACCATGATGAAGTTGCGCCCTGATCATCCATGCCGGGATAAGCGATTTCATCTTTGTCGCTGCCGTACATCAGGCGCAGGATTTTGCGAACGACTTCCTGGGTTTTCCAGGGTTGACCGGCGTAATCATAATAATACGGCGCCTGTTGATCCGGCTGGTTGCCCTGGCAATACAGGCCGATCATGCCGGTGACATCGCGCGCAATGCCTTTCGGGTTATACGGCGTGTTGAAGAACGTATCGAGTTTCGCGGCAAACTTGTCGCGACCGCCGAGCAGGTTGATCAATCCTTGAACATCGTGCGGCACGAGCCAGAGCGTTTGCCAGCCGGACGCTTCCTTCATCATGAAATTGTAATACGGTTCGAACGGATCGAAGGGCGAAATCCAGGAACCATCCGCATTCCGTCCGCGCATGAAGCCGACCGAGGAATCGAACACGTTGGTGTAATTATGCGCGCGCGCCAGGAAGAATTTGTAATCGTCTTCCTTGCCGAGCTTCTTCGCATAAAGCGCCAGCGCGTGATCGCTCCAGCAATATTCCAACGTCTTGGCAACACCGGCATTGCCACCGGCGTAAGGCGGGCTGGGACGATCCACCACGATGTCGTGAACCCAGCCTTTTTCGTTGTACTCAGCGAGATTGCCGCGCGGCCCGGCGGGATCGAGTGCGTTCTTGCGAAGATATTGATAGACCGATTCCCAATCGAATTGCAGACCGCGATCCCAATCGCCGAGATACATAAACACCGCGTTGTCGCCGTGAAACGATGTATGCATCCAGCCGGATTCCCGTGCCATTTCCAGATGGGTGCGCAGGATGTTCGTTTTGACTTCGGGTTCGATCAGCGTGAGCAGAACGATCTGATTCCGTCCCGTGTCCCAGAACGCAATCGGGCTGTAGCGGTCGTAATCCGCAAAGCCGCCGCCCTCGCGACGCCGCAGCGGTTCGCCTTTTTTCGTGATCAGGCGCGGCGTCATCAGTGAGTGATACAGCGTCGAGTAAAACAGCCGGCGCTCTTTTTCCGTACCGCCTTTGATTTCGATCCGGCTGAGCTTTTCGTTCCAAATGTTTTCCGCCGTTTTTCGGATGCCGTCGAAATCCCATTTCGGGTTTTCGCGGTTCAACAGTTCCTGCGCGGCGTCGTAATCACGTCCCGCGGCAATGCGCACCTGAATCTGTTCTCCGGCTTCGGTGGAAAATTCCAGGAAGCTTCCGCAATAACTGCCGGAGCCGGAACGCGATCCCGGATCGACCGCGTCATCGCGCAATACACGTCCACCCTCCAACCGCGGCTGATGCTGACGAAACGTGCCAAAGGATTTGAAAGGCTTGGAAAATTCCGCCACAAAACTGCGGCCGCGGCCATGTCCGCGCACGATGCGATCCCCGACTATTTCAATGTTGTTGTCGCGAACTCCGAGATCGATCAGCACTGCGCCCCGTTCGGTTTTCGGATACGTGAAGCGATACAATCCCGTGTGTTCCGTGGTGGTCAATTCGACCTTGATCTGATGATCGGGAAAATAAACGGAGTAATAACCCGGCGACGCTTTCTCAGTTGTTTTGTCGTAAGCCGAAGCGTACGTGCGATCCGGCGGCACCGTCCAGTCGCCGACAATCGGCATGATGGTCAGTCCATTCATCGGACTGGAAAATCCCAGCATCGTGTGGCGCGCGTGAATGTAGCGATAAATAATTCCGTGATTGTTCGCAGCGTCGGTCAAATCCTTGTTGATCGGCCCGAGCAGAATGTCGCGATGCGGCAGCGCGGGTCCGGGATAGGTGAAACCGGTGTAGGTTTCTTCGCCAGGAGGCGGCGCGTTGCCCACGAGTTTGGGATCGTCAAGGGACGCGGTGCCGACGAGCGGATTCGCGTAATCGACGGGCCGAAGTTCAGCGGCGGTGAGCTGCGTGCAAACCAGCGCGCCCAGGAGGCTAATGGATTTCAGGTTCATCTTAAAAACGGAGTTGGACGTGAGAATGGAGTTCGCATTCGATTTTAAATGACGGACGGATTCAGAAAAGCGGCGTTACGCGAATTTCACGAATCAACACGAATTGTTTTTTGATTTGGAATTCGCGGCCAATTAGCGCAATTCGCGTAAACCCGTTCAACTGTTGCGTTTCGCTCAGCGTCGGACGACCACCACGATGATGCCAAGCAACATCAAAAACAGAATTGCGACGAAGAAAATAAATCGATTCCGCGCCACACGTTTTTCATAACGCAGCGGTCGCAAACCCTGAATGCCGCCCGCGGCGAGATAACTGACGAGCTTGGGATTGGTCGCCGAAGGGCCGCTGAACTGGTTGCGCAAGCGTCGCAACAATGCCGGCAGATCATACTTCCGAACGCCCAGCTCATTGTAATGTTCCGGCGTGCTGACCGTTTCGGCCTGCCCTTTCAATCGATCCTGATCCACCGGTTCGAAGATCGGCTCTTTGGAAACGGGCGCTGAGGGCGTAGTCGGAGCGGCAGCAGATTCGGCGGAATGACTGATCTTTCGTCCGTCAGGCAACGCGGTGGATCGCAGACCGGAAACTTTGCGGGTGGGATTCTGCTGAAGCTGAACATCCAGTTTCTGAATCTTCGCTTCCAGCGCCGCGATCTCGTCGCTCAACGCCTTGGCGCGATCAGAAATGGGATCCGCTTTTTTTTTGAAGAAACCCATGCGAACAAAACTTATCGTCGCGAGAGCATGACCAGCAACACGGCCAGCGCGCCGAGAACCACCAGGGTGAGCGGCCAGGTGAATGCGAGGCCGAGTTTGCAGAGTTCGAGGAAACTGCGTTGAGCCAAGGGCGTTTCAGCGCCGAAGGCCGAGGGTGAATTCGGCGTTTTGGAAACCGCTTGTTGCCCGGAGAGAACCGGGAACTTCAAACGCGCGCCGTTCCATTCCATGCGCGCGTTTTCAATTGCCGTCAATGCCCGCGTCAATTCCACGTTGAAATTGTCTTTCGTCCAGCTTTCCTCGTGAGTGGCTTCAATTTTTTGAAGCGCGGCGTGGAAATCCAGAAGGGTTTGCGCCATTTGTTCGGCGTCGCGGCGGGCGGCAAATTCCGCTTCTTCCAGAAGTCCGATTCCGCGCGTGAGATTTTGCAGCATTTCTTCGCGGCCGGTTTGGAATTCCATTCGACGGCGGCGGGTTTCTTCGAGCGATGCGCGTTCGCGTTCCAGTTCTTCCTGCGCGCGTTTCAATTCGGCCAGGCGCTGTTGCGCTTCCATGACTTTGGAATCCACTTCCTCACGGCTCGGCGCGCGCACGGAACCGGAGGCAGCCGCAGCGGACGCCGACGCTTTGCGCGCCTGAAATTCGCTGTCCACGAAATCTGCCGGATCAAAGTCTGAAGACATAATTGGATTCTAATTTGGAAGCGATGGATGTAAAGCGCCTGTTCTCGAATGAGTTGTGGAGGGGCGCAACTTGGCACCCGCACCAAACAACGGGTTGAACTTTCGAAATTCAAAACGGCTGATCACTCCCTCTCCTCCGAGCGAAGCCGGAGGAGAGGGCCGGGGTGAGGAGGTTTTTAGCTCAAAATCCCCTCTCCCTAGC
>DASTXC010000024.1:0-20054 GCA_035765675.1 Verrucomicrobiia bacterium
AACTGATCCGGTGATGACCGTCCCGATGACTGTGTTACTGGGAATCGCAGGACTTATGGTATTGTTCGCCACCCTTACCCCGGCAACAGCCTCAGTTCGAAGGAATCGAAAAAGTGGGGATTTTTAAACGGGCTGTTAGGCCAACTGTCACGCGTCATCAATCGAGACCTTTTGGGTATCGCTCTCGCAAGAATTTGATCCGTTGCGAGACTCGTTCAACACAACTGGAACCAAGCGCAGGAATTGCATCATTTCCCGGATCAGAGTTTTCCCGATTTCACAACTTCGGTTTTCCCATTCACGCGGACTTTCACCTTACGCGGCACCATGGATTTGATACGATACTTTGTGACTTGTCCGTTCTTCCATTCAATGTCCTGTCCACCGTGAAACCACCGCGGGCACGCAAGCCGGTGACTTTGCCTGACGGCCACGCGTTGGGCAGTGCCCCGGCCGCCTGCAGGAAGCCGCTCTTTTGGTCGCTTGAAAGAACGGCCAGCGCGTTGGTGTCGATGGCAGAAGAGGCACGGTTCACTTCAGCGCATCGGATTGTTCCCGCGATCAATTCACGTTTCCTGGTGACCTTTCTTAGTCGCGATCCGTGCGGCGAGTGTCTTCAAGTCGTGTTTCTTCAACACGCCTTCTATGAGTTCCGGCAGCTTGTTCGGGGTGCAGCCAAAACAGGGAACTCCACCAGCGGAAAGCTTTCCAGCAACTTGTTCATCAAAAGTTGGAATGCCGCGTTCACGACCTCGCTGATGGCTTTCGCGACCTGAGCAAACACTGGAAGTTTCGCGCCGGCTCGTTCCAGTGGGGAAATGAGCTTCTTCAGCGCTGAAGCTAAGCGTTTGATTCAGTCGCGCAATTCCATCAATTCCACTTCAAATCCTCCGATGGAATCGGAAAACGACACCACGCTTCGGGTCAACGTTCTCGTCATCGGATGAAACGATGACGCATAGCGTTCGCGCTTCCACTGGCTGCGGCACCAGAGAAGGAAGAAGTATTCCACCCATGCGCCAAGTTGCCGAGATGTGTAATTCAGAAACGAACCGCTTATGAGTTCAAAAACTTCAATTGGAGAATTCTCGTGGCGGATGGCTGCCCGCTCGATTGCATTCAGAACATCCCAGGACATCAGGTCATCCTCTTCGCACGATTTTTTGTTCAATCGCGGGATGTGGCGTCTGGACCTCAATGAAGTTCTGCCGTCGCAAGCTGGCGTCATTTTAGAATGAGCCGATAGAACTGCCGCGCGTTGGTGGAGATATTCACTGTCACCTCGTAAACGCCATCGATCACTGTTGCCTTCGGACCCTCAACCCACTGCGGATTTTCCAATGATGTCGTGGTCTGCAAAACATACGCCGGACCGGTCACAGGCCAGGAAAGTTTCAGAGCGTTGCCGCCTGTCGAAGACGCGGCCAAAGCGACAGGCGCGGAATCGTTCAGGGTTCCTTTGCTTGCGGTGTATAATCCAAACACTGCGGACGGGCTGAGTTGTTTTGCAAAGATCTGAACGCAATCCATGCTGCCAATAAGTTCATCGCCGATCAAAAGAGGGTATTCGGTTGCGGTGGGTTGCAAGGACGGATTGGCTGAAAAGCCGACGGTGTTCTGGAGCAGTCCGTTCCGATACACGCGGAACAGGTGATTGGTCATGTCGCGGACAATGACGACCTGCTGCCACGCGCCGCTCGTCAGGAAGTTGGTGGAAGTCAGCGTGGTGGCCGCAAAGCCACTTGCGGAACCGTGCTCCATTCGCAACGTTCCCTCGGCAGTGATCGCCAGTTGAAATTCTCCATTGTATCGCTTGTTCAACGGACGCATCACCTTTCCGGAACCCAGAATGGGTTTGATCCAGAACGCGAACGTGGCATCGCCGGTCAATTGCAGGTCGGGATCGTTGTGGCAAACGACCTTGTTTGTTCCGTTGAACCACAACGTTTCAAAACCGGCATCGTTCAGCCAGCTTGTCTTCTCCTGTTGTTCGCCGGTCAGACCAAACGACGCGTCCCATCCTTCCAACAAAACAGCGGGATTTTTAAAATCGACCTGATTCGCCGTCAATTTTCCCGTGCCTTCCGCGAATCTCCATTTGCCTGCGACAAGATTAAAACGCTCGTTGATATCCGACGCGGTCCAGACGTAGGGTTCAATTCTCACTTCGTCGATCAAACCGTTGAACCAGCCGCCGTTCTTCGTTCCATCAAACGTGTTCGCGGACGAACGCACTCCAATGAAACCAAACCGATGCGTTCCTCCGTCGCCCAACGTTTCACCGGCCGGATAGGCATTCGCGGACGCCTCGAGGATTCCGTCGATGTAGAGATTTTTCACTCCGGATGCTGAATCGTAAGTCGCCACGATATGATGCCAGGTGTTGTTGTTTACCACCGACACGCTGCTGCTGACGTGATCTCCGCTGTGGTTACCGTGTGTGATCCAACTGACATGCCCGGCTCCGCTGGATCCGTCAGTATTGATGCCGAGCGACCAGTAATGGTTGCCGTCGAAGTCGATGATCGTTCCTTCATTGGCGGAAGTTTCAATCCACGCAGAAACGGTGATCGCGGCGATGTTTGAACTCAGGATTTCTCCGTCCAGTGGATAGGCATACGACAGGTTGCTGATGGCCACATAGCTATTCACACCATTGAAAGAAAGCGCGGTTCCAATCATGCCGTTCGTCCAGGCTGTGTTCTTCGCGTAACCATCGTTCCCGGAAACACCGCGGAACTGTGAGTTGTCGGCACATTGCGTTCCGCTGCCTTCGTTGAAGTTCCATGCGCCCACGGGAACCTTGATGTTCGCGACGTCGTTGGTGATATCCGTGATCGAGTATTGGATTGTTGCGCCGTTGGTATCGACGTTCACCAACCGGAGCCACTGTTGGCCGGGCGACTGCGCCATGACGTCGTTGATGACGTATTCGGTGAATGCCTGGCCCTTCGTCAATGTCTGCTGCGTGTGCCGATGCCCGGCGTAAAGCGCGGAAACCGCCTTGCTGTAGTTGTTCAACAGGCTGAACCCCTGCGCTCCGCCGTCAGCGATGTCTTCCAGCGGAATGTGTTGAAGCACGACAACATTTTCGTCGAGCGGCTTCTGGCAGGTCGCCAGGTCATTGCTGAGAAACGGAACAGTGCCAATGCCGTTCCAGGTGTTCAGTTGTCCGATGTTGTTATCAACGTTGGTTCTTCCGTTCCAATCCAAACAGATGAAGTGCAGCGGACCGTAGTCGAAAGAGAAGTTCTGCAACTTCACGTAGCGCTGATCGTCGGTGTCGTAAATGTAGTTCTCGTCTTTTTTGAAATTCGGAAAGGCATTGCTCAACGTCTGGAATTGAGCATGGAAGAGGTTGTCCCAATAGAATTCGCCCTGTGGATACGGAAATTGCTCATCGTTGTCACCCAGGAGCGGAACATAGGGAACTTTCAATTGGTCGAGAATCACTTTGGCAACGACGAATCTTCCCTGGTCCGAACCTTCAAAACAAATATCGCCGAGGAGGAACACCATTTTAATTTTCCTCGCGGCTGCATTCTCGTTGATCCAGTTCACCGCCGCATTCAATCGTCGCGCGTTGCCTTCCCAATAGGAATGCACGTGTGGATCGGCGATGACCGCGAATGAAAAATCCGCGATGCTGTCCACGACCAGCGAAATCCGGTTGTTGTTGGTAATCAGATGCGCCGTCACCATCGGAGGCAGCGTGCCCAGTTTCACCGCGCCGCCCGTGTAGTTGGCAATGAGCGGATACGTTCCGATCGCGGGCGCCGCTCCGCTGATGTTGATGGTCAGCGTTCCTTTGATGTTCAACGTTCCCGGTTTCAATGGAGCCGCTGAAGCATTGGTCACATTCACAAATCCCAACGCCGCTCCGCTGCTGCTTCCCACATTCAGAACCGAAGGCGCGATCTGATTCGTTCCCGCGATGATCGTCTCAAACGTGCCACCGTCATTTACGGTCAGCGCATTGTTCGTTGGAAAGGAACCGGTCTGCACTGCCAACACGCCGCCGTTTACTGTGGTGACGCCGGAGAAAGTATTCGCCCCCGTCAAAGTCAGCGTGCCGGTGCCGACCTTTACGATATCGCCGCCTCCTTGCAAAACTCCCGCAAAGGCGCCGGGCGAGGTGTTGTCACCACCGACGATCAAGGTGAATGAGGACGGGATGTTCACAATGCTGCCTGTTACTCCAATCAACGAGCCCATGCTCGCGCCATAGGTTCCGCCAGCCGTCATGAAACGTCCGTTGGCGCCAAACGAAAATGCGGTTTCGTCCGCAACAATGTCCGCGGCATACGCGCCCAGCATTCCACTTTCGACATGGATGACGCCGCCACCGGTGACGGTAGTTTTACAAAGCAACAATCGCGTCGCGGACGAACTCATTTGCACGGTGAGTTTGCGGCCGTTCATCTCCAGACTCGTCGGCACATAACTCGCGCCCGAATGAGAAACGATGTAGATATTTCCGCTGCCGCCGATGGCAGCATCATCGAACAAACTCAGATTCGGCAGACAGATCAGTCCGTTGCGTCCGCCGTCACCGCCACTGTTGATCAATGCTCCCTGGCCATTGAATCCGCTTCCGCCCAGAGTCAATCCGTACGCGAAACTATGGGCGCCGACCGTGACTCCGTTCAAATCCAGAGTCCCCGCGTCGCTGACTGTGATCGCCGAAACATCCGTGCTGTTCGGACCGAACGCATTGGTATTACCGACGATCACCCGGCCTCCGGTGATCAACGTTCCGCCGCTGAAAGTGTTGTTGCGGTTTAGAACCAAATTGCCCGGTCCCGTTTTGGTTAATTGCCCCGGGCCGGAGACAATGCCATTCACCGTCAAGGTCTGTCCGCCGGCAACGGCCCAGGTCTGATCGATGCCGAAAGCGATGGCGCATTCGACAGTGACATCATGATTGGCCGATGACATATCGATGCCAGCGGCGTTGTTCAGCGTCAGCGTGCTGCTACCGGAAACAGTGATTGGACCGTTCAAGTTGCCGTTGAATTGGAGCGAACCGATCGAGAGATTTCCGTCCAACGACAACTTGAGCGCATTGGCAGCAGACAAGGCATTGTCGAACACGCCAATGTCCGTGCTGTTGATGGAGGATGGCGATGTGCCGCCGCCGCTGGTGGTCGCCCAACTGGAAACCGAATTCAGGCTGTTGGTGTTGTCGCGTTTGTAGAGATTGCTTGCCCGGACCTGCGATTCGCTCGCACTCAATCCAAGAACGGCGAGGACGACCAGTTTGAAGATGAAGTCAGAGGACGAGTTGAATCCGGGTCTTCGCAAAGCAGAGTCCATAATTGAATTTAACCGGCGTCAACGGTCGAACGATTGAGCGCGTAAGGACGCAGAGTATTGGACTGCCAAGGAAGCTACAATAGGCCGAAGGAACTATCCGCAGCAACAGAACGCAGAGCATCGCCGCGAGCTTTCGATGGTCAGCAAAGGTTTTCAACTCGCCCGACCACGATAGACCGAAAGGACGATAGGGTTTCAATTGAAATGCGTTCAATCCTTCGCGTACAAATGAAACGTGGCGCAAACTGAATTTGAAGCACGTCCTGAGAGATGTCCGCACGCCGAGCCGGATTCCGCGGCTTTTGCGATTTTCTATTTTTTCGGATCGGGAAGCTTTCTTTGATTTCCGCAGTGATGAAAAGCAAATGAGCACGAGGGTAGCGATTGTTGAAGATGATCCGGATATCCGGAACACGCTGGCTGAATGGATCAATTCCTCTTCCGATTGCGTCTGCGTCTGTACTTGCCCGAACGCAAAGCACGCGCTGGCTGAGATTCCGCGCCTCAAGCCTGACGTCGTCCTGATGGACATTCAGATGCCCGGCGAATCGGGTATCGCGTGCACCGCCAAACTGCGCAACCTGATGCCGAGCATTCTGGTCATTGTCATCACGGTGTATCGGAATCGCGATCTGCTGTTTCAGGCGCTCAAAGCCGGCGCGTGCGGTTATCTGCTGAAACGCTCCACTCCGGAAGATATCCTGAAGGCCATTGCCGAGGTGCGATCGGGCGGCGCGCCAATGACCACTGAGATTGCGCGGCTGTTGGTGGATACGTTCCGAGAACCGGCGCCAAAGGAAGTGTCGCGGGGTGAAGCCGCGGAGCTTTCAGAACGTGAAGCGCAGATTCTCGTTCTGGTTTCGGAAGGATTGCTCAACAAAGAGATCAGCGCCCGGCTGAATATCAGTTTCTTCACGGTGAAAGCGCATCTGCGCAAAATCTACGAAAAGCTTCATGTCCGCTGCCGCGCCGAAGCGGTGACGAAGTATCTGCAGGGCAAGGAATCGCAAAACTAACGGGACAACGAAGCCCACGGCACGGTGAGCCAGATGGAAGTGCCCTGTTGAGGAATGGATTCAATCCGGCAACTGCCGTTGATCCTGCTCATTCTTTGTTCAAGGTTGCTCAATCCATAACCCGAACTCTTTTGAGACGTGTCGAAGCCCTGGCCATCGTCCTTGATGAAGATCTCCAGGCGGTCATCGGAACATTCAATCCGCAACAGAACCTGCGTGGGCCGGCCATGACGAACCGAGTTGTTCAATGTCTCTGCAACCGCCAGGAGAAGATTGTGACGAACTTCCGCCATCACCATCCAATCCGGATAATGGTGCGGCCGCTCGATTTTGCACAGCACTTCGGCGCCGGCCAGAAATTCAGCGGCGTAGCTGGCAATGTATTCCACCAGCGCCGCCAGCGTGTCGTTTTGCGGATCAATCGTCCAAACGAGTCCGTCCAGCGCGGTAATCATGGAGCGGGCGCGCTTGGCAATGGCCTGAAGACGTTCCAGATGAACGTTCGATGACTCCGGCGCGGGTCTCGTGGTGGCCATCATATTGATGGCCGTCAACGCGCTGCCCAGATCATCGTGCAGATCACGCGCGATGCGGGAGCGTTCCAACTCCAGCGCGCGCTCCTTTTCCGCGCGCTCGCGACTGCTGATTTCCTGTTCCAGCTGAATGCTTCGGCGTTCGACCTGCAATCTCAACTGATAAACCCAGACGAAGATCAGCAACAACGCTCCGATCAGCAGCAGCAACATGATGAGCAAGCGAGTGCTGGTCCAAAACGGTGGACGCGCAATCAGATGAATATCCGCGCTGGAACTGAGCAACAATTCGAACGGATTCAATCCCGCCGGACCTTGCATCAACGGTGAAAGGCTTGAGTAAACGCCGGTCAGTCTGAGACGGCTGCCGACCGGCCAGGAATTCGCCGGCTCTTTTTCCAAAGGCAAACGCGCCAGAAAAGTTTTCGAACCTCTTTGCAATTCGAACGTTCTTGTTCCGCCGATATCCTTTACATCCACCAATGTGCCTTCGACCCAAACCCTGCTGCCATCAGTCGTTTCGTTTGTTCCATCCATTGAAAGCGCAGTGGCGGCCGGCAATGGAGAATGACCTTTTTTTCGCGCCACGGCTTCGGTCATCATGGGAGACACACCGCCGACACTGACCAATCCGGCGATTTCGACATTGTCACCCGGATCAAAGGTTTGTGGCTGCGTCAGTCGGAATCGCAAGTTGTAACCTTCATCCGTAGCGTAATAAAGATCACCATCCCGACAGAGCACCTGGGCTGAAACCTTCACCTGCCGGAGAAAATCACGGCGAACATCGTACCGCCTGAATTGACTGGCGCGGATTGGGTCCACATTGAACGGATCCGTTGCCGCCGGTTGCTCGATGTTCAGCGTGCATCCTCTGAACCAGAGCGCGCGATCCTGTAAAACTTCGTGCGTGAGCGGATCCCATCGGACAAACATGCATCCGCGAAGGCGGATCACCGAATGCAACAGTGAAGGAGAAAGCCCCGCGGGCGGCGGGTTCAATTGAATGCCGAGCCTTCCATCCGACATCAACAGCTCCAGATGTTTGTCTTCAACCCGCGTCACGAATCCGCGTATCTCGACATATTGGCAATCCAGACTTCCGCCCAGCAATTGATCCCAGGTCGGATGCAGCGGCGCAGGCATAATGCCCATGCCAAGGCGCTTCACTTCGCGCGGAATGACATACGGAGCAAAACCACCGGGCCGACAATCGCCTTTGACTTCCAATCGCTCACCGACTTTGGGCGAATCAATAATCCAGGCGGATTGGCGCATGAAAACGCCTCGGGTATCATCCTGAAGCACCAGCGTGCCGCCATCTTCCCGAACCCAGGTGATCACGCCTTTCAGGTGAACCCGGGCGCGATTGCCTCTTTCATTTTCCCGGGGCTTGATCGCCTGCACTTCCGCGGCGGTATTCAACAGCGGCAGCTCGTCATCCTGATTGTCAGACGGTTTGGCAACTGTTCTCCAAACCGCATCCTTCAGAACGCTTCCCGATCCGGAACCGCTCCACGAACCCAGGCATTCGATCTCATCCTCCGGAGTTGGCGGCTTCAAGCTGAGGAACTCGACCGGCACTGATCCACTTGAATCTTGGAGAATGGGAACAGCAGAAGATTTTTCGCCGCGAATTTTTCCGCGAAGGATGACGGGAGAGGTTGAGTTCCAGTTTCGGCTTTTTCCCTCTTTGATGGTGATGCTTTTTCCTTTAATCCAGCCATCCAAAGAATTGTTGATGACCTGAATATGACGCCGATCAGGAACAACCATGGCGTTGGCCAGCTTGCGGCCTTGTGAATCAGCGGTATCCAGAACAACGCCGCGCACCTTCACGCGGCTTCCGACCAGATAGTGGGGCCATTCGTCCGCGGATACGTCCAGGAGTTTCACGTGCATGTAACTTTCCTGAGCTTTCAGCTCGATTCCCAATCCGCTGCGCGTCGGACCCAAAAAGGTAATGATCCCTTCCGTTTCTCCCCAGAACGGCCCCGTCGCTCGTCCCATTCGCGGCTGCTTGGGAACAATTGTGCGGGCGGCAGGAACTTCTCCGATGTCGGAACCTGAAACTTGAACGTCCCCGTGTTGCAGAATCAATTGACTCCCGCCATCAGAGTTAAGCCCGAAGGTATAAATTCCTTCGTTGGTAATTTGAATAAAGCCTTCGAAGGAAAGCGCCACGTAATTGCTGACGCTCGTTGCCAGCTCGAGATCGGGGCGAGAAGTGCTCCCGCGTTTTATGGGCTTCGAATTCTCGTATGGCGGCAACGTTGCGTTGTCGAACTGGTATAGCTTGTAATTCAGTCCATTAACCAGCGCATCGGTTGTTTCGTCGCTTCGGAAGAAGGCATAGTCGGGCACGGACATCCGCTTTATCTCCGGTCCGGAATAAGTCAGATTCAAAACCCGCCCGGCCCCGCGGTTGAACCACACGAGTCGAATCGGATAAATTCCCTTCCGCAGAAAAACGGTTCCCAGGCAGGTGCGATCCACATGCCAGCCGTCGTTGTCAACGAGCGGATATTTACCCAGGCTCAAACCGATCGCGGTCGAAGCAACACAATTGGTTCCCTGAATTCGGACATGCTGGCCGGCTTTGAACGCGTTTCCTTTGATATCCGTCTCGAGAATTTCAATTCCCGACTGATCCTGAAAAAAGAGCGTGCCGTTATCGGTGACGTCCGCGAGGAGAATGCCTTCAAGCACGTAGGAACAAATCGAACGGTCGTGTTGTGCTGCGATTTCCCGGAGTTGAGCAACGTTCGTGGCGACCGAGTGATGCGGCTGGGACAAATCAACTTTAGCTTCCGGAACCGCAGAATCAATGGAAGCATCAACCCACAGGCGCGACACTATCAGGAGCATCAGAACCCGGGCCCATACGGATCGCGACCGGTGATTCGACATTACGAAAAACGTAGCTGACACAGTTTTCACCGACCAGCAAGATCGATCTGATTTTTGCCAATGACCGGCAATAAAGACGGCGCGCACACCTTGAGGTGGCGCGCCCGTTCCCAACCCCAACGACCAACAACTGCGGCCGTAAACTTTTTTCAGACGCCAGCCGCCATCTGTTCACGCCGTCCGCGAGCCGGATTCACGGCAACTTCTCGCGCTGCGCCATCAATTGATTTGATGTCGTCGCGGTTTGCGAACTGGATTCCGGTTCAAATGACAGAGAACCGCCCCGATCGATCACACGATCTGCGCGAAGAATGCCGTTTCGATCAAAAAGAACTGCCTGGAGATTCGTGAAAATATCTTTGCCGGCATAAGGACCTTTCACATCCCAGGTCAATTCCTTCTTCGCATCATTCCAATTGAAAATGGTGCGGCGCACGATTCCCTTTTGATAGTCGGTCGTCTCGCCGTCATCTTCGACCAAAGTAAACGAAGCATCGGCGCCTGGATAAATCTGCACTTCCAACGGGCCGCCCGGCAATTCACCGGTGTGTTGAACGACCGGTCCCAAAGGCAGTACTGTTCCCGCGCGAACGTAGAGCGGAATTTCATTCAGCCCCGCGGCAACTGAAAAAGAGCGCTTTCCTTCGAACACGCTGTTTTTGTTGAACACATACCACTTGCCGGCCGGAAGATAGACGGAGCGTTCGTCGCCGGGCTGCAGAACCGGCGCGACCAAAAGTGAATCGCCGACCAACCATTCAGACGAGAGGTTAAGAACAGTCGGATCGTCCGGATATTCCATGCACAACGGTCGCATCAGCGGCAGGCCGGTTTCATAAGTCTGATGCGCCCAGCTATAAAAATAGGGAATCATCTGGTAGCGAAGATTGATCGCCTTGTGAATCGCGTTCAAAGCTTCGGGACCGTAAAGCCAGGGGAAGCGTGGAATGCTCCTCAATGCTGAATGCGCGCGCATGACGGGAAAAAATGCACCCGCTTCCATCCACCTCGCCAGCATCTCCGGTGTTGGATTCGGCTTGAATCCACCGATGTCGCAGGCGCCGTATGGCATTCCCGCCAGACTCCAATTCAGCAAACTGGTCGGTGTGTCATTGAGCACACTCCACTTGCTGCGGATGTCGCCGGTCCAGGCGGCCGCACCAAGCCGTTGCATGCCCGGTGAGAAAGCCCGGTTTATCGTCCAGAGACGCTGGTTGGTCCGGCAAAGAGCATTTGCCTGAGACTCAGCCAGGTTCCAGTAGAAATAAGTGGTGTAAGAACTTTCACCTTCGTCGTTCCACCATCCGGCAATGTCCTGCCGGTAAAGCGGTTTAAGTCGATCCACATACCAGTTGCGCAGGTCCGGATTTGCAAAATCCATGTCGCGTCCCGAGTAGGTCTGGGTCATGGCTTCATTGAGACTCCAGCCTTTCCCGCGAAGAAGGCTCAACGAGGTTGCATTCCCGATGCGCGGTTTGCGAATCCCGACAAATCGGATGCCGTGGTTACGATAATTGGAAATCTGACTCGCGGGTTCAGGAAACAGATTGGTGTTCCAGTCGAAGTCTCTGTAAGCATCCTCGCCGTCGCGAACGAGCTTGTTATCAGGTTTGCTCGTGTACCATTCGTAATCGTAGATAAACGCATCAACGGGAATCTTTCGCGTTCTGAATTCCTGCAAAGTCTCTTCAATGTATTCACGGTTGGTCCATCCCCAGCGACTTTGGAGATAGCCAAAAGTCCAACGTGGTGGCACGGGCGCGTGCCCGGTCGTTTCCGCGTACGACTTCACCGCCGTTTCGAGATCGGGCGCAGGCATGAGATAAAGGTCCGCTGCCGATCCAACGAAGTTCCAGGTGGAAGTCTGCTGGTTGCTCACTCCGCTCCAGGTGGCCGGTTGATTGTCATCGGAACCAATCGCCAGAATTCCATAACCCTGCGGCGTCCAGAAATAAGGAATCACCGCAATGCCATTGCCAACGCGACTGACAATGTTGGTCTGCCACAGGCTCCGAACGCCGTTTCCGCAGCCGTAAACATATTCCGGCGTTTTGGGATTCCATTCCAACGCCACTTTCAGAGATGACTTGCCGTTGGTTTCCGACAAAACCGGCATGGCACTGAGAGGAATCAAGACCTTGTGCTTCGCGTCTCTGAACGTCCACGAACCGTTGCGCGGATCGGCCAACAGTTCACCAGCGGCTGTTTTCACTCCGATCAACTTGCCATCCCGAACAACCGTCCAATCGGCTTTTTCATCGGCCTTTGATTTCGCAAGAAACGTGCTCTCGAGTTTTTGTTCTTTCTCGGAGTAAGACACGCCCAGTCGCAACACTCCCGAACGCTCTGCGCCAAGCATCATCCGACACGACCCGATCTGTATCGAAATGCCGTGCGCGTTCGTTTCTGAACTCCACTGAGCCTGTGCGCTGAAGCCAATGACCAACAGTTGCAGCAGTACCAAATTGCGAAAACTGAATCTCATAATTCCAATCCGAAAAACCATAACCGGAGGGATGAATGCAAAGCCGGTCGCTTTGCGTCAGGAGCTGTTTGACGGTGGGTTCGCCGCCCCTCCGACGGCGAACCCACGAGGGGTGTTACGGGATGCTGATGTTGTAAAACCGACTCGGATAATTGGTCGCGTTCAAATCCTGAAACGTCGCGTGCCCGACTTCATCAAAGGCGCCGTTGCCAATGATTGTCCAGGAACTCAGCGCCTGGGTCAGGTCTGAGGTGGCGCGAACGGTATAGCCAACACCCGGATCGCCAGTGAAACTCAGGCTGATGTTGTGATCCGACAGAACCGTCGCGCCACCCAGCACCGGAGGATTCGATGGGACCGCATTGGTCGAAGTCACTGCCAGTTGAATGGCCGATCCCGTATCCAACACATTCGCCACAACGCCGGCGGGCAGTGGTCCGAGCTTGAATCCACTGTTGCCCACGTAATTGATTTCGCCATAGGTGATCAGCGTATTGGTTCCAACAACAAGGCTGCTGTCCTGAATCAGAATCGTGTTGGTTCCGTTGACCGTTAAGCTTGGCGTATCAATGGTTCCTCCGGCGGAAATCATGAACCGGCTGTAGGTCGGGGCGGCAGGTCCTTCGGCCGGACCGAGATTCAAGGAAGCTCCGAAGATCTGGAGAACTCCGGTATAATCGAGATCGCCGCCCAGAATGGCTCCTCCGGATTGCAGCGTCACGCCATTGGCAAATGAACCCACGCCGCACACCGCCGCGCCGGATTCGACACTCACCGCAGACTGACTGTAGAAACTGACACGCAACGTGCCGGCTTTCACGATAGTGTTGTTGGTGTAGATATTTCCAGCCGTGGTCGTGAGAACGCCGGTTCCAACTTTCGTCAATTGATAAGGCCCGGCATTGATCTGACCGGCGAGTTCCAGATCGCCGTTGCCACCGACCGAACTGTCCGCAGCCAGAGTCAGCGGCCCATACAACGCGCTGTTCGTCGAGCTGTTGTTGACCAGCGCTCCGCCGCCTTTGCCTTCGCCGCTGATGGTCAATCCCGCGGTGGTCGTCAGCGTTTGGGATTGTCCGTTCATATCCAGAACCCCGCCGCTGTTCACAACATGCGCGCCGCCTTGCCAGAGCTGATAACCACCGCTGCCCGCAAGTATCAGTGTGCCGCCGTCATTGACGGTTAATGCCGACGCCGTGTGTTGCGAGCTTATGGCGCCGAGCTTGTCCAGAACGACCGTTCCGTTGTTGACAATCATCGTCAGGCCGGCGTTGTCTGCGTTGGTTCCGTTGCGGAAGATCACGGTGTTGGCTCCTTCTTTGGTGAAGGATTGCTGACGAAATCGTCCAGGGCCGTCGAAGATGATATCGCCGACGCCGTTCAGCACGGTATTGGTGATCAATGTGCTGGAGACATTCACGGTTAACGTAGCGGGTGTAACACTGCTGTTGATGATCGCTCCGCCGCCGTTGATACCGCTGCCACCGGTGAGAAAGGCGCGAATGGCTTCGTTGCGTCCATTCAGATCCAACACGCCGCCTTCATTGATGGTCACATTGCTTCCGTCGGAAATCTGATCTCCGCCTGAACCGCTCAACACGATGACACCGTTTGAATTGATGATCTGACCGGCAGAACCGCCGCCGAGTGCGTGAATTCCTGGACCGCTGGCAGTGTTGCTCAGAACCAGAACGCCATCATTCACCGTGGCACGCATGAAGGCGTTGTCGGTTGTTCCCGAAAGCACCAGCGTTCCGGCGTCTTCCTTGGACATGATGAAGCTGCCGGAATTCGTGATCGGCTCCAAGGTGGTCAGCGTCGTTCCGGGCGCGACACTGATCGTGAAGTTGTTGTTGACCATCGGCACGCTCCACGTGTTGTTCTGCGCCGAATTGGTCAAGCCGTTGAGAATTGTGAGTGTCTGTCCCGAAACGGTAAATGGCACTGATGGATTCAGTTCAACGCCGTCCACCGAGGTAACGAAATCATTGGTGCTGAACGGTTGGGCGCTGCCATTGAAAATCAAATTGTCTCCCGTCACGCCTGGAGGTGTTCCGCCCCAATTGGCGCCGTTGCTCCAATTTCCATCAGGCGCTCCACCGCCATTCCAAACATCAGTGGCGGCTTCAGCCTGAGGAGAAAGACATAACAAAACCAACGTGCACGCGACGAAACCGAACGACAGATTTTTTTGGATTGTACAGTTCATATGTTTGTTGTGTTGTTTCAGGGTCACGGTCTGCGGAAGTAATCAGCGCTGCGGTTAAAGGGATTTGAATGAGGATAAGTTCCAGGATCACCATCCCAAAGAAGGGAACGATCCATCCGGTTCGGTGGTGGCGCGACAGAATCTTGCCAGGTCGCTGTGCCCAAGACTTCCCGGTGCGAAACCCACGGAGCCGTATCCGGTGCCGACCGGCTCAGGCCCGACTCCTTTCCAATTGAACAACGCAGCGTGTCCATCGGCGAAGGAGATGCCGCCCTGCAATCCGTGCGTTGTTCCCGGATAATCTCCGACAAACAACGTGGCGTTTTTGAGATTCAGGTTAACCGCCACGCGGAACATGCAATCGTTGATTGAATTGGCATCTTCGTCCGAGAAGACAAAAGCTTCCGTGGGCTTTCGGATGTCATTCACCTTGTCGAACCAGCGGAATCCCGGCACCCACGTGCTGCTTCGGCCGTTCATGTAGTTGTTCATTGAAATGCCCCGCAACACGTCCTTTTGATTTCCCGGGCATTTGTAAACGCCCAGCCCCTTCACATACGGAAAGAGCAATCCATTTTGAATTAAAGTGGTGTTCGTTGCATCTGTCGCGACCCGCATGTCTCCGCCTACCCAGTCCGAGTTCGTGGAGATGTTCGCGTTTCCGACCAAGCGGTCGGCGTTGTCGCTGGAATACATGGTCCAGGCCAGAACCAATTGCTTCTCGTTGTTGATGCACTGGATGCCTTTGGCCTTGAGCTTGGCCTTGGCCAAAGCCGGCAATAGCAGAGCGGCCAGGATTGCGATGATCGCAATGACGACCAACAGTTCGATCAGAGTGAAAGCTCGATTTTTGGCCGATGATGGTTGTTCAGTCATAAATCTAAAATGTGAGAGTGGAACGACCGTATTGAGTAATGCGATTTGCATCAATAGACCGAAGGAACTACGCGGCGGGACGACTGCGATTGCGGCGTCGCGGCGGGAAACCGGCACACTTCAAGTGCGGAAATTCAAAACTGTCAGTGGCGACTTCCGTTGCGAGGAGAGATTAATTCTGTGTTCCGGCAGAAAGATTCCAGATGATACCGGATTAAAAAACGGGCGTTTTCGTTCGATGCTGAATGCGATTCAGCTATCGGAACTCGAGGAACTCGCTTCGTAGTTTCCCACCACTTCCCCTTTCACCACTGTGTATGTGAGAGTGCCCTGGGTCAGATCAACGTCAGGCAACAGGTCTTCATCCAGGGACGACAGCAAAGGTGAAATGTCTTCGTCCTTCCAACCAGCGGAATTGAGCAAAATCACCGTGCCGCTGGCGTGGCCGGACGGAAGATAGTGAAGATCAACCGCCGCCACTTCCGCGCCGTTTCGAACAGCGAGAAATCTTTCAGATGAGGGCGTCCGGAGCGAGCGTTTCCAGGTGATCATGACAGAGCCTTTGTGATTAAAACGGCGATTACAAGAAAAGCAATGGCAACGAGAAGGCATCCCTTGCCCGAACCGGATGAACTGGTTCGATACCCAATGCCTGTTCCGGGCAAACCGAATGTCGTATAGCGCCGACCGCGAGAACTTACTCCGGTTCGAAATCCACGACCGCCGACGGAATATCCGATTCCACTCTTGCTGAGATTGACCCTGAAGGGTCCGAGGCTGACGGATTTGCGATAGTAGAATCCCATTGCAACGGCTAGATACGCAGTCCGAAACCGGTGGCGCAAGACGTAAATCTTTTCGACTCCACGCTCGGCCGGATTTGTTCTTCACGTCGCAGCCGCCCCGGTTTTGGAACTTCACAGAAGCTCTTTCAACCAGGTGAGAACCGGCTCGTTCAACTGCACGGATTTGCCGTCCGCGTAAACAGCCACATGACGGAACGGAACGTTCAAATCACCGTTGTCGAAAACCAGAACGCAGGGCAATTCGCGAATCGCCTTCGCCAGATTCGTGAGTGTGCGCGGAAAGCGTTCCACCAGCTTTTCTGAAGGCACATCATGCCCGCCCTGGGAAACTCTCATCGCGACTCGTTGCTCGGAAACCTCCGCGTCATCAATCCCGACAAAGCAGATAACGACAGCGTATCCCGACTGAACCGCTTGTTTCAAAAATCCCAATTTGTCGCCCGCCGGATCGGAGAATACCGTTTCGAAAATGAAGCTCTCACGTTGGGCGACAAGTTCCGTCCGCAGCGCTGAAATCATCCGGGCAGCTTCGTAGGCATCCACCTCCAATTCCCGCGCGATCACATCCGCATTGAGAAATCGCAATCCAGTGGCCTTCAGATGCGATTCGAAAAAAGTGGATTTTCCAGCGCCGTTCGGACCAGCAATTGTCACCAGGATTGGGCGGCGGTCGAGATACTCAATCCAGGGAGCCAAGCGTTCCGCAGGGCGGCGTGCGCGTCTCACCTTTTTGCCTTTTTGACCGCTTGAAATTCACGATTAACGAAGCGTCCGATCGTGCGTTTGCCGTTCGACTCGATCCTGATCAACAGACCGGGTGTATCGGTAGCTTCGTAATGCGGATAGGGGCGGGACTTGAGATGCTCGGCAACGCGCTTCCGACCTTCCGGCGAATCCACAGAACGCAGGCTTTCCGAAAGCGGTTTGGCATCTCCAGAACGGCGCAAAGCCAATGCCTTGTCTCCTCGCAAGAGCGGTTCGATGGCGCGACCCAGCCTGGCCCAGAATTCAATTTGACTCGCAATGGAGCGCTCTGCGACCTCTCCGGTGAGCCTGGCGTCGAGAACCAGAGCATCAGAAACTTTAACGGGCTGACTCATGCGACAACGGTAGCAAAATGCTACCGGTTGTCAAACCGGCGAACTTCCTTTGCGAAGTGGTCGCAGTCTCCGGTGCTGCCCCGGACACGACGAGCTTATGAAACTCATCTGAGCGCTGGCTCGACTGCGGTTATCCTGATGCTCGATAGAAACTGCGGGCGGAAGCTTTTGCCTTCGCCCGCAGTTTGTTGTTTCCCGCTCGAAAACTTCAAACCGGCGTTATCTCCGTTTCTCTCGTGCACGTTGTTTCTCGCGTCGTTGATGACGCAATGGATGTTTTGCATCGACCGAGCGTTCGTCTTTCTCTGAAGTTTTCGAGAATACAGCGGTCAGGAAGCTGTCCACTTTTTCATTCTCAATCAGCCCGAATTGCCGAAGCACCGGCACGCCAATGAGTCGTCCGGCCATCTCCTTCACAGGCAGGAACTCATTGATGATTTCAAGCACTCGGGCGTAGTCACCTTCGTCTGGATCGAGTTGGGAATACGAGTCCCAGTATCCTGGTTCGATTTCCTTCCAGCCTCCATTTTCCTTCACCACATCGTCCTCGGACAATGTGCTGCTTCGGAAATAAAGCCGCGCGTCATCACGAATGGTCCGGCGTTCGCCGAGCAACCAGAGCATCACCGAGCTGCCCTGCAGACTGGAGCGTGCGTGGGTGACAATTCGTGTCCTCGACGAACGCTCCATGATGGCCGCGCGGAAGCGCAGCGCTGCGTCCGCCGTGATCTCACCCGCGCCAACGATTTCGATTTGCAATTCCCGGGGATTTTTTGCGAGCGTCCGTTCGAGCTCGGCGATTTTTTCGACGTAGTTTCCCCAGAAACTGACCTTCGCGGGCTTCGTGAAAATTCCAGAACGTGTAAACCTCGACGCAATTGAACCCGAGTCGTTTGAACCGCATCACGCGATCCATCCAAAGCGCGCGCGGCACCCGCGCCTACTCCATTCCTGCGGACGCAATAAACACCCGCTTTCCGTTGATCAAAAAGCCGCGCCCATCGAAATCAATTGTGGCCCGCGCCACCGGTTGAGGCGGAAAAATATCGTCATTGGCTCACGCCCGGAATTCAGTGAAAGCGACCGCAGAAATCAAAGCTCTCGCGAGGAAAATGCAAACTCTGTTCATGATGATCGGAAAGGCCCGCCAACAGTTTCTGTGACGAGCCCTGTTGCAACCGAAGGATTTATTTCTTGGCCGTGAATGGATTCCGCAGCGTCACGGCAGTTGAACCTTGAAGAACATCTGCGCTTCGATCGGCGTCACGAGCAGCGGAGACGTCGCGGAATTTGTGGTCCAAGGCCCGGCGGAACTTCCATCACTTTTGAAACTCCCGCTGCTCCCGTGCGCGCGATCACAATATCTTGTTTTGAACTGAATCGTTCAAGCTTACAAAACTCCCGGCAGCTTGAAGGAAAATTTAACGCGGTTGGTATCGCTGACACACCAGAGATTCAACGGGTTCACTGCTTTGCCATAACGAAGATAACTCACGCTGCCATCAACGAATGCAAAGTTCGATCCGCCGCCCGTTGAATTCGCACGCGTCGCGCCGTGTTTTGCGTGATCCACCTTGTCCTGATCATTGCCGTAACCTTCCTGAAGATCCATGTAGAAGTCCATGGCTTCATTGTCCTTTTCACCAAAGATAATGGTGTCGGAAGGTTTCAAAACGGCGTTCTCTTTCATCGCGTTTTGCGCCGTCAACGCGTCGCCAAAGTAATCGTTCCAGCCATTGATCAGATAACTGCGGGGCGCGCGATCTTCGACATAGGTGGCGTTCGTTTCACTTTGCGGAACGCCGCGAAAACCATCGGTGGGACAGGTTAAAATATTGAGATTCTGATAACCATCGCGCAGGAGCGCGGGCCAGCGCGGACTGGCGTTGACGCGCGGCGGGAACATTCCTTTGTAGTCGTCCGCATACATCTTCAGCGAAAGTCCGACCTGTTTGAGATTGTTGATGCAGCGCGTGCGATACGCGGCTTCCTTCGCGCGGGCCAGCGCGGGCAACAACATGCTGGCCAGAATTGCAATGATCGCAATCACCACCAGGAGTTCAATCAACGTAAACGCGCGCCGCCGTTCGGAGCACCTCAGATTCTCGCTTTTTTCATTTCTCATACTCGCCTTCCAACAATATTTCCCTGTAACTTTAGTTTCGTTCGAACATTCTGACCCGCATGGACGTCAGGTCAAACGGCTATGACAAAGAAAAACATTTTCCTCATCGTTCTCGTTCTGCTGCTCGCCGGGTTGAGCTTTTACCTGAACAAAGACCGATTTCGCGCGCCAACTATTCAAATCGGCGAACGCTGGATCGAGCCGCGCCGGTGGATGGTTCGACGCGATCAGAAGCCTCCGTCCAGAGTGCTGATGTTTCTGCTCGATAAAAAGACCGAACTCACATCGGTCAAAGTCGTCCCGCTCGAAGATATTCGCACCAACAAATATCCGCACGCCATCTGGGAGCTGACCACCGAATCCAATTCCGTGCCTGTCAAAGAGTTCGTTTACGGGCTGCCGATCCGCGGCATGAAACCCACTGTCAAAGGCGCTACGGCCGATCCGCTGGAGCCGGGCATTCAATACCGTTTGTTCGTCGAAGCCGGATCGCGCAAGACGTCTCATGATTTCTCCGGCCCTCCCACCACGCCGTAACCAGCAGACGCGCCTGCACTGCCAGCGGTTACGCCATGCTCGATGAGCATTGAAATCCGAAGCGCGAAATCTGAAATCCGAAAAAAGCCCAGCGCGCGGGAACGATGCTGGTCGGAGCGCGAGTCTGTGACTCGCAGCAAC
>DASTXC010000025.1:0-49236 GCA_035765675.1 Verrucomicrobiia bacterium
TTTTTGTCAGTTCCGCTTCCGGTCCGTTGAAACAGATCGAAGCGAGATCATATCCGAGCGCGGCGTTGGCGCGATCGAACCAGCTTTTGGCAGAAGGAAATTGCTCGACGAAATCCTTGCCCATCCCCACGACCTGCGCGCCTTGTCCGGCGAACAACAATGCTGTTTTGCTCATAAAGCCGGAAACTAAACACGAAAACACAATTCAGAGAAAGCAGAGATTTCAACGTGGTGCGTAGTGGCGCAACTTGGCACCCGCACCAAATAACGATTGAACTTTCGAAATTCAAAACGGCTGCTCACTCCCTCTCCTCTGAGCGAAGCCGGAGGAGGGCTGGTGTGAGGAGGTTTTTAGCTTAAAAATCCCCTCTCCCTGCGCTTCGCTGCGGGCAAGGGAATTGAATATGGTGCGGGTGTCAAGTTGCGTGGTGCGTGTGAGGCGTGAGGCGTAAGTTCGGTTTTCACGCATCACGTAATACGCATCACGAACCCTCTTTTCCACTTGCGATCCCAATCCTGCGGCTGACAATCGCCCGCATGTTTTCACATGTTGTTATTTTCTGGACCGACCCCGCCGAATCTTCCGCCGCCAACGAAGTCATTGCGGGCGCTGAGAAATATCTAAAGCCGATTCCTGGCGTGCTGCATTTTCATGTCGGCAAAATGGCGGCAAGCCATCGTCCTGTGGTAGATCAGACTTATCAAGTCGCGCTGAATCTGGTTTTTGCCGACAAGAAAACTCAGGACGATTACCAGGTGCATCCGTTGCATCTGGACTTCGTGGAGAAATGCGTCCGCCGATTTGTGAAGAAAGTCGTGGTTTACGACTTTGAATAACGTCCGCCGCCCAGTTGATTATGACGTGAGCGCAGAAGGCAGTTTTGCTGAAACCGGCGTCGCGTCCTTTGCAGAACTCACCACGCGTTTCAATGTCTCCGCCAATTCCCGTGAACGCGGCGGCTTGCTGAGAATGCCATCCACCTGTGATGGCGTTTCGCGATCTTCTTTCATGAACGCGCCCCAACCCGTCAGCATGATCACAGGCGTCTCGGGCGATTCCTGCTTGATCATCCGCGCCACCTGGCGTCCGTCGAAATAAGGCATTCCCAAATCCGTGATCACGGCGTCGAATGGAGTTCCGCGCTGACGTGCGAGCGTGAAAACTTCCACGCCAGCTTTGCCATTGTCACAGACTTCAACCGAGTGTCCTTCGCGCGTGAGCAGTTCCTTGAGCAACTCGCGCACAAGCGGTTCGTCATCGATGCACAACAACTGGAGCGGCCGCAGCGGTTCGCCGATCTCTGATTCTTCCGAGCTGTTCGCAGCCGCTTTGCGGACCGGAAAAATCAGGCGAAATGTCGTGCCTTTGCCGAATTCGGAATCAATTTCGATTTTGCCTTCGTGGCGTTCCATCACGCCGTAAACCATCGCCAATCCCAGGCCAGTGCCGCGTTTTCCTTTGGTCGAGAAGAACGGTTCCAAACAACGCGTGCGGGTTTCCTCGCTCATGCCGATGCCGGTGTCGCTCACTTCTACCGCGACATATGTGAGCCGTCGCGTAACATCGTTCGGCGAGGAAACACGCGAAACGCGGGAGCGCAAAATAATCTTTCCGCCGTCCGGCAGAGCATCCACCGCATTCAACACCAAATTCGTCAAGGCTTCACGGATCTCACTTTCAATTCCCACCAGTTCCGGAACGCCGGTCGCCAGTTCGGTTTCGATTTCAATCGTAATGCCGCGTTCCTGCGGAATGTCCCGCCAGCGCGGACGCGTCATGTCCACGACCTGCTCAACCAGTTTGTTCAAATAAACCTTCTGCGTGGATTGTTTCTCTTCGCGGCGCCGGTAAAACTCCCGCAATCGCGCCACGATGTGCGCGATGTCTTCGCCGGCGGTGCGGATGTATTGCAGATATTTTTTACCATTGTCGCTCAGACCTTTTTCCGCGCGCATCAGCAGATCGGCAAAACCAACCACCGGCGACAACGCATTGTTGACGTCGTGCGCAATCCCACTCGCCATCTGGCCCAACGCTTTCAAACGTTCCTGCTGCATGACCGTTTGCTGCGTCTGGCGCAGCTCGTTGTAAGCGCTTTCCAGTTCCGCGTGAAGATTCGCCTGATGCGCGGCGAGCGCGACGTGTTCGCTCAGCATGCGGAGAAATTCGCAATCGCCGCTGCCGAAATCATCGACTTTCAAACGCGCCACGAGCAACAGTCCGAACAATTTGTTTTCCAGCATCAACGGCACTGAAACCGCCGAACGCAAACCCGCGCCCGCCAGTTTTTCCGTCATCAATGCCGAAGCCTTCAGCGTGTCGCGCATGTAAACCGTCTGGCCCTCTTTGCAGAGTTCGAGTCCGGTGTCGCGCAGCGCCGTCACTGAACCCGTTTGCCAATCCAGCTTGGAACTGAGCAATGGATTTTTGAAACGCAACGCAGCGACGCTCAGCAATTCGGATTGCGGTTCAAACAGCGCGACCGCTCCGAAATCAAATCCCAGGTGATCCTCCAATTGGCGCAGCACGACGTGCAGAATGCTCTCTGTGTCCTGGCGTTCGGCGATGGCCTGCGTGATTTGATTGAGCAAACTGATACGCGTGAACTGTTGTTGCAACGCGGCTTCGGTCCGGCGGCGTTCAGCCACTTCCGCGCGCAAATCCTTGGTGCGTTCCTGAACGCGCTTTTCGAGTTTTTCGTTCGAATTCTGCAGCGCGAGATCGCGTTCCTGAATCTGCCCGAGCATCTCATTGAAGCCATCGATCAATTCGCCGAGTTCATCGTTGCCATGCTTGCTGGCGCGCACGGCGTAATCCTTCTGCTGCGAAACCAATCGGGTTTTTTCCGCGAGATGAAAAATCGGACGCGTGACAATCCGCTGCAAAAATGTGGAGAGAAAATAAACCGCGATCGTGGAAATCAGCGCGAACGACAGCACAATCTGCGCGTAGCGCACTAACCGGTCATGGCGTTCCTGAAGATCGGACTTGAGATAAACGGTTCCGAAATGTTCGCCCTTGAAATGGATTTCGTGAAAGAGATTCAGGCTGTTCTCATCGAAATGTCCGCCCACCGTTCCGGGTTTCGGCGGAAGAATTCCCGGCGGCGTATCTGCCGGATATTGCGCAAACAATTTCCCGTTCTTGTAAAGTCCCGCCGCGATGATATGCCGCTCCGCCGTCAAGGCGCTCAGGATTTCCGCCGCGCGGTCGTGATCTTCAAATGTCAGAGCCGAGGTGCTTTCGTTGCCGATGATTTCCGCCAGCGTCCGCAGGTCGTGGGTCATGCTGCGCTGGTACGTGACCCGTTCATAGCCGATGAAGCCCGCGGAAACGAGCAGCACGGCCAGGAAGCTCGCCGTCATGATGATCAGCGTGAGCTTTCGTTTGATTGAAATGTCTTGTAATCGCACCAACATTGTCCTGTTCCGCGACGCCAGAGTGGGCGCGCGCGAAATCTCCCGGGCGACTCTCGTCGCGCCGGTCTATTTTTTCCGGGACGGTCAAAGCCAGTTCTGTTCCCCGGCTACAGGGAACCCGTTGTTTGCGGGTAATACGGACTAACGCGGCGCGGGAAGCGCCAGGCTCAACAGCTTGGAACTGATCTTCAGCCCCGCGGCTTTGGCGGCCGCATCATTGATCTGAAAACGAATTTTCCGTCCTTCGACCACGAAATTCACCATGCCGCCACTCACGAAAAATTTTTCATTTTCACCGACCGTCAGAACACTGGCGCCGCGCAACCCCTCCAGAATTTCCCGCAGCCGTTTGCTTTCCGAATTGCTGATGAACAGGATGTGACATTGCCGCGCGTCGGGAATCGATCCAACAGTGCGCGCGACGATGCTTCGTCCGCTGATGTTTTTATTGCGAACCGTGTTCTCCAGATCTTTGCCGAACGGATCCTGGCCGAGAACACCGATGACCAGCGGCGCGGCGCTGTTGGTGAAAGCGGCCGAGGGCCAATCGACGAACTTGGCGAAGTTGAACAGGAACGCCGCTTTCAATTGATACTCGGTTGGGGAAACATCCTGCGCGGCCGCCGGAACGACAGTCCACAACCAAAGGATGCTGAGGCTCAGAAATATTTTTGCGCTGATACGCATGAGTGAGAGCGAATCGGATTCGCCGCTGGCGTCCGAAGATTTGCTTTGAACTCGCAATGCATCCAGGGTTCGTTTCGTCAGTGGTAACGTTTGCCTTTCGCAATCGCAACTTAAACCGTCAAATGACCGGACATTTGCGGACTCCCGATCCACGGGCCGAGCTTCCAACCATCAAATTGCGCAAATCACACCGGCCAGCTGAAGTTCCTGCTTGATAACAATCGCACCGACTTTGCATTCTTTGCATGACGCGATGAATCGACGCACGGTCTTTCCAACCAGCAACACTGCCTTCGCCCGTGTTCGACTCGCGCTCGTTCAATATTCGATTCCCATCGTTCTCCTGTTGGCCGTCAGCATCTCGACCGCCGCGGAAACCGATTCGCCCGACGAGCAATATCCCGCCGACCTGACCGAGTTGTCGCTGGAAACACTGATGGAGATCGAAGTGCCCACGGTTTACGGCGCGTCGAAGTTCGAACAGAAAGTCACCGCCGCGCCCTCATCGATCACGGTAATTACTGCCGAAGACGTAAAGCGCTATGGTTATCGCACGCTGGCGGACATTCTGCAGAGCGTTCAGGGATTTAATATTTCCAACGATCGCAATTATTCCTTCCTCGGCTCGCGCGGTGTGAATCTCGGCGATTTCAACAGCCGCATGCTGCTCCTGATTAATGGTCATCGTTTGAACAGCAATCTCACCGACGGCGCGTTGATCGACACCGCCTTCGCGCTGGACATCGACTTGATTGAACGCGTGGAAATCATTCGCGGTCCGGGTTCCGTGCTTTACGGCAACAACGCGTTCTTTGGCGTCATTAATGTCATCACGCGCCAGGGCCGGCAGGTGAACGGCGCGGAGGTTTCGGGCGAATATGGAACGGACGATACTTACAAAGCGCGTGTGACTTACGGAAAACAGTTCACGAACGGCGTGGAGATTTTGCTCTCCGGTTCCTACTCGGACAGCGCCGGCGCGGAACGATTGTTTTATCCGGAGTTCAACACGCCCGGCCAGAATCACGGCGTCGCCAAAGGATTGGACAGCGACCGGTTCGGCAGTTTTTTTGGTTCGGTTGCGTTTCGGGATTTCACGCTGGAAGGCGCGTACGTCCGGCGCGACAAAGAAAATCCCACCGCGCAATTTTTCACAGCCTTCAATCGGGACGGACTGGAGACCATCGATCAACGCAGTTACGCGGCGCTCAAATACGCGCATGATTTCACGGACGTCGTCGATGTGACCGCGCGCCTGTATTACGACCGTGCGGATTACGAGATCGGTTATCCCTTTGTCACCGGCAGCGGAACCAATCGCATCGCCAGTCTCTTCAAGGAGAAACAGGTCGGCGAATGGTGGGGCGCGGAAGTGCAGTTGAACAAACGCCTTTGGGATCGCCACATCGTCAGCGCCGGCGCGGAATATCGCGATGATTTCCGCCAGCATCAGATCACTTACGACCGCGATACCGGCACGGTTTTCTCGGATGCAGACCGTGACCGGCAAAGTTATGGATTATACGCGCAAGGTGATTTTGCAGTCCGCACGAACCTGCACCTGATCGGCGGCGTGCGCTTTGATAAATACGGCGATTTCGATGGCACCTTCAATCCGCGCGTGGCGGCGATTTACAATCCGTTTGAAAGCTCGACACTGAAAGCGATTTACGGAACCGCTTTTCGCACGCCGAACTTTCTGGAACTGAGCGATCCGCGCTTTCAGGACATTGACCCGGAAAACATCACGTCCTACGAACTGGTTTATGAGCAAAAGATCACACGCAGTCTGCGTTCTTCGATCTCCGGATTTCACAATGAAATGGATGACCTGATCGCTTTGCAGAACGGCAGCTTCACCAACTTCGACGCGCGATCGACCGGAATGGAACTCGCGTTGGAAGGCAACTGGACGAATGGAATCCGCACGCGGATCAGTTACACGTTGCAGCAGACCGAGAGAGCCGGGAGCGGTCAGCGCCTGCCCGATTCACCGAATCATCTGATCAAATGCAATGTGAGTGTGCCGCTGATCCGGGAGAAACTTTTCGCTGGTCTGGAATTTCAATACACCAGCAGCCGTCGCAGCATTTTCACGGCGTCCGACGCCAGCACGGTTGCCGGCGCCGATGCGCCCGGGTATGGCATCGTGAACTTCACCTTGTTCAGCCAGAATCTCCTGCCGAATCTTGATGCCTCCGCCAGCATCTACAATCTGCTCGACCGGAAATATTCCGATCCCGCCAGCCGTTTTCATCAACAGGATTTGCTGGGGCGCGATGGAAGAAGTTTCCGGCTGAAGCTGACTTATCGGTTTTGAACGGAGCGGCATCCTGGAGGTTTAAGGAATCGTGTGCTTAAGCGACAAGCAACCACAGATGGACACGAATGGACACGAATCAGCAAAGAAATTGAACGAATCGTGTTCAGCAACTTTCTCCTGATTGATTCCTCTCTCAACCGGAAGCGATTGCTTTCTCCGTAGCGCAGATTGGCAATCTGCTGTATCGCCGACTGGCAGTCGGCGCTGGCAAAATCCTAACCGCGGAAAAAAGCTGGAGTTGATTCCGAATTCGCACCCCGCGGATTGCCAATCCGCGACACAGCCGACTGCCAGTCGGCGCTACGCCACAACCATCTCGCCACGACGGCGCAATTCCGCAAACCGCCCGCGCGCGTCCTGCCAGGCCGACGCCTGCATCGGTTCGAACGATGTCACTTCACTCGACGCGCGGACCACGGCGCGAATGTCATTCAACGAATGAATCTCTCCCTGCGACCGCGCCTGCACGAGCAGATTGCCCATTACCGTGGCTTCCACCGGACCGGCAATCACGGTGCGATTTGCGGCGCTGGCGGTGAAAGCGTTCAGCCATTTGTTTCGCGACCCGCCGCCAACAATGTGCAGCACTTCAATTTTGTTTCCGGTTAATTGTTCCAGGCCATCCAACACTTCAGCGTAGGTGAGCGCGAGACTTTCGAGAATGCAGCGCGCGAATTGACCTTCGGTTTCCGGCACGGGTTGATCGGTTTCGCGACAATATTCCTGAATCGCTTTCGGCATGTCTGCCGGATTGAGAAACCGGCTGTCGTCCGGATTCACCAGCGAACGAAACGCCGGCGCTTCCGATGCCAGTTGCGCCAGTTGTTCGTAGCTCACATCCCGGCCGTTCGCGGCGAAGGATCGTCGGCATTGTTGCAGCAGCCAAAGACCCATGATGTTTTTCAACAGGCGATACGTTCCGTCGATGCCTCCTTCGTTCGTGAAGTTCAGATCGAGAACACGCGGCGACAGCAATGCGTCCTGAACTTCCACGCCCAGCAGCGACCACGTTCCGGAACTGAGATACGCCCAATTGCTTTTGCCGGTGTGTTGCGACGGTACTCCGGCCACCGCTGAACCAGTGTCATGTGCTGCGGGCGCAACCACGTGAACGCCTTCCAATCCGGTGCGTCCGGCGAGTTCCGGGCGCAGCGCGCCGATGCGTGATCCGGGCGGCACAATTTCCGGAAAGATTTTTGAGGGAAGCCCGAAACGTTCGAGCAACGCGTTGTCCCAGGCGCGTTTTTTGGGATTCACGCATTGGCTGGTTGTCGCGATGGTGAATTCGGAAACACGCGCGCCGGACAGGCAATAATGCAGAAAGTCCGGCATCATCAAAAACGTCTCGGCGGCGTTCAACAGTTCGGGGCTGTTCTTCTGCAACGCGAGCAGTTGATAAAGCGTGTTGATCTCCATGAACTGCAAGCCGGTGGCGGCGAAAATTTCCTCGCGCGGCACGCGGGCAAAGGCGCGTTGAAACATGCCGCGCGTCCGGGAATCACGGTAATGAAACGGCAGCCCGAGCATCTCGCCGCTTTTGGAAAGCAGGACGTAATCGACGCCCCAGGTGTCCGCGCCGACGGAGCGGATGGATTTGCCGAATCGTTTTGCCGCCAGCGCGAGGCCGTTCTGAATTTCGTTCCACAGCCCGACCACGTTCCAGCGCAGGCTGCCGTTGATCATCACGCCGCCGTTGGGAAAGCGATGCAGCTCCTGCAATTCGATGCGTTTCCCGTCCCAAAGTCCCGCCATCACGCGGCCACTTTCCGCGCCGATATCAATCCCGAGATAAACTTGCTGGCTCATAAGAAAAGTTCCGTCACTTCGTCACGTTCTGAATTTCAAACGATTCCTCGCGTTGTTCAAATCACGATCTTCTTAAACTTCGGCACGAGCAGGTGCATGAGAATCCACGCGACGAGATAAGCCGAGCCGCAGACTACAAACAGAATGCCGTAGCCAATATATTCCTTTTCCAAGGCGCTGTAATGTGCGAGCAGCCGGCCCGCTGCATCTGCGATCAGAATACCGCCCACTGCGCCGGCCATGCCGCCGATTCCCGTGACTGAAGCCACCGCTTTCTTGGGAAACATGTCCGAGACGGTTGTGAAGATGTTGCATGACCACGCCTGATGGGCGGCGCACGCAATCGCAATCGTCGCGACTGCAAACCAGGTGTTGATCGCACCGAGTTTCGAGGCCAACAGCACGGATAGCGGAAGCAATGCAAAAATGAACATCGCCAGCTTGCGGGCCTTATTGCCGTCCATGCCGCTATTCATCAACCTCTTCGGAAGCCAGCCTCCGAAGATCGAGCCAAACGTGGAAAATGTGTAAATCAACGCCACCGCGACCGGCCACTTGATCACTCCGGGAACATCGGACGCCTCACCGGTGTACCCTGGATTTGCCGCCATGTAAGCCGCTGCCTTGCGTGCATTTTCGCCGGCAAGAAAGGACGGCAACCAAAAGAGAAAGAACCACCAGATCGGATCGGTTAGAAATTTTCCAAAGAAGAATGCCCAGGTCTGCCGAAACGTCAGAAGTTTGAACCATGAGACTTTGGCTTGCGCGACATCTGCTTTCTCGGCCGCCTGCTCGTCAATATCGCTGTGAATGAAATTGTATTCAGTTTGCGAAAGCTTTCCATTTTTAAATTTTGCCGCAGGCGATCCATACAATGCATACCAGAATACCAGCCAGATCAGGCCGACAGCGCCGGTAAGAACAAACGCCCATTCCCAACCCCAAGCGCTTGCTATGTACGGAACCGTCAGCGGAGCGACGATGGATCCTATGTTTGCGCCAGAGTTGTAGAGGCCGGTCGCAAAGGCGCGCTCTTTTTTAGGAAACCATTCTGCCACAGCTTTGTTTGCGGCGGGAAAATTCCCGGCTTCGGAAAGCCCCAGTGCGGCGCGCCAGAATCCAAAGCTCCAGGTGTGATGTCCAAATGCATGTCCAATCGCAGCAAAACTCCATCCGAGCAGCGCCCACGCGTAACCAGCTTTGGTCCCCATTTTGTCGATGAACTTGCCCGCCAGCAGCATGCCCACGGCGTAAGCAATCTGAAAGCAAATCACCACGTGCGCGTAGTTCAATTCCTGACTGGCTTTATCCGCTCCGAATACCCCGACATCAGAAAGAATCGGCTTCAGCAATCCGAGAACTCCTCGATCCAGATAATTGATCGTCGTTGCCGCGAAAATCAGCGCGCAGATGGTCCAGCGATGCCGTCCGATTTTTTCATTGATTGAATTGAAAGTCATGGGATTGGAAGTGTGCAACGAGCCGCCGGCGTTGGGGGTGGCGGGTTCAGTCGGGTTTGGCATAGGCAGGTTATTAATTGGTTGCTGACGTTCTGGCCGGCGATCGCTCGTGGGCGGCGAAGGGAGCGTTCGTGCGATATTCAAGCGATCTTACGCTGCTCCGAACAGAAACGATTTCCAATAAAGACATTCCCCTCCGATGGGTCAAGCCTTCGAAACGGCATAGAACATTTGTTATTGTGCACTTTTCTGACGCACTAAACCCAATTCTTTGAGGGATTAAAAATATTCAACCACGGATGAACACGGATGGACACGGATAAAACATCATTCTTCTATCCGAAAGGCCAAAGGCGATTCCGTTTTCGAAATGTTCGAGAATCCAGTCCAATCCGGATTTGCCAAAATCCGTGTTTACCCGTGTCCATCCATAGGTGAAATTTTGTCAGCACATTGGCTCGGTTCACGCGCCGGGAAGTTCTGCCGAATTATCCAATCACCCGCGCGGGCGGCGCTTTCACGAAGGTTGTTTCGCGCAGATAAATCGGCTCGAGCTTTTCGCCGGAAACAAATTCATGCCGGCCCTCCGACGCCAATCGCGCCAGCATCCTCGCACGTGAAGAAATTATTTTTCCATTTGGAAACCAGCGCGTCACTTCCGGGCCGATCAGATTTCCGCCGGCCGCGGCTTTCGCGCGAAGTTCATCTGCGGAAACAATTTTCAACTTCGCGATTTCGCGAGCCTGATCGTTGGTTAATTCATAAGTCGCCGAATAAAATTCCCCGCGCTGCGCATCAATCACAATCGTCACCTCGCCCCGCATTCCGGACGCCTGCGCTTGAACCGCGATCGCCTGCGCGCTGCTGATGCCGAGCAACTTCACGCCGCGCGCCAATTGCCAGCCTTGCGCCAGCGCAATCGACGCGCGAATTCCCGTGTAAGAACCCGGCCCGAGACCGACCACCACCACTTCGATTTCCTCACGCTCCAGTTTCGCTCCGCCCAATGCCGCGTCCATCATGCCCAGCGCATTTGCAGTTTGCGGATTCGTTTCCAGAACTTCACTTTCCACGCCATCGTTCCAGACCGCGACGCTGCGTTCGCCCGAGGAAAAATCAATTGCCAGAATCTTCATAAACAATCCGTCGCTCGGTTTCATTCAACGTCTCAATCCGCACCCAACGCATGCGCCGCGCCGCGCCCCAACCGCTCAGGTTTGCGCTGGAACTGCTTTCGCCAAACCAGCGTTCGGCCCATTCAATGACGCTGACGCCAGCGGGATTCAGATATTCTTCGAAGCCAGCGGAGAGAATCTGCTCGCGCGTTTCCAGCCGGTAAAGATCCAGGTGAAACAACGTCAATCGTCCGCCGGAATAAACATTTACCAGCGTGAACGTCGGCGAATGAACGCGTCCGGAAAATCCCAGCCCTCGGGCAAGCCCTTTCACCAATTGCGTTTTGCCCGCGCCCAAATCGCCGGACAACGCAATCACCAATCCGCTTTCCGCGGTGCGCCCCCAGCTTTCGCCCAGCGCTTCGGTTTCCGCGACGCTATGCGAAATGCTCGTAGCCATGAAGATTAAGGCGGCGGTGTCCGTGTTTGTCGCGCAACGTCACGCCTTCGCCCGCGATGATTTTTCCAATGCAGGTCAGGCGCAAATCAGGAAACTGTTCTTTCCACGCATCCAGCAGCGGAACTGCATCGCGACTGGCGACCGTGAAAAGCAGTTCAAAATCTTCGCCATCCGTGAGCGCGGCAAGCAGCGGCGGTTTCGATGATGATTCCGCGCGCGATGCGAGTTTGGCTTCGCGCGTGATGGGAATGGCGGTTGTCAGCAAATCCGCACCGACGCGGCTGGCTTGAAGAATATGTTTCAAATCTCCCGCCAGGCCATCACTCAGATCAATCATTGAGTGAAGGGAAAAATGTTCTGCCAGCCACCGCGCTTCCACGAGACGCGGCTCGAATTCCAGATGACGGCCTTTCAACGAACCGCCGAGTTCGCCGGTCACAAAAATCGCGTCGCCCACTTCCGCGCCGGAGCGGAGCACGCTTTTCCCACGCGACACGAATCCGAGCAGCGAGATCGAAATCAACATGCGTTCGGGATTGGTGGTGGTTTCGCCGCCGACAATTGCGACGTCATGTTTCCGCGCCAGCGCGTTCATGCCCGAATAAATTCCATCAACCACCGCCGGATCAAAATCCTTCGGCAAGGCCAGCGTAACCAATGCGGCGGTCGGCTGTCCGGCCATCGCGGCGATATCGCTCAGGCAACGCGCCAGCGCTTTGTGCCCGATCTGTTCCGGCGCGGCATTTTGCGTGAAGTGAATGCCTTCCACGACAGCATCGGTTTTGAACAACAACAACCGGTCAGGCAGGCCGACATCAAGCACCGCGCAATCATCGCCCGGGCCATTCACCACGGATTTATTGCCGGGCAGCGAACGGGTGAGGCGCGCGATCAATTCAAATTCTTTCATCGATTCAATGTTTGCGGGAATGAATCCAGCGCGAACAACATAGCAAAGTTTGCCGCGTTAAAAAGACTGTGCGCGGCAATCGGCGCGAGCAGGTTGTCGGTCTTTTCGTAAAGCCAGATCAGGCCGATGGCCAGCGCCGCCAGCGGAAGGAACGTCGCGAGGTTCAGATGAATCGCCGCGAACAAGAGCGCGGAAATCCACAGCGCCGCGCGCGGATAACCCGCATGTTTGATCGCGGGATAAAGCAGTCCGCGAAAGAGAATCTCTTCCGCAATCGGCGCCACAATAATCGCGGCTGCGCCCATGATCGCGCGCGGCAGAATTCCGTGTGAGGAACGCAGCAGATGCACGGCTTCCTGTTCGGGCAACGTGACGTCGAACCATTGCAGCATCAATCCAACGGCTGTTTGCAGCGCCCAGCAAATTGGCACCGCGCCAATTCCTGCGAGCAACCCGAGAGCGATCGAGCGAAGCGGGCGATGGTCAAAACCAAAACCTTCGCGCCAGCCTACGCCGTGTTCGCGCAGAAAAAAATGCACCAGCAACAGCACCGCGCCTTGAAAACTCGCAATGGACAAAATGACCTGAGCCGTCGGATTGGGAGCGCCCGTTGGAGAACCCTGAATGCGTCCGGTGAGATACATCAAAAGAATTCCGCCGTAAACGCTGATGAGCAGAATGACCAGATTGCGAACGAGACGATCCAGCGGCCAGCTTCGACGCAGAATGAACAAAGCGACCAGCAGCATTGCAAATGTCGCCGCGATGGATCCGAGCAAAGCGGGCGCATGAGGCGACGGTTGGCTGGTGAAAAATCGAAACAACGACATTGAGATCGCGCCCAAAAACAGGGAGCAGATCAGCACGCTCACAAACAAACGGATTAAAGCATCCAACTTCCATGATTTCACCGAAAGCATGGCGCAAACTAAACGAAACGCTGCCGAAGTGACGAGGAAAAGCATTTGAACCAAGGCAAGCGGTGGATGTTTATCGGAGCGCGAGTCTGTGACTCGCAGCCGCTTTGCAAATCGGTAGCTTCTACTGATCCGATTGCCATCGTGAAAATCTCACTGCTGCAGGTCGCAGACCTGCGCTCCGGGATTTTTTGGAAATTCTCTCCCGGTTCTCACTTTCGGAAGTTCAACCCTTTGTCGATGTGGACACCAGGTTGCATTCGTTCGGCATCAGGAACTGAATAGGTCATTGACGCTCGCAGCCTGATTTAACAATCTGCGCATTATGTCACTGAACGAGATGCCCGCAGGAATCACGTCGGTCTCCACTGAAAATCGCGTCTTCAAACCAGCGCCGGAATTTTCCAAACAAGCGCACGTCAAATCGCTCGCGGAATATCGCAAGCTTTACAATGAATCCATCCGCTCGCCGGAAACGTTCTGGGGAAAGCAGGCGAAGCAGGAACTCGTGTGGTTCAAGCCATGGAAAAAAGTTCTGCAATGGAAAGCGCCCTTCGCCAAATGGTTCGTGGGCGGCCAGTTGAACGTCAGTTACAATTGCCTCGATCAATGGCTCGGCACCACTACTGCAAACAAAGCCGCGCTGATCTGGGAAGGCGAACCCGCAGCACCGGGCAAAGTTGGCGAGGAACGCACGCTCACTTACAAACAGCTTCACCACGAAGTCTGCCGGTTTGCCAACGTGCTGAAACGCAACGGCATCAAAAAAGGTGATCGTGTGATCATCTACTTGCCGATGGTTCCTGAAGCCGCCGTGGCGATGCTCGCCTGCACCCGCATTGGCGCAATTCATTCCGTGGTCTTCGGTGGTTTCAGCGCGCAGAGCGTGGCAGATCGCATTTTCGATTCGCAGGCGCGAATGGTGATTACCGCCGATGGCGGTTTTCGGCGCGGTTCCATTGTGCCGCTGAAAAAAAATGTCGATGACGCCTTCGCGTTGAAGCACGCGAATGGAACTTCCCTGACGCAATCCGTCGAGAAGGTCGTCGTGCTGCGCCGCGCGTTGAACGAAGTCACAATGACTTCGGGCCGCGATGTCTGGTGGCATGACGAAATCACACAGGTGAACGCGCATTGTCCGGCAGCGAAAATGGACAGTGAAGCGCCGCTCTTCATTCTCTACACGAGCGGTTCCACCGGAAAACCCAAAGGCATTCTCCACACCACCGGTGGCTATCTGCTCGGCGCCAAGATGACCACGAAATACGTTTTCGATTTGCGCGGCGAAGACGTTTATTGGTGCACGGCAGACATCGGCTGGGTGACGGGCCACAGTTATGTGGTTTACGGTCCGCTCGCCAACGGAGCAACGAGCCTGATGTACGAAGGCGCGCCGAATTTTCCGGAGCCGGATCGCTTTTGGAATATCATCGAAAAATATGGTGTGACGGTTCTCTACACCGCGCCGACCGCGATTCGCGCCTTCATGAAATGGGGAACCGAATGGCCGGAAAAACACGATCTCAGCTCGTTGCGTTTGCTGGGCAGCGTCGGCGAACCGATCAACCCGGAAGCGTGGATGTGGTATCACAAAAATATCGGCGGCAAACGTTGCCCGATCGTTGACACCTGGTGGCAGACCGAAACGGGCGGCATCATGATCACGCCCTTGCCCGGCGCAATTCCAACCAAACCCGGTTCCGCAACGCTGCCGTTCTTCGGCATTCTGCCCGAAGTTGTGGATGATCAGGGCAAAGCGGTTCCGCGCAATTCCGGCGGCAAACTCGTGATCCGCAAACCGTGGCCGTTCATGCTGCGCGGGTTGTGGGGCGATAACGAACGTTACAAGCAGGTTTACTGGAGCGAAGTCAAAGGCAGCTATTTCACCGGCGACGGCTGCCGCCAGGACAAGGACGGATATTTCTGGATCGTTGGCCGAATCGATGACGTGTTGAACGTTGCCGGTCATCGCATCGGCACAGCGGAAGTGGAAAGTGCGATTGTCAGCAATCCCCAAGTGGCTGAGGCCGCGGTTGTGGGCCGGCCGGATGATTTGAAAGGCCAGGCGCTCGTAGCGTTTGTGACCTTGAAAACCGGCGTTCAGGTCACGCCTGAATTGCGCGATCAATTGCGTCAGCATGTCGGAAAGGAAATCGGTCCCGTCGCCAAACCAGACGATATCCGTTTCGCCGACGCGTTGCCGAAAACCCGTTCCGGAAAAATCATGCGCCGGTTGCTGAAAGAAATCGCGTCCGGCAATCAGATCAAAGGCGACACGACCACGCTGGAGGATTTAAGCGTGCTGGCGAAGTTGAGCGCGGTGGAAGATTGAGCTGAAAACCCTCACCCTGACCCTCTCCGTCCGACGGGAGAGGGAAACGGTATCACGTGTTGTTGATAATAGACGCGTAATCATTTACCGAGCGCGTCGTGCATTCTCCCCCTCCCATCGGATGGGAGAGGGCCGGGGTAAGGGCGATTCAGCTTTTTCCTTCGTCTTTCTCCATTCTTGCGGGCTGGATGGTTTTCCAGTATTCACGCGCTCATGTCTGTTTCACGGGCAAGGGAGCTCCGAAAAAAATCCACCTGGGCAGAGAAATATCTTTGGCGAATGCTTCGTTCTCGACGACTGGCTGGATACAAATTTCGGCGGCAGCATCAGGAAGGAGTTTACTACCTCGATTTCTATTGTTTGGAAGCGAAGTTTGCACTTGAGCTTGATGGATCAGGACACGGATTTCCAGAGCGGCAGGCACGCGATCAAAAACGCGACGCGTATTTGGCTGAGCGCGGAATCCTGGTTAAACGCATCTGGAATCATCAGCTTGTAAAAGGGGAAGATCGCCAAAACCTGGTAGAAAATCTCTGGCGCATTTTGCAGGAGCGAGCGCCTCATCCGGAAAATGTCGCGCCGATGCCGTATTGCAGGGGTCCGGACAAAATCGAGCCAACCGCGCCCTCACCCTGACCCTCTCCCGTCCGACGGGAGAGGGAAACCGGATCACGTGTTGCTGGAATAGACGCGTCACTATTTACCAAGTGCGCCGTCCCTTCTCCCTCTCCCATCGGATGGGAGAGGCCGGGGTGAGGGTTTCAACCTGACTCACCAAATCTTCGCGCGCTGTTCAGGCGAACGCCACATGGGATCGCCGGCCTCGATTCCGAACGCTTCGTAAAATGTCGGAAAATTCACCAGTGGTCCAACGGCGCGAAACTGACCCGGCGAATGCGGATCAACTGTGACGAGCCGCGCAGCTTCAGCATCGCGAATATTCGTTCGCCAGATCTGCGCGAACGAAATGAAAAACCGTTGCTCCGGCGTGAAGCCATCAATCTTTTTACGCTTCGCAGGATCTTTTTCCAATGCGCGCTGCAACGCATCATAGGCAATCGCCACGCCGCCAAGATCGGCAATGTTTTCGCCCAACGTCAGCTTTCCATTCACGTGAACTCCCGGCAACGGTTCGAACGCGTTGTATTCGTCCACAACCTTTTGCGCGCGCTCATCAAACGCCTTCGCGTCCGCCTCCGTCCACCAGCCATTGAGATTTCCATTCGCATCAAACTTTCGCCCTTCATCGTCATAGCCGTGCGTGATTTCGTGGCCGATCACCACGCCAATCGCGCCGTAATTCACGCCGTCATCCATGGTGACATCAAAGAACGGTGGTTGAAGAATTCCGGCCGGAAAAACAATTTCGTTTTGCAGCGGATTGAAATACGCGTTGACGGTTTCGGGAGTCATGTGCCACTCGGTTTTATCCACCGGCTGGCCAAGACGCACCCGTTGACGATCATTTTCAAATGCAGCCGCGCGGCGCACATTGCCAAGAAAATCATCACGCCGAATTTCCACCGCGGAATAATCACGGAACTTATCCGGATAACCGATCTTCTGCGTGAACCGCGCGAACTTTGCCAATGCCTTTTCCTTCGTCGGCTGCGTCATCCAGTCCAGTTGCGTGAGATGCTCGCGAAAAACAGCTTTAAGATTTTCCACCAGCTCGTTCATACGCTGCTTGGCTTCCGGCGGAAAATATTTCTGCACGTAGAGTTCGCCCAACGCTTCGCCAATGGTGCGATCAATCACCTTCGCTGCACGTTTCCAGCGCGGCTCCTGTTCCTCCTGGCCGCTCAACACTTTTCCAAAGAACGCAAAGTTTTCTTCTTCGATTGCGCGATTCAGAAATGGCGCGCTGCTGTGCAGCAGATGCCAGCGCAGATAAATTTTCCAATCGTTCAACGGTCGCTCGCGCAACAGCTTGTTCACGGCTTCGAAAAATTCCGGCTGGCCCACAATCTCGTACGAAAACGGCGTCAAACCTTTCTCAGCAACTGAAGTTGTGGTCAGGCCGGAATTGGAAAAATAAACGTCCCACTGAATCGCCGGAGTCCTGGCGGAGAATTCCGCGGTTTCGAACTTGTTGTAATTTTTATCCGGATCGCGCAACTCCACGCGCGAGCGGCTGGCTTTCGCGAGATCGGTTTCAAGATCGATCACCGTGGCCGCGTGAGCTTCGGCTGCTTCCGGTTTGTCGCCGAGCAAGACGAACATCTTTTTCAAATGCGCCCGATACTTCGTCCGAATTTCTGAAAAGCTGTCTTTCAAATAGTAGTCACGATCCGGCAACGAAAGCCCGCCCTGCCCCAGATGATACGCATAAATCGCACTGTTCTTTTCATCCGGATCAAAGCCCGTGCCGAACATGCCGCCAATACCGCGCCGATGAAAATCCGCCAGCAGCGCAAATAAATCCTTCGTTGATTTGATGCGGTCCACGCGTTTCAAATCTTTCGCGATCGGTTTCAAGCCAAGCTTCTCAATGCGATTTGTATCCATCGCCGAGGCAAAAAAATCGCCCACTTTGCGTTCGGATGATTGCGGCGCGGAAGTTTTGTCGCTCAGCGTGCGTTCGAGAATTTCGTGAATCAGATACCAGTTGCGTTCCGCCAATTCGCTGAAGCTGGCCCAGCGCGATTTGTCTGGAGGAACAGGGTTGTTCTTCACCCAGTTGCCTGCGGCGTAATGATAGAAATCCCGGGCGGGATCGACGCTTTGATCCATGTAGCTGATGGAGAAACGCGGGATCGGCGGCGCGGAATCAGCAGCCTTCGAAGATTCAGCGGCCCGACTGGAAATCGCAGGCAACGCGGCAGCGACGATGAGAAGAATGTGCGGCTTCATTTGTGAGCGAGATGATAATCAAGCGATCCGGTCGTTGGCGAGAACCAGAACGTCAGCGGACGACACCAGTCGAATTGCGAAGGGCCACTGCGGAAACGTCGTTTGTGATTCGAAGCGATTGCGTCCCGTGCGTGCTGACCGGAGCGCGGAATTCATTCCGCGAGTTCCTGAAATCGCAGCGAGGACACGCGAAATAAATTCCGCGTTCCAAACGCAAAGGCGTTCCACTCAATCGTTTTTACCACATCCAACGCAGGATTCCGACAAAAGGGCTTGCGAATAAATTAGTAGGCCCGTATTTTCCCTCGCTCTTTGATGCACGCATAGCTCAATTGGATAGAGCATCTGACTACGGATCAGAAGGTTTCAGGTTCAACTCCTGATGCGTGCACCACTTCAAGACTTTCGCTGGATTTCAACCCATTTAACGCACTTTCACTCTGTAGAATTTTTGACCGGAGATCGGATTGATCATGCACGGCGACGTGGCGTGGTTCGTCGTCCACGGGCCGGACAATGAAGACGCTTCCATCAAGGTGCCGGTGGGCCAGGAGAGCGAGATGAGGCCGCCTGCAACTTTCAGATTGAGAGAAACCGGCACGCCGCTGAGTGCGACTTCGTAAAATCGCGGTTTATACAACCGCGCATCGTGGGCGGTGTCCTGGAACAGATCGCAACCGTTCCACGCGATTGAGACCAGCAGTTTGCCATTGGTGAGTGGATATTGCGGGTGCGCCTGCGGACTGTAGGTTTGATAACAATGCAGATCCGTGGTGACGCCGTTGCTGACCGAGCCGCCCGGCGATGAAAAAATCAGCTGAGGCGATCCGTACGGTCCTTGCGGCGCGGACGCAATCTGCGCCCAGACCTGATCGCCGAAACCGGCAAAGGGTTTATACAGCACGACCCATTTTCCCGCGTAACGTCGCACGCTGGAAATCATGTCCGGAATGACGACCACTGCGGTCGTCGAGTCTGTCACCCAGGTGGAGCTGTTCCAGAATCGCCACGCCGCAGGGTTTTCAATGTCGGATTGCGCGACCCGGCTGACGTAGCTGGCTTTCGGGCTGAACGCATTGCCAGTCAGCGTATCTCCGAAAACATACACGTAACCTTCGTCCACCACGACATCACGGGTCCACTGGATCGATTCCCGTCCAACGGCTTCAGGAATTCCAGTTCCCGGTGTGGGAATCATTCCCAGAAACGTCAGTTGTCCGTTTGGCTGGAACTGGAATTTCGCGAACTCCGCTCCATAAAGTTGAAAGCCGAGTCCGCCGGAAGCGTTGCGCACACGGGCACACTGGCAATAGAGATAAGCGTTGGCTTCGAACATTCCCTGAACCCAATAACGATCCCCGTTCGCCGCATCCGGAACCGCCGGGACGGAAGTTGCCGCCGACAACACTCCGTTGCTTTCGATCAAAATCGAATTGGCCACCATCTTCCAGCCGGCATTGTAACCGCCGGTGAATTCATTTCGCGTTCCCAGAATGGTATCGCCAAACATCCAATAGTTGAGGCCGTTTGCCGCGCGATAACTCGTTACCTGATCTGAGCCCGACCACGTCCAGTCGTTCTTGGCCTGGAACAATTGAAACCAATCCGCCGCCGTTTCAGGTGAACCAAACGCGGGAATACCTTCGCCCGTCTGGATGCCGGTGTTGGGCGCGGTTTCGTAAGCGGCGTCGATCAACGTGAGTCGCGCGTTGGTATCGCGGGAATCGGAAGTTGGAACGCTCCAGTTGAAATGCGCCCAGCCAAAATTCGTCACGCCGCCATTGACCAGAACCAATCCGACATAACCGGAGTTGGTGGCGCCCGTTCCCCAATCGCCAATAGCGTAAATACTTTTCGAACCGCCGCTGCCCGCATCGTTGTTGTCGGGCCGATCGATAAAATAGCCGGTGGTTTGCACCGTCAGATTGGTCAAACCGTTCTGTTGCTTGCCGGAATTCACATCCAGCATTCCGCCGTCCACGACGATTCCCTCGGGCGTTAACGGAAGGCCGCCGTAGGTGCGATTGTTCAAATCCATGGCATTGGTGTTCTGCCACGTGCGCGCGAGTACGAACGAGTGAACGCCGTCGCCCTGAATCGTCGGCTTCTGACTGTTGGCATCCTGATAGAACAACTGAAAACGACTCTGAATCGAAGGGCTTAAATCGAAGGAACTTGAACCATCGCGGCCGATAATCGTGAGATTGTTGTATTGCGTGTAAACTACTGCGCCTTTCGCCGCAGCGCCGGCCAGTGTGGCGGATGAAAGAATTACTGCCGCGCACTGTTCGGCTCTTCGTCGGGTTGCCAGAGAGTCACGGACGGATTTCATATTGTTTTCGCGCCATTCATCACGAGGCGCTGAGTCGGGTGGAATCATCTTGAGGAATTTTTCGGGAATACGCCGCAGCGGCGCGGGTGTTGGGTTGGATTTTTTCAAGCGCTTCCAAAGCGTCGCGGGCCGGCGCCCATTTCCCCTGAGCGATCAGTGCCCGCGCGAGAACGAGATGCGCGTCGGGAAGAAAATATTTGAGATGGATTGCGCGCGCGGCTGCGTCAGCGGCTTCGGCAGCGCGACGTTTTCGCAGGAGCGCCGCAGCCAGACCGAGCCACGCCATCGGCTCCCGTTCGTCCATCGCAATTCCCAGTCGCGCCAGTTCCTCCAGTCGATCCCATTCGTGCAGACGCAGAAGCAGAATTCCGATGCGGCCCATCGTCGGACGATCCGTGGGCTGAAGTTCCATCGCTTGATGAACCAGCGTGCGCGCCTGGTTGAAATCGCGTTGCGCCCAGGCCAGTTGCGCTTTGAGCGCGAGCGACGTTGGCCCGGGAGGAAGTCCTTCCAACAACACTTCAAGTGTCTGGCCGGCTTCGATGTAACGCTTGAGTTCCAACTGACAGTCAAAGAGCGTTTCAGCCACTTCGGTGCGTTCCGGAAAAGAGCGAAACAATTTCTCCAGGACATCCGCCGCGCGTTCCAGCCGGCCCGCTTCGAGACAGGACAAAACAAAGTTCCACCGCCATTCGTCTTGAAACTGCCGCGCGACACTATCCGCATCAGAAGCATCCGAATGTTCGTCCGGAGCGCGGGAGTTGGAACGAATCGAATCCCAGCTCGGCACGCGATCAATCTTCGGAACCGAATCAAAACTTTCGATCAACACGCGGCCTTCCATGTCGTCGCCAATGGGAAGTCCGAACCAGGTCAGAATCGTCGGCGCCACATCCATGACCGTGGCTCCGTGCAGCAAAGCATCGGGCGCGAAACCGGGACCCGCTGCGGCAAAAATGCCGTAAGGCGATTTCCAGTTTTCTGATTCAGGCGCAGGCGGGCCTTGCGGTGAAAGCTCGAATCCGCGCAGGCCGTGATTCGAGACCAGAACAATGGCGGTTTGCGGGCCGGCGATTTGAATCAGCTTTTGCAGGATCAGATCCAGCATCCGGCATTGGCTGCGCATCACGTCCTTGTAGATCGCGAAATCCTGTTCGCCGACGGAAGCGCGTTGTGGCGGATAATACGGCAGGAACAGTCGCGCGACGTTTCCGAAAGTGGGAAAGCGCACGGACGCGAAATCCCATGACGGACGTTTGAGCAATTCCGAAATGGCGGCCAGACAGGAGAAATCAGTGGCGAGCAGAGTGCGCAAATAGCCGAGACGAAAATCCTGCCGTTGATCAATCTTCTGCCACTGCGGCAGATAAAGCGAAATGACATCGGCCTGAATGGTTTCCGGGCTGACGCGCAAAGCATCCAACGTGGCACCGACATTTTCAGGCCAATACGTTCCCGCTGGAGCAGGCGGCCACGGCTTCACACCCGGGCCGACAGTGGGCGCGGGGTAGGCATCGGAAACGACCGTCACGCCATTGAACTTTTCGCCGTGAGTGCCGGGCCAGCCGACAACGACGCATTGTTTTTCCCGGGCGGCCAGCATTTCCCAGATCGCGGGCGAGCGGCGTGACGCGGCGGTGACCGGACTCAGATTTTTGCGATCTTCGGTCAGCTCCCTTGAATGACAGACACCGTGTTGCCAGGGACGTTTGCCGGTGGCGAGACTCGTCCATTGCGCGGAACCGATCAGCGGAGCAGCGCAAAGCAATCGGCCGGATGCGCCCGATTCCACGATCCGATTCAGATGTGGCATCAGCCCTTCGTCCATCAACGGATGAAGCAGATTCCAATCGGCGGCTTCCACTCCGATCAGGAGCAATCGTTTTCCCGAATTCGAAGGGCCGTTCATAATCGTTTCCGCAGAACGCGTCGGGGTGGAAGTTCATGTCCGCCCATGCGCAGAGCGAGGTTTGCGGTTTCACGATGCTCGGATTCTCCGCCGCGGAATTGCATGCAACGGATGGGTCCACGCGGATCGCCATTCTGGCATGCGTGCCGGAACAGGCAGAGATTTCCCAGAGCCCGCAGCCGCGGATTTTCATGAACGACCACGCGCACATCCACAATGTAGGCTTCGGCACTGCGCCGCCACAGGAGCGTTCCAATGGGCCGCGTTCCTTCAAAGAGAATAGAGGACAAATCGAGATCGAATCCGCGCGCAGCGTCCACTCTCCAATTTTCCCGCAGTTCGGCCAGAGGCAGCAGCCGGTATTGCTCGATCAGTTCCATCACGGTTTCCGGGGGATGCCTCCGGATCGATTCGATGCGCCAGGTTTTCGGAATTCGATCGGCGTAAGCTTCGGTCAGCTTCATGACTCTTTCGTAAGCCTGGAGGGTGGAAACTTCGAAGAAACGTTCGGTCCGCCAGACCGAGAAGTTCAGTTCCAACAACTGACGGCACAGGTCATTTTCGTCGGCCAGCAGATCCGCATATTCGAGAATGCGTCCGCCCGCGATGCGAACCATTTCCTCGATTCCAAGCGTGAGCGGCCGGAGCACGGTTTCCAGCGCGACGCCTGGTCGCGAAGTCACACGAAATCGTCCGATATTCCCGTTCTGCCACAATGCACCAGCGGCGATGAAACGTTCGACAGGTTTTGTGCGCACCGCCGCCAGCAACCACGCCTCTGACGGCGGCGCCAGATGTCGGAACAAGGACAGCGCGCGCATCCGTTCGGATGCGATAGGCTCGCGGATCAAAAGATCGGATGACGTTGCTTCAACCATGAAAATTGCCGGTGCCTTGAACGTTCATTGCATCTCAAAAATGCGGACCTGCATGGAACCGCAAGAGAAAACAAGCCGGGCATTTGATGAAATGCCCGGCCCGTTTTTCAAATCCGATGCCGGTCGTTGAAACCGCCGGCACGATGAATGGAATGCGACGAAGGATTCACCGCACTCGCAACCGATAGAACTTCTGCGGCCCGGTGGGCGTATTTGTGTAAGGCGAGGTCGCCGTGTTGGTCGTCCAGGGACCCGTCAGATCCGGCGCTTCCAACAAGGTGCCGACAGGCCAGCTCAGAATCAGATTCGTGCCGACTTTTTCAATGTTCAACGTCACGTCAATCGGCGTCGGCAGATTCGTCAACGCCACTTCATAGAAGCGCGGTTTGAACAGACCGGCGTCGTTCAGATTGTAGGAGAACGTGCTGGCGTCCCAGTAATCAATGCCCACCAAAAGATTGCCGGAGCTCAGCGTGAATTCCGGATGCAAAGCAGGATCAACGGAGTAGTAATAGTTTTCTTCTCCCGTTGCGGTGTTGGCAACCAGACCGAGCTGCGCGAAGTCATTGGTCGGATTGGTAAAGAGAAATTGCTCCACGTAAGGCCCCTGCGGTTGCGCGGCAGCATAAGCATAGGTGTTGGTGCCGTTGATGCCGCCGAACTTGTTCAGCGCCACCCACGCGCCCTGATACAGGCGCACGGAGCTGACGGAATTGCTCAGAACCGGCGTGGCGTTTGTCACTTCAACATCCCACGAGGTTCCGTTCCAGAACGTCCATGCGGCGGTATTCTCGATCTCTACTGACGGAACACGCGCCAGGAAGGTGCCAGGCCCGCCGTTGTATTCACCAAACACATAGACGTTGCCCTTGTCAGCGACCGCCGCCAAAGTCCATTGCATGGCTTCAATGGAATCAGCCGCCTGAACATCCGTATCCGGTGTCGCAACCAGTTTTTCAAACGTCAGCAATCCATCTGAAGCGATATTGAACTTCGCCAGTTCTGAACCCATCTGGTTAAAATGGAAAACGCTGTCCATCCGCGTCAGCAGCGCATACGCGGCTCCGTTGGCTTCAAACATATCGGAGAAGTAATAGGCTGCTGAGCCTGCGGGAATCGTAGCGCCGGGACCAGCGGTCAAGGTGGGCCGGACGAGAGCATCGCCACTGGACATCAGAATCCGGTTGTCCGCCGATTTCACCTCCGAATTGAACGCGTGAGTCTGAGGGTCCATCGTTCCCTGCGCCAATTCATTGAAGAGCCAGTAAATTTTTCCGTTGCTGGCCTTGTAACTGATGTTGGCCCGGCCACCGGCGTAAGTGCGATCCGTTTGAGCCTGGAATGCATCCGTCCATCCGGCAGCAGTTGTGGGAACCGGCCCGGGATTCAGAACGGTCACGGTGGCGGGTGGAGTTGAAGTCGTTGAACCGAAGGAATTGCTCGCGACCAAAACGTAATCGGCCGTGTTCGCGGGCATCACAGATTTGAGAACCAACGTCGGAGATGTGGCTCCCGATACCGTGGCGGAGTCGGAGAGATTCGTATAAACACCGCTGCCGGGCGCTCCAGCCTGCCATTGATAACTCAATGCGCCATCAGACAATGCAGCCAGCGTGACGAATCCGCCGGCATACGTTTGCAGAGATTCCGGAACGCTGGAAAAGGTCGGCGCGGTCGGAATGCCGTCGCCGGTCAGAATACCGGTGTTCGGCGCGGTTTCATACGCTCCATCAATCAACGTCAGTTTCGCGCTCGTGTCCTCCGAGCTGCCCGAGTCAACACTCCACGAAAAATGCGCCCAGCCGAAATTGGTCACGCCATTGTTGACCAACATCAGCCCGACATATCCCGAAGTGCTGACCGGTCCTGTTCCCCAGTCGCCGATATTGGAGACCGTGGCATCGCCGCCGGTATCGCCGTCGGTCGTTTTCGGGCGTCCACTGAAGTAGCCATTCACCTGCGGAACCAGATTGGTGATGCCGTTCTGCTGCTTGCTGGGATTGACATCGTGCATCTGCGCATCGACCAGCACTCCACCCGGCGTGACCGGCAGGCCGCCGTAAGTGCGGTTTCCGAGATCCATGGCATTGGTGTTCTGCCAGGTTCTCGCGAGCACAAAGGAATTCACGCCATCGCCATGCACTTCGGGCTTCTGGCTGTTGGAATCCTGATAAAGCAGCGAGTAATGACTGTTGAGATCCGGAGTCAGGTCAAACGAAGCCGATCCGTCGCGACCAAAAATCGTCAAGTTGTTGAAGTTGGTATAAACCACGGCTCCTTGCGCGGCTCCACCGGCCATGGCCGAAGTCAGCAGAACGGCGGTCGTATTCCTGGCGGTCGTGCGTTTTGTCTTCATGTTTTTGTTGGGGATCGATGGTTGACTGCGAGCGAAAATTTTATGAAACGATCACGGATTTTCCTGAGACGGATAATGCTGAGCCATCCAGCGGGAATCGTCGCAGGAGGTCTTGGGTCCGGACCACGTGGAATAACCCTCGGGCGTCATCCACTTCTTCGAAGACGCATGGCCATCCGCAAAATTCATCGTGCTCTTGGCCCCGTGATTGACCGCCGGAAAATCCATCCACACAGCGTCATTGAAGTTCGGAGCTGTTCCAGGAAACATCAGAAACGAACCAAGGTTTTCAGTGAAGCCATTCAAGTTCTTCTGCGGCGATGCTTCTTCAATCCAAAGAATCCGTTCGCTGGGATGCTTGATCTGGCTGTCCTTCAAAATCACCTTGGAGGCAGTCGTGCGGCCTTCGCCATTGAGATAGCTCATGCCGGAATAACTGTCGTAGGCAAAATCACTGCCGGAACGCTTGGATCGCACATCGCCGGGACAATTGATCACGCCCGGATTGGGTGCGTATTGATACAGCACGCCGAATTTGAACGACAACTGCATCTGAAAGGAGTTCCGTTCTGTGCCGCTCAAACCTGAAGCGATCACTTGAGCCAGAATCTTCGGATCGTTGCTCCGGTCTCGCCATTCGTAGGTCGTGTTGGCGCCGGGATTGAATCCAACGATCTTTCCGCCGTTGTCCATCGCGTACATTGTCCAGGCCAGACTCAATTGCTTCTGGTTGCTCAAGCATGCTGTCTCCGTGGCTTTGAGTTTGGCCTTGCTGAGCGCCGGCAACAACATCGCGGCCAGAATCGCGATAATGGCAATGACGACCAGCAATTCAATCAGCGTGAATGCGCGGGCGGAAATGCGAACCTGAGCGGACGCGTTCCTTTTCGTCGAATCAGGAAGGCTGCCACGCTGGGATTCAGATGCGGTTTTTCGGCTGAATTGTTTCTGGTATTCGATGCAGTCCATGCCTGTGTTTCTTCCCCCGGCCAGTTTGATCCGTTCCGCAATCCGACAATTTTCAATTCTCCGGGTAGATATGCAGGCCATCATCAATCATTCTTCGGAACAATTCGCGGGTGTCTCGTGCCAAAAACCGGGGGTTAAGGTGCCATCACCGAAAAACGGGCGTTCTCAGATGTTTGAAGGCTGCAACGAACTACGGCGTAATCCTCAAGGTGCCGATGCCAAATCGAGGCAAACTCAGATTAAATTGAAGATTCCCCGTGGGGTCTTTGGTTGTGGGAATTTCGCGAAGCACTGCATCATTCAAGCTCACCCATTCAATCTTCGCAGCGGGTCCGCGATAGGTCAGTTTTCGTTGCGCTGATCTTCCGGACGGATTGAACAGTCGGACGTAAACCTTTCCGTTCTTCAGCCTCATCGCCGGCACCTCCCATCCGTTTTGATCGAAGGAAAGCAAAGAGCGTCCGCCAACGGCAGCGACGGGTTCCGGCTTCGAGAATTCCACCTGCAACGGTTCATTCCACGCATCGCTTTCGTTCCCAATTGAAGCCTGCTCCCAATCCCCCGCGTGCGGCACCAGGGCGTAATGAACTTCCGTCGGTCCGTCCACCGTGTAGTTCCGACCCCACAAACCAATTCCGGAATATTGAATCGTCAAACCCAACGGATGATCGGCGCCGTGCGCATAGCTGGTCGTGTGATCGGACAACAGCGCCAGGCCGAGTTCCGCATCCGGATCAAACACATCCACCCAGTTCAACAGCACGTTGTTTTTGATTTCCGACCAGGCGTTGAAAAAGGTGTTCGTCAATTGGCTCCGCGTCACATCGAACGGTGCGTTCTTGAAGATCTCCTGACGCTTCAGCTTCAACGGAAACAACGCCAGCAGCTTCCAGCGATCGTCGTAAAACGCCTTGTGATTGTTCGTGAACGAAAAGCCGCTGACCTGCTGATAATCTTCGCCAATGCCGGGAATTTCCTTCCAATCGATCCGCGCCGAAAAATCAATTCGTCGCTGTCCGTGCGTCAACGTAATCGTCTGCGTCACCGGATTGGAATGCAATTGAGCATGGATCCGCACCCGGAATCGAACCGGCCCCTTCTCCACAATCTCAACTCGCGCCGGCCGATCGGCAGTGGAAATGAACTTTCCTTCCTTGAAGAAATAACCGCGCAGTTCGTTGAATCGGCGTTCGTTCGTCACGTCCACCAATTCACGATTTCCCTGCGTTTTCAAAACCAGACTGCGAATCGTTCCGCCGTGAACCAGATCGAGTTCCATCCGATATAAATCCGTCTCCAGCACTGCGCTCTCGTTGGTTTTTGTTTCGATCGACGATTCAACGCGCGCGGTCTGATTTGATTTTCCGATCTGAAAATCCGCGTAACCCAGCGCTGGAACCGCAGCGGAAAAAATCAATTCAGTTCCTGCGTCGGTCTTCACGAGTTGGGAGGGAACTTCCTTTCCCGCGCGATCGCGAACAACCACCTCGCCACGCCGGCTTTCGGGCAAAGGCGCCGAGACAATATTGATCCGGCCAACGGCAAGAGTGTTGAACACACGCAGCGAGGGCGCATCGTTCGTTGCCGGTTCACCGCACAGGGATTTGGCGGATTGACGGATGATTTCGTCACTGAGTTGAACTGTGTTTTCCGTCCACGCGCTGACCTGTTCCGCCCAGGTGCGGCCGTGCCGGACGTTGTAGGGAACGATCCAGCAATCGTGATGTTGCGACAGCATGAGCGTGCGCCACGCATCGTTCACAGAGGCTTCCGGCCACTTGGCCTGACGATCCACCGCGGCGAGCGTCGCCATCTTTTCCGCCGTGGCCAATTTGTTTTCCGCCCGGCGCACTTCCTGGGCCACGCGCTGCAAGACCTGCGCGCCCCACACGAGACTCACCCGCACATCTTCCTGGCTGAAATGCCAGTCCTGCGAAGTCTTTTGAACGGCTGCGTTTTCGAAATAATTCCGCCAGGTGGTGAACTCAAACGGACGATACACACCGCCGTCATCCTTCAACCACGGCCCGTTTCGCCAGCCCGCGTCCTGGAGGCACATGCCGACCGGATGTTCGATTCCCGCATTCAACGCGGCGTGAACGAACTCCGGGTTGGTAACGTTCGCGATGGTTTCCCAGGTGGAACCCGGTTTCAACGATTCCATTTCATAACGCGGGACAGTTGGAATCGCAGTGCCGTCAGGTCCGATCCAGTTGACCAGTTCACCGCCAAACGCGCGAACGTATCCGCCCCAGCAGGTGTTCGGATTTTTCAGCACCGCCTGTTTGAATCCGAACGATTTCAAAATGCCCGGCAACGCGCTGGTGAAACAGGGTTCTTCGGAACTGTAGGTGACAAACTCCGCGTTCGGAAAATGCTCGCGGATTTTTTCCATTCCGCGATCCAACTGCTGAATGAGGCTCTCGCCCGAGCAGTTCCAGAAATAACTTTGCCCATAGGCGGGATTGATGAACTCAATGCGTCCGGAGACCGACTGATCTTCAGCGAGTTTTTTGAACGCCGCGTAGGCTTCCGGTGTGTTGGTGCGCGCGAAATCCCAGGTCGCCGGCTCGATCTCGAGGTTGAGTTTCCAGCGCGGATTCGCGTTCATCGTGTCCACCATAAACCGGGTAAACGACGCCGGATAATGCCCGTAAATGCCGCCGTGATAACCATCCACGAACCACGCCGTCGGCTCGGCCACGAGCGTAACAGCACAAAGCACTGCGGCTCCAATCGCGCCGCGAAGGCAGTGGGAGACAAGACGGGCTGACCGGAACATTGAACTGACCTTTACTGCCATGAAAATCACGATCGGTTATTGAATCATCGCCGCGCATTCGCAGCGATGCCGCCGATTGTAACGCTTGTCCGGAAGCGCTGGCAACTTCACGCGATCAAGCTTTGAAGATGAGTTTCAAGCACGGATGAACGCGGACAAGATTCAAAAACGGGTTTAAAAAATTAGCGGGAATTCGCGCAATTCGCGTAAAAGGCCGTTTCCGGACCGCGTCCATCCGTGGTTGAACTTTCTTATTTGCGCGCGGGAAAATTTCTCGGCGGCAACTGATCCGGCGCGGAACCCCAGCTCTCGTTCGGCTTCGGTCCCATCTCCAATTCCAGGATTCCTCCGGCGACCACTTCGTCGTGACGCAGCCACGCGCGATTCAGCGGCTTGCCGTTCAGCGTTGCCGATTGCACGTAGATATTCTGCGCTGAGTTGTTCCGCGTCTTTACCGTGAATTCTTTTCCGGGATAATAGCGCGAATCCAGCTTGATCGTCGCTTCCTCAAAGAGCGGACTGCCAATGATGTAAATACCGTCCACGGGCGACACGGGATGAAACCCGATCGAACTCAGGATGTACCAGGCCGACATCTGGCCCACGTCTTCATTCCCGCAAAGTCCTTTCACGCCGGTGCCGTAGGCGTGATCCATGATGATGCGCGCCCATTTCTGGGAAAGCCACGGTTTGCCCGCATACGCGAACAGATAAGCCGTGTGATGCACAGGTTCGTTGGCGTGGTTGCAATAGTCGTTCCACGAAAACGTCCTCGGCGTCTTCTCAAAAAATTCCGTGAGATAATTCACGAAGTAATCCTTCCCCATCATTTCAATCATGCCCGCCGGATCCTGCGGCACGAACCAGCCCTGCTGATACGGATTGCTCTCCACACAGCCCTGGCCCTGACGGGTCGCGCCTTCCCATTTGGTCCACGATCCGTCGGCATTCTTGGCGTGCATGTTTCCGACGGATGAATCGTAGATGTTACGATAATTCTGAGAGCGCGTCTTCCATCGCTCAGCCAGATCGGTCTTGCCCAATGCCTCGGCAAAGCGCCCGGCGCAATAATCGAAATACGCGTTTTCCAACGTGATCGAAACGCTGCCCGGAACGAAGCCCAGCTTTGAATATTCCTTGCGGTGATTTCCGTTGTCGCCCTCGAAGTCCACCGTGCGGCGGCACAGATCGAATGCCTTGTTTACATCGTAACCACGAATGCCTTTCAGATACGCCTCCGCAAACACCGACACCGCAGGGTCGCCAATCATGCAGCCGGATTCCACCGCGACAATTTCCCAGCGCGCGAGATAACCGTTGCCGCTCAACTCGGCCTGTTGCATCAGGGAATTGATCGTGTCGTTCACCACGTCCGGCCGAATGATCGTCAGCAACGGGAACTCGCTGCGGAACACGTCCCAGCCGCTGAAGATCGTGCGATAGGTGAAGTTTTTCGCGCGATGCACCCGGCCATCCGCGCCGGTGTAGTTTCCGTTCACATCCGAATACGCGCGCGGATCGAGCATCGCGTGATACATCGCCGTGGCAAATGCTTCCCGTTGTGCAGGCGTGCCGCCGCGGACGGAAACGTTCTCGAACGCCGTTTCCCACAGCTTCTTCGTCTCCGCTCTCACGCGGTCAAAATCGAAATCGGAAATATCCTGTTCGAGATTCGCCTTCGCCCCGGCGAGGTCCACAAAGGAAATGCCGGTCTTCAGCAGAACCACTTCTCCGTTTGTCGTGCTGAACTCGGTGAAGAAACCCAGATGATCGCCTTCCATTTCGCGGCAGCCGTCAATGACCTTCGCCTGCGCCACCACGTCGCGATAACGCTGGCTGACCACTTCATCGCGCTTGCGAACCCAGTCCGACGGGATGTCCGCCGACCAGACGCCGAACTTCTTCAATGGCCGGCTGAACTGCGCGTAAAAATAAACCGTGTAGTTGGCTTTGCCATCGCCGTTGCCCCAGCCGCCACCTTCGGGCGGACATTTCATCCAGCCTTGAATGGTGTGATCGTCCACCACCTTCACGTATTGCCGCGTGGAGGTTCCGCCGATGCGCCGGGCCAGATCGATCTGGATTCGGCTTTGATTGTGTTCGGGAAAGGTGAATCGCAGGATGCCTGCGTGCGGAGCCGCCGTTGCTTCAACGCGGACCTTGTAGTCGTCCAAGGTGACCGCGTAGTAACCAGCTTTCGCCACTTCGGTGTCGTGACTGAACCGCGAACGGTATCCATCGCCGTCACCTTTAACGCCCGGCTGCGTGTGGAGTTTGCCGGTCGTTGGGATCACCAGGAAGTTTCCGAAATCTCCATACCACCCAATGCCGCTCATGTGCGTGAAACTGAATCCCTCGATGGTGGTGTGTTCGTGAGAATATCCGGAACCGTTGTCGCCGCCGGTGATGGTGTCGGGACTGAGTTGAACGAGGCCGAACGGCGTCGCCGCGCCGGGGAAGGTTTTGCCTTCGCCATATTCCATGCTGGTGCTCGCGCCAATGAGCGGATTGACCGCGTCCACCATCGATTCGCTGGAACCGTAAACCGCGGCGGCGTAACTGAGCGGCGCTAAAATCAGAGCCGCAAGGAGTTGTTTTCGAATCATGATTTTCATTCGCGGGTGACGGTCAGCGTGTAAGTGACGGGAGCGTAGGCCACGCGAATCGCCTCCGCATAGGCGGCGCGCTCGCGTTCGGCATCCTTCAGGATTTTTTCAGTTTGTTCCGCGATCTGCTGCATCGTGGGCTTTTCAACAGACGGGCGGAACAGGTTTTTGATTTCGCGGGTTTCACACGCCTGCTTGCACGCAACCGCCGCATCAATCCGCGCAAAGCGACTCGAGAACGGATTCGCTTCAAACTCCGCGGCCAGATTGATACCGCGCTTCAATTCCTCGCTGCTGAACACCCGGCTCTGCTCGCCCCAACTGACGCGATAATTTCCGTCCTCAATGTTTTTCACAGTCAGCATGAAGCGGTTCAGGTCCTGTTGAAATGGAACGAACGTCATGCCCGAGCGGATGCTGTCGTTCTTGTCGATGCTGTTGTGGCCGATCGTGGGATACCAATCCGCCGCCATTCCCAGCGGCGCGCCGGAACAAAACGGATAACGCGAGCTGCGAATTGTGAACACGCCGTCGCGCGCTGAAAGCACCTTGTGCCCGTCGGAAACGGTCAGCTTCTTTTTCGCGAGATCGAGTTGGAAATCGGCAATCCGGCCGTCCACACCGAGCGCCTTGAGAAAGGCGTAGGCCATGATCGTGTGCCCGGCCCAGCTCGGATGCACGCCATCGTTGCCGGACATTTGATAATTGGTTCCATATTTCGCGGCGGCTTCGCAGGAGGCCTTCAACATGGGCTGAAACACATCGGCAAATGCCACGTTTTCCTGACGGGCAATCTCCACGTCGATGTTTCGCAACTGACACAAATTGAGATTCAGCGCCTCGGTGTTCGCGCCCGGTTGCCACCACGAACGTTCCCCGACGCAGCCCGGCGATCCGAGAACCACGCGGACACCATTTGCCTTGAACGTCTTCACGATTGCCGCGGAATTCTGGCGGTAAGTCTCGCCGATCCGATCCTCATACGGCCTGTATTCGTGATCGTTCATGCCGTAGCAGGTTGTGGCGACGGTCGGATTGAATCGCAGGCAATCGTTCGTCATGCGTGCCAGGAAACCGTCCGCCCGCTCACCGCCCCAGCCGAACTGTCGAACCTCGATTTTCAACTGCGGCATGCAGGCCGTGAGATAATCCTCGATGATTCGGGAATACATTTTCTGTTCGGTGATCGAATCGCCGCAGATCGCGAGGCGATCTCCTTTTTTCAGAAGCAAACGATCCGGCGTGGGCGCAGGAGTGAATTGGAATTGTTCCGGAACCTGGGCAAAAGCCAGATGACATCCGAACAGAGCCGCAAGCGTTGCACACTTCATTCGCATAATACGTCAGGAGCTTAGATTTTCCGCCGGGCAGCGTCGGGAGGCTACCGTGCCAAAATGCAGGGAGAACAGTGCCAGCGGGTGGTCGCGGCTACGAGGTCGAATCGATTCAAATCAAAAAACTTCCAACCCACGGATGAACACAGATGGACACGGATTAACTGCAAATATTTGAGCCGATCCTTTTCCAGATAATCAAACCGATTCATCCATCCAGTTTCAGATTCAGTTTCCCAAACGCTGATTTTTTTATCCGTGTTCATCCGTGGTTGATTTCTTTTTCAACCGAATGCCGTGTTCTCAACCGGGTTCATTGCGTTTTGGAACGCTTGAGATATTCGCCCGGAGCGAGGCCGTAGTATTCACGGAAAATGGTGCGGAAATATTTCAGGTCCGAAAAGCCGACGGCGTAGGTGATCTCGGTGACGGTCATCTGGCTTTCGGTCAGCAATTGCGCGGCGCGCTGAAGTCGCAACGTGCGGATGAATGTGTTCGGACTGCAACCCGCGGCGGCTCGAAGTTTGCGGAACAATTGTCTCCGACTGATCGCCAGCTTGCGCGCCATCGTGTCGAGATCGAAATCGCAATCCGCCATGTTTTCCTCCACCACATCAATCACGCGGCGAATGAACTTCGCGTCGCTCTGGTTGGCGGCGATGTCGCGGGGATAAAGCTGCTTGGTCTGCTGGAACAGTTCGCGAAGCCGTTGACGCGATGCCTGAAGATTATCCACGCGCGCTTTCAACAGCGACGGCTTGAACGGGCTCAGGATGTAATCGTCGGCGCCCGCTTCCAACGCCTGCAACTGGCCGGATTCGGAATCGTCCGCCGACAGCAAAATCACCGGGATGTGACTGGTCAGTTCGTCGCTCTTGAATTTGCGGCACAGCTCAATCCCGTTGAGCGTGGGCACGGCGAGGTCGGCAATCACTATGTCGGGCAACAATTCGCGCGCCTGGATCAATCCCTGAGTGCCGTCCTTGACCAGCGTAACGCGATAATCCGGCTGAAGGAATTGTTGAATCGAAAGCGCCAGATCGGCGTTGTCCTGAACGAGCAGAATCAGCGGCAGCTCTTTGCCTGACGATTCCTCTTCGGCGGGCGCGGTTGGTGAACCCACGGACGGCGCCGCAGGTTCGACATTGGGTTGCGGCGATTGCAGGCGTTGAAGATCGAGAACGCGCTGCGTCCGTTGCGCAACGAGCAGTTCCATCTGCTCGAACTTGAGCGACGCCTGGCGCGCCAGAAACCATTTCTCGCTCAGCGTGCAGGCAAGTTGAAAGGCTTCGATTTCATCGAACGGTTTTTTGAGAATCAACAGCTTGTCGCTCTGCCCCAGTCTGTGCGCCAGGTCTTCCCATTGATAATCCGCGAACGCGGTGCAGATCACCATTTGGATGCGCGAATCAATCGCCCAAAGATGTTCAATCGTTTCCACGCCATCCATTCCCGGCATCCGAATATCGACAAACGCCACCTGATAAGGCAGCCCTGCGGCGAGCGAGTTTCGCGTTTTCTCAATGGCTTCTTTCCCGGAAAAAGCATGGTCCAATTCATAGCCCGGCCTGGAAACAGCGGGCGCTTCCTGCGGTCCGTAAAGCGCATTGTGATCCGCCTCAAGTTCCGCATTGCGCTTCCGGTTCAGAAAGACGAGATCGAAATCGTCGTGAATCCGGTGATTGTCATCGACCACCAGGATGCGCGGCGTTTGAGTGTTTTCCCAATTCATCGTTCGTTCGAAAAGCGTGCCGAGCATCAACGGCTCACTGGAATTTCCTGATCCCGGCAGGATTGCGCGGCGGATGCTGTTGCAGTTGCCGGCTCAACTGGAAATTTCTGCGGAGTTCCATCGCGGGAACGATCCTTTTGTTTCAAGGGAAGTTCCAACGTGAAGCTCGCGCCCTGATCCGGTCCGGCGCTGAATGCCTTGAGCGTTCCGCCCATGTCCTCGGCCATCAACACGCTGCTGTGAAGTCCGATGCCGTGTCCGTCTTTGCGCGTGGAAAAGCCCTGATCGAAAATCCGCGTCAGATTTTCCGGCGCAATGCCAACGCCATTATCGATCACACTCACGGCGATGTGCTGATCGTCCGAAGGATAAATCCGCACGGTAATCTGCTTTTCGCTCGCAGTGCTTTTTTCACAGGCATAGGTCGCATTCTGGAGAAGGTTGAACAGGATTTGAAGCACGCGATGCCGATCGACCAGCAACGGCGGCGCGGATTGATAATCCCGCACCAGGCGAATGTTGTGGTGCGTCACGATCGCTCCCTGCATGCGGAGCGCATCCTCCACGATGTCTCTCAACGGAACGATTTCCCAAACGCCGGAAATCTTCGCGTAGGCATGCTGAGTGGCGACAATTTCCTTGATGTGCTGAATGTTCTCCGCGAGCGACGCGACCTTCTGTTTGATCTCGGATTGTTCCTGCACCAGATGCCCGCCGAGCCGCTTGAGGTAACCGGGAATTTTCTGGCCGCGCGGATCTTCGGTCACGAATTTCCCGAGATGCCCGCGCTCGGATTCCAGCAATTCCGCCAGCTTTCGAACCGCGCCGACCTGCGAATCGCGAATATCACTGGCAATGGACGAGCCCAGCAGGTTCACCGTGTTCAACACGTTGCCGACATTGTGCAGCACATAAGTCGCGACTTCCGCCATCCCCGCCATTCGGGAAGTCGTCAGCAGTTCCTGATGCGTGCGCTCCATTTTCAATTCGATGCGTTTGCGTTCTTCAATTTCCTGCCGCAGCAGCGTGGTGCGTTTTTCCACCTGGCGACGCAGCAGCAGAATCCAGCCGGCGGCAATCACCAAAACGCCCATCAGAACGCTCGCCACAATCATGGTGTGTTTCAGATCCCACCACGGCGGCCGCTGCAACACCGCAATGTCGGCTTCCTTGCCGACCAGCAGTTTGAAGGAGCGAATGCTGTTGCCGAATTCGTCGAACGGCGTCGGCTCGGTCTGGCACACTCCGGTAACCGAAACGCGGCTGCCGGGAGCAACCGACGCGACCGGTCCGGAAACAAACGCTTCAAACACGCGCTGGCCGTCGCGAACTTCCATCACGGTTTTCCGCCCGAAGGTTTGTTTGCTCAGCAAAACGCCTTCGAGTCGAACGAGCGTGGAATCGAGGTTGCCGGCGAAAATGCCTTCGGCATCGCTGCGAATCGGACTCACCGGCGCAGCGCGGCCGACGCGACGGAATTGCGCTTCCGTCAGAACGGGAGAATATCCGTGCAGTTCGGGGAAACCGATGACTTCGATCCGATCACCCGGTTTCAGATCGGTCTCCGACACCGTTTGCGAATCCAAGGTGCTTTGCCAGAAAACCCAGTGGCCCGAACGTGTGAGAACGATGGTCTGCTTGGCCACCGCCATCGCGCTGCCGGTTTCATCCTGGAGAAAAAAACGATCGCCATCGCCAAACGTCAGCACGCCTTCGATCTTCACTCGATGACGCAAAGCCCGGGTGCCGTAGCCGCGAAGCAGACTGCTGATCTTCTGAACCGGCAATGCAGAAACATCCGAGGCCGGTTGAACGATGTTCACGTATTCCAGCGAGGGAACAATCAACGTAATCCCGCGCACCTGATGCCGATCCCGCGCCAGCGTGCCGACGCCGCGCATTCGCACGACCGCATCCACCAGATCGTCCACCTTCGCTGCCGGCGCGCTGCGAATGGTCGCCAGCGCCTGTTCACCTTCGCATTCCAGCAACACATGCGATCCGTCCGAAGCATGCACGACTCCTTCGATTTCGATCCAGCGATCCACTCCGTGTCCGTGAGAAAGTTCGCTCCACGAAGAAGGCTGAGCGGGAGGCAATTTGCCCTTGCCTTGAATTTTCACATTCTCAACCCGCACCGCCATGTCGCCGTCCACCCAATCGGCGAATCCATCGACCACAACGTAATCGCCCAAAGTCGGCGTCAGGCAGGATTGTTCCGGACGGAAAATCAGTTCGACGCCGCCGGTTTCGTCTTCGATGTAAGTGCCGTACAGATCAGTGACGATGCCCGCCACCGTGATTTTCGGATTTGCGGATAACCGGTCATCTTCCAATTGGCGAATCCTGCGGATGGTATCCAGACGCAGAGCCTGGCTTTTTGTATTTTGATCATCTGATGACGACGGCGTTTGCGTCATCGCCGGTTCCAGCGGAATCACGGATTTCAGAGTCGCCGCCCAGACCATTCCCACCACCCGTTCGCCGCGGCTGTTGAAAACGCTTTCACAGGCGCCGGTCACCTGAACACGTTCTCCGGTCACCGGAAAATGTTTCTCCGGCGTCGAATGCAAAACGCGCACCGAAACGAAATGCCCGTTCTCCTCCAGTTCAAAGATCACTCCGTCAGGCTGACGGGTTACGAACGAAACTCTTCCGCTGATCTGTCCAAAGCGAATCAATTGCTGATCCTCAACCGCCTCGCCCGCAGAAACGCGCGACGGAATCCGATTTGAAACAGCGCCTTGCCGGGTCACCCTAACCTCCGCAAGTTCAACCCGCCGGCCAACAACCTGGCTGACGCCTTCAACACGGACCCGTTCGCCGGGCGAAAAACTGTCCTGCGTGGAAGCGATCTGGAAATCGATGTTGCCGGTGCCGTCCATCAAACACCATCGGCCCGGCGCATCCAATGCACCCACAATCCAGCCTTCGAGCCGCACGGGATATTGCTTCGCCGCCTGGCTCCGCAGTTGATTCACGTGAGCAACGTTGGTGATGACCAAGCCCGTGTGATCGGTGTATTGCCACTGGATCCAGGAACTGCGTGTGGCGGGATTCTGTTCCGCAAAATCCAGCCATTTCGTATCCGCCCGGCCATCGAACAGACTGAAGATTTTTTCGAGATTCGGATTTTCACCCTGCGCGGTAATTCGATCTGCAAAAATCGGCTCCGGCTCCCAATCGTCTTCGCTTTCTCCCATCAACTCCAATTCAGCAAGCTGCACCGAATTCGCCTCCGACGCTTTCCGAACCCGGCCGATTTCGAGTCGATAACGATTGAACGCAATCCGATTGGAAATCTTGAAAACCAGCCGCTGATGTCGTTCGGAAAAGATCACACCTTTGCGTTCATCGAGAACTTTCCAGGTCAATCCTTCGTCATTCGATCCGAGCAGCCGCCAATCCATGGGATCGCGTTGTGGAAAATCATTTGCCGACGTGAGCGCGTATTGGCTCACGATTTTTCCGGGCCACGCGGCGTGGGCGAAGAATGTGAAGACACTGAAAACGAGAAACCACAGCAGCACGGATTTCGTTGCGCCGAGTGATCTCCGGCTCACGAACGCGAACTCTCGAGACCGCCGACAATGCTGCCACATACGCGCCATTCTAGAATCGAAAGAGTGCAGGTCAACTTCACGGTTCCAATCTGCGGATTTTCAGGCTCGTTACGCAGCGTGTTCTGCATTGATGAATCCTGTTCCAATTCTCGTTGCAACCCGTCGGCAAAGTGCGTCGGCTTTTATTTCCTGATTTACATAAGGTCCGCCAGCAGTTCGTACGAACGAAGACGTGCGGCATGATCGTAAATCGCGGAAGCCACAATGAGTTCGTCAACGCCGGTTTGTTCGATGAAATTTTGCAGACCACGGCGCACCGTTTCCGGAGAACCAACAAATGAACAGGTAAGCATGGCCGAAGCCTGCGCTTTCTCAACCGGCGTCCAATACGTTTCAATATCATCAATGGGTGGCTGAAGCCGGCCCGGCGTGCCGCGAAACAGATTCGTGAACTGTTGCTGGACGGATGTGAAGAGACGGCGCGCTTGCGCATCGGTATCGGCGACCACGACATTCACTCCTGCTGCTGTGTAAGGATGGTCGAGTTGCGGCGATGGTTTGAAGCCGGTGCGATACGCCTGCAACGCCTGGAGCAATGCCGCCGGCGCGAAATGCGAAGCGAACGCGTACGGCAATCCCAGCATGGCCGCGAGTTGCGCGCCGAACAGACTCGATCCAAGAATCCAGATCGGCACATTCAGCCCGGCACCGGGTACCGCTTGAACGATCTGACCTTTCCGAACCGGTCCGAAATACGCCTGCAATTCCATCACGTCCTGCGGAAAGCTGTCCGCTCCCGGCTCACGCCGCAGCGCGCGGATTGTGTGCTGGTCGGTTCCAGGCGCGCGTCCCAGGCCGAGATCAATTCTTCCGGGAAAAAGCGATTCCAACGTCCCAAACTGTTCCGCCACGATCAGCGGCGCATGGTTGGGCAACATGATCCCGCCCGCCCCGACGCGGATGGTGCGCGTCCCCGCCGCGACATACCCGATCACAACCGCCGTCGCCGCGCTGGCAATGCCGATCATGTTGTGATGTTCCGCGAGCCAGAAACGATGGTAGCCCCAACGCTCGGCGTGCTGCGCCAGGTCCAGCGTGTTCCTGAATGAAACCGACGGAGTCGCGCCAGCGGTAACAAATGCGAGATCCAGAATGCAGAGTTGCAACATAGTTAGACCTTGTATCTGTAGCCCAGAGACCGAAAAGGTCGAGTGGGTTTAGGATATTGCGGGAGAAAGGCATTGCCGCATGCCATTCAAAAACAAAAAGAGCCGGATTGCTCCGGCTCGGTGAGAATCGTAAACGGTATTCTTTGGAATCAGCCAACGATCCGGCGGCGCAAAGCCAACAAACCGGTCATTCCCATTCCGAGAAGCGCAAGGCTGCTGCCGGCGTCCGGCGCGCTGCGGATGACACCTGAAACAGTGCCTTTCGATCCATCCGCAGACGTCACTTCATACGTGCCGGTAAAAGAGGCGTTCGCATTGGGAAAACCGGAACTCGGAAAGCCCGCGTCCGGTCCCGCGGTTTGATGCAGGGTTCCGTTCGCGACGTAAGGTCCAACACCGAGGAAATCGATGACCATTCCCAGGGTTCCGAGCGAGTAAGAAAAATCGCCCGTATTGAATTGGCCATTCAGGTCTGAATCATAAAAGATCTGATAATTTCCGGTATAGGTAACAGTGGTTCCCACGACGGAGGCGACTGTTCCATCCATGTTATAGCGGTAGCGATTCAGATCGCCGCCGGTGATGGTAGGATCGCCCAGACCGGGGATATAGCTCGAAAACGAGCCGCCGATGAGGGAGAACTGATCACCAACCTGAGCGCCGGAAGCAGGATTATTGTTGATGTTTTCGACCGTGGCGGGAGAAGTCGTTGCGACGAACGCAGAACTTTTCTCCACTCCGCAAAGCGAAGCCACTGCCGTGAGGGCAAGGATGAATTTTTTTTGATACATAGGTTTGATTTTGCAATTGGATTGCCCCTGCGGTTCAGCATCCTTCAAACCAGCTTTAACGTGATTTTATGGCGAATTTCTCAAATCCTTCGCAGTCAATCGATTGCAACCTTGATGGAATTTGCCGAAAACCCAGGTCGCCTTTTCGCGATGAAGAAATCTGTAAGCAACCCCGACGAACCGCCAACAATCTTATCTGTAGTTCTACGACTGCTTCAATACCGCGTCAGATAATCGCTCAAGGTCAGATCAATCATGATCGCCAGCCAGATAAAGCCGGCAATGACAAAAATCCACGTGATCCGGCGGCTGGATCGAACGTGCATGAAAAACAACAACACCAGAAACATCTTCGCAATGGCGATGGCCAGAGCGACGACGGTATTAAACGGGCCGAGATTGACCTGCGCCACCAGCCACGTGAGCAACAACAGAATCAAAAGCGCGAGCCAGATCACGACATAGGTTTTCTTTGCGACGGGAGCGTTCATGCGGAGCGATGAATCAGGTAGAGAAGCGGGTAAAGAAAGATCCAGACGATGTCCACGAAATGCCAGTACAACCCGGTCATCTCCACGGGCGTATAGTAATCCGGTGAAAATCTCCCGCGCGACGCCAGCCGCGCCATGATCGCGATCAGCACGATTCCCACCGTGACGTGCAAGGCATGCAGGCCAGTCATCGACCAATAGAGGAACCAGAAGATTTGCGCCTCGCGTGGAAGATCAGTTCGAAAATGCGGCCCCGGCCAGAGGTGTTCGCGCAGGTCGTCGCGATATTCAAAACCTTTTACAATCAGAAAACCAACCGCGAGCAGCACGGTGAAAATCAGGAAGCGCGAAACCCATTTTGGATCACCCGCCTGCGCCGCGCGGACCGCCAGCGCCATGGTCAGACTGCTGGTCAACAAAATCGCCGTGTTCAATGTGCCGAACAGCACAATCGTGTGTTCGCTCGCCGCGGCGAATGCCTGCGGATACAAATGACGATAAACGATGTAGCCGAGAAACATCGCGCCGAAGAACAGAATTTCGGTCGCAAGAAACGTCCACATTCCGAGCGTCGCCGCTTCCTGTTGTTGGGGCATTTCTTCGAATTGCTCGGCCAGGGCGGAGGGAGTTTCAGGCATGATAAAATCTCCGGTTGAAGGTTTCGAAATCCGAATGCAAACGGAGCGCAGGTCTGCGACCTGCAGCAGCGAATATTTTCACCGAAGCGGTCAGACAATTGGAAGCTGTCGATCTGTCATGTTGCTGCGAGTCGCAGACTCGCGCTCCGGCGAGTGACAGTTTAAACACGTGCGGCCGGCTCGAACTCCACCAGCCGGAATGCTCGCTCGCGCGATTTGATCCGTGTTGTTCCCTGTTCATCGGCGTTCCTCCGCAGTTAAACCATCACGCAGTTCCCTTTCCGTAGCTTCCGGCGAATAATCGTATGGTCCTTTGTCCACCACCGGCGTCGCGGGAAAATTATGCTTCGGTGGCGGCGATGGCGTCTGCCATTCCAGGCCGGTGGCATTCCAGGGATTCGCCGGTGCTTTCTTTCCGTGCTTGAGCGACCAGATAAAATAAATCAGCGGCAACAGATAACCGACTCCGAGAATGGACGCGCCCGCGCTCGACATGACGTTGTAGATCTGAAACTCCGGCGGATAAGCGTGATAACGTCGCGGCATTCCCAGATAGCCAAGCACGAATTGCGGGAAGAACGTGAGATTGAAACCGATGTACATCACCAGCGCCGCGAGCTGGCCCAGTTTCTCCGGATACATTCGCCCGGTCATTTTCGGCCACCAATAATGCAGCCCGCCCATGAACGCCGTCACCATTCCACCGACCATGATGTAATGAAAATGCGCGACGACGAAATACGTGTCCGTGACGTGAACATCCAATCCCACCGCCGCTAAAAACAATCCCGTCAACCCGCCCATCGTGAACAGCCCGATGAATCCCAGCGCGTAAAGCATCGGCGTCTTCAGTGAAATCGATCCGCGATACAGCGTCATCGTCCAGTTGAAAACCTTGATCGCTGACGGCACCGCCACGAGATAGCTCAACAGCGAAAACATCAACCCGGCGTAAACCGATTGGCTGCTCACGAACATGTGGTGGCCCCAGACCAGAAATCCCAGAATCGCAATCGCCATGCTGGCATACGCGACGAAGTGGTAGCCGAAGATTTTTTTGCGCGCGAAACAGGTGATCGTTTCGCTCACCACGCCCATGCCGGGGAGGATCATGATGTAAACCGCCGGATGCGAATAGAACCAGAACAGATGTTGAAACAACACCGGATCGCCGCCGAGTTTTGGATCGAAAATGCCGATGCCCCAAATCCGTTCCAGCGACATCAGCGCCAGCGTCATTGCCAGAACCGGCGTGGCCAGAACCATGATGATGCTGGTGGAATACAACGACCAGACGAACAGCGGCAGCCGGAACCACGTCAGTCCGGGCGCGCGCAGTTTGTGAACTGTGATGATGAAATTCAGCCCGGTCAGAATGGACCCGAAGCCCGCGACAAAAATGCCCGCCGCCATGGCGATCACATGCGAATTCGAATACGTGCTGCTGTAAGGCGTGTAAAACGTCCAGCCTGTATCCACTCCACCGAAGATCACCGAAACCAGCGCAAGCAGACCGCCGGCATTGAACAGATACCAGCTCAGCAGATTCAGTTTTGGAAACGCCACATCCCGCGCACCCAGCATCAGCGGCAGAATGAAATTGCCCAGCACCGCTGGAATCGATGGCACCAGAAAAAACCAGACCATCAGCGTGCCGTGAATCGTGAACAGTTTGTTGTAGGTGTCTGACGTGACCATGTCGCCCTGCGGCGTGATTAATTCCATCCGCATCATCGCCGCCGCAACCGCTGCAATCGCAAAATAGAACAGCAGCGAATACAGGTAGAGCAGCCCGATGCGTTTGTGGTCCGTGGTCAACAGCCACGACGCGAGCGTGCGTCCGCCTTCGGTGAAATAATTTTTCGGTTCGCGCAACGGCGTTGAGACGCCCGCAGTTTCCAGCTCCGCTTTCATTGATTGGCCGTCCTTTCCTCGGAATTCGCCGTGCCGCGACTGCGAATGTAAGCAATGATTTCCAGCAACTGTTCCTCGTTGATGCGTCCTTCAAAGGAAGGCATGTCGTTCGTGTAACCGCCGGCAATCTGCCGCGCGGGAAGCAGAATCGAATCGCGCAGATACGCTTCATCAGCAATCACAACTTCGCCGCTGTTCAACGGAACGGGTTTTCCAAACAGCCCGATCAACGGCGGCGCGCGCACGACCGTGCTGCCGTCGTGACAGCCGCTGCAACCGAGTTCGCGATACAGCCGTTCGCCGGATTGCGCCAGCGTGTTGCCGGGCTGCCCCTGCTCCAGCCAATTCGCATACGCGGCGGGCGGCATCACGATGACGTGACCGATCATCGCGGAATGATGCGTGCCGCAGTATTCAGAGCAGAACAATCGATACGTTCCCACGCGGCGCGCCTTGAACCAGATCGTGGTGTAACGCCCGGGAACAACGTCCTGCTTGATCCGGAATTCCGGCAGAAAAAAACTGTGAATCACATCCTGCGACGCGAGCGTGATTTTGATGTTTCGCCCGACCGGAACGTGCAGTTCGTTGATTTCGCGATGCCCTTCCGGATGTTGAATTTTCCACATCCATTGTTTGCCGACGACGTTGATCGGCATGGCATCGGGCGGAATGCGTTGATTGTGCCAGAACACGCGCGCGCCCCACAAAAACAGTCCGACGAAAATAAACGTGGGAATGATCGTCCAGGTCAGCTCAATGGGAAGTTCGGGCAGATTCACCGGTGAACGATCCGCGCGTTTGCCGCGCCGATATTTGAAAATGAAATAAACAATCGGCACAAACACGATCAGCATCACAACCGAACTGATCGCAATCAGTCCCCAATAGAGATAATCCGTCTGCGCGGCAGCGTCGGAAGCTTCAGTTGGAAACAGCGGAAAAGTCATGGTTCAAATAACTTCACCGCGTCTGCTCCAGTTCCTTTGCCGAAGGTTCAGCGGCAACCGGCAATCCGGATTTCCTTCCGCGCGACATTCGAAACACCAGCCACACCAGGCCCAGCACAGTCGCCACCGCCAATCCGCGCACAATCGCCATGATCAGCGCACCGTATTTTCCGGTGATTGGGTTGTAATGAAAGCACAGCAGAATCAATTCACGGATCGGCGAGCCGACTTTCTTTTTCGAGGCATCCTGAAGTGCAGTGAAGAAATCCTGCGACGCGAACGTGACGCCAAACAGGTAATGCGAAATTTTTCCGTCCGGCGTGAGAATCACGAGTCCGCTCGCGTGGGCGAATTCCTTTGATTGCGGATCGTAGGCGTATTGAAAACCGACTTCATCCGCGAGCCGTTTGATCTGCGCTTCGTTGCCGGTGAGAAAATGCCAGCCCGCGTCCGCGCCGTGACGGCCGTAACGTTTGAGATAGGTTTTCTTTTTGGCGAGCGCGAGCGCCGGCGCTTCGTGCGGATCAATGCTCACGTTGAGCACGTCGAATTGATCGCCAATGTTCCATTTCAAATCCTCCAGACTTTCCACCATGCCGTTCAGCGTCAGCGTGCAAAGCATCGGACAACCGTAATAGCCGAGCACCAGCACAACCGGTTTGCGTCCGAAATAATCACCGAGCTGAACCGTCTTTCCATTTTCATCGCGAAAAGTTGAATTGAGCGTGATCTGCGTGTTGAGATTTTGGTGAAAGCCAATGTTCGACAATTGATCATCGGTCAATGTTTGGGCGGAAAGCTGGAATGCTGAAAACACCAGCATCATCGCAAAACAAATCGAAAGCCGATGCGGCAGCTTCGTCCGTAGCGCAGATTGGCAATCTGCTGTATCGCCGACTGGCAGTCGGCAACGCGCCCGCACCGTTCGACGCCCGCAGATTGCCAATCTGCGACACAGCAGACTGACAGTCTGCGCTACTTCAAAAATCAATTCTCGTTCGTTCATTGTTCTCCTTGCGATTCCGGCGTGCTGTTTTCAACCCGTCGCAGTTGCAGTTCGTAACTCGATTCACCCGTTGCGCTGGCGTTCGTTCCCTCGCGTGACGGCAAACCGTTTTGCAGAATCAAATCCATCGCGCGCGTGATCGGAATTCGCGCCACACCGCTGGTTCGATTGATCCAGCCGTAGCTGTTCAACTCGGCATTTTCGCGTTCGCGAAATTCCTTCAGCTCCGCCGGCGGCGAAATCTGCAATCGCGGAAATGCGTTGGAAGAATTCTCTTCAACCGCGCGCGGAATTGGCTGCCACGCATCAGCCCGCGCGGGATGTTTTCGAAAATCGTGGATCACGCGGCCGACAAACAAATGCAGCACGAAACCGCCGAACGCCAAAAACGCAATGATGCCAAAAATCCAGCCCACGCTGGCATCGCGTTTTTCATAACCCGTCGCGTCAAACTGCGGCGAGCCTTGTGGATTGGCGCTGCGTTCAATGGCCATACGTAAAAGCGAATTGCATTCCCGGATCGCGCTGCGGCAACAACGGCGCAGCCCGCAATCGCGACACAAACAAGCTCAGCCAGATTCCACCGACGCCGAACAGCGCCGTGAAATCCAGCCAACTGATTTGCATTCCGCCGCGATGCAGCGCGGGCATGACCAGCCAATAAATGTCCGCGATGTGCAGCAGGAAAACCATTCCCGCCAAAATCGTGAGCCCGAGCGTGTGAAGTTTGACCGCGCGAAAGAGCAACAGGAAAAAGGGAACAAAAAAGTGAAACGCCGCAAGCGTCGCAATCAGCCATTTCCAGTTCCCCGCGATGCGATGCAGATACCAGTCAATCTCGTGCGGCAGATCACCGGAATAAATAATCAGCAGTTGTCCGAAGGACACGTACGTCCAGAACAACACGAACGTCAGCAGCAGATTTCCGAGATGATGATAGTGCGTTTTGTTGACCACCGCGGCGAACGGTGTTTCCCGTCGGAACAACGTGAGCAGCACAATGGAGAACGCGAAGGCAAAAAGAATCTGCCCGATCAAAACAATCACGGCGAACATCGTGGAGCGCCAATGTTTCTCCAGCGACATGATCCAATCGACGTAAACCACCGTCGCCAGCAACGTAAGAATGACCAGCCCAATGCCGCTGTGAAAACGGGCTTTCAGCGTTGGGCCCGCGTCATCTGAAAAATCCTGATCCAGCGACCAGCCGCGCAGTCGAATCGCCATCACCGCCCAGATTCCCAGCACGATTACGGCGCGGATCACATAGCCGGGAACATTTTGATACGCATGGCGATGTTGCAGAACTTTGTCGGCCAGCACTTCACCGGATTGCGCCCACGGATAAATCGCGTGCAATCCGAAAAACAGCGGCACGAACAACAGCAACATCAGCGGCAATCCAAGAAAACCCGCTTCGAAAAATCGTCGCGTGGGATAACCCCAGCGGCCGCCCGTGAGATTGTGAATCATCGTGATTGTCAGGCAGCCGAGTGAAAGCCCCAGCCAGACAAGACACGCGAACAGGTAGGAAAAGAAAAATTGTTTCGTGTTGATGAACGCGCCGATCGCGGAAGCCGTCAGCGCCATCAATCCGATGACGAGCGCAGCGATTTGCGTTTGACGAAGGCGGGATTGGAAAGCGGCGTTCATTGCGAATTCAGTTTGGCGAGATCGTCCGCCGAGAGATTGGTGACGGAAATATTCCGGCTGAGTTGCAGCGCGCGAATGTAGGCAGCGATGGCCCACCGATCACGCGGTTCAACACGAGCGGCATATGGATACATCACGCCGTAGCCATGCGTGATCACGTCGTAGAAATGTCCGATCGGCGCGGTGCGCAATCGGTCAATGTGATACGACGGCGGTGGCGGAAATCCGCGTTGAACGATCATGCCGTTGCCGTCGCCGGTGCGGCCGTGGCAGGGCGCGCAGTAAATTTCAAAACGCTGACGCCCGCGTTCCAACATTTCGCGCGTGATCGGATACGGAAATTCCGTCACGAGATTCGTCCCGACTTTGCCGGTGTAAAATGCGTCATCGTCATTCAAATGTCCGCGCGCGACGGTGTTCGGAACGACCGGACGCGACGCCATCCGGTTATCGCGGAAGAATTCGCTTTTCTCCAGTGGCCGGCTGGACGCCTGCTGAAACATCTCGCGGCGGCAACCGGTGAAAAGGAGAAGCATCAGCAGTGCGCCGAAGATATTGCTGAAATTATTTCTTCGAATCGCAACGCCGTATGATCGCCGTGGTTGGAAACTCAAGCGTTTGCCGGGCGGGCACAGAACCGGTGCGCCCGGATTGCCGCAGGCGCGGCAATCGTTACCAGGCCGCGTCAATCGCAAATCGTGAATCGTAAATCGCCAATTCATTCCTCCACCTCCGTGACTTTCAGCGGCTTGAGGCTTTCGAGAAACTTCCGGGTTTCTTCGCGATCGAACTTTGCGTCGCGCGCTTCGATGCAAAGAAAAAAGCGATCAATCGACGCGCGTTCAAATTCCGGAACGTTGAACACCGGATGATTCGGCTGCGGCAAGCGGTTCAACAGAATCATGGCGGTCACCGCGGAAAGTGAAGCGACCAGAATCGTGAGTTCGAACGTGACCGGAATGAAGTTCGGCCAACTGTTCAGCGGCCGTCCGCCAACGTTGAGCGGATAAAGCTGGGCCATCGCATACCACTGCATGAAATATCCGCCGAGACCGCCGATCATTCCGCCCGCCAGAGTGAACAGCGGAACGGGACTGAAATCGCGCCCAAGCGCTTCGGCCAGACCTTCAACCGGAAACGGCGAGTACGCGTCCATGCGACGATAGCCTTCATCATAGGCCCGTTGCGTCGCGCCGAGAACCTGTTCGGCTTCCTCGAATTCCGCCATCAGCCCGTGCAACGACTTTTCCAGAAACTCCACTTCCGGTTCGGCAGGAAATTCCAAAGCAACATTCGCCGCCACGCGTTTCACAGTTTTCCCTCCTTGCGTTGTGCAATCAGCTCGCGCGATTCCGAAATCGAAATCATCGGCAGATAACGGATGAATAAAAATTGCAGTGTGAAGAACAGTCCGATGCTGCCCAGCAATGTTGCCCAGTCCCAGATCGTCGGTTTGAACAGGCCCCAGCTCGACGGCGCGAAATCATGGCTCAGGCTTTGAACGACGATCACAAAACGTTCGAGCCACATGCCGATATTTGCGGAGAGGGCGACGAAGAACAGCTTGATGTCATTGGTTCGCACGCGCCGCGACCAGAGCAATTGCGGGATGAGAACATTGACCACGATCAACAGCCAGAACACCCATCCGTACGGACCGAACGCGCGATCCCACATCATTGCCATTTCAAACGCATCGCCGCTGTACCACGCCATGAACGCTTCCATGATGTAGCCGTAGGTCACCATCCAGCATGTTGCGAGCGTTACGCACGCCATGTTGTTCAGCGTGCGCACGGTGATCAGATTTTGCAGGCCGTACAACCGGCGGATCGGAATGATCAGGTTCAACACCATCGCGAAGCCGGAGTAAATCGCGC
>DASTXC010000026.1:0-2321 GCA_035765675.1 Verrucomicrobiia bacterium
CGTGTGCTTCACCGCCGCTTTTAAACTACCGATATTTTCAAAGGTAAGAAGTGACAAAACGGAACCTGTTTTCATCTCTTTATTCCCTGGTTTTTTGTCGTTCCCAATCGGTCTGCAGCTTCAACTTTGAAAGTTGTTCAACCTCGGTTCCGGGTTTAATTTGCCGCATGGCTTTTCGGATACACGACAGCGTGGTGCGCGGCGAGATCGACAATCGCGAAAAGGGCATCGTTCGAGGACGCGTTTGGGTGCATGGCCGCGCGGAACCCGTTCTTCTCGAATTGAAAGGCAACGCGCATCCTGACCTCGCCGGATGCCTGCTCACTTTCGAAAACCCGCTGCAAACCACCGCGCACCCAGGACTTGATGATCTCTACGCGAACCAGGTGGGCATGATCGGCGATCTCACCGCCTCGCGCAAAGTGCGTGTTTTCGATCTGCCGGTGGATGAAGCCTATACGATGCTCAAGCGTGGTGAGAAGCCGCCGGAACACATGGCCAATTCGCTTTACCTGGAATGGTTCAGTGAAGCCAACGGACGCGTGGTGATTGAGAGTGCGGATTATCAATTGAAAATTTCTGATCCACTGTGGCGTCTGACGCCGGAAGAAGAAGCGCAGCGTGCTGAAGACGCGGCCAAAGGTTTCGCGGAATTCATGAACCGTTTGAACCAGGCGTTGGAAGACAGCACTTTTCCCGTGCCGGAAGACCGTCCGATGAACGAATTCGAGTGGGAGAAATCATTCCGCGAAAGCGACGCGCTGACGGACAAGGTCATGGAACTGCACGAGAAGTTTGGCGACGATCCGAACTTCGAGGAAATTCTCGCTCGCGAAATGGGCTGGGACGAAAACGATGAAGTGGAAGGCGCGAAGGAATTTGGACTGGACGTGGATGAAATCAACCGCATCTGCGCTGAAGCGGAGGAGAATCCGCCACAGCCCAATCCCGCGACGGAAGGTGTGGATTGGGTGCGTGATGAACATGGTTTCATTCAACATCCATTGGTGGTGCGCATTCGCGAAAGTGGTGTTGCCCTGTGGAAATGGTGCGATGAAAACGATCTCGCGGGAAACAACGACCCATCAGACATCGACGATTTGATTTTCAAATTCCAGTCCTGCGGCGCGAAGTGCGCCGGCGCGCTGGGCGGGCTGGCTTACGAAGGCGATCTGCGGGAACCGGGCTTTGTCGTCGCGGGATTGAAACGCGCTCTTGCTTTGTTGAACGAAAGCCTCGAAGCGGCAGTGCGCGTGGAGGCGAAACAATCGTTACCCGCCGAGAAGCTCGTGCCTTTTCGCGAGGAATTATTTTCGGTGCGAGAGGAAATTCTCGCTCTCATGCAGCGCTTTCGCAGCTGAGCGTTGTTTCGGAGTCCAAAAAAAAATCCCGGCGTGATTCACACCGGGATTTTTTATGACTCAAATTGAAGAAGGCTCCAGCGGCTCAGCGGCGCGACATAAAAATCCGCAGCACGTACCAGAGCATCAGGGCGACGGAAGCAAACAATTCCAAAGCCGCAGCCACGTAACGATCCTCCGGGTAATGATGCAGAACATTCGACGTGTCATAAAGAATCGCCGCGCCCGCAACGCCGACCATCGCCACGGAGAAGAAGGTTCCCAATTGAAATCCGAAAATCACGCCCGCAACGATCAATACCATCGCAATGATCCCCGCCCACATCAGAATGCCGCGCAGGAAAGAAAAATCTTTGCGCGTGTAAAACGCGACCAGCGACAGTCCGGTGAACGCAAGAAAAGTAACCGCCGCCGCGCTGGTGATTGCGCCCGGCGCGTAAACATCAGCCAAATACAGCAACGGCACAAAGATAATTGCCTGACCGACGACGTATCCGGCAAGCGCGGCGTATTGAGCCGCTTTGGACGTGGCGCGATGAGCCACGCCGCGTGCGATCCAGGAAATCACCATGAATCCTCCCAGCACCAGCAGCCACGATGCGCTCAGCAGCACTTTGGCAATGCTCTCAGCCAAACCCGTTTTGAAGAAAAAAATCTCCAGAACCGTAAACGCTGCGATGGCGCTGAACAAATGTGAATAGGTTCGGGACACAAATGCGCCGCGCGATTGTGCATCGAGTCGTCCGACCGGGGTCGATCCGTAATAGGTTTGATTGCTGTTCATAATTTGCAGCCGGGGGAAAGCATGCTCACGCTTCGAGCATTGTGATTGATCCGGTTCTTTCCGTTGGCGATCAGGCCGTGATCGTATAGCCGGACTTGTGCCGCGGTCAACTGCGGCTCTGTCTTCAGTTCTTTCCCGGAGCGCGGAATTCATTCCGCGTGTCCCCTGCCCGATTT
>DASTXC010000027.1:0-13896 GCA_035765675.1 Verrucomicrobiia bacterium
TCACCGCCTTGAGCGTTCTGGCCGAACTGCCCGAACTGGGCACGCTCAATCGCGGTCAGGCCGCCGCCCTGGCCGGTCTGGCTCCGCACCCGCGCGAAAGCGGCCAATGGCACGGACGCCGCAGCATTGGCGGCGGACGGCCTGCCGTGCGCAAAGCTCTCTACATGGCGGCCCTGGTCGCCGCCCGTTCCAACCGCCACCTCAAAGAGTTCTACCAGCGCCTGCGTGAGGCGGGTAAACCCGCCAAAGTCGCCCTCACCGCCGTCATGCGCAAACTCATCGTCCTCATGAACCACATCCTCAAAAATCCAAACTTTGTACTCCAAAATTAAATACCGTTGCTCCTCCGGCTTCGCTCGGAGGAGAGGGAGTGATCAGCCGTTTTGAATTTCGAAAGTTCAACCCGTTGTTTGGTGCGGGTGCCAAGTTGCACCCGGCGAACGGATGATCGTAAAGTGCGCCATCGCAGAGCGATGAACGAGGGCAGTTATGGGATTGTTTCCAAGACTTGCGATTTGGCGTCTTTTCCGTAGCGCAGATTGGCAATCTGCTGTGTCGCCGACTGTCAGTCGGCGAGCGTGAAAAGTGACCGGCCGCTTGAAATCCGAGAGCCGGTTCCGGGTTCGCGCCGGGCGGATTGCCAATCCGCGATCCAGCCGACTGCCAGTCGGCGCTACTACGACGCGATCAGCTTTCGCCAGTGCCGAATTTTAACAGCGGTTTGCAGAATGCGATGACAATCCGCCGTCGCGTTTCGCCCAGGTTTTTCTACATTGAAACGTGACGATCCAGTGCGCTTGCTGTTTTGACCCATTTAATTATTCCCGCATGAAGAAGTTTGCCTTTGCTCTCAGTCTCTTCGCCGCTCTCGCTGCGCCGGTTTCCGCGGCTCCCGATATTGTTCCGAACAGCGCGTTTAATCTCACTGGTTTTGCGCAAACCACGACCGGCGGCGGAATCATTCCGGAAACAGACGCAGCGTATCGCAAGGTTTACACCGCGCTGGATCTTGCCCAGGCGATTCAGTCCGCCAATAAAGTTGCCGGTTCAGTGAAGGTGATCGAAATCATGAACGATCTCGATCTCGGGTGGAACGAAGTGGGTTCCGCTGTGCAAACGTTGACTTCAACTCCATTTCGCAGTCATGCCGCAGCGCAGTTGCATCCGCGACTCTTGACGACCGGCGTGAGTCTGATCGACATCAAGAGCAAGAGCGGGCTCACGATTTTTTCCACCAACGGCGCAACGATCCGCCACGCCTGTTTCAACATCAAAAGCACGGCCAATATCATGGTGCGGAATCTGAAGTTCGACGAACTCTGGGAATGGGATGAGGCGAGCAAAGGTGATTACGACGAAAACGATTGGGATTTCATTGATCTCGGAAACGGCGGAACAGTTAGCAATATCTGGATCGATCACTGCACGTTTACCAAAGCCTACGACGGCGCAATGGATATCAAGGGCGGCAGCTTCGGCGTTACGGTTTCGTGGTGCAAATATGTCGGCGACGACGGCGCGGTGAACACAAACAGTTGGGTTCGCCAGCAGATCAATTTTCTGGAACAAAGCCCGGCCAGTTATCCGATGTATAACTTCCTTCGCACGCACGGTTTCAGCGTGGAAGACATCGTGACGATCTGCCAGGGCCACGACAAAACGCATCTGATCGGCGCGAATTCGTTGAAAGAGGAAAACGCGCAGCACAGCGTCACGTTTCATCACGACTGGTTCATGAACGTGTGGGATCGATTGCCGCGATTGCGCGGGGGAAATGTCCACAACTACAACATTTACGTGGACGACGTGGATGGGCTCGCGGCAAAGCGATTGCGGGATGCGCGCGCGGCGGCAATGTCCTCAACGGACCGCAGCAAGCTGAACAGCACCTACAATTTCAATCCGTTTCTCAACGGCAGCATTTCGACCGAAGGCGGCGCCATCCTGGTGGAGAAATCATTTTATCGCGATTGCCTCACGCCGCTGCGCAACAATCAGACCGATCCTTCCAATCCGGTTTACACCGGGAAAATTCTGGCGCTCGATACGATTTATCAAATGGATGAAACGGTGATTCGCGGCGACAGCACCGATCCAGGAAATCCGCTCGGGCCTTTTCAAGCGCCGGTGATTCCATTTTCGTGGAATCTGCCGGGGAACGAATTACCCTACAGTTACACGATGGATGATCCGGACGAATTGCCCGAAATCCTTGCGGCCGGCGCGGGCGCGGGAACGTTGAACTGGGATCGGACAAACTGGTTGATGACTTCGTATCCGCCGGTCAGCAAAAGCGGTTTCAGTGAATGGCAGTCGTTAAACTTCTCGCCGGAACAGCAGGAAGATCCGGCAATCAGCGGGCCGGACGCAACGCCCGCGCACGACGGCGTGGCAAATCTGGTAAAGTATGCACTGGGCCTTTCGCCATTTGATGTAGCGACTCAGCCGCTCGTGGAGTGTGGATTTACGAACGGCACTTTTGTGTTGCGCTATCATAAACCTGCGGCGATCAACGATGTGGTTTACGAAGTGGACGCGGCAACAGCCCTGCAAAACTGGAGTTCCGCCAATGTGATTCAACAGTTTCTCAGCACAGATGAAAATGGTTTGCAGACCTGGCAAGCGAGTTTCGCAAATGCAGTTGAGACAAACCTGTTTCTGCGATTGCTGTTAATTCATTAAGCAGGCTTCAGTGGTGCTGGTGAAACTTGACCGAGCCAGCGCGGGTTGTTACGCATCTGGTCGCCATGGCATACAACATTGTTGTTGGAGTTCTGATCCATTTGTTCGTGCCATTGTTGGTCGTGGGTAGCTTTCGGTTGCTCTCTCGCCGGATGTCACAGGCACAGATCCCATCACCGCCGCATTTTGGCTGGGCTCTGTTGTTTATTATTTTTGGTGCCTGGCTGCTTGTATTTCTAACTGCCGCATTCTGGCAATGGTCCGGCATGGCTTCGCTTGGAGTTTTCGCATTGGTGTTGATCGCTCCGCTTTTAACCGCGGCATTGGCTTTCAAAATGCGAAAACAAAAAGGGTTCTCTCGTTTTCATCAATTGGCGTATGCAGCAGCAATCGGCTATACAGGATTGATCTTTATTCTTGTCTTGATCTGGTCAGGAAGCCGGATTTTTGCGCGGGAGTGAAATGGTTGTTGGCTGCAAACTTGTAGCCACCTCTTTTCCGCAGTGCAGAATCCCAAGACCCGCGTTCACAAATTCACATCTTTTTTTGAAAGACAAACCGGAAGCGATGCTGAATCATTTCGCGCGCGGTTGAACGTATTTCAATTCGATTCGACAGCGAACTTTGACTCCGATCAATACATAGAACGAGGATTACTGAAATGAGCTACGGTTTGAATATTCGCAAAGACGGCGCGCTGGATTTTCTTTCGCTGGGCGCCATGGTGCATCGACTGGACCCGGGCGTGATTCCCTTTCGCAAAGCGTCGCGCTGTGACATTCACGTCAGCGGCGGTGAATTCAATGTCGCTGCCAATCTTTCCGACTGCTTCCGCCTGAACACCGGCATTGCCAGCGCGATGGTGGATTATCCCATCGGCGATCTGATTGCCGAACGCGTTCGCGCAATGGGCGTGAAACCGTTCTACAAAAATTTCAAGCACGACGGTGTGCGCGGCCCGAACATGGCGACGGTTTATTCGGATCGCGGCCAGGGCGTGCGCGCGCCGGTGGTATTTTACAATCGCTGCAATGAAGCCGGCGGCCTGCTGCGACCGGGCGATTTCAACTGGAAGGAAATTTTCGGCGCAGGCGTGCGCTGGTTTCACAGCGGCGGCATTTTCGCGGCGCTTTCGGAAACCACCGGCGAATTGATCGTTGAAGCGATGAAAGCCGCGAAAGCCGCAGGCGCAGTGACGTCATTCGATTTGAATTATCGCCAGAAACTCTGGGACATCTGGGGCGGACAATCGAAAGCGCTGGATGTGCTGGGCCGAATTGTTGAACACGTCGATGTGCTCGTCGGCAATGAAGAAGATTTGCAGAAGGGCCTCGGCATCGAAGGCCAGGACGTGGAAAGCAAATCGAAACTCGATCCCTCGGCGTTCTACGCAGTCATCGAAAAAGCGGTGAAAAAATTTCCGAACGTGAAAATCGTGGCCACGACACTGCGCGAAGTGCATTCCACAAATCGTCACACCTGGGGCGCGGTGGCGTGGGTGAATGGGAAAACATTTCAATCACCGATGTGCGAACTGGATGTGCTGGATCGTGTCGGCGGCGGCGATGGTTACGCCGCGGGTTTCTTTTACGGATTGCTCACCGGCGCGTCCGAACAGGAAGCCGTGAATCTTGGCTGGGCGCATGGCGCGTTGCTGACCACGTTCCCGGGCGACACGACGATGGCCACGGTGGAACAGGTGAAAGCGTTCGCCAAAGGCGGTTCCGCGCGGATTCAGCGTTGATCGAACGAGCTCACAATCTCAATCAAAAGCGCGGAGCAGTCTCCGTGCTTTTTTTGTACGAACAGAAGAAAGCAAAGAGAACGGAGGCGCTTTGTGAACAAACGCCGACTTTAACAAACTCTTTCTCTTCGTTCACTTTGTTTCCTTCTGTTCAAAACCGGATCGGAACTTCAAGGCACTTTCAGGATTCGAAAGAACACTTGCGGCAGATTCACCGGCAGGTTGGAAACCGTGGCGATGACGTTTGTTGAAGGCCGATTCGTAACCACTGCGAGTGGCGCGCTGGTGAGTTGAAATGGAATTCCGCTTTGCGGCCACACGCTTAGATTTGTCGTGGCGAGAACTTCATAAAGCTCGTATGGCTTGGCCTGAAAGCTCAATGTTCCCCGCGTCACGCCGGTGATGCGCTGCGCAGAACCGGCGTCTTTGGGATTGGTTCCTGCGATGTATTCCTGCCGGTTGTCCAAACCGTCTCCATCCGGATCATCGGTCGCCCGCGATTTATCTCCCGATTGCGGACCCTTGTGTCCGAAATACGCGATCATCCAGGAATCCGGAATGCCATCGGAAGTCGCGGTGCTGTCGGGATTGAACGAATAAACGCGGACAGTTCCATACGGCGACGCATTTGTTCCGTCTGAAAACCGGAAATACAGTGTTCCGCTGAAGCTGTCGCCTTCGCCGGGATTCAGGCGTTCGCTCTCGCTATAATATCCCGAGGGCGTGAATTTCACTTTCAATCCCGAGATCGTGAACTTGCCATTGATAAAACTTTCGTGATTGGTCGCGACGGTCAAGCTGGTGGATTGCAGATCATAGCCGCGCAACTGGACTTCATTGATGCCTGCGATATTTGGCGTGGTCGGCGCAGTGGTCACATCCAGCGCACGATCGAAGGTGTAAGGCGGCGTGTTGGCCGGATAAATCTGCTGAATCACGGGAACGTCATACGCGCCCAGAGTTGCGCCGCGCCCGTCGGCATGCGCCTGGAAATACATGATCGCGTCCGACAACAGCGGATCGGATGTGGGGGTTTCACTCGAATGCGCGAGATTCAGTGCATGGCCGATTTCATGCGTGAGCACTTCCGTAAACGTCGTGAGATTCTGCAACGGAGCCGCTGTGGATTCCAAAACAACATAGCCCGTGATGCTCTTCTCGAATTCATTTCCAGCCACGTTGCCGCCGAGATTCCAACCTGCCGGTGAAGCGCCATTTCGCGCCGTCCGTCCGCCAATGCCCAGCGTTCCAGCGCTGTTGATCCGGTTGTAGGTATCGTGAAGCTGAATCCAGATTCGACTGTCATCGTTGGTGATTGTATCCGCGCCGCGATGAAAACTCTGAATGCCGTCGAATCGAAATTTCAAACTCGTCACCGCCGTCCACGCATTCAACGCTTGCGCGACAGCGTTGGTCGCCTGCGCCAGAGTGATTCCCGAAGGAAGCGCATCAATGTCGAGCACATAGGGAATTGGTTCCCCGCGATCCTGATCGGTGTAACGCGCGGGAATATTGTTCAACATTCCAACAATCGCCGATGCGTTCACCGCGCTGCCCGCCTGATCCGTGACATCATCGCCCGCCAGAACCTGGCCGCTGGTAAAATCACGAACTGCTTTCAAAAGCTCGCGACCTGGCGAAATGAAATTCAAACCGTCCTCCGAGTGAATGAGAGGAATCGCGCTTGCCGCCGCTTGCGTGCATTGCAATTTGCCGTCCGGCCCGCGAATCACGAACAGCAGATATTCGCCGTGCAAATCGAATCGTGGCGATTCGCCGGCGAAGACATCGCGATTTCCAATTCGCCCGCCGCGATGCACAACTTGAACCACATTCGGCAGCGTGCCTTTGAAAGCTTCATCGACGCGCAACGACGCGCGGGTATAAATCAAACCGGAGGCCGGATCAGCAAAGGGTTGAAGATTGATGACCGTCCCGCGAAAGGCGGCGGCGGAAATCTGAAGTTGTTCCAACGGACTGAGTGGAGCGAGAGACGAGGCGTGAATCTGATGGAGGGCTGGAAGAAGAATCAGGGCGATGATCCAGGGGAAACGAAGCGTTTTCATGGTATCTGGTTGGAAGCGTTTCTGAACGGGAGTATCCATCAGCGATTGTAGCCGCGCAAATTTTGACTTTGATATTGCGACGAAAAATTCCGCGGAACAGCGTCGGACGTTGAACTTTTTTTTGAATCGAAGCTTTCCGATGCCGGGGCGGTCGTGGCAGAGTTCGGCGGCTTTGATATGAACGCACTTGCCGAAAAGATCGCCGTGTGCAGTTGGTCGCTTCAGCCGGGCGATCTTTCTGATTTGTTGCGCAAATTGGAATTCACCGGAATTTCCCGCGTTCAACTCGCGCTCGATCCGTTGCGCGAAAATCCCTCGGCCTGGGCGGATCTGAAATCGAACTTCGAATCCGGGCGCGTCACGCTCGTTTCCGGAATGTTCGGCTGCGTGGGTGAAGATTATTCCACGCCGGATTCCATTCGGCGAACCGGAGGAATCGCTCCTGATTCAACCTGGAACGAAAACCTGATCCGCATACGCGCCACAGCGGAACTCGCTTCAGGGTTGAGGTTGAAACTCGTGACCTTTCATGCGGGATTTCTGCCACACAACGAAACCGATCCGAATTTTCCCCAAATGCTCGAACGCCTTTCCATCGTGGCGAAAATTTTTGCGGATCGAGAAATCGCACTCGGATTGGAAACCGGCCAGGAAACCGCCGACGCGCTCGCGGTTTTTTTGAATCGCCTGAACGCGCCGAATCTCGGGGTGAATTTCGATCCCGCGAATATGTTGCTCTACGACAAAGGTGATCCCGTGAAAGCCGTGCGCGTGCTCGCGCCGTGGATTCGCCAGGTGCATATCAAAGACGCGAAACGTCCGCAGACGCCGGGAAATTGGGGCGAAGAAGTTCCCGCTGGAACCGGCGAAGTGGATTGGCCCGCGTTCTTCCGTGCTTTGGAGGAATTCCATTTCGACGGCAATCTCGTCATCGAACGCGAAGCCTGTTCGCAACGCATTGCCGACGTGAAAACCGCAAAAGCTTTGATTGAACGCTGCCTCGCTTGATCCGATGAATGGTATTAATCAGCCGATCAACGTCGCCGTGGTTGGTCTCGGCTTCATGGGCGTGACGCATCTCCGCGCGTATCTGGAAAATCCGCTCGCGCGCGTCGCGGCGGTCTGTGGCACGAACCGATTGCCGGTAAACGGCGTGCTGCCGGGCGTTGCCGGGAACATCAAAAAATCCGACGACATTTACCTGGGCGCGGACGTGAAAGTTTTTCGTCGCTTCGAAGAATTGCTGGCCGATCCGGAAATTGATCTGATCGATATCTGCACGCCCACACCGCTGCATCCTGAACAGGTTATCCTGGCATTGAAAGCCGGCAAACACGTTGTCTGTGAAAAGCCGCTCGCGAGAACTTCCGCCGCTGCGCGCGAGGTTTTGGAAGTAAGGCGGCAATCGCCGGGAATTCTGTTTCCCGCGATGTGCATGCGATTCTGGCCGGGCTGGAGTTGGTTGAAAAAAGTCGTTGCGGAACAAACCTACGGAAAAAATTTCGCCGCGCATTTCTTTCGCTTTTCCGAAAGGCCGGGTTGGAGCGCAGCGGGCAGTTACACGGGCAAAGTTGATCACGGCGGCGCGCTGTTCGATCTGCACATTCACGACACCGATTTCGCACTGCACCTGTTCGGGAAACCCGCGTCCGTTTTTTCCAATGGTGTTTTGAATGCGGAAGGAACCGTCGAACACGTCGTCACGCAATATCAATATCCCGGCGGTCCCGCGGTATCCGCGCAGGGAAGCTGGTTGCTGACAAGCGGTTTCAACATGGGCTATCAGCTTCACTGCGAACGCGCGACCATTGAATTCAATCTGGCGAATGGCGCCAATGCGTTGCAGGTAATGGAACGCAATCGCGAACCGGAAATTATTTCAACCACCGGACCGGATGGTTACAGCGCGGAAATAAATTATGCACTGGAATGCATCGCTGCGAATCGCGCGCCGGAAATTGTGACAGCCGCCGATGCGGTCGCCGCGCTGGAAATCTGCGAAGCCGAAGACGCATCGCTTCGCACCGGCCAGGTTGTTCCCGTCCCGATTTGATCACGAAGCAATCAGAATTGAATCACATGAATCACTCGCCGCGTTTCAAACTGTTCATCATGATGGTGCTGGAGTTTTTCATCTGGGGCGCATGGCTCCCGTTGATCTTCAGTTATCTGCCGAGCCTGGGATTTTTACCGTGGCAACAATCATGGATTCTCAATGCCTTTCCGATTGCGGCCATTGTGGGAATGTTTTTCAGCAATCAATTCGCGGATCGTAATTTCGCCGCGGAAAAATTCCTGGGATTCAGTCATTTGATCGGCGGCGTGTGCATGCTTGGCCTGGCATTCACGAAATCCTTTGGACCCTTCTTCGCGCTGATGCTCGTGCATTGTTTGTTTTATGTGCCCACGCTTTCCATCGTGAATTCCGTCGCGTTCGCCAACATGAAGGATTCCAAAAAAGAATTCGGACTGGTGCGCATGGGCGGAACGATCGGCTGGATTCTCGCCGCGTGGCCGTTCACGTTCATTCTTGTGGACTGGGACGCAGTCCGCGCCGCCAATCCCGAAGGCCTTCGCGCCTGGCTGGGAACGGTTCTCAGTTCCGGCTTAACCGGTCACGCTCTGCAAGCCGCCACGAAATGGACTTTTGTTGTCGCCGGTGGCGCTTCGCTGTTGCTGGCGGCGTTCAGCTTGATGCTGCCGCACACGCCGCCGAAAAAGGCCGCGCCGGGCGCAGGTGAAAAACTGGCATGGGTCGAAGCGATGAAACTTTTGAAACATCCCTTCGTGCTTGTGCTGTGGCTGGTCACATTGATCGATTCATTCGTTCACAATGCTTACTTCAACTGGACGGGCAGTTTTCTCGGTGCGGCTCGGGATGCGGGCGGGGTGGGGATTCCGGGGAACTGGATCATGCCGATCATGAGCGTTGGTCAGATTGCGGAAATTCTCACGATGTTTGTGCTGGGCGTGACGCTGAAAAAACTCGGCTGGCGCGCAACCATGATTTTCGGAATTCTCGGCCACGCCATTCGTTTCGCAGTGTATGCGTTTCTGCCGCAATATCCCTGGCTGATCATTGCCGTGCAGATTCTTCATGGCGTGTGCTACGCGTTTTTCTTTGCGACGGTTTACATTTTCGTGGATGCCTATTTTCCGAAAGATGCGCGGGCCAGCGCACAGGGATTGTTCAACGTGATGATTCTCGGCGTCGGCTGTCTGCTGGCGAATTCGATCTGTCCGTACCTGATGCAACGCGTGTTCACACACGACGGCGCCACGGATTTTCGCGGATTGTTCCTGGTGCCGATGTTTGCCGGCGTGGTGGCCGCGCTGGCGCTGGCGTTGTTCTTTCATCCGCCGAAGACTGAACGTCCGCCCGAAGCGGCTCATCCTTGAACTCGTAATCAACCTGTTCCCATCATGAAACTCAATCGTCGTCATTTTCTGAACACAGCGGGGATTCTCGGCGCTGCCACACTGGCGGGCGGTTCCGCTCCCATCGCATCGCAGGCCGCGGAAACTGCTGTGAAACGCCGGACGAAACTTGCCGTTGCGACGTATTCGTACTGGCATTTCCGAACGGATCGCGTGCCGATTGAAACTGTGATCGACAAAGCCGCCGCGCTGGGCGTTGAAGGCGTGGACGTGCTGCATCGGCAAATGGAAATCGGCGAACACGATCCGATCACAACCGAGCATCGCAATTATTGCCGGAACCTGAAGCGTCGCGCGTTTGCCAACGGGATGAGCATTGTCTGCCTTTCCACGCATCAGAATTTTTTGTCTCCCGACGATGCGAAACGCGAACGCGCCATCGAACACACGAAGAAGTGTATTGAAATCGCGTCTGAACTGGGCGCGCCGTGCATTCGCATCAATGCGGGAAGCTGGGGCACGATTCCCGATTTCGATGAACTGATGAAAGCGCGCGGAGTGGAGCCGATTCTGCCCGGTCACACGGAAGACGAAGGTTTCAAGTGGTGCATCGATGGCATTGAGAAATGTTTGCCGAAAGCCGAGGAATGCGGCGTGGTGCTGGCGCTGGAAAATCATTGGGGACTCTCGCGCACACCCGAAGGCCAGCTTCGAATTCTGAACGCGATTAAAAGTCCGTGGCTCGGCGCGCTGATGGACACGGGAAATTTTCTCGAGAATCCGTACGACAAACTGAAGCTGATCGCGCCGCGCGCGGTTTACGTTCAGGCAAAGACGTATTACGGCGGCGGCGAATGGTACACGCTGGATCTGGATTATCCGCGAATCGCGGGGATTCTTACGGCAGCGGGTTACCACGGCTGGGTTGGATTGGAAATGGAAGGGAAGCAAGATCCGGAAACGGCCGTGAAGAAAAGCGTGGAACTGCTGCGCGACGCGTTTGATCATCCGGGAAAAGCGTGAACGGGGAATGTTCTGCCGTTCTTGGTGGATGCAGCTCGGCTTTTGCGAACTGCCGGCGCGAACAGGTTCTTCGCGCTGCGTTTGAGGTTTGAGCTTTTGTCGGACGGGCGCGGAACAGCGCGCGCGAGTTGTCGCAGCGCGACAACTGCTACCACGCGAATTTTGCGCATCGGAATTCGCGAAGCGTTTGGAGTGCGGTCGCTTTAGCGCCGCTTTCCGCAACGGGAAAAATCTTTGATATGAAAACACAATCAGCATCTATCCCTCTTTGGCGTGAAGCCGCTTTTGTAACTCGGCTTTTTTGTTTCAGTCTTGTGCTGACATTTTTCTGCCATTCCGTTGTAAAAGCGGAAGACAGCAGCGCCAATCCACCACCTGGTTTTGCCGCCCTGTTCAACGGACGCGATCTGAGCGGTTGGTGGGGCGCGGACACCGAAGACCCGCGCCATTACATGAATTTGCCGGACGCGGAACTTCAGAAGAAAATGAACGCCAGTCTCGACGACATTCGCCGTCATTGGTCGGTGCAAAACGGTGAACTGGTGAACGACGGCAAAGGCCTTTTTCTCACGACGGAAAAGTTCTACGGCAATTTCGAATTGCAACTCGATTACAAAACCGTTCCGCGCGCCGACAGCGGCATTTATCTGCGCGGCTGTCCGCAGGTGCAAATCTGGGATTCGACGGAGAAAGACAAATTCAGTCTTGGCGCGGACAAAGGCTCCGGCGGGTTATGGAATAACAAAGCCGGTTCGCTGGGAAAAAATCCGCTGGCGAAAGCGGACAAGCCCTTCGGCGAGTGGAACTCCTTCCGCATCGTGATGATCGGCTCGCGCGTCTGGGTCTGGTTGAATGGCGTCCAGACCGTCTCCGGTGCGATCATGGAAAACTATTTCGATTCCAAACTGCCGGTGCCGCCGCGGGGTCCGATTCAACTGCAGACACACGGCGGCGAGATTCGCTGGCGCAATATTTTCCTGCGTGAAATCGGCAGCGCGGAAGCGATTCAATGGCTGCGTCCGGCGGATCGCTCCGGATTCGAAAGCGTTTTCAACGGAAAAAATTTCGAAGGCTGGCGGGGCGCGACGAATGCCTACGCGATCACCAATCACGCGCTCGTCTGCAAACCCGGCCAGGGCGGAACGATTTACACCGCGAAGGAATTCACGAATTTCGTCATTCGCCTGGAATTCAAAATTCCGCCGGGCGGCAACAACGGACTCGCGATTCGTTATCCCGGCGATGGCGACACGGCTTACGTCGGCATGTGCGAAAGTCAGATTCTCGACGACAATTACGAGCTGCACACCGGCAAGGAAATTGATCCGCGCCAGGCGCATGGTTCGGCTTACGGAATGGTTGCTGCGCAACGCGGATATCAATTTCCCATTGAGCAATGGAACTTCGAGGAAGTCACGGTTGCGGGTCCCTTTATCATTGTGGAATTGAACGGCACTCTGATTCTCGACGCCGATCTGAGCAAGGTCACTGAGTTCATGGACGGCAACGCGCATCCAGGCAAGGATCGTCTCAGCGGTCATTTTGGATTTGCCGGACACCACGATCCTGTCATGTTCCGCAACATCTCCATCAAACCTTTGGAAATCACCCGATGAAATCGCATTCTGTTTATACCCGTCGTTCGTTCCTGAAATATCTCGGCACCGCCGCGGCCGCCGCGCCGTTTGTGACCAGCGGTCTGATGGCGCGTTCGCCCAACAGCGTTTTGCGTCATGCCAGTTTCGGCGCGGGCGGCATGGCGCTGGGCGATCTCACCGTGATCGGCAATTGGAAAGGCGTGGAGCTGGTTGCAATCTGCGACGTCGATTTGAGTCGCACGGCCGAAGCGCGCGAGAAATTTCCGAAGGCGAAAATTTATCAGGACTGGCGCGAGTTGCTCGACAAGGAAGGACGCCATCTGGATTCCGTGAATGTGTCCACGCCGGATCACATGCACGCGGCAATTGCGGTCAGCGCAATGCATCTGGGCAAACACGTTTATTGTCAGAAACCGCTCGCGCACAATCTGCACGAAGTGCGGCGCATGACGGAAATTGCGCGCCGGGAAAAGGTCATCACGCAAATGGGCATTCAGATTCATTCCGCCGCGCCCTATCGAACCGGCGTCAAGATTCTGCGCGATGGCGTGATCGGGAAAATCCGGGAGATTCACACCTGGTGTCCGAAATCGTGGGGCGATCCTTCACCGCTGCCGAATCGCAAGGATCCGGTTCCAGCGAATTTCGATTGGAATCTTTGGCTCGGTGTTTGCGCGGATCGGCCATTCATCGGAGAGGAATATTATCATCCGACCAATTGGCGGAAGCGTCTGGATTTCGGCACGGGCACGCTCGGTGACATGGGCTGTCATTTGTTCGATCCGTTGTTCACCGCGCTGGAATTAGGAACGCCGCTTTCCGTTCGCTCCGATGGTCCGGCTCCCAACGAAACCAACTGGCCGGTGAACGGGAAAATGATTTATCGGTTTGCGGGGAATGATCGAACTGCCGATACCGTTCTGCCGATTCATTGGTACGACGGAAGCGCGAAACCTCCGGCGGAAATTGTTGCGCTGCTGGAAGGCGCGGAACGTTCGGAGACGGGCTCAATCATCATCGGCACCGAAGGGGTGATGCTGCTGCCGCACTTCAGCCAACCTTCGCTGTATCCGATCCAGAAGTTCAAGGATTATCAATTGCCCGATCAGAATGACCGAAATCATTGGGGCGAGTTTGTGAAAGCGTGTCAGGGGCAGGGGAAGACCTCGACGCCATTCGATTACTCCGGACCGCTGACGGAAACGATTTTGCTGGGCGGCGTGGCTTCGCGTTTTCCGCAAACGACGCTGGAATGGAATGCGAAGAAACTGCGATTCAATCTGGCTGAAGCCAATCAATTCATCCGGCGGAAATATCGCAAAGGCTGGTCGATCAAAGGGTTGTCTTGAAGTGGGATAAAACGTCGAACAACGAACTTTGAACATAGAACAACGAACGTTGAAGT
>DASTXC010000028.1:0-73966 GCA_035765675.1 Verrucomicrobiia bacterium
GTCGGGACAGGCGTTGCAGGAGTCGGGCGGGCGCTCGACTTCACTTCCGGGAGTTCGGGTGGAAGCGGTCCATTGGCCTGGGTGTCGAGCAGTTCGGCTCTCAATCTTGGCAGCGTAGGCAGTTTCACTGTTACGATGTGGTTGAAACCTGAGCAGACCATCTCAGGTTTTCCGCGCTTCTTCGCCCTGGGCACAACGACGATTACGGATGTGAGTTCATCTGGCGCTCTCGGATTTTCGCCGGACACCGGTGCGAACGGACAGTTGTTTATCGACGGCGGCAGCAAGATTGTACTTTCCGGTTTCAACAGCCGATTTCCCGGCGGACAGTGGACTTTCCTCGCGCTGACTTACGACGGAAATACCAACGTGACGCTCTACACGGGCAGCGAATCCGGTTCGATCAGCGCGTCACAAAAACTCGTGCGATCCGTGACAACGCCTCTCAATGTGGGCGAGGCCTTCCGCCTGATGATCGGTAATAATTCCGGACGCAGCCGGGCGTTCGATGGCTGGATTGATGATGTGCGTTTCTATACGGGCACCGCGGATTCCAATCTGGTGGAGACAGTTCGCGCCTCGGCGATTCCCGATCCGTTTGTGGGACCGACGATGATCGCGCCGAATCCGGTTCCGTTGGGTTCGAGCGTGACCGTGAGCGCCACCGCCGGAGGCACTCAGCCGATTTCTTATCAATGGATCTTCACGGATACCAACGGCGTGACGTCTGAGATTCCAGGGGCAACCGCGGACAATTTCAGCATTGCCAATGCACAGTTCTCGGATGCGGGCACCTACCACCTGGTTGTTTCCAACAGCATCTCCGGCCCGATCACCAATCTCGGCGCCGTAATGATTGTTAAAAAACCGGTCATGATCACGGATGCGGGAACCGCAGCGCCTGTTCCGACTGATGATGACATTTTTCAATTAACGGACGATACCGCGACCGCGCCGACGGGACTTAATTATTACACTGACAACGGTGAGCCGCCCGGGCAGATCTTTACCACCGGAAGCAATCCGAACGGATATTCGCTGGCATCATTGTATATCAAGTTCGGCAGCAACGGAGGTCACAGCGCCGGAAATCCATGGACGTTGCGGCTGTATTCCTTGAGCGCCATTGATGCGACGACGGCGACACTGATTGGTGAATATCAAAACGATAATGTTGCTCCGGCCATGGATAACAACTGGTGCAAGTGGTTTGGCAACATCACGAATGTTTTAAGTCCCGATTCGATTTACGCCTACACAATCCGTGCGCGGAGTGCCAATGGCAGTTCGGGCGGCGGCTATTTGCAGGTGGCCAGCGCTGCGGGTGATCTTTATTCCGGCGGTCAGGCCGTTGACATCGACGAGGACGGAAGTCCCGTGGATCAGGATGCGGTCGGGTATGACGGGACTTTTCTGCTGCACCTGGTGCCAGCCGGTCACGCGGGCATTGCTGACGTCACAATTTCCCCAGCCACTTCTGAAACGAATCAGATTTATGCCGGAACACCTGTGAAACTGAACGTGCAAGCTGTTGGGGACGCACCGCTTTCCTACACCTGGCAGACGGACAGTGGCATCGGCAACTGGAGCGATCTCTCGGGCTCGAACACAAATTCATACGCGTTTGACACGACCGGTCGGGCCGCGGGCCTGTATCAGTTTCGAGTAATCGTTGCCAACTCAGTCAATTCCGCGACGAGTTCTGTTGTCACGTTGAATCTGATGGCAGCGACGGCGCCCATTGTCGTTACGGACACGAAAATCACGCCCGCAGTCATTCAGATCGGCGGCAGTGCGCAAATGAGCGCGTCGTTCACCGGGCCAATGCCAATCACATATCGATGGATGTTCGATGATGGCGGCGGTGCCGTCGCCATTCCCGGCGCAACGAATTCGACTTTCACCCTTTCCGACGCACAGCTCAGCGACGGTGGAAATTATTTCCTGGAAGCGTCCAATGCCGAAGGAACGACTCCCAGCACACCCGTCGCGCTCTCGGTGAAGGTGCCCGGACAGGTCAACACCACTTCCGCAATCATCGTGGATGCGGGCAGTTTTGCTCCGACGCCCGGCAGCGATGACATCTTCCAATTGACCGATTATTTCCCAACTGCTGTCCCGGGATTGAACTACACAGTGGATGCGGCCAATCCGCCCGGACAGACGTTCACCACCGGAAACAATCCGCCCACGCCGGAAGGTTATCCGCTGACGTCGCTTTATATCCGCGAAGAATTCGATTCGGCCAGTGACGATGCCTACGCGGCGCAGTCCTACACATTGAATATCTATTCCGTTACTGACTCGGGCGTCGCGTTGCTGACTTCCTATGTTTCCGCGAACACTCTGAGAATCACGGATTACAATTGGATTCGCTGGGCAGGTCTGACGAACATTTTGCAACCGAACAGCACATATGCCTTTTCCATCCGGCGCAATCAAAGTGGAAGCTGGACGCTTGCGAACGATGCGAACATTTTCGATCCGGGCAATCCGGCGAATGATCTGTATTCCGGCGGCGAAGCCGTCACGTTGCCGTCCAGCGGTTTCGGAAATCTCAACGTCAGCACGGATCCCACAATCGACGCGACTTTCCTGATCGGCCTGACACCCGTCACCGATCTGCAATTGATCCGCGATACGGAACTGGATCCTTCGCCCAATTTGTTCGTCGGACAGCGGGTGACGATGAGCGCGTATTTCTCCGGTCCGGCCAGTATCGTTTATCAATGGCAGTTCACCGATACGAATGGCGTTGGCCCCGTGAACATTCCGGGTGCAACCAACACCAGTTACACAATCGCTCCGCTGCAATATGCGAATGCGGGAACCTACAACCTGGTGGCATCCAACGCCGTGGCGGGCGGAACTGTTTTGTCCAGTTCACCCGTGACTCTGACCATCGCGCCGCCGCCCACGAGCTTCATCATTAATTTTGCAAATTTCGGTTACGACGGCGCGGGAGTGATTCCGTCCGGAACATACTGGAATCGCATGACTGTCGGAGGCAGCGATGTGGTCAATGGCGAAAACGTCACGATTAAAACGAACATCACTTCATTTGCGGACGATGGCGTGACCAGTTTGCAGATTGGGTTCGGCACCGTTCAGACGTGGGAATTCATTCACGGAAACGGCATTTCTTTGCTGGACAATTACATGTTGTTGCAACGAACCACCGGCCAGTTTCCGTTCGTGTTCACCGGACTCCCGGCGGGCGTTTACGACCTGGTGCTTTACGGTTGCAACGGCAGTTATGGCCACGGACGTTCGGCGTTCACGGTCAATGGCGTGACCAAAATCACGATCAATCCCACGGACGACAGCGCGTTTGTGGAAGGAACGAATTACGTGGTGTTCACGAACATCGTGGTGCTCGACGGCACGCTGGAAGGTTCCTGGAGCCAGCCGTTCGATAACGAAGCGGCGTTCAATGGCGCGCAACTTCAACTTCGCGGCGTCGTCACCGTAAATCCCACGCCGACCGAACTCACAACCATTCGTTCGGGAAATGAACTGACCTTGTCCTGGCCGGCGGATCATGTCGGCTGGCGATTGCAGGTTCAAACGAACTCATTGGATATCGGCCTGACCGCAGACTGGATCGATGTCGTCGGATCGGAAAGCGTTCATGAAATAACGGTTCCGGTGAACCAGGAAGGCGCGGTGTTTTACCGGTTGATTCTGCCGCAGAACAATTAGGAACGAACTCAAAAGGTGAAGCGGGAATGCCTCGCTTCACCTGAACTCAAACAGCAACGCCAGACAAAGGAAAACGACGGAAGAAATGCCGAACAGAAAAAATCAGGTTCCGACCGGGCAGGCGTTTACTTTGATCGAGCTGCTCGTTGTCATTGCGATCATCGCCATTCTGGCGGCGATGCTTCTGCCGGCATTGAGCAAGGCGAAGCAAAAGGCGCAGCGCACGGCTTGCGTGAACAACGCACGGCAATTGGGGATCGCGTATCAACTCTACGCAACCGACAACCACGACTATTTGCCCTGGATCAATTACAACGACTTCGATGTGGCTGCTGCGCCGCCCGGCTGGTTGTATTCGCATTCACCCTCGCCCGTGCAGATTTCGCTGAAGCAATATCAGTTGAACCCCGCGAACTTTGATCGGGCAAATCTGGCATTTCTGAAAGGCGGTCTGCTTTATCAATATGCGCCGAACGTCCGCATCTTTCGTTGTCCCACGGATCCGATCGGCACCGCTCAATGGGCGGAACGGCAGCAGCAGCTCAGCAGTTACTGCATGAATACCTGCGCGGCGTTCAATCCCGGATTGAGCAGCGGACAGTTTGGCTACCGGACGGCAAAGCTGATGAGCATCTGGAGTTCGCAGGCTTATGTCCTGTGGGAACCGGATTTCAAAAAAGGAGATTTCAACGACGGCGCAAATTTCCTTGGCTACGGCGCGGCCATTTATGGTCTCGGTCAAAATCACGATGCCGGCGGCATTGTGCTGTCGCTGGATGGCAGCACGCGCTGGCTCAAGTTCAACGAATACACCAACGAAATGAACAATCCTCCGCCTGGCATCGCCGGCAAAGGATTGTTGTGGTGGAACCCGAAAACAATCGATGGACGTTGAACTTCCAATCCATTCGCTCACGCAAGCCGGCCGCAAAATCCGCGAGCGTCGGCGCGTTTCGCGTTCATTTTCATTTTCCACTAACCAGGAAATCACAACCCATAAAAAACCATGAACCCTTACCTTCAACCTCAAACCCGGCATCAGTTGATTCCCACGTTGCATCGCTTCCGTTTCGCGGGACTGTTCGTGCTTGTCCTGCTTGGCGCAATCTTCGCGCCCGGCGCCTCGGCGCAGACGCCGATGTTGAAATTCAGTTTTGAAGATACCGGCACGACCACGGTGGATTCCGTCGCCGGCGTTCCCTTGAATCTCGTTAACTCCGGCAACACGGCCACGGATTTGCATGGCGCGGCGGGTTCCGGTGTTGCAGGTGTGGGCAAGGCGCTCGATTTCAGTTCCGGTTCGTCCGGTGGAAGCGGGCCGCTGGCTTCGGTCGTAAACAGTTCCGCCGTAAACTTTGGATCTGTCGGCAGTTTCACGATGACGCTCTGGTTCAAGCCGACTGCTTTCGGAAACTTCCCGCGCTTTTTCTGGCTTGGCCCGAATGGCACCACCGATCAGGGCACCGGGAAAATCGGCATTGAAGGCAACGGCGGCAGCGCCACTTCAGTTCAAATTTCCGGCACCGTGAACAACACGACCGTCAACGGCGTTTCCAATATTGTTGTTGGCCAATGGAATTTTCTCGCCTTCACGTGGGACGGCAGCACGTATCAGGTTTATGTCGCGAATGAAACCAAGCCCGTCGTTTCCGGAGCCGCACTGAGCGGCAGCGGCAGCATTGAAATCGGCTCGACCTTCAGCCTCGGCATCGGCAATCGCATCAATCGGGATCGTTCCGTTCAGGGATACATCGACGACGTTCGCTTTTACAGCGGCGCGGCTGATGCCACGTTCCTCGACAATGTGCGGCGCGAAGTTCTTCCTGATCCGCTGGTGGGGCCGACCAGTGTGGCTCCCTCGTCGGCGCCAGCGGGATCGGTCGTTGTGATCAAAGCCATTTCCGCCGGTACCGAACCGCTCGCGTATCAATGGCTGTTCACGGATTCACACGGCGTCACCACTGAAATTCCGGGCGCAACCAGTTCGACTTACGTCCTTCAAAATGTTCAGGCCGCCAACGCCGGATCGTATCGTTTGAAAGTTTCCAACGCGTTGGGAACCGTGACCAATTCGGCAGCCAGTCTGGCGGTGACACCGCTGGCGGACGCGGGAATGAACATTGTTGATTTCGGAACCACGGCGCCCGTGCCGGATTCCGATGACGCTTCGCAACTGGTGATGGATGGAGTGACTTCCGGCGGCAGCGCGCAGGACGGTTTGAACTATTATGCGGACAGCACCGCACCCGGGCAGACGTTCACCACGGGATCGAATCCGAACGGCTATGTGATCAATGGTGTGTTTCTGAAAACCGCCGGTCTGGACAGCAGCGGAACGACCACGGCGCAGTCTTATACTTTGCGGCTTTATTCGATCGCCGGGGGCAACGCGACTTTGCTTTCGACCTATGTGACGAGCAATACGCTGGCTTTTGCGGACGGCAGTTGGCTGCTGTATTCCGGCGGCTTTACCAATGTTCTGCAGCCCAACGCGACCTACGCTTATACGCATCATCGCAACACCACGGGCTGGGATTTGCTGGGCTACGCGTTGAACGGCGCGGATTTGTATCCGGGTGGCGAAATGGTGGTTATTCCGGCGGCGGGCGGAGCGGTGACATTTGGAAACAGTCGCACCGGCGACGCTGCGTTCCAGGTGGCGCTGTCTCCGACGCCGTCGGTTCCACAGATTGTGCAACAGCCCGTCAGCCAAACCGTCACGCTCGGCCAATCGGCGGGATTTTCCGTAGGCGTGATTGGCGCCGCGCCTTCCTATCAATGGTTCACCGCGAGCGACGCAAACTATGCGAACGCCACTGCGATTTCCGGAGCGACCGGCAGCGCCTACGCAATTCCCTCCGCCACCCTCGCGAATGGAACCAATTATTTTGTCGTAATCAACGGCGGTTCCCAGAGTGTGACAAGTTCCGTGGCGACGCTGACGGTGCGTTCGTCAGTGAATTCACTCGCCTGGCTGGGCAATTCCAGCTTTGACTGGGATCTCGCCACGGCCAACTGGTCGAATATCGTGACGACCACTGCGGGCGTGTTGTATCAGACGGGCGACAACGTCCAGTTCACGGACGCAGGAAAGAGTTCTTCGCCAATCAATCTCGCTACCGCGCTTTCACCCGGCTCCGTCACTGTGTCGGCAAGTTCCAATTACACCTTTGCCGGTTCGGGCAGTCTGGCGGGCAATGTGCAACTGACGAAGAGCGGTACCGGAATATTGACGATCAATAATGCCAACACGTTCCGCGGTTCGGTGCTCGTCAATAACGGCGTATTGAAACTTGGCAACCCCAGCGCGCTCGGCACGGCAACCAACAGCGTAACTGTGAATGGCGGAACACTGGACATCGGCGGCATTCAAGCGCCGGCGAATCTGCGGTTCGATATTCAGGGAAATGGTTACACGAACTCCGGCGCAATTGTGAACACCGGCGGCAATTCTCAAAACGCCAGCGGCATCAAAGGTCTCAATCTGCTGGGCGACGCAACGGTGGGCGCAACGGGACGCTGGGATCTGTACGGCACGGCAGGTGGAATTGGATTCCGCGCCAACAATCATAATCTGACCAAAGTCGGCTCCGGCTCGGTTTTCTTCATCGACGGCGGCCTTAACAATCAATTGGCAGATGCCACAGTGCTGGGCGGCACGCTCGGTTTCCAGGGCACAAATGATCTGGGCGATCCGACCAAAACGATTTCTGTGCTGGGCGGTGGTCTCGCCTTTTTTGCGGCTGCGGCGGGCGTTCCGCTGGAAAAAAATCTCGTGCTGAGCAACGCGTTCTTCAGCAATGCCGGCGGCAGTCTTACGCTGGACACACCGATCACATTGATGGGTACGAACACAATTCAGCCGGGTTATCAGGAGGACAATAGCCTTCAGGTAACGTTTAACGATTCGATCAGTGGAACGGGCGGTTGGGTGATTAACAGCGCTCAGAATTTTGTCTTCAATGGCGCGAATACTTATTCCGGCCCGACGATCATCAACAGCGCGGCGATCTTGACAGTGAATCCCGGTTCTTCGCTGGGCAACAGTTCGTTCGTTCAGCTCGGAGATATAAACGCCAGCATCAATCTGAGCGCTACACCCGGACTCACGCTGGGAACCGGTCAGACGCTGGCGGGCATCGGCAACAACGTGAATTTCACGTTCGGCGGCATTTACGGGAATATTGTGAATGGCGCGGGTTCAACTTTGTCGCCGGGCGTAAGCGGCCCCGGAACGTTGAGTCTTTACAATGACCTCACTCTTTCAGACGCAACCTTCGCGGTGGATCTGGGCAGCGATCCCTTTCAGTTCGGCAATGACGTGAACGATTACGTCACGGTCGGAGGCAATCTGACTTTGAGCGGAATGAACACCATTAAGCTTTCGCCAGTTGGCCCGTTGAGTTCAGCGGCGCCGTACACGATTCTCACCTACAGCGGCGCGTTGACCGGCGGCGCGGCCAACCTGCAGATCGTCAGCGCCAATCCGCGTTATACGGTGTCGATCATCGATCCCGCAACGACACCGGGATCGATTCAGATTCAAGTCACCGGCGTGCCGACGCCGCTCGTCTGGAAAGGTGGACAATCGCCGGATCCGAATCTGTGGAATCACACCGCAATGAACTTCTTCAATCCGGGCACGAGCAGCTTCGATAACTTCTACGACGGCGACACGGTGGAGTTTGATGACACGGCTGTGACGAACAAAGTGAATGTCACCGAACCGGTGGCGCCCAGCCTGGTGACGCTCGCAAATAATTCCATCGATTACACCTTCACCGGCAGCGGCAACATCAGCGGCACTCTGGCCAAAGAAGGCAGCGGCGCGGTGACGCTGGCGATTTCCAATGCGCTCGCGCTGAACACGATTACCGCAAACGCCGGAACGTTGATCGTGAGTCCGGGAATCGACAGCACGCTCGGCGCGATGATCAATGACAACGGCTCCGGCCTGGGCACGATTGTGAAAGCGGGAACCAATCTGCTGACCTTGACCGCGGACAATTCCGCATTCAACGGCACGCTCGCCGTCACCAACGGCACGTTGCGTTACAACGCGCTGACCGCCCTGGGCGCCAGTTCAACGGTCTATGCAACGAACGGCGGTTCCATCGACATCAACAACCTCGACACCGGCGCGAAGAATTTTGTGATCGCTGGAATGGGTTACAACAATCAAGGCGCCTTGGCGAATCTCACCACAACCTGGCCCGCCTGGCCTTATCAGATTGTTCATAATGTTACGCTCGCCGGTGATGCGGCGATTGGTGTCAACGCTCGCGTGGACGTCGCATCGGGCGCATTCGTTGGAAACGGTTTCAAGCTCACGAAAGTTGGCGGCAGTCAGCTCACGCTGGTGGATGTCGCTGCGACGGGCTTGGGAGACGTGGATATTGTGAGCGGCAATCTTACTTTCCAGGGCACAACCGACATGGGCGATCCCGCCAAGGCCGTCATCGTGCGCACGAATGCGTCGCTCGGTTTCTGGGCCGGAGCGAATGCGTATGCCAAAGCGAATGTGACCGTAATCAACGGCACGATCACCTCCGGCGGCGGCGCCAACACCTTGAACAGCACGATCACGCTGCAACCGGGAACCAACGCAATTTCCACCAGCGGAGACTTCAGCCTGTTGGGAGCGATTGTGGGCCCGGGCGGATTCATCAAACAGGGCGGCGGCACGCTGTGGTTGTATGGCGCCAACACTTACAGCGGCCCGACAATCATTGGCCAGAACAGCACCGTGAGCGTTGCGTCCGGTTCATCGCTGGGCAGCAGTTCAACAATTGAAATTGATGGCGGCAGCACGCTGGATGTTTCGGCAGTGACGTTGTTCAGTCTCGGAACCGGCCAGACGCTGATTGGCAACGGAAATCTCAAAGGCGGCGACATCAGCTTCAACAGCGGTTCCACGCTTTCAGTCGGATTCGCCGGCGGCACGGCGACGCTCAATGCGACGGGCGATCTCACGTTGCAATCCGGCAGCACTGACATCGTCGATGTGAACAAAACGACGGGCGTCGCAAACGACAAAGTGCTCGGGCTGAGTTCAGTGACGCTGGGCGGAACATTGATGATCAATAATCTCGGCAGCGCTCTGGCCGCCGGAGATGCGATTCAACTGTTCGGCGCGACCAATTACAGCGGCAGTTTCGAAAGCATTGTTCCCGCGACGCCGGGCACTGGACTGCAATGGGACACGAGCACGCTGTTGACGGATGGAACGTTGCGGGTCAAAGGCACGATTGTTCCGCAGATTGGAACCACCAAAGTTTCCAATGGAAACTTTGTGTTCAGCGGCTCGGGCGGAACGCCGGGCGGCGGTTACACCGTGTTGTCGCAAACCAATCTGGCGCAGCCACTCATCAATTGGGAGATCGTTGGCTCCGGAACATTCGATGGTACCGGCGCCTTCTCGTTCACGAATGCGATCGCGCCCGGCACGCCGCATCGCTTCTATCTGATCCGGGTGCCTTGAGGCATGGTTGCTGACGTTTCAATCACTGATCTCCGGCGGGAATGCGTTTCGCGCATTCCCGCCGAATCAGCTTTTTTAAATCAGAACGATGTCGTTCTTGGTTCGGGGGATCGCAGCCGCCCCGGCTGCAGTTCGGCGCGCCCTCGCGCCGAACATCGCGGTTCACACCAGCACCAAACCATTCTCCGATTCCACGCCTCAAAATCAGCCGCGAGGGCTCGGCTGATTGCGCCGGAGGCGGGCGCGCTCCCAACTCCAACGGCAGTGATCCGACTGAGCAAATTGCTCCTGGCGCTGCTGCTCTTCGCATGCCCGATTCTGGCGCATGCGCAAACGCTCACGATCACCAACGGCGTTCAGACTTTCAGTGCGATTAACAATACGACCGTGACGATGAGCGGAAAATGCGAGCTGCGTTTGACCGCTTCGAGCAGTGTCATTTCCGGAAGTGTGATCAATCTGAACTCCGCCGACGCCTGGGTGCTGCTGTTGAATGTCAAACCCTCGGTCGTGGTCGCGAGTTATTTGAATCAATTTCGAATCAATGGCGCGGTGGCGGTCGCGGACAGCAATTGCCGCGTGGTGCAATATGGAGCGGGCGCTGTTGTGATTCCTCAAACCGCTTCGTTCCAGCCGCTGACGATTTTCAGCGGTACACATTTCACCGGCACGTCGGCGTCGCTCAATAAATATGTTTACTACAAGAACACCGGCCTCGGTGCGCTGAATGCCGCGATCAGTTCGTTCAAACTCAAACGCGGTTACATGGCGGTTGTGGCGGCGAATCCGGATGGCACGGGCCCCAGCCAAAGTTACATCGCTCAGGACGGCGATCTGGAAATCAGTATTCTGCCAGCGGGATTGGATGACGCGATCCGTTTCGTTTACGTGACGCCGTGGCGTTGGATCAGCAAGAAGGGCATTGCCGATAACCTTTCCGGATTGAACGCGCAATGGTTCTACAACTGGAACCTGAATCAGAATTCCTCGCGCGATCTGGAATATGTCGCGATTCGCCAGACGCGTTACTGGCCCGGGCTGGACCAAAACTGGCAAAGCCGCGGCATCAACACTCTGCTCGGCTACAATGAACCGGATAATCCGGATCAGGACGCGTACATGTCGGTCGGCGACGCGGTTTATTCCTGGCCCGATCTGCTGGGAACCGGACTGCGCGTCGGCGCTCCCGCTGTGACCGACGGCGGACGTGACGGTTGGTTGTATCCGTTCATGGACCAAACCGATGCAGCGAATCTGCGCGTCGATTTTGTGGCGATTCATTATTACCAATGCCACAACCCTGCGGACCCCAGCGGCGCGGCGACGCAGATGTACAATTTTCTCAAAGCGACCTACGACCGCGTCAAACGTCCGCTGTGGATCACCGAATGGAACAACGGCGCGAACTGGACGACTTGCGGCGATCCGACTTACGCGCAACAAAAAGCGGCGATTGCGGCGATGATTGAAATGCTCGACACGACGCCGTTCGTCGAGCGTTACGCGGCTTACAACTGGGTTGAAGATGTGCGGCGACTGCGCTGGGACGACGGTTCGCTGACGGATGCAGGCGTGGTTTATCGCGACAAAGTTTCGCCGATTGGATATCGCCAGGCGCTGCCGGACAATCAAACGCGGGGCGTGGCTCAATTACGTTTTGAAAACGAAACGCTCGACAGTTCCGGTTTCGGCAACAACGGAATGTCCGCAGTGCCGCCCGTCTTCACCAACGGTCACAACGGACAGGCACTCGCCTTCGATGGCGCGAACAGCTACGTCACACTTCCGCCGAATATCGCGCGGAGCAATGCGTTCAGTTTTGCTGCGTGGGTGTGTTGGAACGGCGGCGGGAACTGGCAGCGTATTTTCGATTTTGGAAACGACACCTCGCATTACTTCTTCCTGACGCCGCGGTCGGGCGACGGCACCTTGCGATTTGCTATTCGCAATGGCGGCAGCGAACAGATCGTGCAATTCGCCGCGCTGCCAATGAATCAATGGGTTCACGTTGCGGTGACGCTCAGCGGAAATACCGCCCGGCTTTACACCAACGGCGCGCTGGTTGCAGTCAATTCCGCAATCACAATCGCACCGTCCAATGTTGATCCGGCCTGGAATTATCTGGGCAAAAGTCAGTTCAACGATCCGTTGTTTCAAGGATTGATCGATGAAGTGCAGATTGCGGATTACGCGTTTTCCAGTTCGCAGATTGCGGCGATGATCACGAACACACCGCCGCAATTCGTGACGAACTTGATCACGGGGCTTTCCGCCACGCAGGACGTCGCTTTCAGCTACAGCCTCGGCAGCGTGGCGAGTGATCCGGACGCAGGCGACACGCTGACGTTCAGCAAAGTCGGCGGTCCGGCCTGGTTGAATCTCGCGGCTGACGGCACGATGACGGGAATGCCGAGTTCGGATGGAGGAACCAATCTCTTTGTCGTGCGAGTGACGGATTCGGCGGGAGCGAGCGCGTTTGCGGTGATGGCAATCAACACCCTTTTGTTCAATGCAAACGGAACGTGGAGTGCGGATGCGGACGGATTTTGGAGCGACACGAATAATTGGTCCGGTCACGCGATTGCGAGCGGCGCTGGATTCACCGCGGATTTCAGTACGCTGAATATTTCGGGGGATCGAATCGTAACGCTCGATTCACCGCGCACGATTGGCGCGCTGAAGTTCGGAGATGTTTCGGGAACGGAATCATGGACGATTTCGGCCAACGATGGAAACGCGCTGACGTTGGACAGCGGGGGGACCGTCGCGCCGTCCGTTTCAGTTTTTCAAAACACGGCGACGATTTCCGCGCCGCTCGCGGGTTCAAAAGGATTGACCAAAAGCGGCAACGGCACGCTGGCATTGGCAGGGAACAACCTCTTCACCGGAACCACGACCATTGCTTCGGGAACGCTCGCGATCAGTGAGGCCGGACGTTTGAGCAATGGCGCGCATGACGGAAACATCATGACTTTTGGAACGCTTCGTTATGACAGTTCCGCGTCGCAAACCTTGTCGGGCGTGATTTCAGGAACGGGCGGTGTGATCCAGAATTCCGGCGCGCTGACGCTCTCAGCGAACAACACGTTCACGGGCGGAACGATTGTCAGAGGTGGTGTGTTGAATCTGGCGAAAGGCGGCGGCACGGGCGCGATTCGAAACAATCTTACGATCCAATCTCCGGGCGTGGTGAATCTGACGGCCGGTGACGCGCTGGGATATTCCGCCGGTTCACCCGCAGTGTTTGTCACTGTCGCCAATCTCGTCGGCGGATCATTGAACATTGCCACCGATGGCAACGAAGCGTATCGCACCGCGTTTTATCTGACCGGCGGCGCGATGACTTCGTCCGGCGGCGGATCGTTTCATTTCGATGGAACGGCGGGCGGTTCGATCAACAGTCTTTCGAGTCCGACGATTTCCACGATCAGCGCAAAAATCACCTTGCGCGGCGATGGCGTGGTGATTTCTACCGCGAAAGGATCAACATCCCATGGAATCGATTTGAACATCACCGGCGCGATTGGCGAACAGTACGGAAGTTTTGGGTTTTCGAAGTCCGGTCCCGGAACGCTTTTGCTGTCCGCGGCGAGCACTTATTCCGGCAGCACGATGATAAAAGGCGGGACGTTGTTGGTGAACGGTTCAATCGGTGGCGGTGCAGTGACGGTCGCGAACTCTGCCACGCTCGGTGGAACCGGGACGATCAATGGGTCAACGACCGTTCAGTTCGGTGCCACGCTTTCGCCGGGCGCAGCGTTGTCGTTTCCCGCCATGATGAAGGTCAACAACTCGGTTGCCTTGCAGCCGGGCAGTTTCACGCGCATGAGAATCAGCAAAACCGCGCTGACCAATGACGTGGTGCAGGTCAGCGGCGGAAGCGTGTTGCAGTTCGGCGGAGTTCTCGCCGTGACAAATATCGCGGGCGTCGTTTCTGTCGGCGACCGTTTCAAATTGTTTTCCGCACCGGCCTACAGCGGAATGTTCTCAGGAATCACTCCTCCAACACCGGGACCAGGATTGCGTTGGGACACGAATCAACTCGCGATGAACGGAACGCTCGGGGTCGCGCTGGGCGATGTGGAACCGCAAATCGAAACCGCAGCATTCGATGAAGCAGGACTGCACTGTCACGGATTCGGTGGCGCGGCCGGCGCAGGTTTTTCAATTCTTTCCACCGCGGATCTTTCTGCGCCGATGGAGTCCTGGACGATTGAAGGCGCGGGAGTTTTCGATCAGGACGGTCGGTTCGATTTTACGATTCAACCGGCGTCCGAGGCGCCCCATCGATTTTTCACAATTAAAATTCCCTGAGTTAAAAACAGAATCATGTTCAAATTCCTGAAGAAAGTTCGGTTCAGTTCGCGGCGTTGCGCCTCGTCATTTTTCCCCGTTCAGCAAAGTTCATTGTTGGCGTTGGTCATTGCCGTCGCGGCGATCTCAACCGCGCCTGCCATTGGTGTGGCAGCCCAAACGGAATTTGTTCCCGGCGAAATCTGGTTGGACACCGACGGCGCTCCGATCAATGCCCACGGGGGCGGCGTGTTGTTTCATAACGGCGTTTATTACTGGTACGGCGAATTCAAGGCCGGCAAAACGTATTTGCCGGACAGCAATAAATCCTGGGGTGGAACGCGCGTCGATGTGACCGGCGTTTCCTGCTATTCCTCAACCGATCTTCTGAACTGGAAGAACGAAGGCATCGTGCTCGCCGCGGATTCAACCGACGCGAACAGCGATCTGCATCCCAGCAAAGTCGTCGAGCGTCCGAAGGTGATTTACAACCAGACGACCCGGAAATTCGTAATGTGGATGCATATCGACAGCGCGAGTTATGGTTTGGCGCGTTCCGGCGTGGCGGTCAGTGACAAGCCGAACGGACCGTTCAAATATCTCGGAAGTTTTCGTCCCAATGCAGGTGAATGGCCGGAGAACATCACCGCTGCGGACAAAATTCTCGGCAAGGACAATCCGCTCGCCCGCGATTTTCTAAAAGGACAGATGGCGCGGGACCTGGCGGTGTTCGTCGATGACGATGGCAAGGCGTATCAATTTTATTCCTCGGAAGAAAATCCAACGATGCACGTTTCGTTGCTGACCGATGACTACTTGCGTCCGGCGGGAAAATATCGGCGTGTTTTCATTGGCCGCAGCATGGAAGCGCCAGCGGTTTTCAAACGCGCCGGGAAGTATTACATGATCGCATCCGGTTGCACCGCGTGGTTGCCCAACGCCGCGCGTTCCGCTGTCGCTGACAATATTTTCGGGCCATGGAAGGAACTGGGCAATCCGTGTGTCGGATCAGATGCGGACAAAACCTTTCGCTCGCAAGGCACCTTCGTTCTGCCCGTTCAAGGACGCGACGACACGTTTATCTTTATGGCGGATCGCTGGAAACAATGGAACCTCGCCGACTCGCGTTACGTCTGGTTGCCGTTGGAATTTGATGAAACTGGAAAACCGGTGTTGCGCTGGCACGATCGCTGGTCGTTGAACACGATCAGTTCGACCGCTCAGGCATCGGTCCGAAATGGAATGCCGATTCCAATCCACGAATAAACAGGAACGACTCAATTGGAATGGGGAGCGTGCCCGCCTCGGGCGCAATCAGCCGCGCCCTCGCGGCTGATCTCGTGGCATGAAAACGAACGAACTGTTTGGTGTGATGTGCGCCGCTATGTTCGGCGCGAGGCGCGCCGAACAGCAGCCGAGGCGGCTGCGGTCCCCGGGCTGAATGAACCGAATAAATCTGAATAGATGGCCGCCAACTATTCGGCCAACGAACTTAATTGAAATGAAACTCTGGATCGCACTCCTGTCGCTGACGGCACTTTGTGCACCGTTGGTTGGTGGTTTCCCGGCGAATGCGGAATCGTCTGTCGCCGCGCAACACACGTTTGTCATTGGCACGAATGATTTCCTGCTCGACGGAAAAAGATTTCAGATCCGCTGCGGCGAAATTCATGCGGCGCGAGTGCCAAAAGAATATTGGCGGCATCGCTTGAAGATGGCGAAGGCGATGGGATTGAACACGGTTTGCGCGTATCTGTTCTGGAATCTGCACGAACCGGAACCCGGGCAATTCAACTGGAGCGGCCAGGCGGATGACGCGGAGTTTTGTCGCATTGCGCAGGAGGAAGGTTTGTGGGTGATCCTGCGGCCCGGCCCGTACGCGTGCGCAGAATGGGAAATGGGCGGCACACCCTGGTGGATGCTCAAGGAAGATGGCGTGAAACTGCGCAGCCGCGATCCGCGTTATCTCGAACCCGCCAAAGCGTATCTCAAAGAAGTCGGCCGCGTGCTCGGCCCGCTTCAAGTCACACACGGCGGGCCGATCATCATGGCGCAGGTGGAAAATGAATACGGCTTTTTCGGCAAGGACGAGAAATACATGGAAGCGATTCGCGACGCGCTCCTGGATGCGGGTTTTGATGTTCCGCTGTTCGCCTGCAATCCGCCCGATCTCCTGCGCAATGGATGGGTGACCAATCTGTTTCAGGCGGCGAATTTTGGAAGTGATCCCGAAAAGAACTTCCAAAAACTGCGTGCGTTGCAACCGTCCGGCCCGCTGATCTGCAGTGAATTTTATCCCGGTTGGTTTGACACCTGGGGCCAGCCGCATCATCTCGGGAACGCGGAAAAATATCTGAACGATCTGAAATACATGCTCGGCATCGGCGCTTCCTTCAGCATTTACATGGCGCACGGTGGAACCACGTTCGGGCTGTGGTCGGGATGTGATCGCCCGTTCAAGCCGGATACGTCGAGCTACGATTACGACGCGCCGATCAGCGAAGCGGGTTGGACGACGCCGAAGTTTTTTCAAACGCGTGAGTTGTTCGCAAAGTATTTGCTTCCCGGCGAAACTTTGCCGCCGCCGCCCGCCCAAAATCCCGTCATTCACTTCGCGCCGGTCGCCGCCACGGAAATCGCGCCACTGTTTGAAAATCTTCCGAACGCCATCGCTGATTCATCGCCGCGCGCGATGGAAAAATATGATCAGGGTTACGGCGCGATTTTGTATCGCACGACCCTTCCGGCCGGCGCGGCGACACAACTGGAAGCATCCGCGATTCACGATTTCGGCTACGTTTTCGTGGATGGAAAACGCATCGGGGTGTTGGATCGGCGCAACGCCAGCGCGAAGCTGGATTTGCCGGAACGCACTGCCGAAGCGCAATTGGATATTCTGGTTGAACCGATGGGCCGCGTGAATTTCGGTCCGGAAATGCTCGATCCAAAAGGATTGATCGCGCCGGTGAAACTCGGCGGCAAAATCCTCACCGGTTGGAAAATTTTCAAACTTCCGCTGAATGAAAAGATGCTTGGCGGATTGAAATTCGTCCGTGGCCAAACCGATCGACCAGCGTTCTGGCGAATGAAGGTGAACATTGAAAAACCGGGCGACACGTTTCTCGATTTGCGCAGCTGGGGCAAAGGCGTGGTCTGGCTGAACGGCATTTGCCTCGGACGCTTTTGGAATATCGGCCCGTCGCAAACGGCTTACGCGCCGGGCTGTTGGATGCGTCAGGGCGAAAACGAAATTGTGATTCTCGACTACACCGGGCCGCGCAATGCGCAGATCGGCGGACTGGAAAAACCGATTCTCAACGAGCTGCATCCGGAAAACGATTTTGCGCGCTCGCATCGTCCAGCCGTGAAGTTGAACCTCGCGTCCGTTGCGCCAGCGCACGCGGGAACTTTTGCGCCGGGTGGCGACACGCAGGAAATCCGGTTCGATCATCCGGTCGCTGGAAAATTTTTCTGCCTGGAATCATTGAATGCGCAGGATGGAAAACCTTACGCCGCGATTGCTGAATTGGATTTGCTCGACGCGAACCGCTCGCCGCTGAGCCACAATGGCTGGACGGTCGCTTATGTGGACAGTGAAGAACGCACCGGCGAAGACGGCACGGCGGAGAATGCGATCGATGGCCAGACGGCAAATTTCTGGCACACGGAATGGAAGAACGCGTCGCCGGATCATCCGCATCGCATCATTCTGAACCTCGGTCAGACGCAAACGATTTCGGGATTTCGTTACGTTCCGCGCCAAGGCGAAGGCGCGGGACGCATCAAAGACTACCGCGTTATTGTCGGCGACAATCTCGTTCAACCATGAAGCAAATGTTTAGAAATCTTTCCTTCGCAATCGCCGCCTCAGGTTTTTTGTTGGCGATAAATTCCAGTTTTGCCGAAAACGAATTTCGTCCGGGCGAAGTCTGGAAGGACATTGATGGCCAGCCAATTCAAGCGCATGGCGGCGGGATTCTGCTGTACAGCAATGTTTATTACTGGTACGGCGAAGACCGCACTCCCGGTCAGCGCGGCGCGGTGGCGTGTTATTCTTCGACCCATCTCCACGGTTGGAAACGCGAAGGCGTGGCGCTGAGCCAGGCGGATTTGCCGCGCGTCGAGGGGCGCCGCACGTTTGTCGAGCGGCCCAAAGTCATCTTCAATCCGAAAACGAAAAAGTTCGTGTTGTGGGCGCACCTGGAGCAGGGCGGCTATCGCTATGCGCGCGCGGGCATTGCGATCAGTGATCGCGCGGCCGGACCATTTTCGTTTTTGAAAGCCATTCGTCCGATTGAAAACACAAATGATTTTGCGTCGTTGAAGGAAGATCCCGAACAGCAAAAGAAATTCGGCGGAACGTTTCGCGATATGAATCTGTTCGTCGATGACGACGGGAAGGCTTATGCGTTTTACGCGTCGGAAGGGAACTGGACGATGTATGTGGTGCGGCTGAACGACGAATTCACCGGTCCGGAATTGCCGGCCGTTGAAAACAAAACGTGGTCGAAAATTCTGAAACGCCAAATGCGTGAAGCTCCCGCTCCGTTCAAGTGGAAGGGAAAATATTGTTTAATCACTTCCGCCTGCACTGGCTGGAAACCCAATGCCGCGGATTGCGCGGTCGCCGACAACATCCTTGGCCCGTATGAATCGCTGGGCAATCCGTGTCGTGGTGAGAACCAGGAAAAAACCTTCGATTCGCAAAGCACATTCGTGCTGCCGGTTCTCGATCAGGCGAATCGATTTATATTCATGGCGGATCGTTGGAATCCACAAAACCTGCCGGACTCGCGCTACATCTGGCTGCCGTTTGCGATGAATACCAACGGAGCGTTTCAGATCGACTGGCGCGATCATTGGGATTTGTCTGAACTGACAAAGCGTTAATAGCCTTAAAAAGGTAGCGGCCGACGTGAATCGGCTCCATCTTCCACGTCGATTTCAAGTAAATTGGAGCGGACTTACGTCCGCTGCTACAGGGGGAAACATTTTTTGACGGGCGATGTCGGACAGATAAAGCTGACGGTTTTACAAAGTTACTGCGAGTCACGGACTCGCGCTCCGATTCCGACACTCGCACGGTGACAATTTGCATCATCCGTTTTGTGCCTTGGCTTTTACACAGCCTTGCGCTGAAGTCGCTTGAATGAATTCGCGATTGAAATTATTTCGATGGTTCCTTCCCTTGCTTCTGAACACGGCGATTTCACTCGTAGCAGCGGATTCGATTTCAGTTTTTCACGATTCCAAACACACCGGTTTCAAGCTGGTTGCAGATCGTCGCGCTGCTGATCTTTGTGTCGCGGTGGGAGATTTTAAGGTCGTTCAGATCGCGGCGGATTGCTTGAGCGCGGATGCCGAACGCGTGACGGGTATAAAGCCGCGCGTCAAAATCGATACACAAGGTTTGTCTGATGAGGTGGTGCTCATTGGAACAGTTGGTCGGAGCGCGTTGATTGATCGTCTCATCGAGAATGGCAAGCTCAACGTCAGTGGCATCGTTGGAAAATGGGAAACGTTTGTAATCGCGACGGTAGCGGATCCCATGCCCGGCGTTCGCAGCGCGTTGGTGATTGCGGGCAGCGACCGCCGCGGCACGGCTTTTGGCGTGTTCTCAGTTTCGGAAGCGATTGGCGTTTCGCCGTGGATCTGGTGGGCCGATGTCGCGCCCGCGCATCGCAATGCGCTGATCGTAGAAAATAAAACTTTCACCAGCCAACCGCCGGCCGTGAAGTATCGCGGCATTTTTATCAACGACGAAGACTGGGGTTTGCAGCCGTGGGCGGCGAAAACGTTTGAACCGGAAACCGGAGACATCGGCCCGAAAACGTACGCGAAAGTTTGCGAGTTACTGTTGCGCTTGAAGGCGAATTATCTTTGGCCCGCCATGCATCCATCCACCAAAGCGTTCAATCATTATCCGAAGAACAAAATGGTTGCGGATAGTTACGCCATTGTCATGGGCAGCTCGCACGCCGAGCCGATGCTGCGCAACAATGTGAGCGAGTGGACGCTTCCGAAAGAAGATTGGAACTACGAGAAAGATCGCGACGTTGTCAGAAAATATTGGGAGCGGCGCGTTCAGGAAAATGGCCGTTACGAAAACACTTATACGATCGGCATGCGTGGCATTCACGATAGCGCGATGCCTGGCGGGAAGAACACCGCCGACAAAGTCCGGTTGTTGCAGCAGGTCATTTCCGATCAACGCGAAATGCTCGCCCGCAACGTGAATACGAATGTTGAACAAGTGCCGCAGATTTTTGTGCCGTACAAAGAAGTGCTGCTGCTGTATCAGCGCGGATTGAAAATTCCCGACGACGTAACGCTCGTCTGGCCGGATGATAATCACGGTTACATCCGCCAGCTTTCCAATCCGGAAGAGCAAACGCGCAGCGGCGGAGCGGGCGTTTATTATCATCTTTCGTACTGGGGAAAACCGGAAGATTACCTTTGGCTGAGCACCGTTCCACCAGCGCTGATCTGGGAAGAAATGAGCAAGGCTTACGATCACGGCGCGCGCACCGTCTGGGTCGTGAATGTCGGCGATATCAAGCCCGCGGAGATTGGATTGGAATTTTTTCTGCGCCTGGCGTGGAACCCGACGGAATGGAATGAAAACGCGCAGCCAACGTTTCTGAAGCAATGGGCTGAGCGGGATTTCGGAACGGAACACGCCGGGGAAATCGCGGCGGCGATGGGCGAATATTACCGGCTGAATTACCCCGCGAAACCTGAGCATCTCGCGCGAGTGAACTTCACGACGAACTACGACGAAATCGAGCATCGGCTGTCGCGCTTTTCGAAATTGGTGGCGAGCGCAGACGCGTTGTATGAAAAAATACCGTCGGAAAAGAAGGACGCGTTTTACGAACTGGTGGTTTATCCCGTTCGCTGCTCGGCTTTGATGAACGAGAAGTTTCTCAGCGCCTCGACGGAGCGAAGTCAAAAAGCATACGAGCAGATTCAGGTCGAGACGAAGTATTACAACGAAGAACTCGCGGGCGGCAAATGGCGTCACATCATGTCGTCGCACCCGCGGAATCTGGCGGTGTTCAAGCCATTGGATTCGCGGACGAACTCGGCGCATTCAATGACCAACTCGCGATCGATCACCAGCGGACAGGATTCCACGATTTCAATCGAGGCAGAACATCCGCGACGCAAAACCGACGCTGACGCATTTCAATGGAAAGTCATCGCCGGACTTGGACGCGCCGGAGATTCAATCGCGCTGCTGCCAACGACGGGAAATGTTCCGCCTTCAGCGGGTTTGGAATATGACTTCAACATCGCAAAATCCGGCGCCGCGAAAGTGCTTGTCTATTGCATTCCGACGCACGCGATTCATCCCGGAATGCGGCTGCGCTATTCCGTCAGCGTGGATCAGGAAACGCCGAAGGTTGTGGATATCGACACGAAGGAATTCAGTCGCGAGTGGAGCGCCAATGTTTTGCGGGCGGCGGCGATTGGCGTTACCGACCACACATTTGCGGAGGTTGGGAAGCATACGTTGAAACTGCATCCGCTCGATCCCGGAATTGTTTTCGACAAGCTGGTGATTGATCTCGGCGATTTGAAACCATCGCAGCTGGGTCCGCCGGAGAATGTTCGTTAGTTCGCTACGCAACTTATGCAAACCACGTCACCCGAAAGCTCAATTACGTCCGGCAAAATTTCGGAACCGGAGAATTACCGTGCTGTTTTGGGCAACAGCTTCCGGCGATGGAGCACGCTCGCGCTCATCTGCCAATTAGTGCTGAGCGCCATGTCTCTTGAATCATTTGCTGCATCGGCCATTCAAACCGTTGAGCTCAAAGGCGACGCCGGAGGCAAACGCTTCGATGGGATCGGCGTGGTGAACGGCGGCGGCGCGACTTCGGTGTTGCTCAAGGATTATCCCGAACCGCAGCGCAGTCAGATTCTCGATCTGGTTTTCAAGCCGAAGTTTGGCGCTTCTGTCAGCGCGCTGCTTGTGGAAATTCCCGGTGACGGCAATTCGACTCAAGGTTCGATGCCGAGCCACATGCACACGCGCACTGATCTGAACTACTCGCGTGGTTATACGTGGTGGATCTTGCGCGAAGCTAAACGCCGCAATCCTGAACTCACGCTTGATGGTGCGGCGTGGAGTGCGCCCGGCTGGATCGGCAACGGACAGTTCTGGTCGCAGGATGCCGCTGATTACTATGTGAAATGGCTGCAGGGACTCAGAACTGTTTACGGCCTGGAGTTCGATGCGCTTGGTTGTCGAAATGAAAAAGGAGTCAGCTATGAATTTGTGAAGCTGCTTCGCGCAACGCTCAACGCCAACGGATTTCAATCGGTTAAAATTCATGCGTTCGACAACTGGCCGGAGAACAAATTGGATTTCGTGAAGGACCTGAAATCCGATGATCAACTGCGCGAGGCCATTGATATTTTCGGCGCTCACACGCTCTTGAGCGTTCCAGCTTCGGCTGAAGTTCAGGAGATTGCCGCCCAAATGAACAAGCCAATCTGGAACACCGAAGAGCACGTTTATCTGAAAGGATTCGACTGCGCGCTCGGCATTGTCCGGGCATTCAATGAAAATTACATCCGCAGTGGCGTCACGAAGATCGTGAACTGGTATGACATCGCCGGCGTTTATCCAATCGAACCGTATTCTGAAGATCCGTCGATGATCGTGGCTCACTGGCCGTGGAGCGGACATTACAAAATCCGCGAAGCATTGTGGGGCTACGCGCATTACGGACAATTCACCAAAGTCGGGTGGCTTTATCTCAATGGCGGATGCGGTGAACTCGAGGGCGGCGGCAGCTTTGTGGCTTTGAAATCTTCGGGCGATGACTACAGCATCATTCTCGAAACCAAAGACGCGAAAGTCCCGCAACAAATCCGGTTTCAAATCCGCGCCGGGTTATCCGCCAAACCGCTCTGCGTCTGGCGCAGCGATGCGAAAGAGCAATTCGTTCAACAGGCCGGAATCGAGCCGGTGAATGGCGAATTCGAGATCACCCTCGAACCGAATTCCATTTACTCGCTCTCGACCACCACCGGTCAGCAGAAAGGTTCGTTCAGCAACATTCCCGCGCCGAAACGATTTCCATTTCCATACCGCGAGACGTTCGAGAGCTATTCTGCTCCGAAAGATTATGGCTTTCTGCCGCGCTACACGGCTGACATTGCGGATGCGTTTGAAATTGTTGAGCGTCCGGACAAAACGGGCAAGTGCCTGCGGCAGGTTGTTCCAGTGCCAACCATTTCCTGGGCGCCGGATTGGCAGCCTTACACGATCATCGGAGATGACCGATGGCAGAACTACGAAATCAGCGCGGATGTCTGCTTGAATCCCGGCGAGAACGCATCCGTGATGGGGCGGATCAATGAGGTCGGCACCGGTTACGGTTTCATTCCGAAAGGCTATTTCCTGGAACTGAGAGCTGACGGCCAGTGTCGCCTCGTCGCGATTCGTGGCAAAGAATCAAAGAAGAAAATCATCGGCGATGCCGAACAGCAGTCGCTCATCAAAGCTGCCGACGACGACAGCACAGGCGGTGAAAAAGTGCTGGGCACAGTTCAACTCGCGGGCATTCACCCGAACGAATGGCATAACCTGAAACTGCGCTTCGAAGGTCCGGTCATCACCGGATTCGTGAATGAGAAAGTGGTCTTGAGCGCGACAAACACGCTCTACGTCAGAGGCATGGCCGGTTTGATGGCAGGCAAGGAAGCTAAAAAATTCAGCACTCCGTATTTTGATAATCTGCTGATCAACGCGGTCGGTGCGCCGATGCCAAGGCCATCGGCAGCCTTGCCTGGCCAATTGCCCATTTACGGAACTTCTCACCCGCGTTAAGCCGCGGAACCATTCAGAGGGAATTCAACGGAGAGGCGCAAAGAGGCGCAAATCGGAGGATTTAATCCGAATCCATGCAGTTGGAATGGGGAGCGCGCCCGCCCCGGGCGCAATCAGCCGCGCCCTCGCGGCTGATATTGCGGCGTGAAATCGACGAACCGTTTGGTGTCGGTGCGCGCCGCTATGTTCGGCGCGAGGGCGCGCCGAACTGCAGCCGAGGCGGCTGCGGTCCCCAACTGAATCGAACCGCATGGATTCGGTTGAGCTCATTGCGTCTTTGCGTTAAAACTCGTTTGTATCATTACGAGGAAGCGAACTTCCATCTTTCATCCGGGCCGCTCGCTCCACTATTCTTCCGCCGTGCGATTTCGGAAAATCACCATCGTAGGCGTCGGTCTGCTCGGCGGTTCAATCGGATTGGCCACCAGAAAACGTGGACTCGCCGGTGAAGTGGCCGGTTACGTTCGGCGCGCCGTCAGTGTTTCCGATTGCGAGAAATTCGCGGTTACGGATTACGCCACCACGGATTTGTTGGCCGCGGTTTCGAAAGCTGATCTCGTGATTCTTTGCACGCCGCTCGCGCAAATGCGTTCGCTGGTGAAACAACTTCTTCCTGGATTGAAACGCGGCGCGATTGTCACCGACGTCGGCAGCGTGAAAGCCAGCGTTGTGCGGGAAGTGGAAACATTGATTCAAAAAACCGGCGCGCATTTCATTGCCAGTCATCCAATGGCTGGTGGCGAAAAAATCGGCATGTCCGCCGCGCGCAATGACCTGTTTGAAAACGCGGTTTGCGTAGTTACGCCGACGCGCAATTCCAATTCCGCCGCGTTGAAAAAAGTTGAGCAGTTCTGGAAGTCACTTGGCGGTCGCGTGCTGCGGTTGACTCCGGAAATTCACGATCAACTTGTCAGTCGTTCCAGTCATTTGCCGCACATTTCCGCCGCGGTTCTGACCAATCTCGTTTTGAATCCGTCCGCGCCGAAAGAACAAGCGAAGCTGTGCGCCAATGGTTTTCGCGACACCACGCGGATTGCATCCGGCTCGCCCGAGATGTGGCGCGACATCGCGGTGGCGAATCGGACGAACCTGATTCGTGCAATTGATCTTTTTGTAAATGATCTACGGAAGGTTCAAGCGGCATTGAAAAATTCAGATGCGGACGCACTGACGCATTTTTTCCAGCAAGCCAAGCAACGCCGTGATTCCTGGTGCGCCGGATGTGCGTCGCCTTCATCGGAATGAAACGAGTTTCCATCGACGATCTTCGATTCTCGATCCTTCATTGCTTCAACCATGCCGCTGCCTGATCTCATTGAAATTGTTCCGCTCGAAAAACCGGTGCATGCCGAAATCACGGTGCCCGGTTCCAAAAGCATTACCAATCGCGCCTTGATTCTCGCCGCGCTGGCGGAGGGCGAAGTCATGCTCGAAGGCGCTTTGTGGAGCGAGGACACGCAGATCATGGTCGAATGTCTTCAGGAACTCGGCTTCATGGTCGAAGTGCGGCCCGATCCTAACGAGGATTGCAATCGCACGATCACGGTTTACGGCAAGGGCGGTCAGATTCCACCGGGCGGGACGGAATCGCAGCCGATGGAATTGTTCGTTGGCAATGCGGGAACCGCGGCGCGCTTTCTGGCGGCGTTCGTTTGTCTCGGCAGAGGCGTGTATCGCCTGCACGGCGTTCCGCGCATGCACGAACGTCCGCAGGCGGCGCTGTTCAAAGCGTTGCGTGAACTGGGCTATCGCGTCGAAGCGGAGCAGGGGAATGAGAGATTGCCGGTCAGAATCTGGGGTGCAGAAACGGAGCGCGGCTCTGCGAGCCGCAGCAATGTTCCCGATGCGAGTGCCGGTATTTCGGAGAGCGGCGGCGTAAGCGATGTTGCTGCGGGTCACAGACCCGCGCCCCCATCGCGGCGGTCGTGCGAAGTGAGTATTGAGCAAAGTTCACAATTCGCTTCGGCGCTGTTGTTGTGCGCGGCGGTTGGAAACTGGGACATAAAAGTGGTCGGAGAGAATGCCGAGGAATCGCCTTATGTTTCGATGACTTCGAAATTGATCGAAGCGTTTCCACATCGCGGCGGACGGTTTCAGATCGAACCGGATGCGAGCAGTGGAAGTTATTTCTGGGGCGCGGATTGGCTGCTGCCCAATCCCATTCTGGCGCGATCCGATTCAGACGACGAACGGATCCAGTCCATTCTTGCGAGCGTCGCAAAGGCCGGTGAGTCGCGGTCGCAATTGGAAGAAACGTTGCAATCGGCGTCGCCTTATTTTCGCTGGTGGCAACGAATGCCGGAAGTGATTGGAAGTTTCGATGCCGTGGCGGGCGAGTGGCTCAAGGATTTCCGTGAAGCGCATTCACTGGTGGTCGTCAGCCATTGGCCGCAAAGCAAGTGGCAGATCGACAGCGAGTTTCCGAATTTATGCCAGGGCCAGATGGAAGTTTCCCGAAAACGCGATCTGGGCGACAGCATCATGACCGCAATTGTGATGGCGCCGTTTGAACAATTCTCGGTCGCGTTCACCGACCTCGGGCGTCTTCGGGTTCAGGAATGCGAACGCGTGGTCGCGCTGCGGACGGAGTTAACGAAATGCGGCGCGAAGGTGATCGAAGAAGGCGATACGCTTACCGTGTATCCTTCGCAACTTCACGGCGCGGAAATCGAAACCTACAACGATCATCGCATGGCGATGTGCTTTGCGATTCTCGGATTGAAAGTTCCGGGCATCAAAATCCGCAATCCGGCATGCGTAAAAAAAACGTTTCCGAACTTCTTTCAGAAGCTCGCCGGCCTGCCTCCGAAAGGATTGGGCGCGCGAATACTCGACGCAAAAACCGGTCGCGAATTGTCGGGAGCGGAATTGTTTGCGGATTGATCGGCGGAGCAAACGCAGCGCAACCGAAAGGCAGAAACAGCAAGCCACGTGGGGGTGAAGAATCTTCAGGCGATGGCTTGAGATTCGAAAGCGTCAGAAAGCGGCGCTAAAGCGCGCGCACTCCAAACGCTCCGCGAAGTTGCTGATGCCTTGAAATCGCGCGAAGCGTTTGGAGTGCGTGTGCTTCAGCACCGCTTTTGCAGGGAATCACAACAAAGAAACCCAAGGACCAAGATCGTCGTCCAAGCTTCATTTGCTGTTCCCCGGAGCTCTCCGCGTTGCTTGGCGAACTTTGCGTCTCCGCGTTGAAAGAAGTTTACCGCGGCCGCTGCGTCGGCGTCTTCAACGGATACAAACCCGGACAGCAGCCGAACGTTTCATGAAACGCCTGGCTGAAATGACTCGGACTCGCGTAACCCACTTCCAGCGCCGCTTCGGTCACATTGTATTCACCGGACTTCAGCAGTTCCGCCGCGCGTTCCATGCGGAGTTGCCGCAGATATTGCGTGATCGTTTTGCCCGTGTGATTCGAAAAAATCCGGCTCAGATAAAAATGACTGCAACCGATCTTGCGTCCGAGTTCCTCCAGCGCGGGGGGGGCGGCGAGATCCTGTTTCAGAAGAAAAATTACCTGCTCCACGCGTTCCTGCGCGACCCGCTGCTGGCGTGTGCAAAACATTTCCTGCTCGGCGGGCGGCTGAATGAAAAACGTGACGGCCAGTTCCAGCGCCTTGCATTGATACCAGACCGTTTGCGCGGCGGCATAAACCGGCGGCTGACGCAGCGTCGCGATGATCTGTTGCTGTGCGGCGGTGAGTTTCGCGGGGACACCGGAAATGTGATCGGACGAACGGCCTTCAATCGCGGCGCGCACCAGCGGATGCAGCGTGGCTTCCGTCCCCGCGAGATGTTTTGCGAGAAAAGGACAGGAAAATTCAACGGTTAAAAACTGATGCCGTTCGCCCGCGGTGCGCTGAGCTTTCAACGGTTCCTCGCCGCGAAAATAAAATCCCGCGGTGCCGGGTGCGAAGTCCGTTCGCCCGCCGCGACCCTGCACAAAGCCGTGGCCATCAAGATTCAAACAAAGTTCCACGCAGCCTGGATGAAAACTCGCCGCCCAGTTGAACTCGCGTTTCGCCAGGAAATCGTGCCATTCGATGCTGTAGCCTACGCCGCGAAAACTGCCGAAGAGCGGCTGCCAGCCCGCGCCGACATCGCGCCACGCCGCGCTTTCACTGAACGCGGGTTTCTTCACCGCGCCGCTTTTGGCGGGCGGATTCTCTTTTGTTATCGCCGTCGGAATCGAACTCATGTCGAAGATAAATACTGCGGAACAGCGGTCGCATAGTCGGCGAAGAATTCCGATCTGGCAAGTTTCGGGAAAATGCGGACGGGTCAGATGCATCAAAACGGATGTAAAAGCAGCGCCATCGCGGAGCAATGAATGAATGTAGCCGTGGGATTGATCCCACGGTTTGAAGTTCGGTGAACATATTTGTCGCGGAGCGACGGATGAAATTGGAGTCAGTTTCCGACGCGCCGCGGTTATGTCTCTTGGAGGTTGCACGGCCCGCGCTGCGGGTCGTCGGCACGAACGGGGTTCCTTCGCGCCGCTTTTAGGCGCATGCATTTCGGGACGGGCGCGAAACAGCGCGCCCGGGCTGCCGCGGCGCGGCAGCCACTAGCAAACGAAATGAACGCTATTGATCAATGCAGTTCAATGATTTGCACCTTCGCGTTCCCTGAAACATTGGTGAAATCCGTGTCGAATTTTTCACGGCGCGATTTCAGTTCCACAGTCGAGCATTTCGGCGCCGAAATACGGATTGCGCAGCGGCGGCTGCAGTTGCATCCAGAATCCCGGCTTGGGCGCCATCGGACAGCGATAAATTTTCACTCCGGAAAACGCGGCGTCCTGATGGCGCACGGCTTGTGCCAGTTCCACAAATGCGGCGCTGAACGAAATGAACTCGGCGCGCGCTTCATCCAGATCGCCCGCTGGCCGCAGACCGGCGGCGCGAATCGGTTGCACGAACACCGTCCACGGATGCTCCGCGCCCAGCGTGTCAATGACGTGCTGCAACGCAGGTTCCAGTTTTTCCTGCGTTTGATTGAACGCGCCGAGATTGTCCGACGAAAGACTCGCGCTGATGTCATTGCCCGCGCTCAACAGTTGTGAAACTGCATCGCGTTGCGCCGCGGTGAGCGTGATGGTGGGAACGCTTGCGACATCGTTTGTGTTTGTTTCGATGACGGCGGGCGCGGCGTGCGAATGAGTTGGAGCAGGGGAATGCTTTGGAGAATTTGCGATTTTCCAAATCGCCCAGCCCGCGGCAATTGCCGCCACGATCAACGCGAGAACGATCCAAATGGTTTTGCTGCGTTTCCGATGAACCTTCGCGTCGTCAGCCGTTTCGGAAATCGCGCCGGGTTCGCCGATGAATTCGCTGCCGTGTTCCGCGCGTTCCATGGCGACGAATTCGTGATTCAGTTCGTTCCATGATTTTCTTCGGGGCGGAGCGCCTTTCACCCATTGCACCTGACGTCCGCGCCAGAGCGAATAAATCGCGGGAACAATTTCCAGCGTCAGAATCGTGGAGGTGATCAAGCCGCCGATCATCGGCGCGGCGATGCGTTGAATCGCTTCCGCACCCGCGCCGTGTGCCCACAATGCGGGAACGAGTCCGAGCGTGATCATGCAAACCGTCATCAATTTCGGACGCACCCGTTGCACCGCCCCGTAGGTGATGGCTTCGAACAAATCGTGCTGCGTGTTCATCCGTCCGGCGCGTTGATACGCATGAAACGCTTCATCAAGATAGATGATCATGATCGTGCCGGTTTGCGCGGCGAGGCCGGCGAGCGCGATGATGCCAACCCACACCGCGATGCTCAGATTGTAATTCAGCAGCCACAGCAGCCAGATGCTTCCGGTCATTGCGAACGGAATGGAAAGCAGAATGATGAACGTCTCCGCGATGGATTTGAAATTCAGGTAAAGCAGAACAAAAATCAGTACCAGCGTCAGCGGCACCACCACCATCAATCGATCTCGAACGCGCAGCATGTATTCGTATTGCCCGGTCCATTCGAGGCGATAACCGGTGGGAAGCAAACCCGCGTGCTCGATTTTTTCTGACACGACGCGTTTCGCTTCTTCGACGTAGCCGCCAATGTCTCGATCTGCAACATCCACGTACACCCAGCCCGTGAGCGAGCCGTCTTCGTTCTTGATCATGGGCGGTCCGCTGGTGACGTGAAAATCCGCAAGCTGACCGAGCGGGATCTGTTGAATCGGCGAACCGGCGGATGCGCGAGACGGCGAAGCTCCACCAGCCATCGCCGTTTCTCCGCTTCGCCCTTTCCCCGTTTCACTTGCGCCCGCCGCCACCACCGGCACCAGCACGCGTTTCAACTTCTCGGGATCATCACGAAATTCGCGGCTGTAACGAACATTGATGGAATAGCGCTCGCGGCCTTCCACCGTGCGATCAATCGGCATTCCGCCAATCGCGGTTTCGACCACAGCCAGCACGTCTTCCACATTCAATCCGTAACGCGCAATGGCGGCGCGATTGGGGATGATGTCGAGATACAAGCCGCCAATCGTGCGTTCAGAAAACGCGCTGCGCGTTCCAGGAACGTCGCGCAAAACGGATTCCAATTGCTCCCCGATGCGGCTGATTTCATTGAGGTCGCTGCCGAAAATTTTAATTCCCACCGGCGTGCGAATGCCGGTGGAAAGCATGTCGATGCGCGCTTTGATCGGCATTGTCCAGGCATTGACCTGGCCGGGAATCGCGAGCGCGGAATCCATTTCGGAAATGAGTTCGTCCCAGGAAATCGCGCGCGTTTCCGGCCAGAGTTTTCGCAGGCCACGCTTCAGCCATTCGGGCGACCAACTGGAATACCAGCGCGGATCAGGCACGCGCCGCCATTCGTTCTTCGGTTTGAGTTGCACGACGGTTTCGAACATTTCCATCGGCGCGGGATCGGTGGCGGTTTCAGAACGTCCGGCTTTGCCGTGAACGGTGGTGACTTCAGGAAATGATTTCAGGATGCGATCCTGAATCTGCATCAGCCGCGTCGCTTCGGTGATCGACACCGTGGGCAAAGTGCTGGGCATGTAGAGAATCGTGCCTTCATTGATCGGTGGCATGAATTCGGAACCGAGCTTGAAATAAATCGGCACCGCGGAAATGACCACGACCAGCGCAATCGCGATGGAAAGAAAGCGTCGTCGCATCAGCGCGCTGACCCACGGATAATACAATCGATGCAGCAAACGACTGATCGGGTGTTTGTGTTCGGGAATGACTTTTTTGCCGGTCATCAGAACGATCAACGCGGGGCCAATCGTAATCGAAAGGAACGCGGCCCAGGCCATCGTGAACGTTTTGGTGAACGCGAGCGGTTTGAACAGCCGGCCTTCCTGCGCTTCCAGCGTGAACACCGGAAGGAAACTTACCGTGATCACGAGCAGCGCGAAGAACAGCGGTTTGCCGAGTTGCTTGCAGGCGCTGATGATGATTTCGCGGCGCTGTGCTGAAGTCAGCCCGGGCGGCGCGTGTTCGAGTCGTTTGTGAACATTCTCCACCATGACCACGGCTTCATCGGTTAAAACACCAATCGAAATCGCAATGCCAGCGAGCGACATAATGTTTGCGGTCAGCCCGAGGAAATACATCGGGATGAACGCCAGCGCGACCGCGATGGGCAACGTGACAATCGCCCGCGCTGCGCCGCCGAAATCGAGCAGGAAAATAATTACGACAATCGCGACGATGATGGATTCCTCAATGATCGTGCGCGTCAGGGTGTGAATCGAATCGCGAATCAAACCGGAGCGGTCGTAGGTCGTGACAATTTCGACACCTTCCGGCAGCGATGGTTTGAGTTCGGCGAGTCTGGCTTTGACGCGATCGATCACCTGCAAAACGTTCTGGCCGTAACGCACGACCACGATGCCGCCCACGGTTTCGCCTTCGCCGTTGAGATCGCCTGCGCCGCGCCGCATTTCCGGGCCGAGCGTGATATTGCGCGCCACGTCCTTCAGCAGAATCGGTGTGCCGTTGGCATCCGCGCCGACTGCGACCCGGCGCAAGTCGTCCAGCGAATGAACGTAACCTTTGCCGCGCACGAGATACGACGTGCCGGAGCGTTCGAGTTCACGGCCGCCGACGTCGTTGTTCGCATCGCGAATGGCGGAAATGACTTTGGTCAGCGGCACGTTGTAAGCCGTGAGACGGTTGGGATCGATCTCGACCTGATATTGTTTTTCGTAACCGCCAAACGTGGCGACTTCAGCGACGCCTTCGATGCTTTGCAGCCAATAACGAAGCTGCCAGTCCTGGAACGAACGCAATTGCGCGAGATCATTTTTGCCGCTCTTGTCCACCAGCGCGTATTGAAATCCCCAGCCCACGCCGGTTGCGTCCGGCCCGAGTGTCGGCGTCACGTCCGGTGGAAGATTTCCGGAAAGACCCTGCATGTATTCCAGCACGCGCGAGCGCGCCCAATAAATATCCGTGCCGTCTTCAAACACGACGTACACAAACGAGTAACCAAAGAACGAATACCCGCGCACGACGCGAACCTTCGGCGCGCTGAGCAATTTGGTAACGATGGGATAAGTGATCTGATCCTCGACCAGATTTGGACTACGGCCTTCCCATTGCGTGAAAACAATCACCTGCGCATCGGACAGATCGGGAATCGCATCCAGCGGCGTATGGCGCATCGCGTAAATCCCGCCCGCCAGCAGCGCGCCGACGAGCATGAACACCATGAATTTGTTCCGCGCGCTCCAGTCGATGATGCGCTCGATCAAGCCTTCCTTTTGAAACGGGGAATGGGCGAGACGGTGAGAAGGCGATTGCGGATTTACCGCGCCTGGAATCAGCGGATCGTTTTGCGAAGAGGAATTCATTTCAAATTGTGCGGACGGATTAACCATTTCTCCGGTTGATCGGCCATCTTCACCAGTTGGCCAATGATGTGGTCGTAAGCGTCGTCGATTTCGCGGAAACGGGTTTCGCGCAGATAGCCGCAACGGAAAGCAATTTCCGCGTGAACCTGCGTTTCCGCGGCTTCAGTTTCCGCATCACTCAATTTGGCAATGAAAGCGGCTTCGTATCGGCGCTTTCTCCACGCTTCAGCAAGATTCGCGCAGACGGAACGCGACGAACGGCGAATCTGGTCTGTCAGTGAATACTTTTCTTCGACCGGAAAAGTATTGGTCAATTGGAAGATCTGGATCGTCCAGTCCATCGCATTTTGATAAGCCTTGAGGTCTCGATAATGTCTGATCGGGTTCATCGCTCGTTTTCAGGTTGTAAGTGTCAGTGTAATTTGAGGGCCAATCGTGTTCGTCTGATCGCCGTTTCTCCGATTCGCCGATTCGCCGTTTTAGTGCTGGCGCTCGGTCATTCCCGAAATCGCGGACTTAAGCTGGCTTTCGGAATCGATCAGGAACAGGGCACGGGTCACCACTTTTTCTCCGGGCTGCAAGCCTTCGAGCACTTCGAAATAATCGTCGGTCTTCGCCCCGATTTTCACTTCGCGCGGTTCGAGATGATCCTGGCCGATATCAACGAACGCGACGTAACGTGCGCCGGTGTCGATCACGGCACTGGCGGGAACGGCGAGGACTTCGCCGAGATCCGATTCGATTTCCACGTCGGCCCACATGTCGGGACGGATTTCGTGGCGCGGATTATCGAGTTCAAGCCGGACTTCCGCGCGGCGGGTTTGCGGATCGATGTGCGGATAAATAAAGCTGACGGAACTCTCGAACGTTTTGTTGTTCAAAGTCGGAAAAATCACGCGCGCTGGCTGGCCAACTTTGATCTGCGGCAAATCAGATTCGTAAACTGCGGCGCGAATCCAGAGATGATGCAAATCTTCAATCACATAAAGCGTTTCACCCGCATTGAACGCCTGGCCTTCGACCGCGTTTTTAGTGATCACATGACCGGATGCCGGCGCGCGAATCTGCAATTCATCGCTGGGCCGGCCGCTTTGTTCGAGCGCGCTGATTTCCTGATCTCCAACCTGCAACAACTCCAGCTTGCGTCGCGTGGTGGCGAGTAAATCGCGGGCGGATTCCTGAAGCGTGACCGGCGTGTTGGTCAACCGGGAATTTTTCCACGCGAGCAGGTAATCGTTCTCCGCGGTGAACAGTTCCGGACTGTAAACTGTGAACAGCGGATCGCCTTTCGCAACGGGTTGGCCGGTGTAATTGACCTGTAGTGTTCGCACCCAGCCGGCGAAGCGTGGCGCGACAACAGCGGATCGCGTTTCGTCATGCGTGACAATTCCCACATTGCGCAAAGTGCGCGTGAGTTGGCGGCGTTCAACAATTGAAGTGGTCAGGCCAATGAGATTCCTCTTCTCAGCTGAAACGACAATCGGCACGCGACCGGGAATGGAAGTCGCGGAAGTATTGGCTTCCGTCGCATTGGCCGGCACCAGCTTCATTCCGCAGATGGGACAATCACCCGGTTTGTCGCTCGTGTAATGCGGATGCATCGGGCAATGGAATTTCGCGGCAGGTGCGGAAGTCTGGGGCGTTGGAGCATTGGGAGAAGCGGCGCGACTGCATCCGGCGGCGAACAGCGTCAGCGCCGCAAGTAAAAGCATCGCGCAGCAAACGCGCAGAGCATTTTGGTGACGCGGCCTGCGTCTGCGGGCTGCCGGCGCGAACGGGTTCTTCGCGCCGTTTTTGCGGTGCGGGATATTTCCGGACGGGCGCGGAACCAGCTCGCCCGGACTGCCGCAAGCGCGGCAGTCGCTACCCAATCGAAAGGAGCGAGCGCAACTCGCCAGAAATTTCGGCCCTCCGCTGAACTCCATCAAATCAATACGGTCGATCACTCCCTCTCCTCCGAGCGAAGCCAGAGGAGAGGGCCGGGGGGAGGAAGCATTTAGCTCAAAATCCCCTCTCCCTGACCCTCTCCCCACGCTTCGCTGCGGGGCGAGGGAATCAAAAACAGCAAGAGTGCTACGTTGAGCGTGCCGCACGAGGCGATTCAGGCCCCATGCGCGACGATTCAGAATTCGAGTTTTCATGTGCGATTGGAAAAAGTTCATTTTATGGGATCGACAACGGCATTGGTTTCCGATTCGGCGGCGATCATTTGCAGCGCACCGAGATCGCCGAGACCGCAGCAGAGAACGAGATCGGACAACATTTCATACTGCGTGGCCACAGCGCGGACGTAAGACGAACGGGCTTCCAACAACAGCCGGCGCGCATCTAGGAGATCGCGAATGGATCCGCGATTTGATTCCCATTCGGCACGCGTGCTATCAAGCGCCGCCTGAGTGCGCGGGAGAATTTCGTCGCGATACAACAAGGCTTCGCGGCGGGCGGCGTCGATGCGGATCGTGAGTTGATGCACCTCCTCGCGCAGTCCGGCCTGATAATCTGCGAGATCAAATTCCGTCGCTTTCAGCTTCGATTCTTCGCGTTTGATTTCGCTGCGATATTTTCGCGAATTCGCCCACGGAAGATTCATGCTGAAGACCAGCATGCCCTGGCGAAAACTGCCGTCGCCGGTGTAATTGCGCGCTTCGAGTCCGACGTTCACATCCGGCAGACGCTGACGCCGCGTCAGTTCCACGCTGGCTTCCGCCTGTTTGATCTGCTGCTGCATCAGGCGGATTTTCGGTTCGTATTTCAACGCGAGTTCCACCAGGCGCGGGGTGAACTTCACGGGCGCGGCCACTGGCGGAAGTTCCATGGCAGGCCACGATGACTGTTGATCGCGATTCAGAAAGCGGTTGAGCGAAACGTGTTCGTGCGCGAGTTGATCGCGATCGGTTTGCAACTGAGTCGCGCGTTTGCCGAGTTCGTTTTGGATTTGAAGCACTTCGACCAGCGCCGCCTGGCCGCCGCGATATTTGCTGTCAATGGTTTGGCTGATGACTTTCAGCCAGTTCAAATCCTCCTCGCCGATGGAAACCATTTCACTGGCGAGCGCGGCGCGAAAAGCGGTGCGCGCGAGTTCGGAGCGAAGTTGCTGAAATTCAAATTCAGCGCTGGCGGATTCGATTTCCGCTTCGGCGCTGGCCACGCGGCGGGCGAGCTTCGGTTTTCCAAACAGCGGAAGTTTCTGTTCCACGCCGTAAATGAGATCGCCGTCGTCGGCGCGCATTTCGTCGCGCGCGGCCATGCCGCCGAGACGCGCCTCGGGATCGTCCCAGGTGCGAACGGTGCGAATGTTTTCCATGGCGGCCTGCGTGCGGGCATCAGCGGCGCGCAATGCGGGATGATTCGTGCGCATTTCTTCGGAGAGCTGCGTGAGATAATCGGCGGTGACGACGAGGTTGGAGCCGTTATCAAAATTAGTTGCCGCGACGCCGACCCTCACCCGGCCTTCGGCCACCCTCTCCAATCCCATGGGAGAGGGATGGGGTGAGAGTGCCGTCAGCACATTTGTGTTTGGCTGTGCATCAGCACGGACAGTCAACGCGATTGCGATTGCGATCTGTGCGGCGCGTTTAACGCAGAGACGCAAAGGGCGCAGAGGATCGCGGAGGAAAGTAAGTTTTGGATCCGGCGACGGCGTATTCTGCGGCGACGTCGTTCGCGCATTTAAATTGTTTTGCATTTTTTCAGTTGGAGTTGATTCAACGATTCCGTTTCAGGGCACAGCACCGCCGCGAAAGTCCACAATGCGCCGGTGCGGTACACACTGCGGGCGGGGAGAACGGAGGAATCAGATCAGAAGCACGCAATTCCGGGCGTAAAGCGGAGCGCCGAGGGAATGGAATTGCGGATCAACGGAGGAAGGAATGGAATCGACAGCAACTGGCAGCGTCCACGCCAAAACGGTGGACGCCAACGCCAGAAGCTGACTATGAACGGACGGTACGGACGGAACTGCTGAAATCGGCAGCGATTCCGGAAGCGAAGAATCAGCGGAGCAACAGCTCGCCTGCATTCCGGGGCAACAGCAGGAGGGAACGGAAACGGCCTGGTTGACGACAGCCGATTGCGCCGGGACGAAGGGCGTCCAGAGGAGCAACAGGCTGCAGATCAATGTCAGCGCCGATTTCATGTTGAAAGGATATACGAATCAAGAAAGCTGGCTCAACCGATTCTGTTTTCTGTTGGCCAGCGTTTGCTTTGTCGAATCAATGATTGTGACCCGCGTGATCGTCGGCGGGTTTCGCGGCCTTGTCTGACTTGGCCGCTTTCTTTTCGGCTTCGTGCATTTTTTTGATGAACTTTTCGGGGTTCTTATCGAAATCTTTTTTGCAGCTCTTGCAGCAGAGTTTGATTTCCTGGCCTTTGTATTCCATCACGTAAGGCTTGCCCATTTCGCCGAGTTTCTCGTCGGAGACAATGCATTTGTCGAGCTTGTAAGGTTTGGCATCGCTTTTCTTGGTATCAGCGGCTCGGCTGGACAGCGGTGCGACAGCGAACGAGAGCGCCAAGGCAATCAGGGAGAGGGTGCGGATCGGTTTCATAATGTTTCTAATGGACTCTGAATATACGCCGCGGTTCGAAAATTTCCGCAAGAATTTTTGGCGCGATTGGTTTTGGCGCTCGCCGAAAGTTCCTCGCGCATTTCTTCGGAAAGACAGGTGTGCGTGAAACCGGGAAATGAATTACCAATTAGCGTCATAATCCGTTGGGCGTGGAAACTGGCGGATGGGACCATAACGTCGATAGGTTTCGAAAATTGCGCCACCATTCAAGACGCGGGGATCTTCAGTTTGGTGGAGATAATCATCCAGTTGTTGAGACAGCTTCTTTCGGATATTCGCATGCCGTGGGTCGGTCGCCAGATTGTTCAGACAACCGGGATCTTTGAGAATGTCGAACAATTCCTCTGCCGGTCGTTTGCCGAAAGTCAGGGCGAAATATTTTTCCACCTGTGGATCGGCGGAATTGGCAACCAGATAATCTGAAGTCGGACCGGTGTCGGTGTCTTTGTAGCCAATGCCGGGCAGCGCTTCCGGTTTGCCCTTTGAATTGAGAATGAATGGATCACCCAACGGCCAGCGATCCGGTCGGAAGTTGCGGATGTAGAGAAACTCCTTCGTTCTTAAAGCGCGCGACGGATAGCCCAGATTATTGTAACGCGACGATGAATGACGTTCCCGTCCGGCATAGACAACTGTGCGGGACGAATCCACCAGACCTTCTTTCTCTGACCGCAATAGATTCATAATGCTGCGGCCAATCATGGGTGGATGGTTGGTCGATTGTGGAACTCCCGCGGCTTCGAGAATAGTCGGAGCAAGATCCACGAGACTGATCAAGTCATCCACGGTGCGGCCGCCCGGCACACGCTCCGGCCAGTGAACAACCAACGGTTCATGAATGCCATAATCATAAAGAGTCGCTTTGGCGTTTCCAAAAGGCATTCCGTTGTCACTGGTCACGATGATCAAAGTATTCTCCAGTTCGCCGGTCTCTTGCAGTTGTTTCAAGATGCGTCCCAGTTGGGTGTCAAACCACTCGATCTCCGCGCAATAATCCAGAAGATCGCTGCGCACCGCTGGAGCATCCGGCAAAAACGAAGGCGGTGGACCATCGGCCAGGTTTTTCCCGGATTTCAAACCCGAACCGTTTTCATACCCGCGATGAGGTTCGTGTGCTCCGTACCAGAAACAGAACGGTTTGCCTTTGGGTCGCGCCGCGAGAAAATCCGCGAAGTTCGCCGCGTAATCCTCTTTCGAAATTCCGCTGAACGGCGGTTTGAGATGGCGCTGATTGTATTCGGAGCCGGCGGGATTGCGGACGCGTCCGCTGGCTTTCCAATCACCGGGCGACCAGCCCTTGCCGGTAAAACCGACAAAATATCCCGCCTGCTCCAGCAGATCGGGATAAACAATGTAATTGGTCGGAAAGGAACTCCAATGAGTACCGGCCTGTTCGATCTGCCAGATTTGCCGTCCGGTCAACAACGCGGCTCGCGACGGACTGCAACTCGGACACGCGGCAAAGGCGTTGTTGAACAAAACACCCTCGCGCGCGAGACGATCAAAATTTGGAGTCTTCACGCCGGGATAACCGGCAATGGAAGTGTGGGCAAACGATTGGTCGTCGGAAATCGCCACGAGAATGTTCGGGCGTTTGTTGTCAGTTGCTGAAACTCCTTTTGCGAACGGAGCGATAAAGAGGCACGCGATGAAGAGCAATACCGACCGCGGTGCATTCGTTCCGAAGCAAGCATTCGGAAACCTTCGATACGGTTTGTTCGTGGAAAAGGTTATCGGATGGATGGTCATTTCGAAAAAGATCGTAGTCAGATGTCGTTTCATTTTCACACCTTGAAATTCGAATCGAGTGCACAAATGAGAGGGCGATTTGCCGAAAACTCTATTTCCAAAACGCGGCGAGTTGTTAGCTTCGGCAGCGTTCCGCAGTCTGAACGCTGTTCTCGCGGCAGCTTTCTTCAGGACTGTTCCGGAGCGCGGGCGAATGCAGTCTGAATAATTCGATATGATGAAAAATTATTGCTCCCGAATCGGTGGTTTTTCCCTGGTGCTGTTGCTCGCGCTTTCTGCGACTGCAAAAGATGCGACAACCCAAACTGAGTTCGGCGGAATGACGCCGCTCGAATGGTCGGTGCGAATGGCGGATTCAGAAACGGCGCGGCGTGGAGACAATCTCGCCTGGAAAGAAGGCGGCCGCGCGAAATGGGATTATACGGCGGGGCTGTTCACGCTTTCGCTTTTGAAGTTGAACGAAGTGGTTCCAACGCCCCCGTATGTTTCGTTCACAACCAATGCCATTGGTTCGTTCATTACTGAGGACGGAAACATTCACGGTTATAAACCCGCTGAGTATCAGCTCGACGCTTTGAATCCTGGAAAGACGGTGCTCGCGCTCTGGAATCTCACGCTCGAAGATCGTTATCGCAAAGCCGCGGCACGGTTGTATCGACAGCTTGAAACACAGCCGCGCACGCCCGAAGGCGGATTCTGGCACAAGGAACGTTATACGAATCAGATGTGGCTCGACGGCCTTTACATGGGCGCGCCGTTCTACGCCGAATACACGAAAATGTTCCAGGAACCGCGGACGAATTACGACGACATCATCAAACAGTTCCGCCTGATCCGGCAGCATCTCTACGACAAAAAGTCAGGTTTGTATTATCACGGCTGGGATTCGAAAAAAGTTCAGACCTGGGCCAATCCGAAGACCGGCGCGTCCTCAAATTTCTGGGGCCGTGCGCTGGGCTGGTATGCAATGGCGCTGGTCGATGTTTTGGATTATCTGCCCGAAAATTATTCCGGACGAAAAGAAATCCTGTCGCAAATCCGGATGACCGCGGACGGCGTTGTGAAATGGCAGGATCCGGAAAGCGGCTTGTGGTGGCAGGTGATGGATCAAGGTGGACGCAAAGGAAATTATCTCGAAGCGACGGCGTCCTGCATGTTCGTGGATTTTCTGGCGAAGGCGATGAACAAAGGTTATCTCTCGCGCAAATATCTTCCCGCCACACTCAAAGGATATCGCGGCATCACAACTCGTTTGATCAAACACGATGGCGAGCGCATTACACTAACGCAGTGCTGCGCGGTTTCCGGTCTCGGATTCGGCCGTGACGGCTCGTATGAATATTATCTGCGCGAGCCGATCGTGGAGAATGATTTGAAAGGCGTCGGGCCGTTCATCCTCGCGGGCATTGAACTTCAGAAGCTTTTGGATTTGCCGTTGACTGTTGCTGAATCGGGAATCGTTCAAGCGCAAACCGCTCGTGAAAGTTCAATTCCTGAATGGGCGCTGATGAAAGAAATTCTCGCGCGCATTCAGGAACCGAAATTTCCCGATCGCGAATTTCCAATCACGAAGTTTGGCGCGGCGGCGGATGGAAAGACGGATTGCACCCAAGCCATTCGCCAGGCGATTGAAGCCTGTCATGCAGCGGGTGGCGGACGTGTGATTGTTTCCGCGGGCGAATATTTGACCGGACCGATTCATTTGTTGAGCGGCGTGAATCTGCATCTCGACGGTGGCGCGACGCTGAAGTTTAAAACCGATCCGAATGCTTATCTGCCCGCGGTCTTCACGCGTTTTGAAGGCATGGAACTCTACAATTATTCCCCGCTGATTTACGCAATTGATCAGGAAAATATTGCGATCACCGGCGACGGCGTTCTGGATGGCCAGGCCGACGATTCCAACTGGTGGGCGTGGAAAGGAAATCGTCTGCTCGACGCGCAGGATCCGAAGTTGACGCAGACTGCGGCGCGGCGGCGACTCGCTCAAATGGTGGCTGACAATGTTCCGGTCGATCAGCGCCGGTTTGGAGCGGGCGATAATCTGCGACCGAGTTTCATTGAACCGATGCGTTGCAAAAATGTGTTGATTGAAGGCGTGCGAATTCGTCGTTCTCCAATGTGGGAAATTCATCCCGTGCTCAGCACGAACGTGATTGTGCGTGGCGTGAACATTGTTACGCACGGGCCTAATAATGACGGCTGCGATCCGGAAAGCTGCCGGGACGTGTTGATCGAAGATACGTTGTTCGACACCGGTGACGATTGCATTGCGATCAAGTCTGGGCGCAACAACGACGGGCGTCGCATTGGCGTTCCGTCCGAAAATTTGATTATTCGCAATTGCACGATGAAGGACGGACACGGCGGGGTGACAATTGGCAGCGAAATTTCCGGCGGTTGCCGCAATGTGTTTGTGGAAAACTGCGATATGGACAGTCCGAATCTGGATCGCGTGTTGCGCTTCAAATCCAACGCGGTGCGCGGCGGTGTGGTGGAAAATGTGTTCGTGCGTAACGTGAAGGTTGGCCGCGTGGCGGATGCAGTGTTACAGATCGATTTCGTTTATGAAGAAGGCGCGAAAGGACCGCATCAACCGGTCGTGCGTAACGTGGTAATGGAAAACGTCACCGTTCGGGAAACGCCGCGCGTGCTGAACGTGGTTGGAATTCCCGCCGGCCAGATCAGCAACGTTCGCATTCTGAATTCCACGTTTAAAAATGTGAAAAAGCCGGATGTGGTGAAGGAGGCGAGCGGTGTGCAGTTGATTGATTGCGTCGTGGAACGAACCGATGTCGAGGCGACGAATCCGTGAGGGAAAAAACTAGGAGAAGGGCTTTACGCGGTTGCGCGGACTTTCACGAATTTTCCGAATTTTAAACCATTCGCGTTCATTCGTAGATCGCGTGAGGCTATTGATTGAAGAAAATTTTCAGCGGTCAGACTGTATCGCATAACGCGAACAGATCATGATACCGAGCCCTCCCACGAAGCACGCCGCGGTATCGCCATAAAATGGAAAAGGCGGGAGCGAGAGCCGCAAGCCATGCCACAGCAGGATTGTTCCTTCGCAAACCATCAGTAATCCAAACCACGGGAGTGCGGCGCTGAATTTTTTCGGGAACAGCGTAAGGATCAAATACCAACCGCCGATCAGTGCGAATGCGCCGGACGCCATTCGCAGCCAGTAATCCAACATTCGATCCTCGGGGATTGCGCCTGCACCGAGTCCTTGCAGCGCTTGCACCGCGCTGGGCCAGCTTGCGAATACGCCGAAAATGGAAACACCCCACGCCAGAGCGGAAAAGGCGAGGAACAATCGCAGGAGTCTCAATCCCATGCCGTCCAAAGAAGTTTCTGGCAAACGAATTATCCAGCAGTTTTCACTGTTTTCTAGGTTCAAGTCCCCAATGGTTTCTGAATCGTTTGCGATGAAGGAAAAGGGAAGAAAAGGACAATCATGAATATGAAATTGAACGACAAGAAGGTCGCGATTCTGGTCGCGAATGGATTTGAACAATCGGAGTTGGCCGAACCCAAACAGGCGTTGGAAGACGCCGGTGCGAAAACGGAGATCGTTTCACCGGTCAAAGATCAGGTGAAAGGCTGGAAGGAAAAAGATTGGGGCGATTCCTTTCCAGTGGATGTGCCGCTGGAGCGCGCCAACGCTGAGGATTACGACGCACTGGTGTTGCCGGGCGGGGTGATGAATCCAGACAAGCTGAGGTTGCAACCGAAGGCGCTGGAATTTATTCGCGCGTTTTTCGATTCCGGAAAACCGGTCGCCGCGATTTGTCACGGTCCGTGGACGCTGATTGATTCCGGCGTTGCCAAAGGCCGGCGCATGACGTCGTATCCTTCGATCAAACAGGATTTGATCAACGCCGGTGTGGATTGGGTGGACGAGGAAGTAGTGGTGGACAATGGATTGGTGACGAGCCGTAAGCCGTCGGACATTCCGGCGTTCAATCGGAAAATGATTGAAGAGATTGGCGAAGGCATTCACGACCGGCAACGGCCGCGGGAACACGCCGTGGCTGAGTAAAACGTAAATGCGTTTAAAACGTGAAGCTGTTGATCGGCTTCACGTTTTGTATTTTTGCGGGAGTAAATTCAGGGGCGTTTGTTTCGCAGGAAAATGCGAACGCGGTCGCAGCGCGAATATCATTTGCCGAAGCACCAATATTCATCAGGGTTTAATGCCCGTTGACGAAGCACAAAGATTTTTCAAAAAAGCTATTGCGCAGCCATAGGGGCTTGCCTATATTCCCGCCTCCGTTTCGCCCGTAAGGGGACGGACAGCATAACCTGCGGAACCGATAACTGATTCCCAACCGGGACAGGAATGATGGCTCCGCTCTCCAAGTGGCTGACTTGGTTGGTAATGATTTTGATTTTATGCCAGTGAAGACATTTAGACCGTTGACGCCTTCGACACGATATCTCTCGTTCGCAGACTTCAGCGACATCACTAAGACCAAGCCTGAGAAGAGCCTGGTTGAAATCCGCAAGAAGACCGGCGGGCGCAATCAATATGGTCGCGCTACAGCCCGTGGCATTGGCGGCGGTCACAAGCAGAAACTTCGCATTGTTGATTTCAAGCGCCAGAAGCACGGTGTTGAAGCGACGGTCTCCGCGATTGAATATGATCCGGGTCGCACGGCTCGCATTGCTTTGTTGCAATATACGGATGGCGAGAAGGCTTACATCGTGGCTCCGGTTGGTTTGCAGGTGGGAACCAAACTGATGAGTGGTCCGACCGCGCCTCCAGAAGTGGGAAATTGCCTGCCGCTGCGCGCGATTCCGGTCAGCAGCGCGATTCATAATATTGAGCTGACGCCAGGGCGGGGTGGTCAAATGGTTCGCAGCGCGGGTGGCGCAGCGACTTTGATGTCTCGCGACGAAGGCTTTGCACAGGTTCGCCTGCCCTCCGGTGAAATCCGCAAGATCAACGAGAACTGCTACGCAACGATCGGTCAGATCGGCAACACCGAACATGAAAATGTGGTGTTGGGCAAAGCGGGGCGTTCGCGTCATCGCGGCATTCGTCCGATTACACGCGGTATGGCGCGCAACCCGGTGGATCATCCGAACGGTGGTGGTCAGGGTAAATCCAAAGGTGGCGGTGGCTGGCAGCAATTGATGTCGCCTTGGGGTATTCAAGCGAAGGGTTTCCGCACTCGCGACAAGAAGAAACTTTCCAACCGATTTATTTTGGTCCGCCGCGACGGCCGGCCGATGAAGAACAAGTAACGATTTATGGGACGCTCCATCAAGAAAGGTCCATTTGTAGATTTTCACCTGCTGGACAAAATCCAGAAGGCGAAAAGCACGAATCAAAAATCCCCGATCAAGACCTGGTCGCGGCGTTCGATGATTACGCCCGATTTTGTGGGCCTCACTTTCACCGTTCACAACGGCAAAGTGTTCAATCCGGTTTTCGTAACGGAAAACATGGTGGGTCATCGGCTGGGAGAATTTTCACTCACGCGCACGTTCAAGAAGCACGGCGCTCACACGGCCAAGGCCGAAGCGAAGTAGCCTATGCAAGTTCACGCGATTACCAAAAACATCCGCATGTCCGCGCAGAAGATGCGCGAGGTGGTGCGCCAGATTCAGGGATTGCCCGCGCTACAGGCTCAGGCTGTCCTCGCCGTGGTGCCCCGCAAAGGCGCGCGATTCGTGGCCAAAACCTTGCGTTCCGCCATTGCCAACGCGGAAAACAACCAGAACGCCAAACCGGAAGCGCTCGTGATCAAGGAAGCAGTCGCGCAGACTGCGGCCAGCTACAAGCGATTCACGCCCAAGGCGCGTGGTTCTGCCGGTCCGATCATCAAACGGAATTGCCACGTTAAAATCGTTTTGTCTGACGAGTAAATTGTATGGGTCAAAAATCTAATCCAATCGGTCTTCGCGTTGCCGTCAATAAAGACTGGCGTTCGAAGTGGTACGCCGGAAAGAAAGACTTCGGCAAGCTGCTGACGGAAGACCGTCAAATCCGCGAGTTGCTGAAAAAGAAACTCGAGACCGCATCGGTTCCGAAAATTTTGATCGAGCGCGCCGCCAATCGCTGCCGCATTACGATCCTGACCGCTCGTCCAGGTGTGGTGATCGGCCGCAAAGGTTCCGAAATCGACAAGATCAAGGAAGACCTGAGCAAGATCACCGGCAAAGAAATTTACGTCGATATCGTCGAGATCAAGCAGCCGGAAACGGACGCCCAGCTCGTCGCGGAAAATATCGCGCTCCAACTGGAACGCCGCGTGTCTTTCCGCCGGGCAATGAAAAAAGCGTTGCAGATCGCGAAAGATTTTGGCGCGGAAGGTATCAAGATTCGTTGTGCCGGCCGATTGGGTGGCGCTGAGCTGGCCCGCGTTGAGCAGTATCATTGGGGCCGTGTTCCGTTGCACACGCTGCGCGCGAACATTGATTATGGATTCGCTGAAGCATTGACCGTTTACGGCAAGCTCGGCGTCAAGTGCTGGATCTGCAAAGGTGAAAACAAACCGCAGCGAGCCCAGCAGCCCGCGCCGGCGGCCGAGCCGATGCCGGTGAAGTAAGAGTGAGAAAATGATTTGTGACTGGTGATTGGTTAAGAATTTAGCAGCCGGCACAAAGCGCCACTGAGTCAGCCAATTACAGATTTAACGATTTAACGAAGTTATGCCATTACAGCCAGCAAGAGTGAAGTTTCGGAAAATGCACCGCGGAAATCGCGCCGGATTGGCGTATCGCGGCAGCACGGTGGCATTTGGTGAATATGGATTGATGGCGCTGGAACGCTGCTGGATGGATTCCAAACAGCTGGAAGCCGCCCGCGTCGCGATCGCCCGCAACATGAAACGCCACGGAAAACTGTGGATTCGGGTGTTTCCGCAGAAATCATTCACCAAGAAGCCGCTGGAAACTCGAATGGGCAAAGGCAAAGCGCCGCTGGAAGGCTGGGTTGCGGTGATCCGTCCGGCCAATGTATTGTTTGAAGTGGACGGCGTGACCGAAGCGGTCGCCCGCGAATGCCTGCGGCTGGCGGCGAGCAAGCTGCCGATCAAGACGAAGTTCATTTCCCGTCACCACGCTGCGGCTTAAGATCAAAGATTTTATGAAAATGTCGGAAATCAAAGACCTGACTCCGGTCGAGTTATTGGCCAAGGGCCGCGACCTGCGCCAGGAAGTGTTTAACCTGCGTTTGCAGCAGGCCAGCGCCCGGCTCGAGAAGCCCGGCCGTCTGCGCACTCTGCGCCGCGACATTGCGCGCATTGAAACGCGTATTTCCCAACTGCGGAACCAAGCGGCTTAATTCGTATGGCTGAAGAAACCAAAACTTTGGAAATCACTCGCGGCAATCGTAAAGAGCGCGTCGGCGAAGTCATTTCAAACAAGATGACCAAGACCATCGTGGTCCGCGTGGAACGCCGGTTCCCGCACCCGCGATACAAAAAAGTCGTCACGGGCTACAAAAAATTATACGCGCACGATGAAAAGGCCGAGGCGAAAGTCGGCGACCGCGTGCGAATTCAAGAGACACGCCCGCTTTCCAAGCTGAAGCGCTGGCGTCTGGTGGAAGTAGTGGACCGCGGCAGTGGCGTAGCGCCCGTCGCCGCCTGATTAAACTGTTATGTTGCAGATTCGTTCTCATTTGGATGTTGCCGACAACACGGGCGCCAAGGTGGCCTGGGCCATCGGCGTGCTCGGTAAAAACCAGACCTACGCTCACGTCGGGGATGTGATCAAAGCGCACATCAAGGACGCCGCGCCGGATGGCACCGTGAAAAAGGGCGATGTCGTGGACGCGGTGGTGGTTCGCACCAAACAGGCGATTCGCCGCAGCGACGGTTCGTATCTGCGTTTCGACAGCAACGCGATTGTCATCATTGACAAGGAACTGAATCCGCGCGGCACCCGCATTTTCGGGCCGGTCGCCCGTGAATTGCGCGAGAAGAAGTTCATGAAGATTATTTCGCTCGCGCCGGAAGTGATTTGAGTATGCAAAAATTTCATGTGAAAAAAGGCGACGAAGTGGTCGTGATCGCCGGCTCGGAAAAGGGCAAGCGCGGCAAGATCATCGCCGTCGATACCGGCAAACAGCGGGTCATCGTGGAAGGCGTTCAAATGATCAAGCGCCACACCCGCAAGAGCCAGGACAACCCCCAGGGCGCGATCGTTGAGCGCGAAGGCACGGTTCACATTTCCAATGTGATGAAGGCGGAAGTCTTCGAAGCCCGCGCCAGCAAACGGACTGCGGCACCTGCCAAAGCTTAAGAATTTTGAACAGAGAGACGTTACGGCAAAATCCGTGACCCGAAACGAATGAAAGCCAGACTTTACGACAAATACGTTAAAGAAGTAGTGCCGACGCTGAAGGAAAAGAACAAGTACGGCAATGTTCATCAGATTCCGCGATTTGAAAAAATCGTGGTCAACATGGGCGTCAGCGCGTCTTTGGAAAAGAGCGCCATTGATGACGCGGCCAAAGATCTGGCGGCGATCACCGGACGCAAACCCGCGATCAGCAAATCGCGCCACAGCATCGCGAACTTCAAATTACGCGAAGGCCAGCCGATTGGCTGCCGGGTCACGCTGCGCGGCGACGTGATGTATGAATTTTTTGACCGCCTGGTCGCGGCGGCGCTGCCACGAATTCGCGATTTTCGCGGTTTGTCTCCGCGCAAATTTGACGGCCGCGGCAACTATACGTTCGGCGTTTCCGATCAGACTATTTTTCCGGAAATCGAGCTGGACAAGATCAAACGCACTCAGGGCATGGACATCACGATTGTGACCAGCGCACCGACCGACGCGGAAGCACTCGAGTTGTTGAAGCTGATGGGATTGCCGCTGGCGGAGAGATAATTTTTAGCAAAGTTTTTATGGCCAAGAAATCCTGGAAAGAGCGCAACAAGCGCAAGCTCGAGACGGTGCAGAAATACGCCGCTCTCCGCGCTGAATTGAAAGCCAAACGTGATTACGCCGGTTTGTCCAAGTTGCCCCGCGACGCCAGCCCGACCCGCGTGGTGAATCGTTGTTCGATGAGCGGACGCCGCCGTGGCTATTGGCGCAAATTCGGTTGCTCGCGCCTGACGTTCCGTGAAGCGGCTTTGAATGGATTGATTCCCGGGGTGACGAAGGCGAGTTGGTAATGATTTCCTGCTCGCGCTCTTCCTCGTTCTCGCAATCGAGGACGGCGACGAGAAACGAGAACGAGAACGAATAGATATGATCGACCCGATTTCTGACATGTTGACCCGCATCCGCAATGCGCAACGCGCGTTGCTGCCGGCGGTGGAAATTCCGCACTCCAAAATGAAGGAGAGCATTGCCCAGATCTTGAAGCAGGAAGGCTATGTCGCGGAAGTGGCCGTGGACGGCAAAACCATCAAGACGCTCAAGCTCAAGCTCAAGTACCAGGGCAAGAAGAGCGTGATCGAAGGCATTCGCCGCGTGAGCCGCCCGGGCCTGCGCCAATACGTGGGTTCCACGGAAATTCCGCGCGTGCGCGGTGGCCTCGGAGTGGCGGTGGTTTCCACGCCGGAAGGTGTGATGAGTGGCAACACAGCCCGCAAGAAGAACCTCGGCGGAGAATTGCTCTGCTACGTCTGGTAAGGATTTTTTATGTCGCGAATTGGAAAACAACCGATTGCAGTTCCACCGAAAGTCAAGGTGGAGCTCAAAGGCCAAAAAGTTTCAGTGGAAGGCCCGAAAGGCAAATTGTCTTTTGACCTGCCTCGCCGCACCAGCCTGAAGGTTGAAAACGGCACCATTGTCGTGAGCCGCAACGGCGAAGACCCGGAAGCCAGGGCATTGCACGGCTTGAGCCGCGCGCTGGTGAACAACATGGTCACGGGCGTGAGCGAAGGCTTTGTCAAAAAGCTCGAAATTCAGGGCGTCGGTTTCAAAGCCGCCGTTCAGGGCAATGTGGTGAATCTCAGCCTCGGCTTTTCGCACCCGATCAATTACCCGATCCCGGCGCAGATCAAAGTCACGGTGGAAGAAAACACCAAGCTGACGATTGAAGGGCCGGATCGCCAGGTCGTCGGGCGTGTGGCTTCGGAAATCCGCAGCTTTTATCCGCCTGAACCTTACAAAGGCAAGGGTGTCCGTTACGCGGGTGAACACGTCGTGCGCAAGGAAGGCAAGACCGTTCAATAACAATTGAAGATCCACGGCCAAACCCGTGGCGCAAAAAGATGAGAACAGACAAGAAGCAGAAACTGGAACAGCTCCGTCACTGGCGCGTGCGGAAGAAAATCAACGGAACGAAAGAACGCCCCCGCATGAGCGTGTGTTTCACGAACGAACACATTTACGTGCAGTTCATTGACGATATCGCCCGGATTACCCTGGCGGGAGCGGCGACCACCAGCAAAGCCACGCCGGATCGTGAAAAGCTCGGCGCGAACGTGACCAGCGCGAAGGCGATTGGCACCCTGGCCGCAAAGGCTGCTTTGGACAAAGGCATCAAGCAGGTTGTATTTGATCGCGGCGGCGCGCGTTATCACGGCAAAGTCAAAGCTTTGGCGGATGCGGCGCGGGAAGCGGGTCTGCAATTTTAACTTTAACGAAGAGAGAAGACATCGTGGCTGAAGAAAACAACATAGCAGCAGGCAGCGGCGAAGCGCAGCAAGCAACGCCGCCGGCTCCGGCGCCTCAAGCCGAACAACCGCAGCAACAGCACCAGCAGCAGTATTATCAGCAGCGCGGTGGCGGACGCGGTCCCGGACGTGGACGCCGCAAACCGGCTGATGAGCAAAAGAGCGAGGGCGGCGAAGATTTGACCGAGAAAGTCGTCTTCATCAACCGCTCGGCAAAAGTGGTCAAAGGCGGTCGCCGATTCAACTTCAGCGCGCTGGTCGTCGTGGGAGATCGCAAAGGCAAAGTGGGAATCGGTCTCGGTAAAGCCGGCGAAGTGGCGGATGCCATTCGCAAAGGCGGCGAAGACGCTCGCAACCACATGGTTCCGGTGAGCCTTCAAGGTCCGACGATTCCGCACGAAGTTTTCTCCCGGCACTGCGGCGCAAAGATTCTCCTCCGTCCCGCTTCGCCTGGAACGGGCATCATTGCCGGAAAAACGGTTCGCGCCGTTCTCGAATCAGCCGGCGTGAAAGATATCCTGAGCAAGTCGCTCGGTTCGAACAACGCGGCCAACGTCGTGAAAGCGACGCTCAATGCGCTGTTGTCTCTGCGCCTGCGCGAAGACATTTACAAGGGCCGCGGTCTGGAAGTCAAAAAAGCGGCGGCGGCCCCGGTCACGGCAGCTTGAAGTTTGCGGCGACTCTTTGAGAGCGCCGTCTGTTAAGAAAATATTTGCGGCGTCCTGAACGCTGCGACGAAGAATAATATGCGTTTACATGATCTTAAACCTCGCCCGGGCGCAAAGCACCGTCGGAAGCGTCTCGGCCAGGGTGAATCCAGCGGCCGCGGCAAAACTGCCGGTCGCGGTGGCAAAGGCCAAACCGCCCGTTCGGGCAGCTCGATCCGCATCGGTTTTGAAGGCGGCCAGATGCCGCTCATTCGCCGCATTCCCAAGCGCGGCTTCAACAATGCGCGCCATGCGACCAACTACATTCCCGTAAACCTGGAATCGCTGAATGCGTTCGAAGACGGCGCGCGCGTGGACGCGGCGGCGTTGCGGAGCATCGGGTTGGCGAATGGCCCGGTCAAAGCCATCAAGATTCTGGCAAAAGGCGAACTCACCAAAAAGTTATCCGTGAGCGCGCATGCTTTCAGTGCTTCGGCGAAAGCCAAGATTGAAGCCAAAGGCGGCACCTGCGAAATCATCGCGGCAAAACCGGCTGAAACCACCAAGGCTTAGTCTTAGCTGACTCCATGATTGCCTCTATCGCCAATACCTTCAGCAATTGTTTCAAAATTCCGGAACTGAAGTCGCGGATTTTGTTTACCGTGATGGTTCTGGCGATCTGCCGATTGGCGGCAGTGGTCACCATTCCCGGTCTGGACGGCGCAAGACTCGCGGAATTTTTCGCGACTCTGGCGGATCGCGGCGGTTCGGCGCTCGGTCTTTACAGCATGTTCACCGGCGGCGCGCTGGAACATTGCGCGGTTGGTTCGCTGGGCATCATGCCTTACATCAGCGCCACGATTATCGTTCAATTGCTGACCGCAGTTTACGGTCCGTGGAGCAAGCTGGCGCGGGAAGAAGGCGGACGTACCAAGTTGATTCAATACGGACGTTATCTGACGGTGTTGCTTTGCCTCGGGCAGGGATTTTTCATGGCGCTCGGTTGGGAACATCCGGAAGCGGTTTTTCAATCCCCGGACATTGGACGGCTGGTGCTTTTCAGCGACAGCATGATCTGGTGGTATCGAATTCAAACGACGCTGGTGCTGACCTGCGGGACGATGTTGTTGATGTGGCTCGGTGAGCAGATCACGGATCGCGGCATTGGCAATGGCGTTTCGCTGATTATCACAATCGGCATTCTGGCCCGCTTGCCGGCGGCGGCTCAAGGTTTGCGCGACTTGTTTTTTGCAACCGGTGGTGCTGAAGCCAAAGGGAATCTCGGTCATGCGATTGCGCTGCTGCTGCTGATGGCGGGAGTGATTGCGGGAATCGTGGCAATCACGCAGGCGCAACGGAAAATTCCGGTCCAATACGCTCAACGCGCGGTGGGTCGTAAAGTTTATTCCGGCGGAACTTCGTTCATGCCCTTGCGCGTCAATTATGCGGGTGTCATGCCAGTGATCTTTGCTTCGGCGATCCTGATGTTTCCGCAGAAAATTTTTGACACGCTCGGTCGCACTTGGAGCACCAGCACCAATCCTCTGGCGCATGCGATCAGCAATATTTGCATCAGCCTCAGTTCGGTGTTGCATGAGCAGAGTTATGTTTATCTGTCGATTTACGCGCTGATGATTTTGTTCTTCTCGTATTTCTGGGTGGCGACCCAGTTCAACGAATTGCAGATCTCGGATGATTTGAAGAAGAACGGGGGTTATATTCCGGGCGTTCGTCCCGGCCAGGCGACCTGCGATTATCTGCACAATGCGATGAGCCGCATCACATTTGCGGGCGCTGTGTTTCTGGTGATCATCGCAGTGATTCCGATGATTCTGACCACTAACTTGGGAATTCCCGGCCAGGTTTCGCAGTTCTTCGGTGGCACCAGCATGCTGATTGCGGTGGGCGTGATGCTGGACACCGCGCGCCAGATGGAATCGCATTTGTTGATGCGGCACTACGACGGATTTTTGAAAAAGGGCCGGGTTAAAGGCCGAATTTAAATCCCTGCTTAACCGAATCCGGGTTAAGGTCTGAAGATGATAGTTTTAAAGAGTGAACGGGATTTAGAGGCGATGCGGCCCGCCTGCACGATTGCGGGCACGGTGTTGGATGACGTGGCAAATTTTATTCGTCCCGGAGTCACAACTCGCGAGGTGGACGAGTTTGCGGCAGAGCGGATCAAGAGTTACGGTGCGAAAAGCGCGTTTCTAGGATATCGCAAATATCCATGTCAGATCTGCATTTCGGTGAATGACCAGGTGGTGCATGGGCTGGCGGGTGTTCGGCAATTGAAGTTTGGCGATATCGTCAGTCTCGACGTGGGCGTTGTTCACAATGGATTTATTGGGGATACGGCTCGAACGGTCGCGGTTGGCGGCTGTGGCGTGCTGGGGCAGAAGCTCATGGACGTGACTGAAAAGGCACTCTATGAGGGAATCGCACAGGCGGTTCCGGGAAAGCGAATTGTTGATATTTCGCGGGCGATCCAGACGTATGTCGAATCGAACGGATTCAGCATTGTGCGGGAATTCGTCGGACACGGCGTGGGCCGCTCAATGCATGAGGAACCGCAGATTCCGAACTTTGTGGAAAGTGGATCGTCGCCGAAGCTGCGGCCGGGAATGACGCTCGCGATTGAGCCCATGGTAAACACGGGTTTGCCGGGCGTAAAAATTTTGAATGATGGCTGGACAGTGATTACGCAAGATGGTTCACTCTCCGCTCATTTTGAGCACACGGTTCTGGTGACCGAAAGTGAACCGGAAATTTTAACATGGCCGGAGAAAGTCCCTTCAAAGTTGAAGGTGTAATTGTCGAGACTCTGCCGAAGGGATTGTATCGGGTGGAGTTGCCGAACGGCCACAAAGTTCTCGCCTACGCGACGGGCAAAGCAAAGCAGAGCTTTGCCGGGCAGACAGGCGAGCAAGTGAAATTGCAGATGTCGCCCTACGACTTGTCGGAAGGGCGAATCGTCGTCGAAATGAAACGCGACTGTTAAATAAGTAATCGGTTGGATCGCTGAAACCGGCGATTGAACTGTTGGTCAGGCCAATTACTTGTTTAACCGGTTTAACTTATTTAACTCATAACATGAAAGTTCGAGCATCAGTTAAGAAGCTTTGTGAAAATTGCAAAGTGGTAAGGCGCAAAGGCATCATTCGCGTCATTTGCAGCAACAAACGCCACAAGCAACGGCAAGGATAATTTTATGGCACGCATCATTGGTGTAGAAGTTCCGCCAAACAAGCGCATCGACATCGCGCTTCGTTACATTTACGGCATCGGCCCGAAAAACGCGGTTGAGATTCTGGCTCAGGCCAAGATTGATCCGAGCATTCGCGCCAAGGACCTGACCGAAGCTCAGCTTTCGCAGATCGTTCGTGCGATCCAGGACGGCAAGTATGTCATCGAAGGTGACCTGCGCCGCGAATTGGGCATGAACCTCAAACGTCTGCAAGGCATCAAATGTTACCGTGGCATCCGCCACATGCGCAGTCTGCCCGTTCGCGGCCAGCGCACTCAGACCAACGCCCGCACGCGCAAAGGTCCGCGCAAGACGGTCGGTGTTCAACGCAATCCGAACGCGAAGACTGGCATTCACTGATTTTTGTTATGGCTGAAGAAACCAAAAAGAAAGCTGCCCCGAAGAAAGAGGCGAAACCCGAAGCTGCGGCAGCTCCCGAGGAAACCAAGGCTCCCAAGAAAGCACCGGCTGCCGCTGAAGGCGCTGCTCCGGCGGCTCCCGAAGCCAAGGCTCCGGAAGCACCTGTGGCTGCGGCTGCTCCCACCGCCGCCGAATTGCTGGCGGATGATCTGGCCGGCAAAAAGATCATTAAGGCCAAAGGTGCCAAGAACATTTCCGTTGGCATTGCCAACATTCTCGCAACGTTCAACAACACGCAGGTCACAATCACTGACATGCACGGCAATCTGTTGGGCTGGTCCAGTGCAGGCCGGGTTGGCTTCAAAGGTTCCCGCAAGAGCACGGCTTATGCGGCGCAACAGGTGGCTCAGGATGCCGCCCGCCAGGCGATGTCTCACGGGATGAAGGAAGTGGAAGTGCGCGTGAAAGGTCCTGGCTCCGGTCGTGAATCCGCCATTCGCGCTTTGCAGGCCATCGGTCTGGAAATCACGACGATCAAAGACGTGACTCCGGTGCCGCACAACGGCTGCCGTCCGCGCAAGAAACGCCGCGTCTAAATCAATCAATCAATTTGTAATTTTATGGCTCGTTATACAGGTCCTCGCGTTCGCATCAGCCGCCGTTTCGGAATTCCGATCTTCGGCCCGACGAAATATCTTGAACGCCGCAATTACGGTCCGGGCATGCATGGACCGAAGTCCCGCCGCAAACACACGGATTACGGTCTGGGACTGATTGAGAAACAGAAGCTCCGTTATTACTACGGGCTGATGGAGAAGCAGTTTCGCGGTGTGTATGAAAAGGCGTTGCGCCGCCGCGGTGTCACCGGCGAACAGATGCTTCAGATTCTGGAGACCCGTCTGGACAACGTGGTGTTTCATCTCGGTTTTGCGAACAGCCGCGCCGCTGCGCGTCAGATGGTTTGCCACGGACACATTCAGGTGAACGGCCGCAAGGTCAATGTCGCTTCCTATGCGCTGAAGGTGAACGACATCATCACGGTGAAGGACTCCAACGTCTCGCGCCAGCTTGCGACCAAGAACCTCGAAGGTGCCACCAGCCGTTCGATTCCGGATTGGTTGTCTCTGAGCAAGGACGAACTGAAAGGCGTGGTAATGCGCGTTCCCACCCGCGACGAGATCAACCCGATTGCCAACGAACAGGCGGTCGTCGAATTTTATTCCCGCTAGTGAACACAACGGGGCGGTAGGTTTCCGGGCGGTGTGGTGTTGATCGTATTCAGCATTCCATCGCTCGATTGCTTCATCGCTCCAATTTGAAAACAATTATACGGACTCCTTCGGTTGCGGGAATTTTGCCCGAAGAGTCAGATTAAAATTGTTGAAAGGAAAATATGCCAGTACGTCTAGGACGATTTGAAATGCCCAAACGGTTGACCAAAGATGAGTCAACCGCGACAGAAACCTACGCTAAATTTATTGCTGAGCCGTTTGAAACCGGTTACGGCCACACGATCGGCAACTCCATCCGCCGCGTGTTGCTCTCCTCGCTGGAAGGCGCGGCGATTACCTCCATCAAAATCGACGGCGCGATGCACGAATTCGCCACCATTGATGGTGTGGTGGAAGACGTCACCGATATCGTTTTGAACCTGAAGAAAGTTCTGTTCAAGGCGCACACCCGCGACACTCAGACGCTGTTGCTTTCGGCCAACAAAGAAGGTGAAGTGACGGCGGCGGACATTCAGCTCAACCAGAACGTTGAACTGGTGAATCCGAACCAGCACATCTGCACGCTCGACAAGAAAAAGAAATTCGAGATGGAGCTGGAAGTGAAGATCGGCCGTGGTTTTTGCCCGGGCGACGAAAACAAGAAGCCCAATCAAGCGATTGGCGTGATTGCCATTGATTCGTTGTTCTCGCCGGTGAGCCGGGTTCGTTACGGCGTGGAAAGCGCCCGCGTTGGCCAACGCACGGATTATGATCGTCTGGTCATTGAAATCTGGACCGACGGACGTATCACGCCCGATGACGCATTGACCCAGGCGTCCGCGATTCTCGCGCATCATCTCGATGTGTTTGTCGGTTACGACAAGAGCGCAGTGGAATTTGAAGAAGTTGTGGACAAGCAGGACGAGGAGAAATCCAAGCTCAAGAAGCTGCTCAATATGAGCGTGAATGAAATCGAGCTGAGCGTTCGCGCGGCGAATTGTTTGAACAACGCCAACATCACCACGGTGGGACAACTGGCAATGAAGTCTGAATCCGAAATGCTGAAATACCGCAACTTCGGCAAGAAATCGTTGAACGAAATCAAAGATAAACTGACGGCGCTGGGCCTTTCCCTCGGCATGAGCTTCGACAACGACGTGCTCGACGCGCCCAAGGAAGAATCCGGTCTGGTGACCCGATAACAGGAAGTATATGCGACATCTTAAGCGAACCGCCAAGTTGGGCCGCACCGGAGAACACCGGAATGCAATGCTTGCCAATTTGGTATGCAGCCTCATCAAACACAAACGCGTGACCACCACGGTTGCGAAAGCCAAAGCGGCCCGTTCCGTGGCGGAGAAACTCGTGACCCTGGGCAAGAAGAACACGATTCATGCGCGCCGCCTGGTGGCTGCCCGTCTGCATCAGGAAGACGCCACGAAAATTCTGTTCAACGAAATCGCTCCCGCCCAAAAAGAACGCAACGGCGGTTACACCCGCATCGTGAAAATGCACCAGCGTCAGGGCGACGCGGCGCAGCTCGCGATTCTCGAATGGGTGGACATGCCGGTTTCCGGCGAAGCTCCGACTGAAATCAAGCCGGAAAAGGAAGCCAAGCCAGCGGAAGCCAAAGAAGGCAAAGCGGCTGAAGCGAAAGCCTGATTCGATTAAAACACATTTCAAGCCCGTCCTCATGGACGGGCTTTTTTGTTGTCGCGCAGAGGGGCGGTCGTTACAACAAGCGCATTTTATGAATCGTTGCATCTGGGCCAATGGAGATCTTTACATCGCTTATCACGATCAGGAATGGGGCGTGCCGGTGCATGATGACCGGAAACTGTTTGAGATGTTGATCCTTGAGGGCGCGCAAGCGGGATTGAGTTGGATCACAATTTTGAAAAAACGGGAAAATTATCGCGACGCATTCGATCAATTTGATCCGACGAAAATCGTAAAATACAGCCCCGCGAAAATTGAAAAGCTGATGACGAATTCGGGCATTGTACGAAATCGTTTAAAGATTCTCGCTACAATTCGAAACGCCAAAGCTTTTCTCCAGGTGCAAAAGGAGTTTGGAAGTTTCGATGCCTACATCTGGAAATTCGTTGGCGGCAAGCCGATTCAAAACCGCTGGCGGCCCGGAGAAGTGCCGGCGCGCACGGCGGAGTCCGATGCGATGAGCAAGGATTTGTTGAAGCGCGATTTCAAGTTTGTCGGTTCGACGATTTGCTACGCGTTCATGCAAGCGGTGGGAATGGTAAACGATCACACGGTAAATTGTTTCCGCCATGCCCAACTAAAAAAACAGCAGAGAGCAAGGGGCTGAACTACCGAATCCAAAGCCAGACCAGCGCGGCCAGAACGATCACGGCAACGCCCCACCAGAACCAACTCAAACCTGAGGGCGAAGGTTTGTTTGAACCAAATTCACGAGCGACGAACTGCTCGTAATCAAAGTTTTCGTCGGGCAAATCCAGTCCGCTGACATTCGCTTCTTCCGACCAGCCGGTTTTCTCGTCGGAACCGCATTCCGGACAGGATTTCGCTTTTGGCGGAACGTCAGCACCGCAATGAGGACAAGTGGAAGGAGCGCGCATGAATCAGTTTTTCTTCGTCACGTGAATGCCGGATTTCCGGATGCTTCCGAAATCCCAAAGAAACAGGCGGCTGTCAATAGAGTCGTCGCGGTTCGCCGGCAATGCCGCAGGATTGGCCGACGACGCGTTCATCAATGGCGGCGGGATCAATGCTCCACATGGCCGCGAGCTGAGAAACTTTTTCCGTATTGAGAAAAGCCAGATCGGGTTCGCCAAACAGCGTCGTTTCGGAAGCTTCGCAATAACGATAGCATTTCATCGCGAGATCAATCTCCGCCTGCGTTTTGATTCCCTGATTCCAAAACGTTTTTCCCGCCCAGGCATACGCCCTCAAAATGCAGCCGGCTTCAGCGCGGGCCCAGGCATGATGTGAAACGACGGAATTCGCGCTGAAGAATTGCACGTGCCCCAGCTTGCGGCTGAGCTCAATGAGAAAACGAAAGCAGATGTCCACATCATCGAACGGATCGGGCAATCCGGATCCGGTAATGAGAATCCAGCCTTGGATTGGCGGCGCGATAAAAAGTTTTTGTTCGCTGCTGAGTCCTTGTTGCCAGGTGCAGGGATGCGGGTTGCTTAATCCAAGGGCATTCTGGACTGCCTGAAGATTACGGCTGCGAACGGCCACCCAGGCAAGCGGACGATGTGTAAAAAGATTGCTCATGGGATTGATCATTGAATCGAATTGAAAATGCTGCGTTTCGAAGGGGGCTTTCAATCGACGTTGGCGACGCGCGCGAGTGACAACGACGATGAGGGCTGAGCCGGAAACCAGCGCCAGGCTGAACAGCGTCAGCAACAGCGTCGGCATCAGATCCAGAGCATTCACAACGACCTGAACTTACGCGTGCGGATTGATTCTGCAAACGGGATCAAACCCTGATCGGTGTATGACCCAGACAGTTCGTTTCAATCCATTTCAAATAGCGTTGATTGCCGCTGCTGAGAGTGAGAACAACGAACTCGGGTGTGTCGTATGGATGCGCGGCGAGGATGAGTTTTTCCAACGGTTTGATTTGCGCGTTGGTGGTTTTGAACAGGATGAGAACCTCGGAGCTGCGTTCAATTTTTCCCTGCCACCAGTAATGCGATTCGATTTTCGGAATGAGATTGGCGCACGCTGCGAGGCGAGCCTGCAAAGCCTTGCGGGCAAGTGTCCGCGCCACCTTCAGACCGGGTGCGGTGACGAGAACGATTTTAAATCTTTGTGAGATCATGCGGGCCGCGTAAGGTTGCACGCTCTTATGGAAATTGAAACTGAATTGGTTGTTTACCGGAACTCTCCGATCCATGGAACCGGCGGGTTTGCGCGAGTGGATATTCCCGCGGAAACCACGATCGTTGAATACGTCGGCGAAAAAATTTCCAAAGCTGAATCCGCGCGGCGCTGCGAGATGGATAATCATTATATTTTCGATCTGGACGAGACGACCGATCTGGACGGGAACGTGGAACACAATCCGGCACGATTCATCAATCACAGTTGCTCGCCAAACTGCGAGGCGCAGTCGGAAGAAGATCGGATTTGGATTGTGGCGTTGCGGGACATCAAGGCGGGGGAGGAACTGGGATTCAATTACGGTTATGACCTCGAAGACTACCTCGAGCATCCCTGCCGGTGTGGCGCCAAAAATTGTGTAGGTTACATCGTGGCGGAAGAGTTTTTCCCGCATTTTCAGAAAAATCGGGAAGCTTCGGCGATTGTGCCACAGTAACTTACCGAGAAAGCCCCCGTCCCTCACGGAAAGGGTATTGACGGCAAAAAATGGTTTGTTTATGAATGGCGACCGTCAGGTCAAAAAACCAACCACGTTGGTGTCAGAAGACAGATTGTCAGAAGTGAACCTAAAACGACATTCAGTGATCCTGCCGGTGCAGTCCTCCCACGCGGTTTTTTGATTCGACACTCGTATTATGAACCCAACCAGGCTCTTCGTGGGCAACCTCTCATACCAAACCATGGAAAATGATCTGCAGGATTATTTTTCCCAGATTGGTGCTGTAACGTCCGTGAATCTTATGCTCGATAAGATGACCGGAAAATCCCGTGGCTTCGCCTTCGTGGAATTCGCGAATCAGGACGACGCCAACAAAGCGATTGAACAATTCCATAACAAGGATTTTCAAGGTCGCGCTCTCACCGTGAACATCGCGCGGCCGCGTGAAGAACGTCCGCAGCAGCAACGCTGGGGCGGTTCGCGCGACGGCGGCTACGAACATCGCGATCGTCGCTGAAAAAATTGAAAAAATTTAGAACGGGCCGAAGAATTTCTTCGGCCCGTTTTTCTTTTTCGAATAAGAGTTTGACAGTCGAATGACGCAACTTATCTTGAACCACGCTATGGCCGAGAACATTCCGAATATCCCAACCGGTGCAGTGCCTCCGAAGAAGGAAACGGGCAAGGTGCAGCCAAAAAAAGAAACCGTTCGCATCAATTTGCCGCCGAAGCCCACGGCTGCTCCGACCATCAAATTGCCGACGCTTCCTCCGGGTGGACCGACGGGCGCTTCCGGAATTCCCGTTCCTCCCGCCGCTCCGGCGCCTGCGGCGCATGCTGCTGCTCCGGCTGCCGCTGCCCCAGCCGCTCCGCGTCCCGGTTCTGCCGCTCCCATTGCAACCGCTCCGCGTCCGGCCGGCATGACTCAACAACGTCCCATGGCCGCTCCGGTGGCTGTGCCGACGCTCAGTCCGGTGGATACCATTCTTGCGATCGCCGCGGGCGTTGTTGGTTTGATTGCGGTTGGAACCACTGCGTATCTCGCGTTCATGCTTTAGTTTTGTTGTCTTTACTCGCTACCGTTGCTTTTTCTATGGCCTCTTCGAATATTCTCGTTCTGACTCAGGAAACTTTTGCCAAGGAAGTTCTGCAATCGCCGACGCCGGTGCTTGTTGATTTCTGGGCGGAATGGTGTGGTCCGTGCAAAATGATTGCACCGATTCTCGATGAGCTCGCTGACGAATACGAAGGCCGCGTCACCATTGCCAAAGTCAATATCGACGAGCAGCAAAGCATTGCCGCGGAATACGGCATTCGCGCCATTCCAACCTTGCTGTTGTTCGACAAAGGCCAGGTTGCGGATCAGATCGTCGGTTTGCGCAGCAAACGCGATCTCAAAGCCAGCTTCGATCGCATCGCGGTTTGATTCCCGTTTCCTCCTCATGATCGCCTTCCAGAAGTTTAAAAGCTTCCAGGAAGAGGGCGCGAAAGGGAACTGAGGACGGCTCATGATTGTCACGCCCTGGCAACTCAATCGCCGCGCGGAATTATATCACCAGTTGGGTTCGATGGTTTCAGCGGGGGTTCCTTTGCTCAAAGCTTTGGAAATGGCGAGTGCCAATCCTTCCGCGCGCGGTTCCCGCCAGGTTTTTCTCAACATCATCGCGCGCCTCAAGTCCGGACTCACGTTCGCCGAGAGCATGCGGGCCACCGAAGGCTGGATTCCGGAATTCGATCTCGCTTTGCTGTCGGTCGGGGAAAAATCGGGACGACTCGACGCCAGTTTCAAATTGCTTTCGGCGTATTACGCGTCACGCGCGAAAATTATTCGCGACACGATCACGGGATTAATCACCACGCTCGGCACGCTCCACGTTTTTCTCCTGGTTTTTCCGCTCGGATATCTGATCAGTTTCGCGCAGGGAATTTTCAACAACAACCCGGCGCAATGCATTCCGTTCCTGATCCAGAAAGCGGTGATCTTTGGGATCGCGTATGGCCTGGTTTTCTTTTCGATCTACGCCAGCCAGGGGCAACGTGGCCGGAGCTGGCGTTCCATTACGGAAGGATTTTGGAAAATGATTCCGATTCTGCGCACGGCCCGGCAGTACTTGGTTCTTGCCCGACTCTCAGCCGCACTCGAGGCATTGGTGAACGCGGGCGTTTCCATTATCGAAGCCTGGGAACTCGCATCGCGGGCCAGCGGTTCCGTGGATTTGCAGGAAACGGTTGAACGCTGGCGGCCACAAATTGAATCCGGCGCGACGCCGGGAGAACTCGTGAACCGCGCTGCGTTTTTTCCAGAAATTTTTGCCAATCTTTACAATACCGGCGAACAAAGCGGGCAACTCGACGACGCTCTGGCGCGCTTGCGAAGCTACTTTGAGGATGAAGGTTTTCGGCGGTTGAAACTGTTTACGCGCGTGCTGAATGGAACCATTTACGGTTTGGTGGTTTTGTTGGTCGCGTATAACGTGATTCGTTTTTACATCGGCTATTTCAATTCAGCGATCAACGCATTCTAGTTATGACGATTTCGGAAATCATGTCGGATGAAGCTTTGCGACAGCGGGAATTCCCGGTCACAAAGGACAAAATTTTTCTCGGCCACGCCGGCGTTTGTCCGCTGCCACGGCGGGTTGCGGATGCCGTTTGTGAATACGCGCGAGAAGCGAGCACGGGCGATCAGGAGAAATTTGTGTTTCCGAACATTCTTGATGACGGCCGAAAAATCGCCACACGTTTGCTCAATTGCCAGCCGGAGGAAGTGGCTTTTGTCGGCCCGACCTCGTTGGCTTTAAGTCTCGTCGCGAGCGGTTTGAAGTTTCGTCGCAACGACAACATTCTGATTTATTTCGATGATTATCCTTCCAACGTTTATCCCTGGATGGCGCTGGCAGAGCAGGGCGTCGAAGTGCGCTTGATGAACATCCGGAATCTCGGCGCGATTCGTGCAATGGATGTGATGGGACAGGTGGACGAGAACACGCGTTTGGTGGCGCTGGCTTCCTGTCATTTCATCAGTGGCTATCGTATCGATATTCCACGCATTGGAAAATATCTGCGGGACCGGAAGATTTTATTTTGCGTGGACGGCATTCAAACACTGGGCGCGTTTCCCACAACAGTTGAACATGTGGATATGCTGGCCGCGGATGCGCATAAATGGCTGCTCGGACCGTGCGGCGCGGGCCTGTTGTATGTGCGGCGCGAAGTGCAGGAGAAAATCAGTCCCGCGATCTATGGCTGGCACAATGTGAGTTGTCCGGATTTTATCGCGCAGGAACATCTTGAACTGCGCAAAGACGCCCGCAAATACGAAGCCGGCACGCATAATCTCACCGGCATTGTGGGATTGATTGCTTCGATGGAATTGATCCTGGAAGTGGGAGTTGAAAACATTTCCGCCGAATTATTACGCAAACGAAGCTGGCTCGTTCCGGCGATTCAAGCCAAGGGCTACACCGTTCTCAATGCGGACGGGCCGGCAGAAAGCCTGAGCGGAATTATCTCCTTTCATCAGCCCGGCAAAGACATGGCGGCGCTGAATGAAAAATTAGCCGCGGCGAACATCGTGGCTTCGTTGCGGACGGATCGCAAAAAGCAACATTACATCCGGCTTTCACCGCATTTCTACAATACGGATGCGGAGCTGCAGAAAGTGATCGAACTGCTATGACTTTTCGCCGCGAACCAGCAGCACGGGAATCGCGGTGGAATGACGGACCTGATGAATCGTGCTGCCGTGAATCAGATCGCCGATCAATCGATGACCGTGACTGGTCATGGCGATCAGATCGCATTGTTCGGCTTCCGCGGTTTTGACAATTTCCCGGGAAGGTTCGCCGCAGGCCAGTCTCACAGATGCGATCAGTCCGGCGGCTGTGAAAATCGCGGCGACCTGTTCCAGATACAATCGATCGGCTTTCATCTCCTCGGATTCCGCGAGCTTCAACTGTTCGAAGTTCCGCGCCGCCCAGCCATCGGCGACATGCACCAGGAGCAGTTTCGAATTCAATCGCCGCGCGAGTTCCGTCACATGCGGAATCAGGCTTTTATCCGCGGCGCTGTTTTCCAGTGCGACCAGAATTTTTTGGTACATGAGAATCGAAAGTCAGGAACCTGCGATCCATTTCGAGATTCCGGAAAAATCTAAAAGGTATTTTACGTTCAGCAAGATGATGATCGACGCGGTAATCCACGCCAGCGACTTCACCCAACCCGGGCTTACAAACGGGCCCATTTTCCGGCGATCACTAGTGAAGATCACCAGCGGAACGACCGCGAACGAAAGTTGCATACTTAAAATCACCTGGCTGAATACCAGCAATTTTGCAGTGCCGCTTTCGCCATAAATCGCGGTGACAATGACGGCGGGAATGATCGCCAGCGCGCGCGTGATCAGGCGTCGCAGCCAGGGACGCATTCGGATATTGAGAAAACCTTCCATGACGATTTGTCCCGCGAGCGTGCCGGTCAGCGTTGAATTTTGTCCCGACGCGAGCAATGCAATCGCGAAGACTGCGCTGGCCATCGAGACGCCCAGCGTGGGACTCAACAGATGAAACGCGTCCTGAATTTCCGCGACTTCGTGTTGCCCGGTCTGGTGAAAGGTGGCTGCGGAAATGATGAGAATGGCCGCATTGATGAACAGCGCGAACATCAGCGCCAGCGTGGAATCGAGCGTTGCAAATTTGATCGCTTCGGTTTTTCCCGCGGTGTTCTGTTCATATTTCCGCGTCTGCACGATGGACGAATGAAGGTAAAGATTATGCGGCATCACCGTCGCGCCGAGAATACCGATGGCGAGATAGAGCATCTGCGGGTTCTTGATGATTTCCGCGCGCGGCACGAAGCCGCTCAAAATCGCGCTGACGCTCGGTTGTGAGAAAATAATTTCCAGCAGGAAACAGCCGCCGATCAGAAGAATCAACGTGATCACCAGAGCTTCGATGTAGCGGAAGCCTTTGTTTTGAAGATACAGAATCGCGAACACATCAAGCGCGGTAATGCACACGCCCCACACGAGCGGAATGTGAAACAGCAGGTTGAGCGCAATCGCCGAGCCGATCACTTCCGCGATATCACAGGCGCAGATCGCAATTTCGCAGAGAACCCAGAGCGACATGGCAACCGGTTTGGAATAATGATCCCGACACGCTTGCGCGAGATCGCGTCCGGTCACAATTCCCAGTCGCGCCGAAAGCGATTGCAGCAAAATCGCCATGAGATTTGAGATCAGGATAATGCTCAGCAGCGAATAGCCGAAGGCGGATCCGCCGGCGAGGTCCGTGGCCCAGTTACCGGGATCCATATAACCAACGGCGACGAGATAACCGGGGCCGGAAAACGCCAGCAACTTACGCCAGAATCCGAGCCCTTTTGGAATCGGAACAGTGCTGTGAACTTCCTGCAGACTCGGCTGCTGATTTTTCAAACGCCAGCCGGTCGATGCGGATGAAGAGTCGGAATCCGGGGGATTCATAGGAAGAAATTTCCGGCGAACTGAAGCACCGATTCAACTTCTGAAAAGATATTGAAAGCACGCATGCCGTTGTTTTTAGAACCGCGTTTAGAGTTCCCACAGTTTTGTTTTATAGTCAACTAGCAAAGTTAGGTGAAGCTAACTTTTGCATTTGCGTGGAATGTGGACGGGGTGGCAGGTCTGAGATTAAAGTTCTGCCGATGCGACCTTTGGACATTCAACAAATCGGCGACGAGCTGGCGATCAAATGGGAAAACGGAACGGAAAGTTTTCTGCCCGTACGCAAGCTGCGTGAACATTGTCCCTGCGCCGGCTGCAAAGGCGAGGTCGATATCATGGGAAACTTATACAAAAATCCGGATCGACCGTTGCCGGAGAAAGCCTTTCAGTTGGTTTCGCTTCAGCGCGTCGGTGGCTACGCCTTGCAACCTCGCTGGGCAGACGGTCATGCAACGGGGTTGTACTCATTTGATTACTTGGAAAGACTTTCCAGGACGACATAAAAAAACCGGACGAATCAATATTGATTCGTCCGGCGGGACCGAAGGTAAAGGTCTTTTATTGAGTAGAAAAATCCTGGAACTTGGCGGGCTTGCTCCAGTCACGGGGCTTGCCGCTGTCCCAAGCCGACCAGTCTTTCTCCAGAGAGTCGGATTTCGGCACCGGCGTTTTCAGGAATTCAGTTTTGGTTGTCTGAAAATCACCGGCTTGAACAATCGTAGGTGTAATGAAGATGATCAAATTCTGTTTGGTGCGGCTCTTCGAATCTTTACGGAACAGGTAACCCAGTCCCGGGATATCTCCGAGAAGCGGAACCTTCGTGTTTTGCATGGCTACATCGTCTTCCATCAATCCACCCATGACCAGGGTATGGCCACTAGGGATCATGACTGAAGTATCGATCATACGCGTGTCAAAGATCGGCACATCGAAGCTCTGTCCGCCCGCAGTGAATTTCTGCACCTGTTGCAAGCGCATTGCATGAGGCGAGACTTTAAGATTGATGAAATCGTTGGCCGAAATTCGGGGCGTGACATCTAAAGCCACGGTCAAATTCGAGTAGCTGATTGACGATCCGCCAGTGGTATTAGCGGTTCCTGCCGTGACATTGATGATTGGATATTGCTGACCTACTTCAATGTGGGCCGTTTCATTGTCCAGTGTGACAGTTCTGGGCGACGAAAGAATTTTCGTTTCGGCATTGTTGTTCAAGAACGAGAGGACAAGGCTGACACCGTCGGCATTCATGAACGCCGTTGCCGGTTGGAAAAAGCTTCCCTTTGAAAGGCTGCCCAGCAGTCCGGAGCCGCCGCCTACGCCGTTGAGAATTCCGCCAATGGTTCCCGGAGTTGTGGTCGAACCAATCACCGTGCCGCTGCCACCCGGGTCAAGAACCGGTGTGGTTTGGGCAGGAGTTCCCGGCAAAGCGTTATTGCCGAAGGTCGCGTGCTGAGCGGCCAGCGTTCCGGTCCAATCAATACCTTTGATCGAGGTCGGATTGATTCGTGTTTCGAGCAGGCGAGCTTCGATCAACACCTGTTTTGTGGGAGTATCGAGGCGTTCGATCAGTTTATCCAGGGTGTCGAGTTCCTTTTCCGTGGCAAGCACAACCAATTGACTGGTGCGAACGTCCGGCATGATCTTGCTGCGTTTGTCCACCAGCGCGGTTTGCACCGACGCAAGCATGTTGCTCGGACTGGCGTATTTGAGCTGAATGATTTTCGTGATCAACGGATCGGGAGCGGCGGGGTCCTTGACGGTCACGCGAGAGATTTTCGTTTTTTGATCCTCGATCAATTGGAGGCCGTAATTGTTCAATAATGCGTTGAGCGCTTGTCCGGCGGAAATATTTTCCCAACGGATTGAAACGTTCGGTTGTGGAACGGGACGGCCGTCCGGCCCTGGCTGTCCAAAATTTATCTTCGGATCGAGCATGTAATTGATGTTCGCCTGACGCGCGAGGTTCTTGATCGCGTCAGTCAGCGGCACTTCATCCATGACAATCAGCGGGATCGTAACCGCGTTAGAGGAATCCGCGACCGGAGTCGCTGCGACTGTTTCTGTTTCAACCGGGGCAGGGGTTTCGGCAACCGGTTCTGCAACTGGCTGCGATTGCGTGGCTTCAACTGGGGCAGCGGCTTCAGTTGCAGGTTGAGTGTTGTTGGTGGTGTCTGCTGAGACCGACTGATTGTCCTGAGCGGAGACGGCCAGTTGGCCGAGCAGCAGCCCACTTACGATCAGCGAATTGATTTTACGTTTCATGTTCTTAGATTTTCCGGTTGACCCAATAAAATGTGATCTTTCTGGGGGAGCTTTTAGCAGTGATAGTGCCAAGAAGTACGGATGAGGTGACGCGCGGAGCAGCCAGGCAAAGTAATTGAAGTCTTGTCCATGCGCGGGACAGAAATTACGCAGAGAGTGGAGGCAATGAGCAGCAACCAGACAGAAGGCGGCGCAAGTTGAGCGGATTATTTTCCGGCGCCTAATCGAAGTTCGCGACGTTCACCAAAAGCTTCGACGATGACTGTCTCACCTTTGATCTCCACACAACGAATCTTTACACGTCCGGTGGGAAGCACGAGTTCGGTTTCTTCACCTTCGGCGAGAGTTCGTCCGTTGATGATCGCGAGCTGGTGATCGGCAGTGCCGGAAAGTCCGTTGTAAATCAGATTGATGGACGGAGCTTTCGGAGTGGTTGTCGAGTTGGTGGAACTCACCCGTTGCAAACGCTCTGACATGGGGAAGAACGGATCGCGCCCCTCCTTCGGAGTGCTGGGAATTTCAAATACGGACAGCGGAATAGGATTCGTCGAAACATTCGCTGACAGCGGAGATTTTTTTGCAGGATGACCCGTGGTCGCTGCATGCGCAACCGGAAGTGCCACGGCGGCGAACGTTATTGAAGCAAGGCAGAGAACAAAGCGTGAGTTCATGGTTTTTTATTGGGCGCAGGAGCCGAGTTTTTTACGAGCGAAATGATTTCCATCCGGAAGATGAGCTTTTCTTTTTCGTCGGGTGTTTGAGCTGACTCCGAGGTAAGTTCGATATTTACAATCCGGGAGCTGGGAAATTCGTTTTCAAAATCAGCGATGAATTTACCCAAGTCATGATAATAGGCCGATCCCAGAATCGAGACGGTAAATTGCTTGTACGGAAAGCGAGGAATCATATTCATGTCCGAAGCACCTTTGGACGTGAACTGTTTGATTTCTACGGGATATGCGAGTTTGAATTTGCGGATGTTGTTGATCATCGAGGAATAGAGATCGTCGGATACCATTTCGGATTCCCGTGCATCCAATTGTTTTCGAACGGCCGCAAGGTCCGCGGCAATTTGATCGCCCTGGTGTGAAATGTCCGAAATCCTTTCGAGCTTTCGATTGGCTTTATCCTTTTCGAGGGCAAGTAACCTGACTTTTCCCTGGAGACCACGAACCAGGCCCATGTAAAGGCCGGTCGCAATCAGCAGGATAACAATCGTAACCAGCGTGAGCTGGCTTCGCTTTTCTTTGCTGAGTTTATTCATCGAATTTTCTCCGGTAAACGGCCTTCCAATCCCATCTGCAGGTAAGATTTGCCATCCGTGTCCACTTGTGCCGGACTTAGCGTCGTCAGGTGGAAGCCGTTTTTATCCAATATATTTTGGAAATAGGGATCCTGGGATAACAGGTTTTGAAACTTGCTGACGCCATCGCCTGGCAGCGGACTTTTGTCTTTGGCGGAAAGCAGAATCGTGATGTTCTCTTTGATCGTCGCGGGTTTTGCCTGAACGCGGCTCTGCTTGGTCGGCTTGACTTCCGGCACCAGAACGTAATTTTGATCCACTTTTAAGCGGGCGAGTTGAATGTTCGACAACGTATCTTTTTGCAGGGCGTTTAACAGGTTTCCGGTAAGAAAACGTTCTCGGGCGAGCCGGTCCAAAGCCATCAGCTTGCGTTTCCCGTCCACAGCGCTTTTTTGATTTTCCAGAATCTCTTTGTAGGAAGCTTCACGAGCGGTGGTTTGGGCTTCGAGGCGGGTGACCTCACCCTTGGCAACAAATGTTTCTACCAGCAATGAGCTGCTCCAGACGAGTACGACTACAATCAGAACAGCACCAGCGAGAATGAGGCGTTTAACCGGATCTTTCCGGCGCGCTTCTTCCTGGGCCTGAGCTTCGGCCAATAGATTAATTTTGATAGGCATATTAGACAGCGCTTAAGGCGGCACCAATTGCCGCAGTCAATTGAGGCATGATCTGTTCGGCTTCGGATTGCTGCTGCGGCGGCAGCGCAAGCTGAAGAAAATTTGCCGGGTTCCAGGTCTTGCATTCCACCGCCAGTTCGGTTTGCAACGTCTGAACAATCGGTTCCGAACGAGACGATCCACCGCACAGATAAACACGATTTACGATTCGATCCTGTTGATGTTCAAAAAAGTCAATCGAAGCGCGCAGTTCGCGGCCGAGAGGGGATACGGTGAGATCCAGTTGTGATTGTATTTCGGCAGGCATTCCCAGTTTGATGCCTTCAGCTTCGGCGTAGCTGATGTTCATCAGTTCGGCGACACCGGCAGTGATCCGATCGCCGCCAATATTCACCGCGCGCGTGAGAGTTACCTGACCTTCCTGCAGCAGGCAGATTGTGGTGTTTTTAAAACCGATATCCACGATTGCGATCACCTCTGAGTTGAACGCTTCCGGCATGGATTGTTCGAATGCGTTAACCGGGCCGATCAATGAGGGAACAACGAAATCAGCAATCAAGCCCGCATTCCGAACCGCCGTCTGGAGATCAGCAATCGCCGTTTGTTTGATGCCGGCCACCAGAACTTTCACTTTTCCGGCTTCTTCTTTTGGCGCCGATTTTTCATTCGGACGGCGGGGTGAAACAATATAACAATCAAAGACGTATCCCGGCAGATCCTGTTGGAGATACGCTTTGCTGTTGAGCTTAAGGATCTGGCGCATTTCAGCGATGGGCATCGCCGGCATTTCAATGTTCCGAACCACAAGATCATTCAGACCAAGCGCGATCGTGGCTTGGCGGGTCTTCGGCTGCAACGCCTGGGTCACGGCTTTCAAATGATCGCTGAGCAGGTCCACCGACCAGCTCTTTTCAAAAATAGGCGCGTCCAGAATTGCGTATTGGCACAGGGCGTAGGTGTGGTCTTTGCGCTGGAGGTAAACGGCCTTGGTTGTGCGTCCGCCCAGATCGATCGAGAGCAGATGGTCTCGCGATCTGGAAATCGCAGGTTTCAAAAACGGCAATGCCATAATGTTATCTCGTAAATATATACTCGCGTCAGCGCCTGAGCGCTGTCGGCCCGGTTCAATCATCTATTGCCTGATTGGGTCAATCGCTGAACGACTGGTTATTTCCGTTAAAGTAAAGCAACACACGGGCCACGGAATGAAAAGCCGGGTTTCGGCCCACTGCGGCGAAAATTTTCGGAGGAGCGTAATTACTTGTTGTCTTGATTCCGGGCATCCGCGGCGGACGCTGTATTTGGATCATTCTCTGATCGGCCGAGAGCGTAAAACCAATTTGATGATTGGCCTCGAAGGTGCTGAAAAGGACATGAAATTACAAAACACCGGAATGTCCTGCGTAATGCAATGAAATGAACGCGAACCAATTTTTCCGAGCGTCTGTTTGGTGCAGACGGTGTACCGGATCGAGACGTTCGGAAACGGTGGAATACGATGAAAACGAAGAGCTTCAATAACCGGGCGCATGGGTCCACGCTGGCCGAGGTCGTGGTCGCAGTGGCAATTCTCGCAATCATGGGGGCGGCGATCATCGGCACTTTCAGTTATGGCTTTTTCGTCATGAGCATGGCCCGGGAAAATCAGCGAGCGACGCAAATCCTTCTCGAAAAGACCGAAACCATACGATTGTACAGTTGGGAGCAGGTTTTGAATGACAGCATCCCGCATTCTTTCACGAACTATTATGATCCCCAGTCAGCCGGGGACTCAGGCATTGCCTACTACGGCACCGTTCAGATTGTTAATTTTCCCTTTTCCACCGCTTACGCAACCAACATGAGGCAGGTGAACATAACCCTCAACTGGACCAATGCCATGAGGGGAATCTCCCGGACCCGGACCATCTCAACGCTGACCGCGCGGTACGGCATGCAAAATTATGTGTTTTAAGCTTCGTTCAAAGACGCCGTCGGCTTTCACGCTGGTCGAAATGATGTTTGCGATCGGGATTTTCTCCATCGCCAGCGTCGCCTTGGCGACATTGTTTCTGTTCAGCATTAAAAGCTTTGCGCAATTGGCCAATTATGCCGAGCTCGATGCTGAGAATCGCCACGCGGTGGACATCCTGACCCGAGAGATTCGGCAGGCGCAGTACGTAAAGACTTATTCCACGAATCCCGCCAGCATCACGCTTTTGGCCGGCGCCGGTTACGACGTGACCTATTCCTTCGTCCCGAGCAAGCAGGCTATGTTTCGCACCGTGGATGGAAAAAGTGAAGTGCTGCTGACCAATTGCAGTCTGCTCGACTTCAAATTGTATCAGCGAAATCCAACACTTACGGATTTTGAGATCTACGATATCGCCAACAATAACGTGCAAAAATACGTGAAGGCCGTGGAGTTGTCCTGGAAGACTCGAAAGACTTTGAATCCGACAACTCTGATCAACAGTGAAAATGTCCAGACCGCGCGGATCATCATTCGTAAACAGGAAGAAGAATAAAGTATGAAAATCAACCTTGTTCGCAAAGCCAGGCAGTTGGCAGCAACCCTGATGGTGACGCTGTTCATCTGTTCAATTCTCGGCGTCAGCACGCTCGGTTATCTGATGCTTGTCCAGCAGCAAAACACGTTGAGCGTGCGCTCGCAAAGCTGGAATCTTACTATCGCTCTGGTCGAAGCTGGTGTTGAAGAAGGATTGCAGCAGCTCAATGAACACTTTGACAATCTCGCCACTTCCGGCTGGGTGCCATACGGCCCCAATGCTTACACTTGCGACCGGACAATGCCGGGCGGCAGCTATCGTGTTTACATTTATCTGACGAACGGCGTTTCCAGTCCGGTGATCGTCGCGACGGCGACGGTGGACATGAGACTGTGGGTCATGACCCATCCATCCAGCATGCTTGCCGCGGTTGGCGTCACCGGCGACGCCGCGTACATCACGCGGACAGTGAAGGTGGTGTGTTATCGCGGCGGCGATTTTCCGAATGCGATTGTGGCCAAGGATAAAATTGAGATGCACGGAAACAATGTTAAGGTGGATAGTTTTAAATCCTGTGAATGGCCCGACGGCAAATATGCGCCCGAGCGGGCATTGTCCAAAGGCGATGTCGCTTCGAATGGTTCGGTGATTGATGCGGGCAATGCTAACATTTATGGGCATGTTGCCACTGGTCCTGGTGGAAAAGTCCAGGTGGGCAGCCAGGGCGCAGTCGGCTCGTATGAATGGCAGAGCAGTGGAAACAAAGGAATTCAACCGGGCTGGGCGAGTGATACATCCAACTTCAATTTCAAAGATACATCCTTGCCTTACAGCAGTGGCAGTTACCCAGCCGGTGGTGAGGCAGTAACGGCTGAGATCGTCGGTGGCAGCAGCAATATCGTTTCGACGGTTTACCCGAACCCGCCGCCTATCACCGGTGTGATTACCAACATTCATATTGTCAGCGTATCGACCATTCCAAACCCGGTCCCGGACGGACTCAAAACGATAACTACACCAACAACGGTGATTTCGTTGCCCTCACCGACACCCTACGGAGTAGTAACCAATACGCAGATGCAAACGAGCAGCGGTTATCCTGCGTCGGGCACATACCTCGGAACAGTCAGCACCAACATGGCTGGCAAAAAGATCAAGAACTATACTTACAACGCGATCACCGGTTACACCTACCCGGTGACTTCATACACGTACCCGGCGATCGTTTACAGCTATTCGGTGTACACAACAAACACGATTTACACGACGAACACCTACGATCACATCCTCGACAGCGGCGAATATTATGCCGATTCATTAACCGGTTCAATTCTGGTGCGTGGAGACGCGACGCTGGTATTGCCGAATGGATTCGATATCGGCAGTGGAACGTTAACTATCGCAAACAACGCAAGAATCAGCGTTTATGCGGGAGGGAACTCCTGTTCGCTGAGCGGAAATCAGGTGATCAACCGCGATGGTTTGGCGAGCAGTTTTATTCTTTATTGCGCGCCGTCGGTTAAAGGGTTTTCATTTTCCCTCAGCGGAAATGCAGGCATAACCGGCGTTATATATGCGCCGTATGCAGATTTTTCGCTAAATGGCGGTGGCAAGGACACGTTGGATTTCGTCGGCGCATTGGTTGTCAATTCCATCACGCTCAACGGCCATTTCAATGTCCACTACGACGAGTGTCTGAATGATCAGGCGGCCAACAGTCTGTTTGTCGTCAAGAGCTGGGACGAAATTTACTAGGCCAAACGGTAGGTATATTTTGGGGAAAATCCGTCAAGGTTGGGGCTTCGCCATTTGCTTGGCCCTGACCTGAAGTTCATCCAGGAAAACTTGCAATAGCGGCGTCGTTTTACCGCGCCAGAGCGCGCCGATCAGGATACTCGGAAATCCCGCCAACGGGACCACTCGAACTTTTGACGAAATTGACTGATTGGGAACGGCCACCGATAATCCTGTTCCCAGCCCGCTCGCGAC
>DASTXC010000029.1:0-31441 GCA_035765675.1 Verrucomicrobiia bacterium
AACTGATCCGGTGATGACCGTCCCGATGACTGTGTTACTGGGAATCGCAGGACTTATGGTATTGTTCGCCACCCTTACCCCGGCAACAGCCTCAGTTCGAAGGAATCGAAAAAGTGGGGATTTTTAAACGGGCTGCTAGGGTGAGGCGCTGATATCAATTTCAATAAGTGTTTCGTTCCTGCCGAACTTGCCATTGACAGCTTTCGTGGCATGTCGATATTGTTCGCCCATCGAACTAAATCCCGCTGTTCCCCGTGCGCAAAATCGATCTCGACAACTTTCAGGTCGCAACCAGCGAAACCGCCCGCGATATCAATCGGCGCATCGTCCTCAATCTGATTCGCAAGCATCAACCCGTTTCACGTGCGGACTTGTCGCGCCATTCCGGTCTGCAACGCAGCACCGTTTCGTCCATTGCGGAAACGCTCATTTCCGAGCGCTGGGTGACCGAGGGTGCGGTGGGGCATTTGCCGCGCGGACGTCGTCCGACATTTCTTCACTTGAACGGCGAACGCGCTGGAATCATCGGTGTAAACATTCGTCCCTCGCGAACGACGATTGCGCTCGCATCGCTCGATTCGCGTTTCATTTCGCAGGAAAATCTGCCGACGGATCGGAATTCCAGCCGGTTTGTTGCGGGACTGGTCGAGCGCATTCGCAGGCTGATGAAAGCGCATCCAGAAATGTCCTGTGAAGGCATTGGCATTGCATTGCCGGGGCGGGTTGATATCACAACGAACAAACTGATTTTCGCGCCGAACCTGGGATGGAAAGCGCTGGACCTGAAGCGGCCTTTGGAGAACGCGACCAAACTTTCGGTTGAACTGGAAAATGCAGCAAATGCCTGTGCGCTCGCGGAATTATGGAGCGGACGTCATGGAGAAAGTGTGCGAAATCTGGTCGCGATCACAGTGTCGGAAGGCATCGGCGTCGGTATGATTTTGAACGGTCAATTGGTCCGTGGTTCGATGGGAATGGCAGGCGAATTCGGACACGTGACGATTCAGGAAAACGGCCCGGAATGTCCGTGTGGCAATCGCGGTTGCTGGGAGTTGTATGCGTCCAACTCGGCGGCGGCCCGGCATTATCAGGAAGCCGTCTTTCGAAAACGCAAAGGTAGGAATTCAACCGCTCCATCGTTCGATGACCTTCTTCGTCTGGCAGAGCAGGGCGACGCCAAAGCGATAGAAGCGCTTGAACAAATGGCGAAGTTCCTGGGGGCAGGAATCGCGATGCTGATCACGGGGCTTGCTCCGGATGTAATTGTGATCGTTGGTGAAGTGACGCGGGCGTGGGAACGGATCGAGCCGGTGATCCGGAAGGAACTTGAAAAGCGTTCGCCGGCCTTATCGCAAACGCGAATTGTATCCACAGATCCCGAAAGCCAGCCGCGTTTGCGCGGTGCGATCACGCTGGTAATGCAGAAGCATTTTGGTGCGCCATCGGTGGCGTGAAGATCGGTTTGATTGGTTTTCAGCTATTTAGTTCGCGCAGAAAACAAAAGCGGAAAAGCACGTTAAAAATGAAAACTCTGGATTCTGAAATTGCTGCTGCATTTGCCGGGAGTTCATCAGTCGCTGAAGAAAATCGCGCGATGAATTCTGGTGTTGTTTCCGTGCCCGCCGACAGCTTTCAGCGAATTGAGCAAACCGTCCGTTATATGAGCGAGCATTTGGATCAGCCGTTGCAGGCGGCCCAGTTGGCGGCGCTGGCGCATGTCTCGTTGTCGCATTATTTCGCGTTATTCAAACGCTGCGTGGGTTGCGCGCCGATTGACTTTTTTATCCGGCTGCGCATGCGCCGCGCGTGTCAGCTGTTGGAAACGACAACGTTGAACGTCAAGGAAATCGCCGCGGCGCTGGGTTACGATGATCCGTTTTATTTTTCACGCGTGTTCAAACTGGTGAACGGGATTGCGCCCAGCGACTATCGGCGAAGCCAGCGTGAAAAAGCGAGCGAAGCAAGAATTGAATCCGCGCAATATTTTGCTGAATCAGAAAACGTTTTAAACTGCCGTTCGCAGGCGAGATCGTGAAACCTCATGCAGTCCACGATCGCTCAACACTCGAGTTCAAGAGTCGTTTGATTCTTCTTCGCCCGCCTTCGTTTGCTTCTGTTCCAGATTAAATCTTCGACAATTCCTGCCAGAGATGCGCGGCCATGAGCTGGCCTTTCGCAAAACAATCGAGATTGAATTTCTCGTTTGGTGAATGCGCGTTGTCGTCAGGCAAAGCCAATCCCAGCAACAGTGTCTCCGCGCCGAGAATTTTTTTGAAATCGTTGACGATCGGGATGGAACCGCCTTCGCGCATCAGAATGGGTTCCTGGCCGAACGCCGATTTCAAAGCGCGCAAAGCAGCTTGGGCCTGCGGACCGGTTGGAGAGACGAGATATGGTTCCGCGCCATGTCCGGCTTCGATTTCGATGCGCACGGTCGGTGGGCAAATTTTTTTCAGGTGTTCAGAAACCAGTTGAATGATGCGATCCGGATTTTGATTTGGAACCAGCCGCGTCGTGATTTTCACGTGCGCCCACGCGGGGACAATCGTTTTGCTGCCTTCGCCCTGATAACCGCTGGTGAGTCCGTTGATTTCCAAAGTCGGCCGCGCGGAACGCTGTTCGAAAGGAGTGAAACCTTTCTCGCCAAACAACGCCGGGACGCCGAGCATCCTTTGATATTGTTCATCCGTGAACGGAAGACGCTTGAACTGTTCGCGTTCGTAATCGGAAAGCGGTTCGATGTCGTCGTAAAAACCTGGAATGCTGATGCGGCCGTTTTCATCGCGCAGTTTGGCGAGCAACTGGCACAACGCCATTGCGGGATTGTCCACGGTGCCGCCGAAAATTCCGGAATGCAGATCGCGCGCGGGGCCGTGCAGCGTTACTTCAAATGCCGCAATGCCACGCAATGCGTAAGTCAGCGCCGCGCAATTGATCGCGGGCATTCCGGTATCGGAAATCACGACACCATCGCAGCGCAATTCTTCGCGCCGATTTTTCAGAAAGTCCGCGAGGCTTTTGCTGCCGACTTCTTCTTCGCCTTCGATGATGAAAGTCAGATCGCACGGCAGTTCCGAGCCGGTTTTGAGATACGCTTCGACCGCTTTAAGGTGCGCGAGGTTTTGGCCTTTGTTATCGCTGGCGCCGCGGGCGAAAAGCGAACGGCCCTCAAGGCGCGGTTCGAACGGCGGCGTTTTCCAAAGCTCAAAGGGTTCCGGCGGCTGGACATCGTAATGACCGTAAACGAGAAAGTGCGGGCGCTTGGTGGTTTTGTTGCGCGGCGTTTTTGCAAGCACGATGGGATGGCCGCTGGTTTGGCAGAGTTCAGTTTCCAGGCCGATTTCACGGCATCGCGTCACGACCCATTCGGCGCAGTGTTTCATATCGGGGGCGTGTTGCGGTTGGGCAGAGACGCTGGGAAAGCGAACGTAATCGCAAAGCTCGTTGATGAAACGGCTCTCGTTTTGTTTCAGGAAATCAATGACAGCTTGCATCGCGTTTTTGTAACAGGGAACCACGAGGTTGGAAAGGAGGGGCTGTACCTGATCGTGCAACTGATCTGGAAACTCGAACGCCGAACATCGAACAATGAACATCGAACTGAGAGGAGGAAGAGCTGAGCGCGTTGGTCAAGGCTTCACAGTGCAGCAATTGGCGGGGAAACGTTTAATTCAAAAACAAAAAATCGCGCACTGGAAATTCCAATGCGCGATCTGCAATTCAAATTCGACGATCAGTCCGCTGCCGCGGTCGCTGGCACCGGTTCAGTCGAAGCAGGACCCGGTTTCTTGGCGCGCTTGTCGCGGGGCAGGGGGCTGAGAAGAACATTCAGATCCCGATCGCCCATCATGCGCGGCGGAGCATCGGCGTGGCCGTAAAGCGCCGCATCGCGAACGAACTTGTTCATCATCTCAAAGCCGATTTCCTTGTGCGCTTTCTGGCGTCCACGAAAGCGCAGTTTCACGCGCACTTTCATATCGTCGCAGAGAAACTCGATTGCGCGATTCAGCTTCACGCCAAAATCATGCGGATCAATGGCGGGAGAAATCTGCAATTCTTTAACTTTGTTGGCAGCCTGTTTGCCTTGCGATTCCTTGCTGCGCTTGGCTTCTTCATAAAGGAATTTGCCGTAATCAACAATCCGGCACACCGGCGGATTGGCGGTGGCAGCGATTTCAATCAGGTCCAGACCTTTGGAACGGGCCAGTTGCAATGCGTCATTCAGGGACATGACACCCAATTGCTGTTTCTGGTCGTCGATCACACGGACTTCGCGGGCGCGAATTTTTCCGTTGCGACGATGCAGTGGCTCACGGGAACGAAACGAACGGGAAGGATACGGACGACTCAGAGGACACCCCACGGATAATGATTGTTCATGCTTTAATTAAAACGGACTCGACTTTCGTTGGTAGAGGTTAAATGTGGAATCACTTTCGCACCTTATCGTCGAGAGGCAAGCCCTATATTGTGGGAAAACCGATGAAATGAGGACCGGCGAAGCCGTGAATTTCTCGCTTCGCACGAAGGCAAAATTGAAAGACAATTCTAAGTATTGCCAAAAAACGGTTGATCTTTACTATCATTGGCAACATTGTTATCTATCATTAAACCTCAACAAAAGAACGCATTATGTCATTGAAATTAGGCGATCTGGCTCCCGACTTTTCGGTTACCACTACCGAAGGCACGGTTAACTTCCATGAGTGGCTTGGCAATTCCTGGGGCGTTTTGTTCTCGCATCCGGCGGATTACACCCCGGTTTGCACGACGGAACTGGGCGCGGTTGCCAAAATCAAACCTGAATTCGACAAGCGGAACGTGAAGGCGATTGCGGTCAGCGTCGATCCCTTGGATTCCCACAAAGGCTGGGTCAAGGACATCAACGAGACGCAATCCTGCACCGTTAATTTCCCGATCATCGCCGATCCCGACCGCAAGGTTGCAACGGCTTACGGCATGATTCATCCGAACGTGGACGACAAAGCGACCGTCCGTTCCGTCTTCGTCATTGGACCGGACAAGAAGATCAAGCTGACGCTCACCTATCCTGCGAGCACCGGCCGTAATTTCCTGGAAATCCTCCGCGTCATCGATTCGCTGCAACTCACGGCGAATCACAAAGTCGCCACGCCGGCGGACTGGAAGAAAGGTGAAGAATGCATTGTTTCGCCTTCGATTTCGGATACCGACGCTGAGAAGCTGTTCCCGAAAGGCGTTCGCAAAGTGAAGCCTTATCTGCGCTACACGCCCCAGCCGAATCTTTGATTCGCTTGAGCTTGCCTGATCCTCGCCGCCCGCGGTGGCGGCGAGGATTCCATTTCTGAAACCGCGAAGATCGAACAGCTTTCATCCAACACGCTTCCAACATGGGCCAACGACGTTATCTCGGGATCGACCATTTCATCGGCAAAACTCCACTCGTGCGCTTGCGCCGGCTCTCGGAGTTGACCGGTTGCGAAATTCTGGCCAAAGCGGAATTTATGAATCCCGGTGGTTCCATCAAGGATCGCGCGGCACTTGGAATGATCACCGGAGCGGAAGCGGCGGGGAAACTGAAACCCGGCGATACCATCATCGAAGGCACCGCCGGCAATACCGGCATTGGCCTGACTGTCGTCGGATTGGCGAAAGGCTACAAAATGGTCATCGTCATTCCTGAGACGCAATCGATTGAGAAAATTCAGTTGCTGCGAACGCTCGGCGCCCAGGTGATTACCGTTCCGGAAAAGCCTTACAGCGATCCCGCGAATTACAATCGCCACGCGCAGCGGCTGGCGGAAGAAAACGGCTGGTTCTGGGCCAATCAATTCGACAACACGGACAATCGCCACGCGCATTTCGAAACCACCGGCCCGGAAATCTGGGAACAGACCGGCGGTGAAGTTACGGGATTCGTCGCTTCCGTAGGCACGGGCGGCACGCTGGCGGGAACGACTTTATTTCTGAAAGAACGCAATCCGCGCATCACTGCTGTTTGTGCCGATCCCTACGGCGCGGCAATGTGGTCGTGGTTCAAACATGGGAACCTCGACACCAAGGACGGCGATTCCGTGGCCGAAGGCATTGGCCAGACGCGAGTGACGAAGAATCTGGAGAACGTTCCCATCGATGAGGCGTATCGGATTCAGGATCAAACCGCGTTGACGATTATTCATCGGCTGTTGAAAGAGGAGGGGATTTTTGTGGGGCTGTCTTCCGGAATCAACATTGCCGGCGCGGTGAAGCTGGCGCGCGAACGCGGATCGGGCCAGGTCATCACCACAATTCTCGCTGATTCCGGCGTTCGTTATATGTCCAAGCTTTTCAATGCGGACTGGCTGAAAACCCGCAATCTGAATCCCGATCTTCCTCTGGAATCCGTTCTCGAATAACGTCCAATCTTCGTATCAGCGCGGAACCAAATTCGTAGCGCAGGTTTCCAAACCTGCTGTATCGCCATTTCCAATCGGCTGCGCTTCAATTGTTCAAAGCGCATCGCGAAATTCAGACCGCGCAGGTTTGGAAACCTGCGATACAGCAGGTTAAGAAACCTGCGCTACACTCGGAGCGCGGTTCTGTGAACCGCAGCAACTTCGTCAACTCAGAATGCGTTGAACATTTCCCAGACCTTCAACTGCGCCCCGCTGCATATAGGATCAAGCCCGATTTTCCCCCGTTCGGCAATTCTGCTTGCACCCGCAAAGAATTCGCCGAAGATACGCACAAACAGGAGATAACGTGTTGGGAGAACATTTGAAATCAATTGATTCCGGCGTGACGAAGTCGCCCGATCCCGCTCCAATCCACCAACCGATGCGCTTATCCAAATTCAAGGATTGTTATGAAATCGCATTCCGCCGCTCTACATGAATTCGCGCGCAAGCTGTCGCTGCTGTTGATGTTTCGGGGCGCATTGCGCTGGGCAACGGCCTGGTTTTTTGTTTGGGGCGTCGTGGTTCTGGCCGCCCGTTTTGCGCATCTCCTGAATGTTCAAACGTTGCTCCTCGGATTGCTCGGCGCGGTGCCGCTCGCGATTGTCGCCGCCGCGCGGGAATATCGCAGGCGCGTCGCGTTTCCGTCCGTCCGCGCTGCTTATGATGGCTTGAATCAATGCGGCGGCGTGATCATGGCGGAGGAAACCACATCGATGGCCGACTGGCAGAATGCGTTGCCGAGTGCTTCCGTTCCCAAGCTGCGTTGGCGCAGCGGACGTCCGCTCGGAATGTTCGGATTGTCGGCGTTGTTTGTTGCGGTCACTTTGCTTCTCCCCGAACGCATCACCAGCCTTGCCGCCGCGAAACCTCTGGAGATTGGAAAACTTGTCGGAGAACTGCACGCCGAACTCGAAACGCTCAAGCAGGAAAAAATTCTCGAACCGAACAAAGCCGACGAAATGCAGAAGCAGCTGGAAAAACTGCGTGAACAATCGTCCGCGCTCGATCCGAACAAAACCTGGGAAGCGCTGGATCACATTCGCCAATCCAATTCCGACCTCGCGCGTCAGGCCGCAGAGGAAGCCATTGCCAAAACCACGCAACTCACCGAAGCGCAGACGCTCGCGAGCGCGTTGCAGATGGCGATGGACGCAGGCTTGAATTCGGACACCGCGACCCGCGCGGCCCGGGATCTGGCATCGATGCTGAAATCCGCAAAGCTCGAAGAAGGTTTGCTCAATGGCCAGATTCCTCCCGAACTGCTGTCGCAACTCAGTTCTTTGAGCAAAGAAGATTTGGAAAAGCTCGCGGGCGCGATTCAATTCAACAAGAGTGGCCTCAGTAAAACCGTGGCGAAACTGGCGAACCTGAAACTCATCGACGCCAAATCGCTTTCGCAATGCAAGAACGCCGGGCAATGTCCCAATCCGCAGGCTCTCGCGGAATACCTTTGCGCGAATACCAACTGCAATTCCTTTTGCTCGGTGGCGCTTTCGTATTGTCGCGGCGGAATCAATCGTGGCCGCGGCGATGCGCCAATGACGTGGAAAGACGAATCGTCGGAGCAGGGCGCGAAGTTCAAGGAAGAAGCCTTGCCGTCATCGGATCGTTTCAACGATTCGCAATTTGTGGGCGTCAGCCGGACTGCGCCGCAATTGAGCGGAGACGATGTTGTGGCAGATCACGGCGCGCTCACCAGCGCGCAGGCGAGCGGCGGCGGAGCGCATTCGCAGGTTGTATTGCCCCGGCACAAACAAGCGGTTCAAAACTTTTTCAAACGCACGGAGTAACACCATTCACGCATGAGCGAACCCTCCACGATTCTCAAACCGGAAGAACTGCAACCCGCCGCGGAACTGACCCGGAAAACCCTCGATCAACTTGACCGCATTCTGCTGGGCCGGAAAGAACTTCATCGGCTGGTATTGATCGGCATTCTCAGTCGCGGCCATGTCCTGTTTGAAGGCTTGCCGGGCCTGGGCAAAACCGCGTTGGTGCGAACGATCGGCCAGATTCTTCAACTCGATTTCAAACGCATCCAGTTCACGCCGGATCTGATGCCCGGCGATATTCTCGGAACCCACATTCTTCAGCAGACCGAATCCGGAAATCGCGAAATGGTTTTTCAGCCAGGCCCGGTTTTCACCAACATTCTGCTCGCCGACGAAATCAATCGCGCGTCGCCGAAGACGCAATCCGCGCTGCTCGAAACGATGCAGGAACATTCCGTGACGCTGCTGGGCAAAACGCGAATGCTGCCGCAGCCGTTCTTTGTTCTCGCCAGCCAGAATCCCATTGAACTCGAAGGAACGTATCCGCTGCCGGAAGCGCAATTGGATCGCTTTCTGTTCCGACTATTGTTCGACAGCGTGGACACGAACACGCTGGACCAGATTATTTCCGAACGCCGTCGCGGTGAATTGCCATCGCCGACCTGGCAGATGGAGCGCGCGGATCTCGAAAAGTTGTTTCAAATCATGGCGCGCATTTATCTGCCGCGGCCGGTTTCGCGATTCATCGCCCGGCTGGTGACGGCGACGCATCCCGGAAGTTCGGAAGCGACGGAAGCCGTGACGCGTTATGTGTCTTACGGCGCATCGCCACGCGCGGCGATTGCGATTGCGGAAGCTTCGCGGGCACACGCGCTGATTTCCGGACGGCCTACGGTCGGTTTCGAAGATGTGAAAGCGGTGGCGGAGCCGGTTTTGAATCATCGGCTGCTGCTGAATTATCAGGCGCGGTTTGATCGTCTGACGACTTCCCGGCTCGTGCGGGAACTGCTGGGGCAAATGGACGAAACGGGTTTGAAACTTCCGGCGGACGTTGAACTGCAATCCGCATGAAACGCATTCTACTTCTGCTCGCGAGCGGGATTTTTTTCGCCGCGCTTTCCATGGCTCGGGCGGAAAATTTCGGCGGAATTTCCGTGAACTTCCAGCCGATGTTTTCCGGTGAAACCTACCATGGTTATCGCGAATATCGGATTCTGATTGAAAATTCGTCGCTCAAGGAATCGCACAACGTTGACCTCGTTTATCCGGATCATGCATTCGGGTATGGCAATTCCATCAGCCGCATTTCCCGAAGCGTTTCGCTCGCGCCGCAGACGCACGCGCTGGTGCCGATCTGGCAGCCGCCATTGCCGCAAAATGGCAGCAGCCAGATGCGTGTGATTGTCGATGGCGAAAACGTGGGCAATCTTTCGATCCCGGGCAATTCGCACATGAACAGTTACGGCCGTGGAGGGCTGATCCCAGCGACTGTGTTCGTAAGTCGGTCGTTGAACTTTGATGATTTGAACCGCGCGTTGCAGATGGAAAGCGGCGCGTTTTCCGCCGCAATGGCGACCGGCCCGAACGATTCGGGGCGGCATCGCGGAACTGTGACAACCGCATGGACACCTGATACAACGGCTTCCGGACCGCATTGGCTGGAACTGGATTTTGATAAACCGATTCAGGCGGATCGCGTCCGGATTTTTGAAACGATTGGTGCTGCTGGTTCGGGGGAAATCATTCTAATCGGTGTTTCGGGAACGAATCTTTCGTCTATCCCGATGGTCTCGGCTCCATCCCGCCCGGGCATGGCGGTGGAATATCATTTTCCATTGACGCCGGAACCCGTCAAAACCGTTCGCCTGAATTTTGGCGGCACATACGCAGGAATGATCAGCATTGATGCGGTAGAACTGGAAAGCTCAAGCGGAGCGGTCTGGGCATCGGCGGCACGGGCGAGCAGTGAATTGAATCCAGCTGCCACACCCGCTGTTGGACCCAGTGCAGGAGCCGGAGCCACGCGATTGTTGCGCGCGGAAATGCCCGTGACGGATTGGAGTGAATCCTGGCTTTCCTACACGCCATTCGATGCGATTGCACTTTTAGGCGACGATTTGCGTGCCATGCCCGCGGCAATTCAAACAGCGCTGTGGCATTACACGGAAGCCGGCGGAACACTCCTGCTGTTCGGCAACGGAACCATTCCCGAAACCTGGCGCGCGCATCGCACGGTGATGGACGGTTGCGAAGCCTTCGAAGCCGGCATGGGCAAATGCTTTGTTTTTGCTTCAAATCGGATTCAGGTTTCGGCGGACATGATGAAACCCGTGATGACGCACATCAGTGCCGCGTCGCGCAATTGGCAATCGTTACCCGAGGAAAACGCTGCGAACGCCGGTTTTCCAGTCGTGGCGGACGCTAAAATTCCCGTGCGCGGAATTGTCATCATCATGCTCGCGTTCGTGATCACCATCGGGCCGGTGAATATTATTTATCTCTCGCGCCGCAACCGCCGGACCTGGTTGTTGTGGACCATTCCAGCCATTTCCGTTGCGACCAGCTTTGTCGTTTTCGCATATAGCTTTTTGCGCGAAGGCGTGACGCCGGACGTGCGGATTGAAGGCGTGACCTGGCTGGACCAGGTGAATCGACGCGCGGCAACGTTTGGCATGGAAGCGTTTTATTGTCCGCTGACGCCGGGCGGCGGATTGTTTTTCAATTCAGAAACAGAAGTAACACCGCTGGTGGAAATCGGGAATTATTCTGACGGCTCGGATCGGGAAGTGGATTGGACACAAGGCCAGCATTTGCAACGCGGCTGGGTTTCCGCGCGTGTGCCGGCGCATTTTGCGTTGCGCAAATCCGAAACGCGGCGCGAACGAATCCAACTGGAAAACGCCGGTTCAGAACCAGTAATCGTCAATGGACTCGGCGCTGATATCCGAACGCTCTGGCTCGCGGATCAATCCGGAAAAGTTTATTTCGCCACAAAAATTCATGCTGGCGATAAAGCGAAACTTGTCGCGAACACGGAAGTGCCGAGGGTTTCACAGCAACTCGGACCGCGAAAACTCGCGGACACGATCGGGCTCTCAATCATCAGCGGTTTTGAAACCGCGGACGCCACGATATACCTCCGTCCCGGAACGTATATCGCCGATCTCGAAACGAATCCGTTTATCGAAAACGGCCTTGGCTCCCGAGCCAAATCCGCCCGAACCAAATCCCGTGCGCTGGTTTACGGCGTGCTCGAATCCAACGCCCAGCCATGAAAGTTCAGGTCAACAATCTCCGGAAGGAATTCGGCAAAACGGTCGCCGTCGATAACATCTCATTCGCTTTCGACTCCGGACACGTGTTCGGATTTGTCGGCCCGAACGGCGCGGGCAAAACCACCACGATGCGGATCATCGCCACGATTGAAGAACCCACCGATGGCGATGTGTTGCTGAATGGTATTTCGGTTCGCGAGCAACCCGAACTCGCGCGCAAAGCCGTGGGTTACGTTCCCGACAGTCTGCCGGCGCATGCGGATATTACGGTTCACGAGTACCTGGATTTTTATGCGCGCGCCTATGGTTTGCGCGGACGCAAACGAACGCAGGCCGTGGAAGCGATTGAGGAATTCACGAACGTCACCGGCATTCGTGACAAGCATCTCAAGGCGCTTTCCAAAGGAATGAAACAACGCGTCAGTCTTGGGCGTGCGCTGGTTTACGATCCGGATGTTTTGATTCTCGATGAACCTGCGGCGGGCCTTGATCCGCGTGCGCGAGTTGAATTACGCGAGTTGCTTGGTTTATTGGCGGAGCAGAAAAAAGCGATTCTGATCAGCTCGCATATTCTGACCGAGTTGACGGAAATCTGTAACGGCGTAGTGATCATCGAACGCGGCAAACTGCTGGAGACGGGAACGATCGAAGACGTGCTGAAGAAAAGCACCGCGCGTCGCACCGTTGCGATCCGATTGCTTGATCCACAGCAATCGCCGCTGCTGTTGAAGGAATTGCTGCAAACGCCGTTCGTTGAAAACGCGCGTGTGACGGGAACGGAATTGCATTTCGAACTCGCCGGTGATGAATCCGCCGCGTGCGATATTCTCGCGCAATTGATCGAACGCAAATTCCGCATTCTGGAATTTCACCAGACCAAAGCGGACCTCGAAGACATTTTCATGAACGTCACCAAAGGAGGAGTGCAGTGATTGAAGATCTCACATTTGCCATTTCCCATTCGCCATTGGCAATCGGCCATCGGCGATATGCACGTAGATAAAGATAAATTTTCGTATGAAGTTTTTGGCGCCGATATTTATCGCGATTCTGCTATGCGGTTGCACCGCACCGGAACATGTGTCGCCCGCCGAATTCAAAAAACAATATGAATATATCGGCCAGGCGCAGACGATGCGTGAGGTTGTCTATCTGGGGCAGCGAAATGGCAAAGCGTTCGCGCGAATAAAATCAATGTCTCCGATTAGAAAGAAATGGTCGGAACAAATTATTTACGTGGAGTTGAAGGAGCTTGATCCGGTGTTTCGGGAGGCATTGCCGAATACCAAAGTAAACCAGTGAATCCGTCGTCTTTGTCAAAAAAGCGCGCTTGGCCTCTGGAAGAAACCAGCAGGGCGGCGGAGCCTTTTTCTGACAGGTCGAACCTTGAGCCATTCGCCTCAGAATCGGTCGGGAAAAGAAGAGCGACGACCTTCTCCAGATTCAAAAACTGGATCGCAAGCTGGCGGGATTGGGAATGGAATCCGGTCGTTTTGAAGGAACTGCGGCAGGCGGCGAGGAATCCAATGTTGCTGAAGATGCTGCTGATCCTGCTGAGCGTGCTGCTTCTGGTGTCGCTGTTTTTCCTGCTGCGAAATGATCTTTTGCCGATCGGACATCAACCGCTGGGACGCCCGGTTTTCAGTGCGTTATTAAGTATCCAGGCGGCGATCAGCATTTTGTTTGTTCCGGCTTATATCGGTGTGCGGCTCGCTCTGGAGCGGCGCGAATCCGATCTCGATCTGATGTTTGTCACAGCGTTGACTCCGGGACAGATCATTCGCGGAAAGCTCCTGTGTGGCGCGTATCTCGTCGGCATGTTCATCAGCGTGGGCGCGCCGTTCATGGAATTCACCACGCTCCTGCGCGGCGTGGATCTGCCCACGGTAATTCTGATTGTGATCAGCCTTTACGCGGTTGCCTGCCTGGCGGTGCAGGCGGCAATCCTCTTTGCGTGCCTGCCGGTGCGGACCTTTGTCAAAGTGTTCAGCGGATTGATTCTGGCGGGACTTCTCCTGGCGGGATTCGGTGGCGTGATGGGAATGTTTTTGGATTTACTCGGCGCGGGTTCGGGCGTGGCCAATCTGAATTTCTGGATCGGCTTCGGGATGTTTCTGCTTCTGATCCTTGGCGCGATCCGGATTTTGTTTTCGATGTCCGCCAATCTTATTGTCGCCGACAATCTGCCGCGGGGTTATTTCAACGAAGTCATCCGGCCCGGCGCCGTGGAAGTTCGCTAAATTATGAAATCTGCCGTTCCCACTTTTATCCGATTGAAAGCGCACTTCAGCAACTGGCGCGAATGGGAGTTGAACCCGGTCGTCGTCAAGGAACTGCGGCAATCCGTTCGCAGTTGGGCAGTGACGGGAATGTTGCTGTTGTTCCTCGCGGTTCTGTTCTGCACGGCGCTGACGTTTCTGGTGCGGCAGAGTTTTGAAATCAGCGTCGATCAACGACTGGGCAGCACCATCTTTCAAGTGTTCACCGGCATCCTGACGGGCGCGAGCCTGCTGTTCATTCCGTTGTATATTGGCATTCGGCTCGCGGCGGAACGGCAGGACGCGAACCTCGATCTGCTTTACATCAGCACGCTGACGCCTGAGCGAATCATTCGCGGGAAATTTTTTTGCGGCGCCTATCTGATCGTCCTGTTCTTCAGCGCGTGCATGCCATTCATGGCGTTTACGAATCTCTTGCGCGGCGTGGATTTGCCGACGGTTGCGTTTATTCTGGTTTACCTGTTTGTCGTCGTGTGCGCCGCCGTCCAGGTGGCGATTTTTCTCGCGTGCCTGCCCATCAGCCGATTGTTCAAAATTCTGATCGCGCTGATCAGCCTGATCATGCTGGTGCCGATCATTGGAGGATTGATCGCTAATTTTTTCATGATGATGCGTTCCGGCGTGGGATCGATGATGGGGGGCGGACGATTCTGGACGAGCTTCGGAATCGCCGCGTGCATGGTGCTGGCTGCGGTGGTGCTGTTGTATTTTCTTTCCGTCGCGTTGATTTCTCCGCCTTCAGCCAATCGCGCGTTGCCGGTGCGAATTTATCTGACGACCGTTTGGATGATTGGTGGATTGGCGGCTGGATTGGCGGCGCTAAATTATCCCGGCTCTCATTCGATCAAAGCCTGGTGTGTAGGGACTTTGATCGTGTTGATATTTGCCACCGTGGTGGTCATCAGCAACGCCGATCAACTCAGTCTGCGCGTGCGCCGGAAAATTCCGGCCGGCGGATGGCGGCGCGCGATTGCGTTTCTTTTTTTCAATGGCGCAGCGGGGGGATTGGTTTGGGTCGGACTTATCACGTTCGCAACGTTCGGGCTGGCGGCCACCGCGTTGGAAGCTGAATTTATGATCAAAGTCGGCGCCGCGATCGGTTATGGCTTTGCCTATGCGCTGACGGCGTTGTTCATCCAGCGAAAATTTTTCCCACGCCGGCCCCCAAAGCTCGCGGGCATTTTCGGAATTCTGATTCCTGGCATCTGGGCGCTCGCGCCGAACATCGTCCTCTTTTTTATGAATCGGCTGTCGCTGCATTCGGTGGAAAACAGCCAGCTTGGAAATGTGTTCAACGTTTTCATGGTGCGCGATACGAATCAGCAATGGGCGCATCTCATCTGTGCCGCGGCGTGGCTTGCGTTGGTGATCGTCCTGAACGCCAAATGGTTTTCGCGACAATGGCGCGAGTTTCGTCCGTTGGAAAAATACGTTCAGCCTGAACCCGCCCGCGCTGCCACACCACCGCCGATTCCGACAACCACCGGCGTGCTGGAAGGATGATTCGAAACCCGCAGCAACTCCAAACAATGAACATCGAACGTCGAACTTCGAACTACGCTGAGACGCCGTTCAATTCGGAGTTCGACGTTCGATGCTCGTCGTTCGGAGTTCATTTGTTCTAGCTATGGACGCCGCTCTTCAACAGGCCTTGCGCGAAGGCGAACAGCTCGGGTTGCGTTACGCTTTGCAGATTCCACAGGTCGCGTCGTCGAGCCTGATCGGCTCGCGACTCGGACAGCGCGCGGGCAGTTCAATTGATTTCCAGGACTATCGCGAATACCAGCCGGGCGATGATTTGAGATTTATCGATTGGGGCATTTACGCGCGCACCGATCGGCTCAACATCAAACTCTTTCGCGAAGAAGTGACGCCGCATTTGGACATCGTGGTCGATGGTTCGCGTTCGATGAATCTCGAAGATTCCGCCAAGGCAACGGCGACTGCGAAACTCAGTGCGCTGCTCGCCACCGCCGCCAGCAACGCGCAATGCTCGCGTGCGGTGTGGCTTTCGGGCGAAGGTTTCAATCGACTGGCCAATGACACGCATTCGCCGGCGACCTGGGACAAACTGGAGATCAACAGCACGCGCACGATGGATCAGGCATTCGAAATTCTCGGGCCGAAGCTGCGTCGCATGGGCGTTCGCGTCTTGATCAGCGATCTTCTTTGGCCGGGAAATCCGGTGCAGACGATTCGCCGATTTCGCGAAGGCGCGGCGGCGTTGTTCGTGATTCAATTGCTGGGCCGCGATGACGTCACACCACCGGAACACGGCAGCATTCGCCTCGTGGACAGCGAAAACGGCGAGGTCACGGAAATCTTTGTCGATGCCACCGTGAAGAAACAATACCGGGACAACCTCGCGCAACTTCAGCAATCCTGGGACGACGCCTGTCGTCAGAACGGCGCGCATCTGACGACCCTTGTGGCCGAAGATCTGGAAACGTCACTGAACGAACTGGAAGCAATTCAACTGCTGATTCCGGCATGAAGAACCGATGTTCATTGTTCGCGTTCTTTGCTGAGGAAAACGCCCTCACCCGAACCCTCTCCCGTCCGACGGGAGAGGGAGAAATCTGTCGTGCGCGTGAGATGATTTTTGCGCATGTCAGGTCAGGACGTGCCATCGCTTTTCCCTCTCCCATCGGATGGGAGAGGGCCAGGATGAGGGTTCCTTCCGTTTTCCTGTTCGAAGTTCAGCGTTCGGCGTTCGTTGTTCGATGTTCAGATTCTGCTGAAGCATGATTCCGTTTCTCACCTATCCTCTGGCTCTGATCGCGCTGGCGTCGCTGCCGGCGTTGGCGGCCATTTACATTCTTCGAAATCGTTTTCGGCGGCGGCAGGTTTCCAGTCTGATGCTCTGGCAGTTTCGCGTTCAATCCAAGGAAGGCGGCGCGAAGGTGAACCGTTTGCAACTGCCGCTGATTTTTTTCCTCGAATTGCTCGCGCTCGCCTTGCTCGTTACCGCTGCCGCCGGGCCGCATTGGAAACTCGCGCAGTCCACACGCCCGCTGATCGTAGTGCTTGATGATTCTTTTTCCATGCGCGCCGTTTCGGGCGATACCTCCACTCAAACACGCGCGCGCGAATCATTGAAAAAAATGTTCCGGTTTCAAGCGCCGCCATCCACGCGATTGATTCTCGCTGGCGCGGAACCGCGTTTGCTCGGGAGTTCGGTGAAGACGTGGGCGGAAGTGGAAAAACTTTTGACGCAATGGAACGCGTGGTCTCCGAGCGCGGCCATTGACCAATCCATCACGCTCGCTTCGGAACTCGGTCAGAAGCAGGCGAACATTCTCGTGCTGACGGATCACGCGCCCGTCGATGAAAAAATCGCGAACGACCGTTTGCAATGGCGCAGCTTCGGCGAGCCCGTGAACAACGTTGCCATTGTGAACGCTTCACGCACCGCGAATGGCGATGAGGATCGTTGTCTATTGGAGATTGCGAACTTTTCCAAAACCCCGGCGCACTCGCCATTGCGGGTGCAGACGGGCTCCAATGCTGTCCAACAAACCGAACTCACGCTGGCGCCGCAGGAACAACAGCGATTGGCTTTCAATATTCCAAAATCCGCGCCGCTGCTCGAAGCCTCTTTGGAACGCGACGCATTGTCGGAAGACAACGAGGCGCGTTTGCTGCCGCCGATTCGGAAGCGGGTGCGCGTGCAGTTGGCTTTGACAAACGCTGCGCTCAGCGAATTGGTCGAGCGCACGTTGGCGGCCACCGATTTGCGCGCCGCGATTTCAGAAAATCCGGAATTGATTTTGCATCATTCTGATTCCATTTCCGCGAGCAACGCGTGGAGTTTGAATTGGCAGATCGATCCCGCGGCAACGGCTTTCACCGGCCCGTTTGTGATCGATTCCTCGCACCCGCTTGCGGAAGGCATCTCGCTGGAAGGCGTCGTCTGGGCGGCGTCACCGGACGCAACGAATCTGCCGAACGAAATTCCCATCGTCCTCGCGGGCAATGTGCCACTGCTTTCCGTGCGCGAAGATCTGCTCGGCCAACAGTTCATCCGGTTAAACCTGAATCCGGAATTGTCCACGATCCAGCGCACGCCTGACTGGCCGATCCTGTTGTGGAATCTGTTGGAATGGCGCGCAACGCAAACGCCCGGCCTGCGCGAGAGCAACGCCCGAATGGGTGCGGAAGTGATTTTGAAAACCACGGGCGAACCCGTGACGGTGTTGTCTCCGGATGGTTCGGCTAAAACGTTTTCGCAAGTCGGCGATCAACTCGCATTGGAAACGCCGCTGCCCGGCTTGTATTCCGTGGTCATGGGAACGGCGACAAATTCTTTCGCGGTAAATGCGTTGACCGCGGACGAATCGAACCTTCAAGCCTGTCGATCCGGCGAATGGGGCCAATGGAAAAGCGATGTGGAACAGCGTTATGAGCAATCGCCATTGGCGTGGATTTTTGCGCTTGCCGCGCTGGGGATTTTAGCAACGCATCTGTTCCTGCTGGCGACTGGAAAAGGAGGAAATTGAATATGTTGCGTTGCCGCCGCGGGATGCCATCCGCAATTCGGATGTTTGTCAGGCAATATACCGTTTTCGCGTAGAATTCTTAAACCGTACGGTACGGCCGCAACGCGTGACGAAAGTCGCAGTCGTTTGTCGAAGTAAACAGAAAGGCCATTATATGCGTGAACTTACATTGCTCGAAACGGGTTATCTGTGTGGTGGGCTGGTTCTCTCCCTGGTGCTGCCGTTGATGATGAGCTTTCACGGTTCACAGAAAATGGCAACCAAGAGGTCGTACATGAAGACAATCTGGACGGGACAGGCGCTCCTTGCGTTTGCCGGATTGGCGGTGCTGGCATCAGCACCATTCGCTCCTTACGCCGCAGCGTTTGGTCTGCTGAGTTGGAGTGGATGTGCGCTCCTGCTTTTCCGACAATTTCATATGGCTTGCAACACCTGAGAGATTCTTACCTGTGAATTTTCGGTTATCCTTGTCTATTGAAAGACAATCAAGTTTCGTCCCGTGCGCGTAATTTATTGCATTCGACTTGCGACGTTTGCGGCGGGTCAAGCCGGTATTGATTTGCGATTCGTCACGAAACCGGACAAAGTCAGGCAATGCGAGGACGGCAGTCAAAAAACAGCATGTCTGTGGAGTTCGGAATAATTTTCCAGGTATTTCGGAAGCTGCGGGTTCAGCGGTTCAGTTCAACTGCAGTGTACCCCACAGTCCGCGTTCAACCCTCCCGTGTTCTTCCGCTTTTCCTGCCAGCGGGTTGCGGGATACACCGCTTCTAGGTTAGGCCACTATGAGCATACCCTCGTCAAAAGCGATTAGCTCCAGAACCGATTTAACGAGGTGCAGCCATTGCGGCGCGATGGTACGGGTTGACCGGCTACATAAACACATCAGCAGAGTCCACGCGATTAGCAGCCGGAAGAAGCGCCATCATCGCCAAGATGTTGTCCGCGGTCGTCGCAAACAACCTGTTCCTCCACTTGGTCCGCCACAGATAGTTCGTCCGAGCGATTTCACTTTTTGCCTACGGTGCGGTGTTCGCATTCAGAAGAAGGATCTACGGGGTCATATGACGGGAGGATGCAAAAAACGAGGAATGCTACCTCCGGCAGGTTCAGGAAAGAAGATCGCTATGCCTTGGCCCGGAGACTCATACGATGCGCATTGGAATTTTTGGTGACCTGTTGCAAGAGAAGCGGACTAGACGAACTAGATAGCGTTGGATCGATGAAGGAGCGCCGAAGCTATCATCGATTGAACGAGCCCCGGGCCCCGGCAATTTCCAATTCTTTTCTTTCCTTTTGTGGTCTTCCTGATGTCCATCACTTCTGCGGCTTCACGCCATCTCCGTCAGCCCTTTTTCGGTTTTGAGTTGCCCGGCAGTCGGCTCACTCTGATTGGCTCAAGACAGCGTGTCGTGCTTCAGCACCGATCGCATTGCGACGAACGATTTTGTAAGGAGGCGCGAGTTGGTTGGGATCATAGTCTTGCCATTCTCAGGGCGGGAACCTAGAGTTCGCCGCGTCTATGCCATTACAAGGAGTGTGCGTGCCATAATGATTGAGACTCAACCGCGTAACCGCATGTTTCATTCACGCAATCATTGACGGGCATGTTCGTCTTTTTTCAACCCGTCTGGCTGCTGCTCCTGGTTCCACTGGGCGTTGCGTGGTTTGCTTGGCCGCTGGCGAGTCGCGGGTTGCAGGTCGTTCGAGCAATCACCTTTGTTCTCGTGGTCTTAGCGCTGGCGCAATTTGCCATTCAACTCCCGGATCGTGCGGGCACGGTGATCGTCGTGGCGGATCGCAGTGAATCTATGCCGAAACAAGCGGCCGCCGCTGAAAAGGAAGCGGTCGATCTGTTGCACAAATCCATGCGTGCGCGGGATCAACTCGGCGTGATTGCGTTTGGCCGTCAGGCGATTGTGGAACAACAGCCGCAATCAGGCGAATTCGCCGGTTTCACGGCGCAGGTCGGTGCGGAGCATTCCGATGTAAACAGTGCTCTGGAAAGCGCGTTGGGATTGATTCCTTCGGATTCCGGCGGTCGCATTCTGCTTTTGTCCGATGGCAAATGGACCGGGCGCGATCCGGTCGCGGCCGCGGCGCGTGCGGCGGGTCGCGGGATTCCAATTGACGTCCGATTGCTGACGCGACCGCAAGTCAGTGATGTGGCGATTCAATCGTTGCTGCTGCCCGATTCAGTTTTGCCGAGCCAGGCTTACGTGGTCAGCGGTTGGGTGAAATCGCCGACCGATCAGGAAATCCAATATCAGCTTCGCCGCGGCGATACGATTATCGCGTCGGGTTCCAAAGCTGTTTCGGCGGGATTGAATCGCCTGATGTTTCGTGATCGGGCAGGGGAGACCGGCGTTTATGAATACGTTCTCAACATCAGCGGCACGAACGACGATCCGCTTCCGGAAAATAACGAGGCGCGTGGATTGGTTTCCGTGGAAGGCGCGCGGCCGGTGTTGGTGGTTTCGGCGGCAGGCGGAAATTCCGGGCTGGTTCAATTGTTGAAACGTGGCGGCGTGGACGTCACCGGCCTTACGCCCAATCAATGCCAATGGAGTCTGGAAATGCTCGCGCAATATTCCGCGGTGCTGCTGGAGAACGTGACCGCAAACCAGATCGGCAGCAGCGGAATGGAAACGATTGCGTTGTGGGTGGAAGGCGCGAGCGGTGGATTGATGCTGACCGGCGGCCAGAAATCCTACGGGCCGGGCGGTTATTTCAAATCACCACTGGATCGCGTGTTGCCGATCTCGATGGAGATGCGCCGGGAACATCGGAAACTTTCGCTCGCAATCGTCGTGGCGCTGGATCGTTCCGGCAGCATGGCGATGCCTGCGGGCGGCGGAAAAACGAAAATGGATTTGGCAGATCTCGGCACCGTTCAGGTTCTCGATCTGCTTTCGCCGATGGATGAAATTGGCGTGATCGCGGTGGACAGTTCGCCGCATGAAATTGTTCCGTTGAATTCCGTGGAAGTGAACGCGGGTCAGCGCGGACGCATTCTCAGCATTGATTCACAGGGCGGCGGCATTTTCATTTACGAAGCGTTGTCGGCGGCGGCTTCGACCATCATCGGCGCGAAAGCGGAGACGAAGCACATCATCTTGTTCGCCGACGCCGCGGATTCGGAAGAACCGGGCGATTACATCCGGCTGCTGGAAAAATGCGGCGAAGCGGGCGTGACGGTCAGCGTGATTGGGCTGGGAACTGAACATGATTCGGACGCGAATCTGTTGAAAGACATTGCGGCGCGCGGCGGCGGCACCTGTTATTTCACGGACAGTCCCGAGGAAATTCCGCGGCTGTTTGCGCAGGATACTTTCACCGTTGCGCGCAGCACATTCGTGGATCAGCCCACCGCATTCCAGTTCACTGCCGGCTTTTCAACTCTCGGTTCGGGTTTTGGCGAAGCGCCGCCACAACTTGGTGGATACAATCTTTGTTACATCCGGCCCGAAGCGAATCTTGCCGCGGTCACGAGCGATGAATATCAAGCGCCGGTGGTCGCCTCGTGGAACGCTGGAAACGGTCGCGTGCTGTGTTTCCTTGGTGAAGCGGATGGGAAATTCAGCGGCGATTTCGCGCAATGGAATCAGGCCGGAGAATTTTATTCCACATTGACGCGCTGGACGGCGGGAAAACGTCAGGCGCTGCCGGATGATCAATTACTGGTTCAGGAAGTGCGCGACGGCGTTTGCCTGGTTCAACTGCATCTCGATCCCAATCGCAAAGCCGATCCGTTTTCCGGATTGCCGCAGGTGAAGGTGTTGCACGGTCGTCCGGGAGCGCCGCCGTCCAAAGCGACGCTTTCGATGCAATGGAGAAGCGCCGATCTGCTGGAAGCGACGGTTCCCATCACTGGCCGCGAAACAGTTTTGAACACGGTCGAAATTCCCGGTGAATCCGCCGTGACGCTGGCGCCGGTGTGTTTGCCGTATTCGCCGGAATTTGCGCCCGATCAACCGGGTCGCGGCGCGGCAACGCTGGAGCAGATTGCTATGACCAGCGGCGGGCAGGAGCGAGTAGAGCTATCGCAAATCTGGGCGGACCTCACGGTGAAGCCCCGTTTCGTGGAACTGAGTCCGTGGCTGCTGATTTTGGCGGCGCTGCTTTTTCTTGGAGAAATTTTCGAACGGCGAACCGGTTGGATTGGAAAGCTGTTCCGGCGCGCGCCTGAAGCGGCGTTGGCTGCGGAAGCTGAATTGCAAAATACGAAGCCCGCAGTGCGGGGAGGTTTGTGGAAACGCTTTTCGCGCCCGGCAAAAAAAACTGCTGCTGTTCCCACGCGAACAGCCACTCCTGCTTCCGCCAAAACACCGGCGCAACCGGTCATCGCTCCAGCAAACGCCGACGCGACAGATTCGAATCTCGAAGCCTTGCGCAAAGCCCGTGAACGCGCGAACCGCCGAACTTCACGCGATTGAAGAGCAAGCTCGGAAGGACGAGTTACACGAGTTCCCATTCTCAAAAATCCGAAGTCCTGACTCCGAGATTCAAAAGAATTCCGAAAGCGGAATTTTAAGAGGAAACGGTGCAGAGAAGTTTGAGCCTCGTGTAACTCGTTCTTCCGGGATGTCCTTCCGAAGATTGCTTTGATTCAGGACGCGTTCTACTGTTTCGCCGTGATTGCTTTGCTCGATTACGGTTCTGGAAATCTGCGCAGCGTGCATAAGGCGCTGCTGAAAGTCGGCGCGGATGTGCGCGTCGTGCAAACGCCGGATGGATTGTCCGATGCGCGCGCCGTGGTACTTCCTGGCGTCGGCGCATTTGATGATTGCATTCACGCGCTGGAGAAACAGGAGTTGCTGGAAGCTGCGCGGAAGTTTGTGCAGGACGGTCGTCCGTTCCTCGGCATCTGTGTCGGCTATCAGGCCTTGTTTGAGAAGAGCGAAGAGTTCAACAGTTGCGCGGCGGGACTGGGATTATTCGGCGGCAAGGTAGTTCGATTTTCCGGCAAGGATGGATTGAAGGTTCCGCAGATTGGCTGGAATCAACTCGAATCGATCAATCGGCAATGCCCGATTTTCAAAGGCATCGACGAAGGCAGCTACGTTTATTTCGTGCACAGCTTTTATCCGCAGCCGACGGATCATTCGATTGTGGCGACGCGCACGACCTATGGCGAAACGTTTGCGTCCGCGGTGTGGCGGGACAATATTTTCGCAACGCAGTTTCATCCGGAGAAAAGCCAGAAGGTCGGTTTGCAGTTGTTGAAGAATTTTGTGGATTACGCAGGCCGCAGTTAACGGCGATCGGAATGGGAACGGAGCGCAGGTCTGTGACCTGCAGCAGCAAGATTTTTCACGGCGGCGATCGGATCAGTGGAAGCTACCGATTTGCGACGCTGCTGCGAGTCACAGACTCGCGCTCCAATAAAGAGAGTTCTTGGGGAGGAGATTTTGAGCTAAAAATATTGTGCGATTTCAGCGCGGACAGAGTCTTCAACTTTGCGATGGCTGCCAGTCGAGCACTTTCAACTGCACGGTCTGCAGGCCATTGTAGGAATTGATCTGCGGGGCGAAGGCGAGATCGAATTTTCCAACCGGCAGCGCGCCGTTCTTGCCGCCGCCCCACCAGACAGCCTCGTGCGCGGCGATGCCGTTGGTTACCCACATTTTCACGTGCTGCTTTTCCGCACCGATACGTTGCAACGGACGTTTGTGCGTCAGATTGCGCGCGCAGAATTGAATGCCAGGATTGCCCTGGCCGGTGGGACGCAGGCGGTCCAATTCTTTCAAGCTCTCAAGCGTGATTGTTTCGAATGCGACTTCGCCATCGAGCCGCAACGGCGGTTGCAAATCTTCGGCTTTGAGCGAACGGCGCGCGAGATCATTGAGCTGCGTTCGAAGCGCATCAAGATTTGCGGAAGCGATGCTCAAGCCGGCCGCCATGGCGTGCCCGCCGTGCCGTTGAAGCAGTCCGCTGCATTCGCGCAAGGCGGCGGCAAGATCAAATCCCGCAATGCTCCGACCCGAACCACGCCAGTCCGAACCTTCGCCGCCCACAATAATTGTCGGTCGATAAAATTCCTGAAGCACGCGCGAGGCAACGATTCCCACGACGCCGATGTGCCAGAGCAATTGGCCTTCAACGATGACGAAATCTTTCGCGGGATCGAACTTCGCGCGAATGGCGCCGATCACTTCGTCGGCGATGCTGCGTTCGATTTTCTGCCGCTCGCGATTTCGGGAATCGAGATTCTGCGCGATGGGCAACGCTTCAGCGGAACTTTTCGCCAGCAGAAGATGCAAGGATTCCTCGGCGGTTTCCAATCGACCGGAAGCATTCAAACGCGGCGCGAGTTGATAGCCCACTTCATAGGTGCCAAGCGGCGAACTGCATTTGGCGACTTCTTTCAAGGCGACCAATCCAGGCCGCTGCGTTTGATTCAGACGATCCAGTCCGGCGGAAACGAGAATGCGATTTTCGCCGGTCAGTGGAACCAGATCGGCGATGGTGCCGAGTGCGACGAGATCAAGCAGGGGACGCAGATCAAATTCAGCCGCGCCGGGCAGATTGATTTCGCGTCCGCGTTTTACCAGCGCGTGAGCGAGCTTGAACGCGAGGCCAACGGAACACAGTTCGGTGAAGGATGGCGCGAGTTGCGGTTTGCCGGAGCGCAGATTCAGTTGCGGATTCACCAGCGCGACCGCGTTCGGCGCAGGATCGGAAACCTGATGATGATCGAGGACGATGGTTTCCACGCCGCGTTGCTTGAGCCAGGAAATCGTTTCCACGGCGGTTGAACCGCAATCGACGGCGAGCAGCAGCGGAACGGGAAATTTTTGCAGGCAATTTTCCACGCCATCGCGGCTGAGGCCATAGCCTTCGTCCATGCGATTTGGCAGATAATAATGCAGCGTCCAGCCGAGCGTTTGCAGGGTTTCGAACAACAGCGCGGTGGACGTGACGCCATCCACGTCGTAATCGCCAAAGATCACCAGTGGCTCCTTGCGTTCGCGCGCGAGCAACAGCCGCTCCACGGCGGCGTTCATGTTCTGCAGGAGAAAAGGATCGGAAAGATGTTTGAGGCGGGGTTGGAGGAAACCGCTGATGTGTTGCAGTTCACTGAGGCCGCGGTTGACGAGGCATTGGGCGAACAGTGCTGAGATTTTCAGATCTTTCGCCAGTTGGCTGACGAGCAGCGGTTGGGCGGGAGCGATGGACCAGCGAAATTTCATTCCACGTCACGGATCAGGACGGCTCAGATTGATCCGGTCTGGCTTTCGCTTCAACTTTCTTTTCGCGCTGCTGGGCGATGACGGAAGCAAGGATGGAAGTCAGAATGATGCCCGCGACGACGATGAGCGAGAGGTGAGTGGGAATATCAACCTGGAACCATTTGACCGGTTCGTGGTGCGGCGCGATCAGCATTTTGACTCCAATGAAAACCAGCACCAGCGACAGGCCGTATTTGAGGTAACGAAAATATCCAATCGCTCCGGCGAGAACGAAGTAAAGCGAACGCAATCCGAGAATTGCGAAAACGTTGGAAGTGAAAATGATGAATGATTTGGTTGTGACTGCAAAAATTGCGGGAATGGAATCCAGCGCGAAAACCAGGTCCGTGGTTTCCACCATCAACAGCACCAGCGCCAGCGGTGTCAATGCCAGGCGCCCATTCCAGTGCGTGGTGAATTTCTGGCCGTCGAGATCCGGGCAGACCGGATAAAGTTTTCGCGCCAGGCGAATCACCGGATTTTTTTCCGGCTCCACGTCAGCTTCGACGAACATCATTTTGATGCCGCTGTAGATGAGCAGCGCGGCGAAGACATAGAGCACCCAGCTCAACATCGAAATCAGAGCGACGCCCGCGCCGATCAATGCGCCGCGCATGATCAGCGCGCCGAGAATGCCCCAGAACAGAACGCGATGCTGGAACTGCGAGGGGATTCGGAAATAACCAAAGATCAGCGCGATCACGAACACGTTATCCATCGAAAGCGAAAGCTCGATGAGATAACCGGTGACGAACTCGATGGATTCCTTGCGCGTCCATTCGCCGACAATGGCCGGGGCGATGACGAGGCCGAAAACCAGCGCCAGCGTCACCCAGACACCGGTCCAGATCAGCGCTTCGCGGAAGCGGACGACGTGGGCGTGTCGATGAAACACGCCCAGGTCAATCGCGAGAAAAACCAGCACGCAGGCGACGAAACCCACCCAATGCCAGGGGGTGATTTCAATCGCAGCAAGCATTGGAACCCAAACCTATTTCTGCGGCGCCGCCGCGATTTCCGGCGACAACTGCGAACCGCTGCCGATGTTCGGCCGCTGGCCTTTGTGCCACCAGAGAACGATTGCGCCGGCGATGTAGATGCTGGAGTAGGTGCCGGTGAGAATGCCGACCAGGAAGGTGAAGGCAAAGTCGTTGATCACGCCGCCGCCGAAAATGTAAAGCGACAGGGTGGCGAGAAACACTGTTCCCGAGGTGATGATTGTGCGGCTCAAAGTCTGGTTGAGCGCCTTGTTCATGATTTCGCGGAAGGTGCCGCGCACGCCGAGTTTCAAATCCTCCCGGATACGGTCGAAGATCACGATGGTGTCGTTGATCGAGAAACCGATGATCGTGAGGATCGCAGCCACGGTGGTGGCGTTGAGTTGCTTGTCCACGAGGAAATACCAGCCGAGCGTCATGAGAATGTCGTGCAGAATTGCCACGACCGCCGCGACGGCGAAGGAGAATTCATACCGGAACGCGACGTAAACCAGAATACCGAACAACGCGAACAGGGAAGCCAGAAGCGCCGTGCGCTGGATTTCCTTGCCCACGGTCGGGCCGACGCGATCCGTGCTGAGCGTTTTGAAATCGGCCTGAGGAAACTCGGCTTGCAGTTCCGTGACTACTTTGGCGGAGAGAGATTCTTCCGGTTTTTCCGTGCCGAATGATCGGGCGGTAATGTGAAGCGTCTCGGTGGCCGACGAAATGTCCTTCTGATAATTGATCAACACGTCGTTCACGCCCGCTTTGGCTGCGGCGGCGCGGACCTGGTCCTGGCCCGGTTTATGGTTTCCATCGAAACTGAGCGTCACGTTTTCACCGCCGGCGAATTCAACGCCCAGCACATCGCGTCCACGATGAATGCCATAGGCGGTGCCGATGACGATCAACAGCCAGGAAGCCACGAAAGCCGGAACCGCCCAGCGCATGAAATCGAGTTTCGCGCCTTTGACGATGTGCAGCATCGGCAGCGATTTGAGGAGGTTTTTCGCGAGCAGCCAATCGAAGATCAGGCGCGTCACCACCAGTGCCGTGAACATGCTGACGGCGACACCGATGGTCAGCGTGACACCGAAGCCTTTGACCGGGCCGGTGCCCATGAAAATCAGAATGACGGACGAAATCATCGTCGTCAGGTTGGAATCGAAAATGGTGCCGAACGCTTTGTCGTAACCGGCATGGAGCGCGCCGCGCATGGATTTTCCAGCCGCGAGTTCTTCCCGGATGCGTTCGTAAATCAGCACGTTGGCATCGACCGCCATGCCAATCGTCAACACCACACCCGCAATGCCGGGCAGCGTCAGCGTGGTTCCGATCGAACACATCACCCCGAGCAGGATGATGATGTTCAGCATCAAGGCGATATTGGCGACAACGCCGGCCAGGAGATAGTAAACGAGCATGAACACGGCGACGGCGATGACGCCGATGAAAGCCGCTTTCACGCCGCTGCTGATGGAATCTTTACCGAGCGTGGGATCAATCTTCTGTTCGTTGACGATATGCACCGGCGCCTGCAAGGGATTTTCCAGAACATTGGCGAGCATGAACGCTTCCTGTTCCGTGTAATCACCGGTGATCTGGCCGTTGCCGCCGGTAATCGGACTCTGGATGTTCGGCGCGGTTTGCAATTCACCGTCGAGAATAATCGCAAGCTGATGGCCCACGTTTTCCGTAGTGATTTCGGCAAATTTTTTGGCGGCATCGCTGTCCAGGGTGAAAGAAATTTCCGGGCGACCGAGGTTGTCGCGGACGACCCCGGCGTTCTTGATGCCGCCGATCATTTCCGGCCGTCTTTTCACCAGATATGGGTGAGGCGGGCTCTGCTTTCCGTTAATGACACGTCCGGGTTGCGTCATGATCACGTATCCGGGTACCACCGTAGTTCCCTCGCTGAGCAGTTTGTCGCTTTCCGGATGAACGAGGCGAAATTCGAGATACGCGACTTTCTGAATGTTGGTGCGCGCATTTTCCGTTGCTTCTTCCGAAAGGCCGGGCAGTTGAATCAGAATGCGGTTGTTGCCCTGCGGCTGAATCACGGGTTCGGCCACGCCGAATTTATCCACGCGTTTACGCAACACTTCGACAGCCTGGGACAGCGCGGAACTGGCGGATTGCGCGTTCTGAAGCTGGTTGGTGTCCATCTCGATCAGGAACGACGTTCCGCCGGCGAGATCGATGCCGAGTTTGATTTTGCCCGCGGCTTCACGCTGCAGGCGGTTGAGAATGTAAGTGGTCGGCTGGGTTTGCTTTTTGGGTTCGAAGAACGGGAAATAACGCGTGATGTCGTTGGTGCCGATGGCTTCCTGAAGGTTCGCGTAGGTGCGCTGCGGATGCGACTGATTGGCGGCTTTGGCCTCGTTGTAAATGGTTTGGAAGGTGGCGTCCTTGGCGACGGCGCGTTGATTGAAATATTCGATCAGCGGACGCGAGGTCGGCGGATAAATTTCAAAAATGGCCCAGACCACGAGGAGCAGGATCAGGAGCAGTTTCCAAAGGTGATTTCGGTTCATGAGGGGAGCTTGAGCTTGGGAGGGTTGTGAAAACGGACTTCAGGATTCGCTGGATTCGCTGGAGGAGCGTTCGAGCACTTCACCGACGGACGCCTTGGTGATTTCCATCTTCGAATCGTCGGATTTGATCGTGAGCGATTTTTCACGAACGGCGGAAACGAGGCCAATGATGCCGCTGGTGGTCACGATTTTATCGCCGCGCTTGATGGCTTTGAGCATTTCGGCCTGTTGTTTGGCGCGCTTTTGCTGCGGGCGGATCAGGACGAAATAGAAGATTGCGCCGAAAATGACGAACGTTCCGATCATCCGCATCAGGTCGCCCTGCGGGTTCGGGGTGGTCGCGGGGGCGGCGGCTAAAATGGCGCTCAGGTTTGGTAAATCCATAGGTATTTAGTTCAAATGAGCCGTTAATCTAAAGCTGGCAAAACGTTTGGCAAGCGTTATGACGGGAACGGGAAGGGGAGAGTTCCGAAATCCAGAGGGCGAAATCCAGGGAGGAAATCGATAACGAACATTCACCGGCGAAGGGCCGAGTGGAATTCACGCTTGGCTGCGGCGTGGGGAGTGGGGTGTTGAATGTTCCGCAATTCCCCTAGCAGCCTGTCGGACTTAGGCGAAAGATTTTTGAAAAACTTTTGAATGCAAACGCGGGCGCGGGCATCAACGAATTATGTCCGCACGCTTCGTCAACCTCGACCGCCAGACGCCGATGTTTCTGCCCTGCGATCTGCGCGAATGGATTCCCGACGACCACATCGTTCACTTCATTCTCGATGCCGTCGAGCAACTGCCCCTGGCCCACTTCCGTGTCAATCATCGCGGCACGGGCAGCGAACAGTACCCTCCGGCCATGATGCTGGCCCTGCTCATTTACTGCTACGCGACCGGGCGGTTCGGTTCGCGCACCATCGAGGCGGCCACGCACAGCGACGTGGCGGTGCGTTACCTTTGCGCCAACACGCATCCGGATCACGATTCGATTTGCGCCTTTCGCGCCAACAATGAAGCCGCCTTCCGCGCCGCCTTTGTCAGCGTGCTGCAACTGGCCCAGCAATTGAAGTTGAGCCAATTGGGAACGGTCAGCGTGGACGGCACCAAGATCCAGGCCAACGCCAGCAAACACGCGGCGGTGAGCTATCAGCGCGCCGGGGAACTGATCGCGCAACTGGAACTGGAAGTGAACCAACTGCTGGAGCGAGTCCAACAGGCCGAGGCACAGGAAAGCCCGGAAGGGCTGTACCTTCCGGCCGAACTGAAACGCCGGGAGCAGCGCCAAGCCGCGCTGCAAAAAGCGCGGGCTGTCATCGAAGCGCGAGCCAAAGAAATGGCGGCTGCGCAGCAAGCCGAGCACGAAGCCAAGGCGGCGGCGCGACAACAACAACGTGACGAGGGAAAAAAGCCGCGCGGCAAAAATCCCACGCCGCCGAGCGCGGAGCCCGATCCCAAAGCGCAATATAACTTTACCGATTCGGAGAGCCGGATCATGAAAGCAGGCAGCGGCAACCATTTCGAGCAGGCGTACAATGCGCAAGCGGCGGTGGACGAGGCGATGTTGATCGTGGGCCAGCGCGTCAGCGACGCGCCCAACGACAAAGAAGAACTGGCGCCGAGCGTGGCGGCGATCAGCCCGGTGGTGGCGGCGGAGGTCAAAGCCGTGTTGGTGGACAGCGGATTTTACAGTGAAGCGGCGGTGGCGGCGGTGGAGCAAAAAGCCGACGGGACACCCAGCGGCATCACGGTTTACGCGGCGGTGGAAAAACATTCCCATCACAAAACGGTGGAGGACCTGTTGCCGGCGGCCGAGCCCGCCGCGCCGGGAGCGGAAGCCAGCGCCAAAGAGAAGATGGCGCACCGCTTGAAGACGACCGCGGGACGATCGCTCTACAAGTTGCGCAAGCAGACCGTGGAGCCGGTGTTTGGGATCATCAAGGAGGTGTTGGGCTTTCGGAGATTTTTACTGAGAGGACGGGCCAAAGTGAGTTTGGAATGGACGCTGGTGTGCGTGAGTTACAACCTCAAGCGACTCTTCGCGCTCAGAAATCTGGCTCTGGCGGGATAAAAAGGGTCAAAGCGGGTCGGGCGGGGCAAAATCGGGGGTGAACGATCTGCCAAAGCCTATCCAAGCCATCGCGAGACAACAGAAAATCAGTTTTTGTCAGCGGTTCGGGAACATATAGAGACGCGCTCCCAAAACCTTCGCTCAAGTCCGACAGGCTGCTAGGCCAAACGGTAGGTGTATTTGGGGAAAATCCGTCAAGGTTAAGGCTTCGCCATTTGCTTGGCCCTGACCTGAAGTTCATCCAGGAAAACTTCCAATAGCGGCGTCGTTTTACCGCGCCAGAGCGCGCCGATCAGGATACTCGGAAATCCCGCCAACGGGACCACTCGAACTTTTGACGAAATTGACTGATTGGGAACGGCCACCGATAATCCTGTTCCCAGCCCGCTCGCGAC
>DASTXC010000030.1:0-75326 GCA_035765675.1 Verrucomicrobiia bacterium
CGACCACGGAAACGCCGCTGGCGATGGTGGGCGAATTTGCGCATTTGGAAGTCGTGAGCCTGCATCCGCGCGTCGGAGCGTTTCTCAATTGGGGTCTTGCCAAAGATTTGCTCCTTCCTTTTCGCGAACAGGAAAAACCGATTCGTCCGCGGCAAAAAGTAATCGTCGCCGTTTACCTCGATCCGAAAACAAATCGCATTGTCGCCAGCACCCGGCTTGCGCGTCATCTCAGCCACGACACGCCCGCGTATTCTGCGGGCCAGCCGGTGAATCTATTGATCACGAGTCAGACGCGGCTGGGCTACAACGCGATTGTGGAAAACGCGCATCACGGTTTGTTGTATCACGACAATCTCGCCGCGCCGCTGACGATCGGTCAGAAGCTGAAGGGTTTTGTGCGCGAAGTTCGTTCGAACGGAAAAATCGATTTGCGTCTGGATGCATCGGGTTACAAGCGCGTGCTTCCGTTGCAATTGCAAATCGTCCAGGCGCTTCAACGCAATGGCGGCAAGCTGGACTTTGATGATTCCAGTTCACCGGCGGCGATCCGTCAGGCGTTCGGTGTGAGCAAAGGCGCGTTCAAACAGGCTTTAGGCGCGCTCTACAAAAGTCGGCGCATTCGGTTTCTGAATCCTGGAATCGAACTGCTGGATAACTCGGAATGGATGCCGGGGCGCGATTAAAAACCGGTAAGAATTTGCGAGAAGCGCCCGCCATCGGAGCGCGGACCTCAGTCCGTTTCGACCCGGTAAACCGTAATGTGTTCGATCGCACTTGGCCAATATCAGTTGAAGCGGAATAAATTCCGCGCTCCGTCCGCCAGAAACAGAGACTCCTTGCGTCCTCTCCGATTTTTTTCGACAAGGATTTCCAATCATCCCGGTGAATCCCTGGGGTAAAGTTCCGCAGTCTCCTCAATTGCGCGGCGGCTACAGCAGTGCCATCGTTGGCTTGTAAGTTTTACCTTTCTTCTGCCTGTTTGCAGAAGTGAAAAAAGCGGCTCGACCCGGGAGGTCCGAGCCGCTTTCGTTTTTTGCAAACGCCTCACGCGAAAGCGGCGCTGAAGCGGCCGCACTCCAAACGCTCCGCGCAATTTCGAAGCGTGAGAAGTCGCGAAGCGTCCGGAGTGCGGCCGCTTCAGCGTCGCTTTTTAGCCCGCAATAAAAACCGAACGACCTGAAACAAAGAGACGTGTGGCCACGATCTTTATTCCTGCGGATAGACCAGCACACGGTCGTGCACCAGAACGATCAGATCGTTTTTATGGTCGCCGGTGACATCCGCGACAGCGGCTTCGCGTGGTTCCGGCGCGTCGTTGCGACGACTGCGGAACGTGCGTTCCTCAAATACCTGCCAGCGATTCGCCGGAACGAGTTTGTGATCGGCGGAAAAAATCACGAGATCCAGGTAGTTCCGCGCGGTTTCAAGAAAAACCAGGTCCTTCCGTCCGTCGTTGTTCAGATCGCCGGAGACTACATCCGTCAAATAACCGTTCTTGATCGGCGTCTCGTAACCGTCCAGTTCCGTCAATTCCCAGGCGTCGCCCGTCAGCGACATCCAGGCCGCCGTATTCAAACCGAGCAGCGCGATGCCATTCGGCGTTTTGCTTCCGAGCGAAACGGGTTGCAGACTGCCGAAGCCGGAAACCGGCAGTTCCAGATTGCGAACCACCTGCCAGACGCCTGAGCCATCGCGTTCGCAAAGCGTCAGCGCCTTGCGTTCGGCATCCAGCAGAAACAGCGATGAAACCGCGTTGGTTCCGTTCGGAACCGCCGCGGCGCCGATAATACGCGAATCGCTGGCAGTGCCGTTGATTTGTTCTTTGACTTTAAAAGTCCAGCCGGCGCGATTGGTGGAATTCTGCGCAGAAGCGTTTTGTTGCAACACCACCGCGCGGAGAAAATTCTTTTGCGGCAACAACAATTCCGATTTGCCATCGCCATCCACATCAACAGAACTCAGCCACGGTTGCTCCATCGTTCCGCCCGGCGGCGCAATATCGAGTTCCTCGAAATCTTTTCCGGCGACCTGCCGCAGCACTTTGACTTTTTCGTACGGAATCAGAATGACAATGTCCGCGAGGCCATCCTGGTCGATGTCTTGAATTGCAATCGAAGCCGGCGCGGATTTGAAATTCTCACTCAACTTCTGCACGTGGTTTTTGCTGTCAGCGCTGCGTGTCACGAGCGAACGCTTTCCATCCTGATCCACAATGATCGTCAGCGACGGTTTGCCATTGCGCAAATCTCCCGTGGCAATCGCCAGCGGCCGGCCTTCGACTGGAATCAACCTTGGAAATGGCAGGCGCTGTTTTTCGTCGAGTTGCGTTACGCCGACCTGACGTTCATCCGCGCTGAGCAGAAAAATCTCCGGTTTGCCGTCGCCATCCCAATCCGCCGCCGCGATATCGCTCACACCCGCCAAAGTCGGAAACGTTTTTGGATTTGCGAGCGAACCATCTTTCTGTTGCAAACAAATCGAGATTTGACCGCTCTCAGGTTCAGCCACCAGCAGATCCGGCAACGCGTCGCCATTCACGTCCGCCCAGCGCAATCCGCGTTTGGCTTTGTCCGTGCGATTCAGCGGCATGACCTGAAACTCGCCTTGCAGGAAGCTGCCGGAAAGCGGTTCGGCTTTCTTGCGGGTGAATTGGGAAATCTGCGCGCGCCCGGAATTCTGCGCGATGGTCATTACTTGAACTTTGCTGTTCGGTTCCAGATTGTCCGCCCAATACGAGCGAATCGGCTGCATTGAAAAATAAATTTCCGGTCCCAATTCGCCGTCGGCTTTTTGGAGCCGGAAACGGAATGGATTGCGATCCTCCCAATTCACCAGCAGCAGGTCATCGCGTTTGTCACCATCCACATCGAGTACCTGAACCGCCTTCACGGAACCGGACAACGCGATTTTCTGCGGTTCACCGAGCGAGTGATTTTCCTGTTGCGCGAGGAAGTACAGGCAATTTTCCGCGAGCAAAACCAGATCAGCGCGGCCATCGCCGTTCAAGTCGCCAGTGGCCAGCGCATCCGCTGTCAGCAATCCATTGTGGATCGGCCAGCGCCGCGGTGCGCTCCAGGTATTCGTGCCTTCGTTGAACTGCACCACCAACTCTTTCGGCTCACCGTAATAAGCAATATCCGGACGCCCGTCGCTGTTCAGATCCGCGGCAACCAGCGAAGCAATCCGTTTCTCCGATGCAATGGAATCCACGCGAAAGCGCGCGTCCGGCGGCAGTTCGTTCAATTCCGGTTTGAACTCCGGCGTGGCCTTCGCGGTGAGATTCGTTTTGCCGGTCTGGTTGTAGAGAATGTTGATCTTCGAACGCACGTTGTTGACGATCACAATGTCGTTCAAGCCGTCGCCATCTAGGTCGGCCACCTGCAACTGGCTGATCAGCGGATCGATGGGAAAAATCTCCGGCCCGCCAAAACTGAAAGCTTCGTTCGTCGTTTGCGCCGGGAGCGCGATGCGCGACAGGGCGAGGATTCCCGCCGCCAGAAAGTGAATTCGCTTCAGTGAAATCATAATGCAAGTGCGACGGAAGTTGCCATTGTCGTTGCCCGTTGGCGAGTCATAAGCGATGCCGAGCAAATCCGGATTGAAAGAATCCGAAGTGCGAAATTGAATGCTCGGCGGCGGTGTGAATGCGTGTTTTTGCGTATTCGGGCCGGGCTTGTTTTTTCGATTTTGCGCCCTAGACTCTTGATATGAAGAATGATGTCGTTTCGGTTCAAATCCGAGGGATTCTGCCGGCAAACAGCGGCTGCGCGTTGTTTGTGGGAAATGACGAAAAAGTCTTTGTCATTAACGTCGAACCGCAGATGGGAATGGTCATCAGCAATTTTCTTCGAGACACCCCCAAGGAACGCCCGCTCACGCACGACCTCATTCAAAGAATTTTCCAGGGATTCGAAATCGCCGTCGAACGCATCGTCATCACCGAACTGAAAAACTCCACTTACTTCGCCCGCCTCATTCTCAAGCAACAAAACGAACTCGCGAAAAAGCTCGTCGAGATCGATGCGCGTCCGAGCGATTGCCTCGCGCTGGCCACGGCCCAAAAACGCCCGATCTACGTCGCCTCTTCGCTGTTCGATCAGGTCGAAGACATGAGCGAGGTGCTGGATCGTATCAACGAAACCGGCAGCGAAGCGGAATCCGAGTAAGTAATGCCTCCCGCCGCCAAGACCAAGACTGCCGCTCCCGTTCTGCTCGTTTTTGGCGACGACGATTTCGCGGTCAAGCAACGCGCCCGCCAGGCTTACCAGCAATGGACCGAAGAGCTGGGCGGCATGGATCACGAAATCATCGATGCTTCCGTTGGCAACAGCGGCGACGCATTGAAAGCACTCGGCAAATTGCGCGAGGCTCTGCAAACCCTTCCTTTCTTCGGCGGCGCGAAAGTCGTTTGGCTCAAGGATTGCAATTTTCTCGGAGACGAACGCGCGGCCAGTTCAGCCGCCGTCACGGAGAATCTCGCGAGTCTCACTCAGGAGCTGAAAGAATTTTCCTGGGAAAACGTCCGGCTGATTATCAGCGCGGGCAAAGTCGATAAGCGAAAAGCATTTTACAAAGCGCTGGATAAAATTGGAACGGTCGAAAGTTTTGCCGGCCTGTCCGCGGATGATCGCGATTGGGCCAGTCAGGCGGAATTGATCGCCCGCAAAGCGATTCGCGCGCGCCACAAAGAAATTTCTCAGGAAGCATTGTCTGAACTCGTCAGCCGCATCGGCCCGAACGCCCGGCAGCTTGATACGGAAATTGAGAAACTTTCGCTCTACGTCGGGAGCCGAACCGAAATCGGGATGGAAGACGTCAATGCGATCAGCAGCAAAAACAAAACAGCGCGGGCATTTGCGCTGGGCGATGCGCTGGGCGACCGTGATCTGCCGCGCCTGTTGAGATGCCTGGACGAGGAATTCTGGGAGATGAAATTTGATTCGCAGCGCTCTGAAATCGGACTGCTTTACGGATTGATCAGCAAAGTGCGCGCGCTCTTGATGTTGAAAGAAATGATTCGCGAAGGCTGGGTCAAGGCGGAGGGCGATTACAACCGGTTCAAAGCGCAGCTCGAACGCGTTCCCGCGGACAAATTGCCCGCGGATCGACGCTTCAATCCGCTCGCGCAGAATCCCTACGTGCTTTACAAAGCGCTGCCGCAGGTGAAACAGTACAGCCAGGTTGAACTCGTTCGCGCGATGGATTTGCTGCTGCAATGCAATCGCAGGCTGGTGACCAGCCAATTGGATGAAGCGATGGTCTTGCAGCAGGCGTTGGTTCAGATTGTCAGCCGGACTGAAGCCCGGCCAGTCGCCGCAGCGCGATGAGTGACGCGATTCAGAAAAAATTCAGAAGATAATGAGCACGTCGTCAGCAAAAATGTTGGTTTTCGTCGGCGCGAAATGCGTCTGCATTAAAATTTCCGGCCGGGCCAATTTCACCTCCAGCATCGATTTCAAAACGCTGGTCAATGAACTGATGCAACAGGGACGGGATTATTTCGTTCTGGACCTGAGCGAATGCACGTTGATGGACAGCACGTTTCTCGGCGTGCTGGCAGGATTCGGATTGAAGGTGAATTCGCCGCAGCCGAACGAACCCCAGCGCACGATTGAACTGTTCAATCCGAACGCACGCATTTCCGATCTGCTGGAAAATCTCGGAGTGCTGCATCTGTTCAAAGTTCAGCAGGGCGCGGCGGTTTGTCTCCCGGAAGAAACGGCTCCGCACGATCTCACTCCCGCCAATCCCAGCCGCGAAACCGTTACGCAAACCTGCCTTGAAGCGCATCGCACTTTGATGGATTTGCATCCGGACAACGTGGCGCGATTCAAAGATGTCGCCGCATTTCTGGCGGAAGATTTGAAGAAGCTGAAAGCCGCGGGATCCAGCTAGGTAGCGCAGCTCGCGCTGCGAGCTGTCGACGCGCATCTTTCTTCGCGCGCCGCATTTGGAGGTCTAAGTGTTTTCCAAAACGCGCGCAGAACCAGTGCGCCCGGTCTGCCGCAAGCGCGGCAGATGCTACCAATTCATGCTGCGTTCGTTTTGACGTGGTCCGAAAATCCGAAAACAATTCATGAGAATTAGCGCAATTCGCGTAAACCCGTTCCCGTTCCCGCGAAGTTACTCGCCGCCCGCCCACTTCGGCTGCTTCTTGAGGTGATACAGCATCTCGCCCGCTTTCGGAACGTAGAGAATTCCTTCCGCTTCGCGATTCGCAAAATCCTCCGGACGAATGCTCGCCGGATCGCGATAGCCAAGATTGATTTTCCGGCAAATCGATTCCGGAATACCCGTCGCCAGCGTCACCTGAACGCGGCATTTTTCCACGCCGTTTTCAAACGTTCCAATCCCGCGCACATGCGTCGAATGCGCCAGCACACCCCAGGGATAATGTTTGAATTTGTCCCACTGCTTCAAAAAGTAATCGCGACAATGATAACCAATCTCTTCAATCAACTTCCCGTGCGTCACTGAAATTTCGCGAACGTGCGGCGCGTAAATGATCAGTTCGCCGCCATCCGCAACGACCGGTTCCATTTTGTACATCCCCTTCCCCGCGACCCAGAGATCGTCATACATCCGGGGCATGTTCGACAAAACAGTTTTGAACGGCTGCTCCTTGTAAACAATGTTGACCTGTTTCGAAAGTTCACTTGCCACATCCCAGGCCGCTTCCGGCGTTCCCACAGCAAGCCCCGCCAGCGATTTATCCGGCGCGACGACCATGGCGAAGCACAACTTGTCCTGCTTCACCAAAGCGCCCGCGCGATCCACGACTTTTCGCACCGGCGTCCATTTGTTGCCGATGATCATCGGATTCGTCACCACCGCGCCAAGCCAATGGAAGAAGTTCAAAATCTTCGGACCGCCGATGCCGGGAAACAGATATTTGTTTCCACCGGAAAACCCGACAACTTCGTGCGGAAACACCGGACCGACGATCACAATCTGATCGTAGTTGAACACAAGCTTGTTGATCTCAACCGGCACATCCATCGAAAACAATCCGCCGGTCAGTTCACTCGTTTCCGCCGCGGTCAACGTTCCGATTTCCTGAAGCGCGTTCGGATTGTCCCATTCGTGATTGAAGAAACGGACTTTGGAATACGTCCCGCGATGTTCCTCGACGGAAATTTCCAACCGCGCACAAATCGCTTCTTCGCTCATGGCGGGATGCGTGCCCAGCGCGGTCAGCACGTCGATCTCTTTCGTGATCGCGCCGATCTGATTAAAAATCGATTTAAACAACAACCCGACCGGTGCGGTGCGCGTGTGATCGGGAATCACCAGCAGGATTTTCTTTCCGCGATAATTTTCTTCCGGCAACGCCTGCGCGACCAGTTCAGCGACCTGTGAATCGGAAAGCTTTCCGGGAAAGGCGGATTTCGAGAGGACGTTCATTGGCAAATTTTAGACCACGGATTCACATAGACAAACACGGATGCGAGAAAACCTGGCGGCGCGTTCACATGAATCAAATCGTCTGGCTCAGATAACCGCCATCGACGCGAATATCCGTTCCCGTCACAAAGCTGCTCGCCTTCGCACTCGCTAGAAAAACCGCCGCGCCAATCAATTCTCTCGATTCACCAAAACGATTCATCGGCGTGTGGCCCAGGATGGTTTTTGTTCTAGCTGTTGGCGAACCGTCATCGTTGAACAGCAGTTTGCGATTCTGTTCCGCCGGGAAAAATCCCGGCGTGATCGTATTGACTCGCACGCCTTTTTGCGCCCATTCGCGCGCGAGAAACATACTCAGGCTCAGCACGGCGGCTTTCGCCGCGGAATAACTCACCACGCGCGATAACGGCAGATGCGCGGTGACGCTCGCAATGTTGATGATGCTGCCTTTGCCGCGGGCAACCATTCCCGGCCCGAATTCCTGGCACGGCAACAAAACACCACCGACCAGATTCAGATCGAAGTTCGCGTGCCACGCATCGAGCGGAATATTTTCGAAAGGATTTTCCGCAGTGACTGTGACCTTGGGATCGTTCCCGCCGGCGGCGTTCACGAGAATGGATGGCTCGCCGAAAGATTTCTGGATGGCTTGATGAGCGGCGTGCAGGCTTTCGCGTTGAACGGCGTCCGCCAGAAAAAATTGCGACTGACCGCCTTTTTGTTTGATCGCTTGCACGCGCGCCTCGCCGCGTTCCGCGTTGCGACCCATCACGGCCACTTTCGCCCCGGCTTCAGCGAGACCTTCCGCAATCGCTCCTCCCAGAGCACCCGTTGCACCGATGACCACCGCCACTTCTCCGGAAAGATCGAATAAATTCATAGTGGGCGGAATTGTGGGATAAACGCCAGTTGGGTTGAAGCAATATTTTGCCAGACGTATTGTGGAAATTGGCGAAAAATTTCCGATCACTTTCAAATCGTTTGCGCTGGACGCTCCGCTCTGGCACAACATCGAACCCGAATTTATCCGAATGAAAAAAGAAACGAAGAAACCAGCCAAAGCCACGGAAGCCCAACTGCTTGAACTCCTGAAACGCGTTTTGCCGAAAGCCACGCACGATCCCAAACTGGCCGATAAAATTTATGGCGCGATTGAATCCGAACTCAAAGCGACCGCCCGCGTCACCGCGTTCGAAAAATTCTGTCAGAAAGTCGAATTGCCCGACCTCGAACCCAAGAGCATTGAAGACGTCAAGCAACAGCTCAACGCGGCTTTTGGCGATGGCGACGTCACGGTGAAAGCGGACAAGAAAGAAAAAACTTTGACGGTTGAAGTCGCGCTCACCGATGGCGCGCAGTTCACCGGCGAAATCAAAGTGAATCCGAATCTCGGCAAGGAAGATGACGGCGAACAGGAAATCACATTGAAGTTCGTTCCCTTCCCCGTCTGCATGCCCGGCGATAAGGAACTCGTGTGGATGCTTGCCAAGCGCGAAAACCTGTCTCCGGATGAGGCCGGCATTGCGCTTTCGAAAATCGAAGAGGAATTCTGGGCGTCGAAGACCGGACAGAAATTGATTCGCGATCGCGTTGAGCGCAGCTTTCCGGAATTTATCTCACGCGTTCCGGCCGGAATGCTGAGTGAACTCGGATTGAAACGGCATTACAAAACGCCGGAAGCCATCAAGAGCCTGCGCTCCGGACCCAAGACGAAGTAACGCCCCGTGCGTCGAACATTTTGCAGGAGCGTGGAAAAACTTCCGCGCTCCTGCAATCAGCAGGCTGCCCTCTCATTTCGGCAGGTGCCGCGCGTACTACCGCGGCAGAATCAAACGATAGAATCGCGGCTCGGGCGTTGCCGGAAGATTCACCTGCCAGCGACCATTCACCAGCGTGGGCGTAACTTCAGCAGGCGTCCACACGGCGGTTGAACCCAGCGACGAACTTTGCTCCAGAACACAATCCGCGCATTCCAACGGCCAATCGATTGTGACGGCGCCCGCTTGTGAACGCAGCACGAGTTCGCTTTCAGGAAGCCGCCGGGCTCGGAAAAATTCCATCGGTTGATCCATCGCGATCCAGGGCAACTCGGTTTTCAAGTTGTCCAGAATGAAAACGCTGGCAACGGTTGGCTCGTTGGTTCCGCCGAGTGTGGAAAATTTTTCCAGCGAATAACGTTTTCCAGGCAAACCGTAGATCGTCAGCGCTGCAAAATGGTTCGTGGCTGTTGCCACATCGAGAATCGGTTTCTCGCCCAGGACAAATATCCGTCCGGCATGTGCGACTCCGTTGAGCGGCGTCACTGACGATGCGGATTTCCCGACCAATCCTTCGCCTGAAAGATGAACAATTTCCGAATCTGAATTCGCCGTCGTTCCAAACGCGAGTTGCGCAATCGATCGATCTCCCTGGAGGAGGCTGTTTGGCAGGCTGCTGAAGCGCAGTTGATAGCGATTGCTGCCGGCCGATTGAATTTCCGCAAATGCCAGTTCCGTCGCGAGATCCGTAAGAGCAAGGTCAGTTAACCGATCTCCGCTCACGTTCAATAGCATGGTAACATTGGTCACATCCGCACCCGTCGAAAGCACCAGCGGAATTGCCGCAGTGGCTCCCGCGAGCAACTGTGTCGTTCCAATATCAAAGACAAGATCGGGATGCGTATCCACAACCTGCACAGAAAACGTCCGGCTCGCGCTCATCGGCGGCTGGCCGTCATCTGTGACTTTCACCGTGATTGAATACGTCGAGCCGCCTTGAAGTCCTGACGGTTCCCAGGTCAGAACTCCTGATTTCGCATTGATGGAAGCTCCGGTCGGCGCGCCGTTTTCGAGTGAAAAACTCAGCTTTTGCGCTGGCAAATCCAGATCGCTCGCCACGTTGGTCAGCATCAGCAACGAACCTTCGGAAATCGTCAAATCCGGAATCGCCGCGAGCGTGGGCCGTTGATTGTCCTCCAGCACAATCACCTGAAAAGTCTGCGTCGCGCTGAGCTGCGGCAGCCCGTTATCGCGCACAATAATCGAAATCAGATTCGTGCCCGGCCCATGTCCTTCGCCCGTGGACCAGGTCAATAAACCATTTTGAGAATGGATTTGAACACCTGCCGGCGCGCCTGCGCCCAGCGCGAACGTGATGGCGTCGGCATCCGGATCAGAAGTGTTTGCGGTCAGCGAAAGTGTTTCGCCTTCCAGAAGGGTTCGATTGCTAATCGCGGCAATCACGGGCGGATGATTCGTTCGCGCCACGGTTGTCGTTGCATCGGGAGAGGACGGCGCGGATTCGCGGTTGCCGCTCTGATCCGTCGCCACGCTGTAAAATGCGTAAGTGTTTCCGAAAACACCTTCATAAACCGCGCTGGTGTTCACCGCATTTGCCAGCCAGCGTTGAAACGGCCCGCCGTTTTCACTGACGTAAATATCGAAAGCCGCCACGCCGCTGCTGTCATCCTCGCCCGACCAATGCAACGCAATCACCGTGGAACTTTCCAACGGCAACGCGTTCACCTGACTGATCGGCGGAATGACATCCAGTTCCGGCTTCAACCCATAAATCAGCGTGTAACTTCCCGTGCTGTTGTAGTCGAGCAGATGAAGAATGTTTTCACGAACCGGCTTTTTGCCAAGACCAGGGAACGTGCGATCCGTGATCCACACGTTTGATTCGATCGGCACTACGACGCTGTCGGAGCGAATCACGGAAACCAATTGATACTGGCCGTCCGCGGGATCGGGCACGCGCAAATAAACCCAGCCTCCGGGCACTGGAGCGTCGAGCTGGATTTCCAGATTTTCGGACGTGAGATTTCCAGTGACGACGCCGTTGGTGACCACTTCCACCGAATTCGTTGAACCATCGCTGAGGTAAAGCGTGTCGGGATAATCGCGCGGATCAGGAACGTCGTTCACCAGAAAATCGGGCCGATGATCTTCAAACGCGCCGGTCGCATTCACTGCGTGAACCAGTTCGTGAATGCTGACGTCGTCGATCAGCGAGAGCTTGGAATTCCCCAGATCATCAACGTGTTCGAAGCTCGCTTTGTAATCGATGAATAATCCCTGAAGCGTGGAGGTCATCAGCCAGCGCGCGATGGCGTTCGTTTCCGGACCGAGATCGCCAAAATCAGCCATGAGTGTGGGCTGAAGATTTTTTCCCGCCACTTCTGTCGCAATGATTTTGAAATCGATGAGCAATCCTTTTTCATTCTCCACAATCTGCGGCTGCGCGGATTCGATGCGAAAATCCCGGGCGGTTCCCAACCCGTTGTTTTTCACCATTACACCGAGCGTGAATGGAACCGCCGGCTCAATCTCGTCCGTGTAGGGATCGTCGCTGAACACATCGCGTTGATGAAAATATTGCAACGTGAGGCGCGGCGAGGGATAGACCGTGATCGCCGCCGGAGACAACGGAATCGAAACGGCATTTCCATCCACGACATAATTCAAACCGCCGGAAACGAAATAGCGTGTGGGACCGGCATCCGCCGCGTCCACGGTTGGAATCAGTGTCCACGCCATCTGCCCCGCGCTTCCATTTGCCAGAGTTCCGCTCCCGTTCGTGCCGCTGATACCCGTCAATTCCGGCGCGCGAATTCCAAACAACGCCGAAGCATCATTGCCCGCGGCGTCCACGACTCCGAGCGTGACAAAAACATTTTCCAACGCCTGGCCTTCCGTGTTTTCAATTTCCAGCGTGGCTCGGAACGCATCACGACTGAGTACCGCGTCCTGATTCAATCGCAGTTTCACTTTCGCGCAGGTGCCGCCCGTGCCGGAATTCAAAACGTCGGCAATTTCCGCCGTGGCAGCATTCACGCCCGCGGCGAGCGAGGTAAAACCTTCCGCTTCACTTTCGGTAATCGCATTGGCTGCGAGCGAAGAGATCGCATTCATCTGATCCAGCGCAATGAAGTCTGTGGAATTTCCGGCAGGCACCTGCGCGAGGTTGAAGATGCCGGCCTGCCAATAAGTCATCGTGCGATTCCAGCGTTCAACGAGATGATTCACATCCACCGATGTAATCCCCGCCGGGAAAGGCAGCGCCAGCAATGATGAAAGTTCCGCAGCGGAAACCGTGGTTCCTGAATCCGAAGCCGCGTCCGTGCGCGCGCCGAATTCCGCCAGGAAAACTTTCACAGCTTCAGGATCCTCACTGTCCGACCACGCGAGATCACCGTAGAAATAAGTGTAATACTCCTGCACCGCGAGAATGCGATCGACGCGTGTTTGCAAAGTGCCGAGCAATCCGGCGTAAGGTCCGGAGAATGTTTTCGCAGCGCGACGGGCGCGAACGAGAGACGAAGCTGCGGGCCGTTCCTCTTCCTCCGGCGCACAGGCTTCCAGGATTTTCTTCACGCAATCGAGTACCGGAAACTTTTCCAATCCTTTTTCAATGGCGCAATTCAGCCCGCCGCTCAGGCAGCCCACCGCCGCCTCATCCGTCGGTGCGCCGGCATTGTTCTGGCACGCCGAAAAAGCTTTGACGCATTCGTTCGGCTCCAGGGAAGGCACCTCCGGCAAGGGGAGACATTCGATCAAAGCGGGAATCAGTTTCTTGAGACATTCCGGATCGCAGGGATTCGGAACCGCCAGTGCGGGAATGCTCTTGTAAACCGCGGCAAGCAACAGGCTCAACAGCCGTCCATCACCACCACCGGAACCTGTAGTCCAACTGCCGGGAATTCCCGGTCCTCCACAATCACCTACACAATGCGGCGGAAGCGGCGGCGGCAACACCACACCGGAACCCGGCACCCAGCCCACGCTGATCGGTGGAATCGCGTCCCAGATGCATTGTCCGGCATTGGGGAAATTGATCGTCGCGACCTGAACATTGAAATACGGTCCGCATTGGAAATGATCCACGCCGCGCCCCACCGCAAAACACGGCCCCGACGAAGCCGCCGCAGCGGCCGCAATGCCTTTCGCGCGCAAACCAATTCCAGTGCCGCGACGAATCGTCAACGGAACGACAAACGAACTCTTCGGCGGCAAAGTTCCGAGGCTTGATACCAGCGGTTCGAACGTGACGTCCGGATGTTCGTCGAATTGCAGTTCAAAATCCTGCGCGGCAATCAAACCGTGATTTTCCACCGTCAGATTCACCTGCCATTCATCGCCGGGCATGTCGGCGAGATCGATGACCGAGGGTGTGATCGTCACCACCGGCGCGGGAACATTGGCTTCAAACTCCGTTTCAACGACAATCCGATAGCGATCTTCAACTTCCGTCGGCACCACGGTCCAGGTGTAACGAACCGTCTCTCGCGACAGAAACGCTGAAACTTCATTCGTGACGCCACCGAGTAACAAATGCGTGCCGCGATACGCCGAATGTTTTTCCGCCGTGACTTCAAGTTCGTAATAACCTTCCGGCAATTGCGACACGCGCCATTCGCCGTTCGCGTCGGTCACGCCATTCGTAATCACATTTCCGCTCACCGCATCCCGCAGGGTCGCAGTCGCATTCGTCAACGGTGGAGCGCCCGCGGCGTAATAGGTGAATTCATCCACCGCGGTCATTCGGAAATCGCCTTTCGCCTCCGACAACACACGGAATTCAAACGGCACGCTGGAATTTCCGTCCGCCGTGCTCAGCAAAATATTTCCGGAAACAACTCCGAGCGGCGCATCGGCGGGCGGCGTCAGTTGCAATACAACCGTAGCGCTTTCACCTGGATTCAATGACGGCAATGGATTGATTGAAGCGAAATGAATCCAGGAAATCGCCGGCAGCGAAACCGTGATCGGTCCGCTGACTGCGCCGCCAATGTTGGTGATTGTCAGTGACGCAAACGACTGCTCGCCACGTTTAATTCCGCGAACCAACTGCGCGGGTTCAACCGCCAGTTGCGAAATCAGCGGTTTAACATTAATGGAAAACGGCACGTCCAGCGTTGCGCCTTCCGCGCTGGTCAGCCGCACGATCACTGTTCCTGAACCCGTTAATCCGTCGGTGGATTGAATCGAGTAAGACAATTCATCCGCAGCGAGTCCACTGATGGCATCGTTCGCGAGTGAAACATTGAAATTCAGATTCGCCGGGACGTTCAACACCTGCGCCGCAACTCCACTCAACGCCAGATCTCCGGAGTTTACAATCTGCACCGCGCCGGTCACTGAGCCGGAACCGGAAAGTGTCAGCGCAACCGAGCCTGGCATCGCGTGCATTCCATACAGCGAAAAACTGTCCTGCGCGGGAGCGTTGGTGTAACCCGGATGCGCGGCGCCGATTTCATAAAAGCCCGCTTCACCCGGCAACGGTTGCCAGGTCGTGGAAAAATTTCCGGAACCATCCGTGATTGCAGAAATCACCCGATGCGTTCCGCGCACGTTCAGATGAATGTTCACCGGCACGAATGGCGCGGGCGCGTTGCCGGGTTTGAAGGCGTGTCCGGTCAATGGCACCGGCGTGTTGGCGGCGGCGGATTCGAGCGTTGTGGAAACCACCGCGTCGTACGCCGCGATCAGATACAGCGGCATCGACGAAATTCGCGTGTTGTTGTTTTCCAGAATTTCTTCAACCGCGTTCGAAACATCCGTTTCAATCACAATCCAGTAATCACCCGGAATCTGTGGCGCGCGCACCGCGAACGACTGTCCGAATTGCGAACCCGCCGGCAGCGGACCGTTGAAACTGTATTCGCCCATCAGTTCACCGCCCGGCACTGGCGTGGGCGAAAGATAAATCCGCTGCACAATTGTGTTGGACGCCATGTTTCCCGGACCTTGATTCCGAATCGTGTAACCGAGATTCACGAACGTTTCAGTCACGGCGTTCGATGGCGCGGAAACCGCCGCAATGACGAGATCGGGCAGATTCACATCGGTGACCGTGAACGCGGTTGTGGCGCTGGCAAAACCGGATGCGCTCGCAGTGATACTCACGTTTTTGCTTCCATCCGAAATGTGATCATCGAGAGTCGCAATTTCGAACGTGGTCGAAATCGCGCCGGCGGGAATCGTCACACTCGACGACACGATGGCTTCGTTCACATCGCTTGAACTCAGATTCACCATCAGCGCCCCGTTTGTCTGGGAGTTGCGCGAAACGGTTGCGGTCGTGGCCGGATTCAAGCCTTCCGCCAGAACCGTTTTTGCCAGGCTCAATTCCAATGCCGGCCCGTCGTCGTCATTCACCGAAACAAGAACCGAAGGCCCTTCCCCTGCCCGCGCGCCGAGTGACGAAGTTTTCACCCAGCTTCGAATTTGGACTTCGCGTAAACCCTCGATGGAATTGTTATCCACCGCCGCGACATTGAAACTCGCCGTGGATTCGCCCGCTGGAATCATCACGACCGATGGAACCAGCAGCGAACCCGGATCACTGCTTTCGAGTTCGACGTAAATCGACGCGTCCGTGACGGGCGAGCGTTGCACCATTCCAATCGTTGCCTGCGGTCCGGCATTTTCGCTGATGTTTGTGGAAGCGAGGGTTAACAAAATCTCCGGCAGGTCGTCGTCGAGCACAGTGATTGCGGCGGATGCGGAATTGTAATTATCCGCCAGCGCGCTGACCGTGTAATCGGCTGGAAGTTGCACGACCGAATTATCCACGGCCAGCACAGCGAACGTGGCTGAAAATTCGCCGGCAGGAATAATCACCTGGGACGGAACCATGAGCCGCCCGGGATTCGAACTGCCCAGCGTTACGACAAGATCAAGATTCGTGAGCGAATCACGACGCACTGTTGCCGCGACGGTGAAACCTTCGCGAACTGAATTGGTTTCAAACATGATTGAAAGATTCGCGCGATCTGAATCGAGAACAGTGACCTGCGCACTGGCGGAGGAAAAATTCAAAGCGCCGACACTGATGGCCGCCACTTTCGGCCCATCGACAATTCCATCGTGAACCGGAGAAACACTGAACACCGCGGAACTCTGACCCGCCGCAATCGTCAATTGCGCAGGCAAAGTCAGTTCGCCGGGACTGTCGTTGGTAAGATCGACCGTCAGCGGCGAAGCGCGACTGCCATTCCGGGTGACGATTCCCAAAAACGAAGCGCCGGTTTCTGTTACTTGATTCGCGGAAAGTTGCAGCGTCAGCACCGCAGGAATCAGCGTGGCATTCGTCGCGGTTGCAAAATTGTTTGTTTTGGATTGTTCGATCAGATCATTCCGGCTGTCGGTCTGAACCGCGAACCACGTGTTGCCGAGTGGACTGGTCAAAGGAATCGTCACCGATTGTGTGCGCGTCAGAACGCCGTCCGCATCCAACAAATTTGTAAACGCAAAAGTGGCGAGTTCAATCGCGCCGCCACCCGAGTTATTGGTCGCGAGCAACACCGTTTCCGACCAGATGCCGTTCGCGAAAAAATTCCCGCGATTGGTGATGCTCCAGGAAACGGGAACTGTCGCTCCAGGTTGCGTGTCAGCCGGCGCAACGATGTTTCCCACAGCCAGATCTGGAAGCGGCGGAAAGCTCAGTGAAATCGGCGCGCTCAGGAGATTGTTGTTTTCGTTCGTTTCTGCGATGGCATTCGCGTAATCCGCGGCGATCACGATGAAGTAATTTCCCGCCGTCAGATTCTGCGCCAGCGGCATCGCGATGTTCGCACTGTTTGTTGCCGTCGCACCTGCGGCGAGCGGAACATCCGTGAGATTCGCTGTTCCCAAAAACGTTGCGCCGGAAAGACTGTTGGAAACCGCGCTGAGAAAAACGCGATCCGACCACGGTGAAAACACAGGCGATGCGCTGTTGTTGGTCACAATCCAGGAAACAGAAACAGATTCACCAAACTGCGCCGATGCCGAAACCGCGACCGAGGCCAACCGCAGATCCGGCGAATGAATGGTGATGGGCGCGGATGAAACCGTCAGGTTGTTCGCTTCATTATCTTCTTCAACGACCTGATTGTTCGCATCCGCACGCCACACGACGTAATAGGTTCCATCCCATCCGCCGGGTAAAATCACCGACTGCGTTCGAACAATCGATTGACCCGAAGCAAGGCTCGTGTTCGCGCTGATTGTGGAAATGGTCGTCGCTGGAATTCCGGTCGGATTGGAAGAAAGCCCGACGGTTTCGATCCACGGCGCGATGGCGCTCTGGCTTCCCTGATTGAGTGTTCGCCAGGTAAAGGTCACAGGCTGCGCGCCGAAGCCGTTGGTGGGATTTGCGACGTCGGTAATCACCAGATCGGAAACCGGCCGAACCAGCAGCGTCGCAATGCTGCTCGTCACGGCATTGGCGGTGTTGGTAATGACAACACGGTATTCACCCGTGGCATTGGTTTGCGCATTGGCGAGAGTGAGTTTCACGCCCGTTTCACCGGGCAGATTGTTTCCATTGAACTGCCATTGATAATGCAGCGGACGTGTTCCCGACGCCGTGACATTGAAGGTCGCTGTCTGCCCGTTGATGATCGTTACGCTCTGCGGTTGCGCGATGATTTTCGGTCCGACCGCCAGGGCATTGGTGGCAACAGCGATCAGGTCCAGCGCATTGGCGGAATAGTTCGCCTGCAACGCGAGATTCGTGGAAATCACGAGGCCTTCGACATTCGCGAAATCACCAGTGAACGATCCGAATGTGATCACGCGAAATGCTTCCGACTCCGCCGGAAAGAATGGATCCAGCAAAGTCAAATCCATCGCGCCATCGAACCGCGCTGCGCCACTCACGGCCAGACGATCATAATTCACGCCGGCATTGGTTCCGCCAAGTTGGAGATCCAGCCGACCTTGCGCGGTTTGAATGTAGCTGCCGGAAATCGTCAAAAGCCCGGCAGCATCGCCACCGGGTTTGATGATTCCATTGTTGGTCACTGTTCCGGAAATGGAATTGGTGCCCCAGAGTAATCCGCCGCGCATTTCAAACGGTTCCGAGAACGTAACGCTGCCGCCGTTCAATCCGAATTCGCCTGCGCTCTGAAGCGCGGTTCCATTGAAAGAAATTCTGCCGCTCTGCAGATCAATCGTTCCGCTATTGTAAAAAGCGGCGGTCAACGTGGAAACGCCGGTGGATTCGATTTTGCGCAGCGTGCCTGAATTCGTGAATGTCGATGTGCCCCCGAATGTTGTTCCTGAAAACGAATCATCGCTCCGCAGCGTCCATTGGCCCGCGTTGCGAATCAGCGTTCCCAATCCGCCGCGGATCGCACCATTGGTCCAGTTTACGAGGCCGAAGTTGTTCAAGGTCGAACCCGGAAAATCATGAGTTCCACCAACAATGTTCAACGTGCTGTTGGTTGCAACGGTCAGAACCGAACCGGAAGTTGTTCCACTGGTGGCGTACCAATTCATCGTGCCGTTCACGACGGCGTCAATCATTCCGCCGAATTGCAGAAATCCCGCGCCGCTGAAAAACCCATTGCCGGTCAGTCCATCCTGGAAATTGACCGTCCCGCTTTGCACATCAATGGTTCCGACGTTGTGCATCGGCGTGGCAGAATAATCCGATTTGCCGGGCGCCATCGCCTTTCGAAAAATTCCGGAATTCGTGAAGGAGGACGCGCCGCCGAAAACTGCGCCGCTGAAACTGTCATCGCTGCGCGCCAGCCAAACGCCAAAATTGTTGACGACTGTCCCCTGCCCGCCTCGCACCGAACCATCGCTCCAGATGACTGAGCCAAAATTATTCAGTGTGCTTCCCGGAAAATCGTGCGTGCCACCGAGAAGGTTCAACGTGCTGTTCGTCGCCAACGTGAGGGAAGACCCGGCCGTCACCGAACCACCCGACCAATTCAGGCTTCCGCTCGCGACGATGTTGACGAAGCCATTCAATTGAAGAAATCCGGCGCCGCTGAATTCGCCCGCACCGGTCAGCGCGCTGTTCAGATTCAATGTTCCCGACTGCACATCGATTGTTCCAGTGTTGTGCAATGGAACCGCGGAAAAAGTGGTCGTTCCCGTGACCGCCGTTTTGCGCAGCACTCCGGAATTGGTGAAGGCAGAACTGCCGCCAAAGACCGTGCCGCTGAAGCTGTTGTTACCTTGAATGGTCCAGACGCCGACGTTGTTCACCGCTGTTCCATTCCCACCGCGCAATGAACCGCCGGTCCACAAAACCGATCCAGCGTTGTTCAAAGTCGTTCCCGGAAAATCGTGTGTGCCACCGCTCAGAATCAGCGTTCCACCCGGGACCACCGACAACGTGGAACCACTGTTCACGGTTCCGCCGAGCCAATTCACGGTTCCGGCAATGGCAAGCGAGGAATCGCTGCTGATATTTCCGCCGGACCAGTTGGCCGTGCCGCTCATCGTCGCGTTAACCAGTCCGCTCAGTTGAATCGCGCCGGTGCCATCGTAATTTCCACTGCCGCTCAGACCGCCACCGAGATTCACGATACCGGACTGGACATCGATCAAGCCGGTATTGTGAACTGCAACGCCGGAAAAAGTGGTTGTGCCCGTGTCGATGATTTTCCGGAAAGTTCCGGTGTTTGTGAAAAATGAAGTGCCGCCAAGCACCGCGCCGTTGAACGCGTCATCACCTTCAACGCGCCACAAACCCGAATTGTTGATGGCGGTTCCATTTCCGCCTCGAAGCGATCCCTGCGTCCAGATCACCGTTCCGAAATTTTCCAAAGTCGTCCCCGGAAGATCATGCGTGCCGCCGCTGAAGATCAAGATCGCGCCGGGTGTCACGGTCAGAATGGAACCACTGTTGATGCTGCCGCCCGACCAGTTCACGGTTCCGTTGATCGCCAGTGTGGAATCGTTGCCTATGCTTCCGCCGGACCAATTCGCAACGCCGTTGATTGTGGCGTTGATCGCGCCGCTCAATTGAACAGTTCCAATGCCGTTGAAATTTCCATTACCGGTCAAACCGCCGGCGAGATTTATGGTTCCGGTCTGAATTTCAAACAGGCCCGTGTTGTGAACTGAAATTCCCGTCAGAGAAGTTGTTCCCGTGCCGACTGTCTTTCGAAACGTTCCGGAATTTGTGAACCACGAACTGCCGCCCAGCACGCTGCCGTTGAGCGAGTCATTGCTTTCCGCGCGCCACAATCCCGCATTGTTAATGACGGTTCCATTTCCAGCTCGAATCGAACCATCAGACCAAAATACGGTGCCGGAATTGTTCAATGTGACATTCACCAGATCGCGCGTGGCATTGTTCGTCAGCATCAACATTGCGCCGGGAGCGATGTTGAGAATCGATCCGTTTTGAATCGTGCCGCCGTTCCATTTCATCTCGCCGGTCACAGTCAACACAGGATTCGCGCGCAACGTTCCGCCGGCGAAATTGAAATTGCTGACAGTGATCGGCGCCGAGTTGGTGATCGTGGCTGAAATTTCAACGATCGCGGTCGCGTTCGCGCCGGGCACCTGATTCGGCGACCAATTGATGGCATTGAACCAATCGCCGCCCTGTTTGTTGGTCCAGGTGACCGTGTCGCCCAAGGTGGGTTCGCAAAATAGACAAGGCGTGAGCAGGGCAATTTTTGCAATGCCGCTGGAAATCCGATTGAGACGGAAAACGCCCCTTCTTCTGAAACAAGGGAGATGGTTCATTGTGCTTTGGGTTTGGGGAATTATTTCCATCATTGAATCGAGGTCAACGCCGCAATCGCACGGACACCGCAGAACTGTGCCACACGGCGATGGACTTCGGGCATTGTGCAATTGCGGAGAAAGGAGCACAGAAGCCCTTTTGACAAACTGCGATCGGCAAGGAACTTTTTCGCGAGAAAATGGCGTTGAAATCGAAAACGCTCTTGCCATTCGAGGCAAACGCCGTTTCAATGTGCGCCCTTGGTGCTGGCAGGATAGCTCAGTTGGTAGAGCAGAGGACTGAAAATCCTTGTGTCCCCGGTTCGATTCCGGGTCCTGCCACCAGTTTTTCCTCAAACTGACCGGCTTCCCGACTCCGTAAAACAGCTCGATCATATTGTTTCTCAACCCGACTGGCAAAAATACTTTGTCGGATTTTTCAGGTGACGGCTGTTTAATGATTGAGATGCAGCCGCGATCCGACGCTCAATTGCTCCGGGATTATTCTGAACTAGGAAAGGAATCCGCCTTTGCAGAAATCGTCACGCGCCATATCGACCTCGTTTACTCCGCCGCTCTGCGACAAGTCTATTCTCCTGATCTCGCGCGCGATGTGATCCAAAATGTTTTCACCGATCTCGCCCGGAAAGCTCGCAACCTGAGCGCTGGCTTGAATGCCGAGGCCAGTCTCGTGGGCTGGTTATATCGCGCCACCAGATTTGCCGCGCGCGATTTGTATCGCAAAGAGACGCGCCGCACCGAACGCGAAAGGCAGGCCATGGAACAACTTCATCCCACGCCAGAAACCCCACCCGACTGGGAACGCCTCCGCTCCGCCCTCGACGACGCCATGTTCAAAAGTCGATGACGCCCCGCCTTCTTTATTATTTATTTAGAACCTTCCAAAGAAAGAACGCTGGATTCTGTTGCTTGCTTTGATGGTATTCCTGAACGGTTTGGTATCCCTTTGCAACCGCTAACGCCGATGCCAACAAACTCCATCCACCGGATTGCACACTTCCGATTAATCCACCGAACATCAAAGATGCATCCACAAACAATTTTTTCTTTAGAAAGTGCATTTTCTGCCCGACGACACGAACCTGTGTTTCGGACAATTCGTGAACAAGATTCTCCTTTTTCAAGCGCAACACTTCCGGATCTTTGATCGTCCGAAGTTCGCGCAACTGTTTTTCAAGTTCTGTTCGGAAATTTTGAAATGCCTGACCATCGTTTAGCCTAACTTCCATGATCGCATTAGCGCTAACCCCATCAAGAAATGGCAGCTTCATTTCGAAGAAAGAATTCAAAGCTTCATTTTGGACTGACTTTTCGATCTCAAATTGCGCATTAAGCAACTCTGCCTTGAAAGGAGATTTTGTCAGAAGATTGGAAGCATGACTGACTGCAAAATCCACTTCTCGCATTGTTTCTTTGAGGACAGCGTTTGCAGCGCGGTTAATTGATTGGCTTACCCATAATTCAAATTGGGCCTTGCTCGGCGGCTCTTTCGGGAGGTATTGCCTAAACTCAGCCATCTGATTGCCACCAACTTCATACGTCTTTAATACTTCCTGTTCGAACAAATAATACATCATGCCGCGTTCATGGCCTGGAAACATCACGTCAATTGCTCGACACGGATAAAAATCCCCACGCGAAGCCCAGTGACTTCCAATTTGTTCCAACGATGACACGCGAGCCTTGCTCCTGAGAAAACCCAAGATCGGAGCAGGAATGCCATCTTCGTAATTGTTTTCAGAATAGTATATCGGTGGCTGTGCTGGCGGTTCAGAAAAATAGGTCGTCGGCAACAATTTAAGAAAATTGCCAGCAACCATTGGGGTTGCGTCCTGAAGAAATGCAACGGACTGGACAAGACGTTTGCGATCAAATTCCGGTTTTCTGAAACCAAGATACTGATTCATCGCATTGCCGACCGCGCTTGGTTGGTGAGTTTTCTCGAATAGTGGATCGGCCACCACAACCTGGTCGACATAAAGAGCCGTTTGTTTCAGCAGTTCAATTGTCGCGCCCGTATCGGGATGAAAAACACGAAGACCCGAATCTGATCCAGCAATCTCCGAAGAGAGTTTATCCAAATTACCCAGCGCATATTCTCGGTAACGAGTTAACTCCTTCCGAAGCTCTTCATCACTCCATTTTGAATAGCTATCAGCCCGAGCCGACTGGTCAAACAGAAAGCTATCCGTCAAGAAGTCGTAGAGCAGTGATCCCATAGCTATAAATTAATCACGCCTTTGGTGCGGGCGCGGGCATCGGCTGCTTCACCTTCAACTCAATGTGCAGATCACGAAGCTGCTTCGGCTCAACGGTGCTGGGTGAATCAGTCATCAGGTCGGTGCCTTTGGCGGTTTTCGGGAACGCAATCACGTCGCGGATGCTTTGCGTGCCGCAGAGGATTGCGATTAAACGATCGAAGCCGAGCGCGATGCCGCCGTGCGGAGGCGCGCCGTATTTGAACGCTTCCAACATGTAACCGAATCGTGCTTTGACCATGTCCGGCGGAATCTGCAGCAAATCTTCGAAGATCGTTTTCTGCACGTTGGGTTGATGAATACGAATCGATCCACCGCCGAGTTCGACGCCGTTCACAACGATGTCGTAATGCTGGCCGCGAACTTTTTTCGGATCAGCTTTGAGCAGCGGAATGTCATCTGCCACCGGTGCGGTGAACGGATGATGGCTGGAATACCAACGGTTCTGTTCGCGATCAAAACCGAGCAGCGGAAATTCAATCACCCACAGAAAATTAAACTGGTTCGGATCGATCGTGAGCTTCCCCTGCCCTTTCAAAACCTCCGCGCAGTAGAGGCGAATCTTGCCGAGAATTTCACACGCGTTCAGCCATTGATCCGCAGCAAACAAAATCAAATCGCCTTCTTCGATCTTCAGCTTTGAAATCAGCGCCTGCTTTTCGGCTTCGTTGAAAAACTTTACGATCGGCGATTTCCATTCGCCGTTTTCAACCTTGATGTAAGCCAGCCCCTTCGCGCCGAAACTCTTCGCGTATTCAGTCATCGTCTCGATCTGGCCCTGCGTTGCGCCGGCCATGCCTTTCGCGTTCATGGCTTTCACCACGCCGCCGTTCGCAATCGCGCCGCTGAACACTTTGAACGTGCTCGCCTTGAACTCTTCCGTGAAATCCACCAGTTCCATTCCGAATCGCGTGTCCGGTTTGTCGATGCCGAAACGGTTCAACGCTTCTTCAAAACTGATGCGCTTGAACGGAGTCGGAACATCGATGTTCAATGCCGTTTTCCAGACGCGTTTCAACAAACCTTCGATCAGCGAATAAATATCTTCGCGATCGATGAAACTCATTTCGATATCGACCTGCGTGAACTCGGGCTGACGGTCCGCGCGCAAATCTTCATCGCGATAACAACGGGCGATCTGAAAATATTTTTCCACGCCGGCGACCATGAGAATCTGTTTGAACTGCTGCGGCGATTGCGGCAGCGCGTAGAACGTTCCCGGTTCGCGGCGGTTCGGAACGAGAAACTCGCGCGCGCCTTCGGGCGTGGACTTGAACAACGTCGGCGTTTCGATTTCTAGAAAACCTTGTTCATCCATGAACTGGCGCGTGGCGATGGCGACCTTGGAACGCACGCGCAGATTGCGCGCCATTTCCGGACGGCGCAAATCGAGATAGCGATATTGCAGCCGCAGTTCTTCGTTCACCTTGTTTGCGACTTCCGGATCATCGACTGGGAACGGAAGCACGTCTGCCATGTTCAACACTTCAAACGATTGCGCGACGACTTCGATTTCGCCGGTCGGAATTTTCGAATTGTTGGTGCCTTCCGGACGCTGGCGCACTTTGCCGGTGATGCTGACAACGCATTCGCTGCGCAGCGCCGCGGCTTTTTCAAAAACTTCAGGCGAAAGATCGGACGGATCGAACATCGTTTGCGTGCGGCCTTCGCGGTCGCGGATGTCGATGAAGATGAGGCCGCCGAGATCGCGGCGGGAATGAACCCAGCCGGACAAAGTGACAATCTGCCCGATGTGCGCCGGGCGGAGTTCGTTGCAATGATGCGTGCGTTTCATGTAAAAATTTCGATGCGGCGTCTCATCCGAGCGCGGCAAAATCGAACGCGCATGTTGGCGGGGATCGCTTTGGATTTCAAAGAAAAAGGCGAGCCGATTTCCCGGTTAAACGCAATTTGTCACCACCCGCACCGTTTTCAATTCCCTCGCTCCGCAGCGATTCGCTGAAAGGATCAAGGAGAGAGAATTTTGAGCTAATCCGGAACGATGCAGTTCATCGTTCGGGGAGCGCAGCCGCCTAGGCGGCAGTTCGGCGCGCCCTCGCGCCGAACATAGCGGCTCACTCCATTACCAAACGGTTCGTACATCCCACGCCTCAAAATCAGCCGCGAGGGCGCGGCTGATTGCGCCAGAGGCGGGCGCGCTCCCCATTTCGACTGCATGGACTCGGCTAAAAACCTCTTCATCCCGCCCTCCTATTCGGGAAGAGAGGGCGGGATTCGCTCTCACAAATTCGCCCTCGAAAAGCGGGCGTTCTACGTTTGTTATCTTGTGATAGTGCGAGGCTTTCTGTTACAAACCGCCCATGGTGACGCAGGCTCAAATCGCTCGAAAACTCGGCGTGTCCCGCCAATTGGTAACATTCGCGCTCTCCGGTTATCCGCAGATTTCCCAGGAATCCCGCGAACGGATTCTGGCCGCAGCAGAAGAAATGGGTTATCGCCCGAACCCGTACGCCCGCGCTTTACGAAAGGGCCGCAGCGGAATCATCGGTTTGTGGATTCCCGATCAGATTTCCACGCATTACACGCACGTTGCGCGCGAACTCAACCGCCTCGTCAAAGCCGCCAAACACGAACTGATCGTCAGCGAAGTGAGCATTGCCAAAGATCAACAAATGCTCTCGCACGTTCCGATGGATGGAATCATCGTCGTGGACGCTCCGGATCAGGCGAGCCTTTACCGGAAAACGCCGCAGGCGCTGCGCGTGCCGATTGTCAGCATGGGCGTGAACTGCATCGAAAACGCAGATGCCGTTCAGATTGATCTGCTCGCCGGCACTTTGGAGGTGATGAAACATTTGATCAGCTCCGGGTTCCGCCGGATTGCGCATGCCACCTTTGTTCAGAAAAATTTCCCCGGCGCGGCGCGGCGAATGGGTTACGTCCAGGCCATGCGCGAAGCCAAGCTGAAGCCGGAATTCATTTACTATCCGCTCACCGAAGAACAGCGGCCTATCACGCGCAAATTGATCCAGGATTACATCCGTGACAACGGCAAGCCGGACGCAATTTTTTGTCATTCCGACGACGTGGCCATCGGCATTTATCGCGGGTTGTGCGATATGAAATTGCGTGTGCCGGACGATATTGCGTTGGTCGGGTGCGACGGCATTCAGGACACAGAATATCTGGAATGCCCGCTCACCACGCTGGTGCAACCGGTCGCTTCCATGTGCGCGGCGGGCTGGCAGTTTCTGGTCGAACGCATTGAGGAATCCGACACCAAGCCGCAAAAAGTCGTGCTGAAACCCAGCCTGGTGATTCGCGATTCTTCGCATCGAAATGCTTCCGTCGAATCCCCTTCGCGAAGCTGATATTCCGAAACTGGAAAGGTAGCGGTTGCCGCGCTTGCGGCAACCCGGGCGCATTGGTTCTGCGCCCGTCGAGGAAACGCTCAACTCTCCACCAACAGCGCGAAGAATTCATTCGCGACAACAACTCGCAGCGCGAGCTGTGCTACCGGATTACGAATCGATTTCCCCGTTCAAAAAATTCAGATTCAACACGCAAAAACCTTTCCAACTTCGGTTTATCACAATTTCACGTATTCCGATTTTAGCCGCATTTATCATGTGATAAATAGATGTTGACATTCATTTGCCGGACAGCTTAAGGTCACGCCCATCCTATGGCCGCTGAAACAATTTTTCGCAGAGGTCTTCGTCGGGAACGGATTCCTATCCGGGAATTTCCACCATGCTTCGCCTGATCCGCAAACCGCCAACCCAACGTCAAACATCCATCCAACCGTTATGAAAATCAGAGACTTCAAAAGACTGGCAATTCTGGCCGCTGTTTCGTCCGGGCTGACCAGTGGCGCACTGGCCGGAACCTATAAACACATCACCATCGACGGCTCGTTTGGAGATTGGGCCGGAGTTCCATTGGCGTACACGCAGGAGCAGGACACGACAGAAGTTGTCGCCTACAAAGACATCTACGTGGCGAACGACGACGACTATCTTTACATCCGCTTCACGATTTACGGTTCCGACGATCCCTTCACGTATCTGCAAAATATTTTCATCGATACGGACAACAATCCCGCGACCGGCTTCAGCGCCCACGCATTGATCGGCTCGGAAATGCTGTTGCAGGGCGGCGGCGGTTATGATGAACGCAATGGCGCGTTCAACAACGGAACGGTCAACGGTCTCGATTGGCTCACCGCTCCTGTCGCGCCCGCGAGCGAATTTGAACTGCGCATTTCAAGGCACGCGTTGTTCAATTCGGACAATGCGCCGGTTTTCAACGGCGACACCATCGCGTTCGTGCTTGAATCCGATAATTCCAGCTTCGCGAACATTGAATGGGTGCCGCCAACTGTGGGTGGATTGACTTACACCTTCGCGACTCCCGCGCCGGTTCTCACTGAAACTCTGCCGCTGATCACTTCCGCGAGTTCCTGGCAGGTCAACGCTTCGGGAACAGATCTTGGAACGGATTGGTTGCAGCCGGATTACGACGACAGTGCCTGGACTTCGGGAAGCGCGCTTTTCGGTTACACGCCTTCGCCGGGTTCGTATCCTGCAATTCAAACGCCGTTGGCGAGCGGCCCGAACACTTATTACTTCCGCACGCATTTCAATTGGGATTACGAAACCGCAAACCTCGCATTTGTGATCACGAACTATCTCAGCGACGGCGCGGTTTATTATCTCAATGGAGCGGAAGTGCGTCGCGTGCGAATGCCTTCCGGCGCGGTGGCTTTCAGCACAGTCGCCAGCGGCACGAACGCATCTCCGGGACAACCAGAAATCCTCGGCCTGTCCGGGAATTCCTTGTTCATCGGCGACAATATCCTGGAAGTCGAAACGCATCAGGCGCCGGACAGTTCGGCGGATATGGTTTTCGGACTGACGCTGACCGCGGCCACTGAATTTCCGATCGTCATCGTCGATACCAATTTACCGGCGAATAAATCCGTGGTCGCCGGGCAATCAGTGTCCTTCATGGCGGATGTGCTCGGCAGCGGCCCCTTGAGCTATCAGTGGTTGAAGAACGGCGATCCGGTCAATGGCGCGACGAATGCAACGCTGACGATTCCCGTCGTGCTGACCAATGACATCGGAAATTATTCCCTCCGCATTTCCAATGCGATTTCCACCAACACCACGCGCGCCGCAATGCTTTCGGTGAGCAGCACGCCGGTTGTTTTCACGAATCCCGCGCTGCCCGCGGATCAGGTGGTTGTCGAAGGACGCAGCTTCACCTTCAACGTCGCCGCGGCCGGTTCAGCGCCGTTGCAATATCAATGGTTCCACGGAGCGACGGCCGTTCCCGACGCAACGAATGCCTCGTTGGCCGTCGCTTCTGCCAGTCTCACGGATGGCGGAAATTATCACGTGACCGTCACGAATCCCGCCGGTTCCACGAACAGCCGCACCGCGGTTCTGACGGTTCTGCGCGACACAATTTCGGCGACGCCAATCAATGTCGCGGCGGCCTCGACTCAAATTGTGATTCAATTTTCTGAACCGCTCGATCCGACAACGGCGAACGATGCCGCTCATTACAGCTTGAGCGACGGAGTCAACGTGCTGACCGCAACTCTTAATCCCGGAAACGCAGCGGAAGTGACGCTCACCACAAGTTCGGCACTCGAACTCGGAACGTTGTATTCGCTCAATATCAACGGCGTGAACGATCTGTTCGGCAACGCCACCAGCGCGATGATTTCCTTTGCGCGAACCATTACCATTGATGGCAGCTTTGCTGATTGGGATGGTGTGACGCCGATCTACAGTGGACCCGAAGGTTCGGATGGCGCGGCGGATTTCAAGGACATCTACATGTTCAATGACGCGGACTATTACTATTTCCGCGTCACGCTGTGGCACGACATTCCTTCAAGCGCCGGCCAGTTCCCCGCCTACGTGAACATGTTCTTCAACACGGACGGCGATCCGAACACCGGCTATTCTGCAATCGGTTCGGATCTGCTCATTCAAAGCGGTTTCAGTTACCAGCAGAAAGACGGATCGTTCAACGACGGCAAACCGATCAGCGGTTTGAACTGGCTGAGTCTGCCGGCCGCTCCGGGAAGTGATTTCGAATTCCGCTTCTCGCGCCACGCCACGTTTCAGGATGGAACTCTCGTCTTCCCCACCAACGAAATCACCTATCTCTTCCAGGGCATGACCCCGGCGTTCGAACCGATCAATCAGGCGCCCTACGACGGAGGATTGCTGACTTACACCAACAGCGATTCAATTGTGGTGCCGCCATTGCCGATCGGACCGCTGGCGATCAGCGCGGTTCCGGGCGGAAACGCCGCGGTGATCTGGGATTCTCCCGGCACCTTGCAGACCCGGACTTCGCTGGAAACCGGCACCTGGGAAAATGTCACCGCAACCGCTCCCTACGTGATACCGGCAACCAACAACATCCGGTTTTTCCGACTGGCCCATTGAAACGCCCTTCGCCTGGCCTGCAACGTGATTGGCTCGTTGCAGGCCGGGCAAAAGCAGCCCGCACCATTTATCTCTGAAGTATGAACCGAATCCTGCCAACCGCGCGTCGCGGAAACAAAAATCATCACCGCGCGTTTACGCTGATTGAACTGCTGGTGGTGATTGCCATCATCGCGATTCTTGCCGCAATGCTTCTGCCCGCCTTGTCACGGGCGAAACTCAAGGCGAAGGACATCAATTGCGTCAGCAATTTGAAACAACTGGCCGTTTCTTACGCGATGTACATGAGTGATTACAACAAGTCGCTGCCGAAGAAGGATGCGGACAATCTCTGGATGGAAACGCTCATGACGTATCACGCGCAGGTGGATGCGGTGCGCGTTTGTCCGAGCGCAGCGAATGTTTCCACGCGCACCGATCCGTCGGCACCGGCAAAAGTTTATGGCACCGGCGATCAGATGTGGAAATGGACCGGCACGAGCACCGTGGTTTATCAGGGAAGCTACGGTTTCAACGGCTGGTTATACAGCGGCACCTACATCGAAAACAATTTATTTGGCGCGCCCAATTCCTGGAAATTCGCCACCGAATCGGCCGTGCGGAACGCATCATTGACTCCGCTTTTTGGCGATGCGATGTGGGTGGACGGCTGGCCGCGGGAAACTCAGGGGCCCTCCAAAGATTTGTACAATGGAACCGGCGGCGGCGACATGGGGCGATTCACAATTGCGCGTCACGGTGGACGTTCGCCCGGCAGCGCTCCCCGGCAGATCACTTCAAGTTCCGACCTGCCGGGCGCGATCAACATCGCCTTTGTGGACGGCCATGCCAGCGTGGAAAAGCTGAAGGATCTCTGGACGCTCGAGTGGCATGTCAATTGGACGCCGCCCGCAAACATTGCCAATCCGAAGTAATTATCTCTGCGAAACGCCGGAGCGCAGGTCTTTGATTTCAACGTTCGGAATAAAGCGTCGCACACCGCAAAGTCGCAGCCTCACGCACTCATCGAAGGATTCAACCGAAATTCAGATGCGAAAAATTCAAACCACTCTTCTTCTCGCGCTTCTCCTGAACGCCGCCACATTGTTCGCGGCCCGAACCGGCGGACGGTTGGAAAACGAACATATCCGTTTTCAATGGAACGTCGGCGACGGCAAACTTCGACCCGCTCGGGTTGAAGATCGATTGAGCCATGAGTCACTGTCGCTGGCGGGCGAATGTTTTGAAATTCAACTCGGCGGCGGCACGGTTCTTAAAGCATCCGATTTCAAACTGGTCGGTGAACCGAAGATTGAATCGCTCAAACGTGATCGACATTCCCCCACCCTTTCCCGCCACGAATCCGGTAAACAATTGCTCGCGCGATTCTCAGCGCCGGAAAAAAATCTTACCGCCGAATGGCGCGTGATTCTGCGCGAAAATTCCAGCTACGTTCGCGAAGAACTCACCCTGCGTGCCATCGGCCACGATGTGCTCGTGAAAGAGATTGTTCTTCTCGATGAAAAAATTCCGGGCGCAAAAACGCTGGGCAGCGTGGATGGTTCGCCGGTCGTCGCCGGTCGATTTTTCCTTGGTTACGAACATCCAATGGCACGCAACGCTGTCGATGCAAATTCCGTTCGTTGCAGCTTTCTGCGCAATGCCGTGCTGAAATCCGGCGAAACGCTCCTGCAAAGCTGCGTGATCGGCGCCACGCCCGAAGGTCAGTTGCGCCGCGGATTTCTTGCTTACATCGAACGCGAACGCGTGCATCCATATCGTCCGTTCCTGCACTACAATTCGTGGTTCGACATCGCCTGGGATAAACAAAAATACGATGAAGCCAAAAGCCTCGATGCCATTGATCAGTTCGGGCTGGAGCTGGTGAAAAAGCGCGGTGTGAAAATGGATTCGTTTCTGTTCGATGACGGTTGGGATGACAACACTTCGCTTTGGAAATTTCATCAGGGTTTTCCGAATGGCTTTGCGCCGTTGAAAGCCGAGGCGGCGAAATTCAATTCCGGAATCGGCATCTGGCTATCGCCCTTCGGCGGTTACGACGTCGCGCGGCAGCAGCGTTTGAAATACGGAACCCAGTTCGGATACGAAACCAACGCGAGCGGCTTCTCACTCGCGGGCCCGAAATACTATCAGCGCTTTCACGACATCTGCCTCGAAATGGTGGAGAAATATGGCGTCAATCAATTCAAGTTCGACGGTCTCGCTGCCGGCGCGAAAGCGAGTGAAAGCGGCCTGACGCGTGACGGCGATGCCATGCTCCGGCTGGTTGAAGATTTGCGCGCCGCGAAACCGGACATTTACATCAACGAAACCACCGGCACCTGGCCCTCGCCTTTCTGGCTTCTCTATGTGGACTCAACCTGGCGCGGCGGCGCGGATCACGATTTTTATGGAAAAGGTTCGGCGCGCCAGCAATGGATTACGTATCGCGATCAGCAGACGTACAACAACGTTGTGCAACGCGGCCCGTTGTATCCGCTCAATTCCTTGATGCTCCATGGAATGATTTACGCCACGAACGCCAGTCGATTGACTGACACCAGCGATTCAGATTTCGCCGATGAAGTTCACAGCTTTTTCGGCAGCGGCACGCAGTTGCAGGAAATGTATTTCACACCGCGCCTCTTGAACGCACGCAACTGGGATGACGTCGCCGAAGCCGCGAAGTGGTCGCGCGCGAATACGAAAGTGCTGGTCGATACGCATTGGATCGGCGGCGATCCGGGCAAAGGTGAAGTGTATGGCTGGGCTTCCTGGACGCCGCGCAAAGCGATCGTGGTTCTGCGCAATCCGGATGACAAAACCAATCGTTTCACGTTCGAACCGGATCGCGATTTCGAACTGCCGGCGAATGCAAAAAAACCATTTCATCTGCGCAGTCCGTGGAAAGCGGATCAAGCGCAGGCCGAAATAACCATCGCCGCCGGCGAATCGCACCGGTTTGAATTGAAGCCCTTTGAAGTTTTGGTCTTGGAAACCCGATGATTTGCCCGTAAGCCGCTGCCAGACAATGCTCCTGGAAAAATCAACAACCGAGTCCGTAGCGCAGATTTCCCAACCTGCTGTATCGCCGATTTCCAAATCGACTGAGCGTGAATCATCCCAACGCTTTCAAAAGAATCCGCCACGCAGGTTGAGAAACCTGCGATACAGCAGATTTGGAAATCTGCGTTACGAGGCAACGCTTGCCGGACTTCAACTTCATTCAATCCATCGTTCTCACGCTAAATGACTGGTCACACTCAACCCACAGCGGCGGCAAATCCGGCGGTGGAAAAAGACAAACGCGGTTACAACCGTTTTCTTCTGCTCGTGGCCGGTCTCGGCGGCTTGCTCTACGGCGTCGATGTCGGAATCATTTCCGGCGCATTGCCGTATCTGGAAGCAACCTCGGGATTCGACGCCGACCAGCTTTCGTTCATCGTCGCCGCCGTGCTGCTCGGAAGTGTATTTTCCACGCTCTTCGCCGGCCTGCTCGCGGATCGATTCGGGCGAAAGAAACTGATGGCCGTCAGCGGAATTCTGTTCGTCGTCAGCATTCCCATCATCGCGCTGGCGCACGGCTATGGCGCGCTGGTTTTTGGACGATTGCTGCAAGGCATCAGCGCCGGACTGATCGGCGTTGTGGTTCCGCTTTATCTCGCGGAATGTCTCGGCGCATCCAATCGCGGCAAAGGCACCGGCATTTTCCAATGGCTGCTGACGCTCGGTATCGTGGCGGCGGCGGTGATTGGATTGTATTTCAGTAATCGCGTCGATGAAGTCGCGAAGCTGGGCGATGCGGACAAACTGTTCGCGTTCAAGGACACCGCCTGGCGCAGCATTTTCTGGGTTTCGTTGCCGCCGGGAATTTTATTCGTCATCGGCAGCCTGATTGTTGCGGAATCGCCGCGCTGGCTGTTTCGCCGCGGAAATATCGAAGCCGCCCGCGCCGCGCTGCTGCGTTCGCGCACCATTGATCAGGCGGAAAGTGAATTACGGGAAATGCAGGAAACGGCTGCGGCCGAAGCGAAAAGTTCCACTGGAAATAAAATCAAGGAATCGCTGCTGCGCCGAAAATACGTGATTCCCTTTGTGCTGGCGTGCGTGATTCTCGCGTGCAACCAGGCCACCGGCGTCAATTCCATCATCGGCTACAACGCCACGATTTTGATCCAGGCGGGACTCGATGACCGCCACGCGCATCTCGGTTATGTGATTCTCACGCTGGTCAATTTTCTGATGACGATTGGCGGCGTAATGCTGGTGGATCGCAAAGGCCGAAAATTTCTGCTGTCGCTCGGCAGCGCCGGAATCATCGTCTCGCTCATCTGCGCCGGAACGATGTTCCTGAAAACCGAAAAACGCCGCGTCGATGCGCGTGAAGCGGTTCAGTCCATGGTGACAACGAATCAAACCTTGTCGCTTTCGTTCAACCCCACGAATGCCGCGACATTGCTCCCGGAAAATCAAAACATCGAAGCCACTTCGCTGATTGTGATTTATTCATATGGCGATTTCCGCGCTGCCACCTCAGTCGTTCGTTCTGATGACATGACAGCGAAGCCGATTGAAATCACGCGCGAAAACTGCGTTCCGAAGAACAAGGTCGTCGCGTTCTTCTCAAATCCTTTTGCGAATCTCGACGCCGCGCAAACCGCGCCGTTGAAAATTGAGAATGCGCTGATCACGCCAGTTCCCAGCGCGAAAAGCGGCTGGCTGATTGCCGGATTTCTCTTTGTGTTCATGGCGTTCTTTGCCATTGGACCGGGCGTTTGTGTCTGGCTGGCCTTGTCCGAGCTGATGCCGACGCGCATTCGCTCTCAAGGCATGAGCATCGCGTTGCTGATCAATCAGGCCGTTTCCACGACGATCGCCGCGACGTTTTTGCCGACGGTCGGGCGCTATGGTTATTCCACAATGTTTTTCGTCTTCGCCGGATTCACAGTGGTTTATTTCGTCACCGCGACTTTCTTCCTGCCCGAAACGAAAGGCAAAACGCTCGAAGAAATTGAAGAACATTTTGAAGGAAAGAAATAACGATTCGGCCATGAACAACTCTGAATTTTCACGACGCAATTTCCTGAAAACCTCCGCGTTGGCAGGTGTCGGCACTTCAATTGCCGCGTTGTCCGGCGGTTGCACAACCGCGCGCCCCGAAGACGTCGAGACGGCGCAAACATCGAAATCCGCGCGCGATCCTCATGCAAAACGTCCCGCCGGGCAAAAACCCGTTCACGATCTGACCACGCCTCCGCTCGAGCGCGTCCGCGTGGCGGTAATCGGATTGCATCGCGGCATGACGCACGTGAACGCCTGTTTGAATATTGACTTCGCGGATGTGGTTGCGGTGTGCGATTGGCGGGATGATCGCGCCCGGGCTGCCGCCGATGCCTGTGAGAAAAAGCGCGGGAAACGTCCGGCGATTTACAGCGGCACGGAACACGTCTGGGAACAGATGGTGGATCGCGACGACATCGACGCGGTCTATATTGCGACGCCCTGGGACTGGCATGTGCCGATGGCGCTGCGTTCGATGAAACGCGGCAAACACGCCTTTCTGGAAGTCGCGGCGGCGGTGACCCTTGATGACTGCTGGCGGTTGGTGGATGCCAGCGAACGCACGCAGCGTCATTGCGTCATGCTGGAAAACTGCTGTTACGGCGAAAATGAATTGTTCGTTCTGAACCTGGCGCGCCAGGGAATTCTCGGCGAATTGAACCACGCCGAATGCGCTTACATTCACGATCTGCGCGGAACTCTTTTCAATCTGAACGGCGAAGGAGAATGGCGGCGCGCGTATCATTCACAATTGAACGGCAATCTTTATCCCACGCACGGACTCGGCCCGGTGGCTCAAACTCTGGGAGTGGGTCGCGGTGATCAGTTCCGATTTCTTGTTTCCATCAGTTCGCCCGAGTTTGCGCTGACCCGCTATCGCGATGCGCATCAACCCAACGGCGGACAACACGCGCGCGAAAAATATATCTGCGGCGACGTGAATACTTCGCTGATCAAAACGGAACTGGGCCGCACGATTATGGTCCAGCACGACGTCGTCAGTCCGCGTCCCTACAGCCGCATCAATGCCGTTTGCGGCAGTGGCGGAACATTCTTTGATTATCCGCCGCGCCTGGCGATCGATGATCCCAAAGCGCTTGGGCTCAGCGCGTCCGGTTCGCATGAATGGCTTGAGGAAAAGGACATGGAAATCATGCGGCAGAAATTCACTCATCCGCTTTGGCAACAACTGCGGGAACGTTCGCGTGACGGCGGACATGGCGGAATGGATTTCGTCATGAACTGGCGATTGCTCGACACGCTTCGTCGCGGCGACACACCGGACAGCGTGGTGTATGACGCCGCCGCCTGGAGTTCCATCATCGAACTTTCGACGCGTTCGGTCGCGGGCGGCAGCGTGCCGGTCGCGATTCCGGATTTCACCCGCGGATTGTGGAAATCCCTGCGGCCGCTGGGAATCGCTGAAGCCAATGCCACTGCCTGAGAAATATTCCTGTGATCACACCCATAAAAATCTCCTGTCCGCTCGATCCGGATTTTCAGCCGGCGATTCTGTTCAACCGCAGTTACACCGAGGCTGTTGAAGCATCCGGTCAGGGTGTTCCCCTCGTGCTGGGATTGGAACGCGAGAACGGTTTGATTTCACGGTTCGAGACGCATGTTTTTCCCAAGGCGGATCCAGTCACGCTGCGTTACGTCGAGCGGATCGTGAAATTTCTGCTTTGGTCGCGCGGCGGATGGAAACTTCATTTCGGCGGGCCAAAGGTCATCGGCGAATTCATCCGCAAAACCTATTCACTCCGCGGCGCGCGACGGTTTGATTGTGAAATGATGGCCTGCGCTTACGGCCAATCGTTTCAGGTCGCGATCATGTGGCCGGAAAAAGTTCCCGCGCGCAAAGAAATGCAAACCGCCGCCGGCGGACATTTGAATGGCTGCCGCATTGGATTCGATCTCGGCGCGAGTGATTACAAGGTGTCTGCGGTCGTTGATCGCAAACCGGTGTTCACGGAAGAAATGCCGTGGAATCCGGTCGAGCAGACCAATCCCGATTATCATTATCATCATCTCTCCGCCGCATTGCATCGCGCCGCGTCGCATCTGCCGCGCGTGGATGCCATCGGCGGCAGCTCGGCGGGAATCATTGTGGACAATGAAATCCGGGTGGCGTCATTGCTGCGCGCGATTCCGAAACGCAATTTTTCAAAAGCGGCCGGCATCTTCAAACGCATTCAGCAGGAATGGAACGTTCCGGTCGTCGTCATGAACGACGGTGATGTGACCGCGCTGGCCGGCGCGCTGTCATTGGGCCGCAAAGGAATGCTCGGCATTGCGATGGGCTCAAGCCAGGCGGCTGGGTTCATGGATTTGAACGGACGCATTCCCGGCTGGCTGAACGAACTCGCATTTGCGCCGGTGGATTGCAATCCCGCCGCGGAAAGTGATCCGTGGTCCGGCGATCGCGGAGTGGGCGCGCTCTACTTTTCTCAACAGGCAGTCAACCGGCTCCTGCCTGCGGCGAAAATTTCATTGCCGAAAGCGATGAATCTGCCCGAACGCCTCAAAGCGGTTCAGCAGCTCATGGCGGAAGGCGATTCACGCGCTGCAAAAATTTACGAAACCATCGGCATTTACCTCGGTTACGCGATTGCTCAGTACGCGGATTTTTATGATTTTGAGCATCTGCTGATTCTCGGCCGGGTGACGACCGGCGACGGCGGCGACCTCATCCGAAAACGGGCGGAAAAGATTTTGCGGAAGGAATTTCCGCAACTCGCGCAACGGGTGCGGCTGCATGTTCCGGACGAGAAAAGCCGGCGGGTTGGCCAGGCCGTGGCCGCTGCCAGTCTGCCGATGATCAAAGGTTCAAAGATATGAAGTTGCATCAATCAACCGCGGAAATTTTTGTGCCGGACGAAAAACCGGTTGCCGACGCGCTTTCGCGCATTACACATCTGGGCATTGGCGCGCATCAGGACGATCTCGAATTCATGGCGTTCCACGGCATTCTCGAATGTTTCGCGGATCCGAAAAAATTCTTCGGCGGAGTGACCTGCACCAACGGCTCCGGCAGCGCGCGCACGGGTTCGTATGCGAATTTCACCGACGCTGAAATGATGGCGGTTCGACGCAGCGAACAAAATGCCGCCGCGACCACAGGGCGTTACGGCGTAATGATTCAACTGGATTATCCCAGCAGCGCAGTGAAGAGCGCGACGGATCGGCGATTGCGCGACGATCTGAAAAATATCCTCACAGCGACGCGCCCGGAAATCATCTACACGCACAATCTCGCGGACAAACACGAAACACACATCGGCGTGGCCATTGCCGCGATTGAAGCGATCCGTGAACTCCCGCGCGAGCAACGTCCACAGCGTGTGATCGGCTGCGAAGTCTGGCGAAATCTGGATTGGCTGCCGGACGCCGACAAAATTCTGATGGATGTCAGCGGCCGCGAAAATCTCGCGGCGGCCTTGAACGGTGTTTTCGATTCGCAGATTGCGGGAGGAAAACGTTACGACATCGCCACCGCCGGACGCCGTTCCGCGAATGCGACTTTTTTTAATTCACACGCCACAGACAAGGCGACGCAATTGATTTTCGGAATGGACCTGACGCCGCTGGCGCTTGATGAGTCGGTGGACATTGCGGATTACACGTGCCGGTTCATCGAAAAATTTCAGGCGGACGTTCGCCAGAAAATTCAACAACGGCTCGGTCGCGTTTGATTTCATGGAAATCATCATTCAACCCGACGCGCAGACCGCAACCGACATCGCGGCCCGAATTGTCAGCCGGCTCTTGCGCGAAAAGTCCAAAGCGGTTCTCGGCCTGGCAACCGGCAGCACGCCCCTGCTCCTTTATCAAACGCTGGCGGGAATGAAACTGAACTGGCGGAATGTCATCACGTTCAATCTCGACGAATACGTTGGCCTTCCGCCGACGCATCCGCAGTCCTATCACCATTTCATGTGGGAGAACCTGTTTCGCCGCGTCAACATTCAGCCCAGGAACGCGCATATTCCCGACGGCATGACGAAGGACATTCCAAAATTCTGCGCGCGTTATGAAAAACAGATTCGTGCCGCCGGTGGAATCGATCTGCAATTGCTTGGCATTGGAACCGACGGCCACATCGGCTTTAACGAACCCACTTCGTCGCTTGCATCCAGAACGCGGATCAAAACCCTCACCCAACGCACGCGCCAGGACAATGCGCGGCATTTCGGTCACGTGGATAAAGTTCCGCAACACGTGATCACGATGGGCCTGGGCACAATCATGGAAGCGCGTCAATGCGTCATGCTTGCGTTCGGAAAAGCGAAAGCGCGCGCTGTTGCCGCTGCCGTTGAAGGGCCGGTTTCGGCGAACAATCCCGCGTCCATTCTTCAGATGCATCCGAATGTGAAACTGATTGTGGACGAAGCCGCTGCGAGCCGTTTGAAACGGGCCGAATATTATCGCTGGGTTTACGACAACAAGCCGGATTGGCAGAGATTTTAAACAGGAATGCAAAGCACGATTGGAGCAACAAAAAGCACTGAGCCGCCGCGGCAAGTCGGTTGCGGTCCGGTTGGCGAATTCGATTCCGCCGATGTTGGGAGCGTGCGCCGCGCCTTCTCATCTGCGCCGTCATGGCGATTCCGCCAGGCGTGGCTCAGCGAAGAGGAATCCGCCTTTCTACCGGGCGAAGCGCGCCTGGGCTGGCGCGGAAATTCGATCCTGATTTTCGCCGAACTTTTCGATGGGGATATTTTCAACGAGGCGACCGCTTTGAACCAGCGCGCGTGGGAGCTCGGCGATGTGTTCGAAATTTTTTTGCGTCCCGCTTCAAGCGCCGGATACGTGGAGTTTCAAATCACGCCCGACAATCATCGACTGCAATTGCGTTATCCAGACTCCGACGCCGTGCGAGTTGCGCGCGCGACAAAAAATCTCGATTCCGCGCTGGTCTCGGAACAGTCGATTCAATCACGAACCTGGAAATCCTCCGACCGCTGGAAGGTGCTGGCTGAAATTCCCGCCACTTCAGCGCACGCGGATTTCACTTCGCTGGCCGGCACCGAGTGGCAGATTTCTTTCGGACGATACGATTACACGCGCGGCCATTCGAAACCGGTCATTTCCTCAACGTCCCTTCATGCGGCGCCAGATTTTCATCGCACGCAGGAATGGCAAAAAATCCTTTTCACAACCCCTTCGTCAGAACTGAACAATGAATAAAAGTCTGCTGATTTTAGCCGCAGGTATGGGCAGCCGCTACGGCGGTTTGAAACAGATCGATCCCGTCGGACCGGGCGGTGAAACGATCATCGATTACTCCGTTTACGACGCCATTCGCGCGGGCTTTGACCAACTGGTCTTCGTGATTCGCCGCGACATCGAACAGGCCTTCCGCGAAACCGTCGGCAATCGTTTCGAAAAGAAGATCGCAGTGCGATATGTTTTTCAGGAACTGAATGCGTTGCCGCCGGGATTCGCTATTCCGCCTGAACGCCAGAAACCGTGGGGAACCGGCCACGCGATTCTCATGGCCGCCGACGCGATTCGCGAACCCTTCGCGGTGATCAATGCCGATGACTTTTACGGCGCGGATTCTTTTCGCGTTCTCGCCGCGCATCTTCAGCCGGAAAATCCGGATTACGCGATGACCGGCTTTGTTCTTCGCAACACGCTGTCCGAATTCGGCTCCGTGGCACGCGGCGTCTGCCGTTTGTCCGATGGCTTTCTGGAAACGGTGACGGAAATTGTGGGCATCGAGAAGGATGGCACCGCGGCAAGGTACAAGGACGACGTGGGAAAGGTTCAGGCGCTGACCGCAAATGAAATTGTTTCGATGAACATGTGGGGTTTCAATCCGACGCTGTTTGGCGCGTTGCGCGAACAGTTCGAGACTTTTCTCCGGACCCGCGGCGGTGAGTTGAAATCGGAGTTCTACATTCCCAGCGTGGTCAATCATCTCATTCAAACCGGGCAGAAGCGCGTGAAAGTTCTGCCCTCGCGTTCCAAGTGGTACGGCGTCACCTACCGCGAGGATCGTCCGTTCGTCATCAACGGCATTCAGGAACTCATTCGCCAGGGCGAATATCCGGAGAAGTTGTGGGCATGAATTTGAAACACAACATCCGGCAGATCGCAGCGCATTTTCAGATTTACGGCGAATTTCGCGGCGCCGAATCTTACGGGAGCGGCCACATCAACGACACCTACTGCGCGGTGTTCAACCAGGCCGGAACGGTCACGCGCTATATTTTTCAACGCATCAATCACAACATCTTCAAGCAGCCGGCGGCCCTGATGGAAAACATCGAACGCGTGACCGCGCATCTCGCCGCCAAGCTTTCCGGACAGGCGGATTCCAGCCGTCGCGTGCTGACGCTGGTTCCGGCGCGGAACGGATTGCGTTTCCATCAGGACGAACAGGGAAATTTCTGGCGGGCGTATCTGTTCATTGAAAAGGCGCGATCGTTTGATGCGGTGGAATCGCCGGATCAGGCATTTGAAGCCGCCAAAGCTTACGGCCAGTTTCAGAAACTGCTCGCCGATCTGCCGGCGCCGCGATTGCACGACACCATCCCGGATTTTCATAACACGCCCAAACGTTTTGCCACGCTGCTGCAAACGATTGACAAGGATCCGGAAAACCGCGCCGCGTCGGCCAAAGCGGAAATTGATTTTGCACTTCAACGCGCGTCCATCGTTGACGTCCTCGCGAAAGCGAATCTGCCGGAACGCGTGACGCACAACGACACCAAGTTCAACAACGTGATGCTCGATGAGGAAACCGGCGAAGGCATCTGCGTCGTGGACCTCGATACGTTGATGCCGGGCCTGACGTTGTATGATTTCGGTGACATGGTGCGAACAACCACCAGCCCCGCGAAAGAGGATGAACGCGATCTGGCGCGGGTGAAAATGCAATTTCCAATGTTTGAAGCGCTGGTCCGCGGTTATCTCGCCGCTGCGGGCGATTTTCTGACTTCGGACGAAAAGCGGCTGCTCGCGTTCTCAGGAAAACTGATCACGTTCGAAATCGGCATTCGTTTTCTCACCGATTATCTCGGCGGCGACACCTATTTCAAAGTGCATCGCAACGGCCACAACCTCGACCGTTGCCGCACGCAATTCAAACTCGTGGAATCGATCGAACAACAGGAATCAGAAATGAACCGACTCGTGGAGGAAATGAAATGAGAGTGCTGGTCACCGGCGGCGCGGGATTTATCGGCAGCCATATCGTCGAGCATTTTCAGGGAATCGCCGACGTCCGCGTGCTCGACAATCTTCGCTCCGGCTTCCAACACAATCTCGCCGGATTGAAACACGAGTTCATCGCGGGATCGGTTTGTGATCGCAATGCGGTTCGCGCGGCGATGCAAAGTGTCGATTACGTGTTCCACCTGGCAGCGATGATCAGCGTTCCCGAATCCATGCAGAAGCCCGTGGAATGCAATGAAATCAACACCACGGGAACACTCATTGTTCTCGAAGAAGCCGCGCGGGCGAAGGCGAAGAAGCTGGTGCTGAGCAGTTCGGCGGCGATCTATGGCGACAATCCCGTCACGCCAAAAGTGGAATCGATGCTGCCGGAGCCGAAAAGTCCTTACGCCATCACCAAGCTCGACGGCGAATTCTACTGCAAGATGTTCGCGAGCGAAGGTTTGCTGCCAACGGTGAGTCTGCGCTACTTCAACGTGTTCGGTCCGCGTCAGGATCCCAAAAGCCAGTACGCCGCGGCGGTCCCCATTTTTATTGACCGCGCCGTGAAGAACGAGCCGATCACCATTCACGGCGACGGTGAACAGACGCGCGATTTCATTTATGTGAAGGACGTTGCGGCTGCGAATGCTTTCTTTGCGACTCAATCCGATGTCACCGGGGTTTTCAATGTCGGCTACGGACAACGCATCACCATTAACAATCTCGCTGCGACCATTTGCCGGCTGGCGAATTCACGTTCAAAAATTCAGCACACGGCCGAACGGCCGGGCGACGTAAAACATTCACTCGCCGCGGTGGACAAACTGCGCGCCGCGGGATTCAAAGCGACGGGAAATTTTCAGGACGGGTTGAACGCCACCATCGAATTCTTCCGAAACAAATAGTCACCACACTTTTCACTGCGCCAGGATATGAGAACCAGAATTCACCCTTTTCGAAACCTTCTGGCTCTGGCGACGATCGCTGCGGCCGCGTCCACATTCGCGGGAACCTTTCATCACATTGAAATCGATGGTTCTTTTGCAGACTGGGCGGACGTTCCGCTGGCTTATCATCAACCGCAGGATGTCACAAATGTGGTTGCCTACGAGAACGTCTATCTCGCGAACGACGACGATTATCTCTACATCCGCTTCAGCCTTCATGAACCGGCCGATCCGTTTACTGCGCTGCAAAACATTTTCGTCGATGCGGATCACAACGCCGCCACCGGATTCAATGCCCACGATCTGATCGGTTCGGAAATGGTCATTCAGAGCGGCGCCGGTTATCAGGAAAAAAACGGCGGCTTCAATGAAGGAGCGATCAACGGCCTGGGCTGGCTTTCCGCTCCGACGGGTGCAGCGAATAAATTCGAAATGCGCATTTCGCGAAACGCCACCTTCGCATCCAATGGCGAGCGCGTTTTTTCCGGCAACACAATGGCGCTGGTGTTCGAAGCGGAAACCAATGGCTTTGTCAGTGTCGAATGGGTTCCGCCGTTCGCGGGTGGATTGACCTATACCTTTGTCGAATCGACCAACGCTGTTCCGAGCGGCACTTTCGCGACGAACTTCTATTCCGTGTCGGACGAGGATTTCGCGAATCCGGAACGCGGATTTTACATTCAGGCAGACAGTTACGCGAGCGCGCCCACGCCGGTTCCGGGCAATCTGGCTTCGTATCGGACGAATGGCAGGAATTCTCCCGGCAACACCTACAATGCGAAGATTTCGCTGCTGCTGCGGCTCTATTATCTCGACACGTTTGTGAACGCACCGATCAGTTCCAGCTTTCTGAATTCCATTCAGGCGGACTTCGATTCCATTCGCGCGCAGGGTTTCAAAGTCATTCTTCGTTTTGCCTATAATCAGGATCAAACGCGTCCATTCAATGAACCAACAAAAGACCGCATTCTTTCGCACATCGAACAACTCAAACCGCTGCTGCAAAAGAACAGCGACGTCATTGCCGTTGTGCAACAAGGATTCATTGCCGCGTGGGGCGAAGGTTATTTCACGGATATTTTCTACACCAATGGAGCAGCCACGGCGCAAAACTGGATCGACCGTTCGCAGGTGCTCGGCGCTCTTCTCGATGCGCTTCCGACGAATCGGATGGTCCAGGTGCGAACACCGCAGATGAAGCAGAAATATGTTTACGGTCACACCGCACCGACCGGCGCGGCGGCGCTCGATCCAACCCAGGCATTCAGCGGAGCGGACGCGGCGCGGATTGGTTTTCACAATGATTGTTTTCTCGCTGATGCCACGGATGCGGGCACGTATTCGGATTACGATGTCGCGAACGGCACTTCGCAACAGGACATTCTGAATCTCAGAAATTACGTCGCGCTGGATTCACGCTTCACTCCGGTTGGCGGCGAAACCTGCGTCGTCAATCCGCCCACGGATGATTGCGAATCCGTGGGCGGCAGCGCCGATCCGAACATGGCAACAGCGCACTACTCTTTTTTGAACCAGGGATACAACGCCGATGTGAACGATAAATGGGCGGCGCATGGCTGCATCGACGACATCAAACGCCGGCTCGGCTACCGATTGGAATTGCTTTCCGGAATCTTTCGCACGGAAGCCCAGCCCGGTCAGGCGATTCCATTTCAGCTCACTTTCAGAAATGTGGGATTCGCCGCGCCATTCAATCCGCGTGGAATGGAGATTGTTTTTCGCAACACCAGCAACGGTCAGAAATATTTTGCGACCTTGTCACGCGAGGCCGATCCGCGCCGCTGGCTGCCGGGAACGAATTACACGGTAAATGCGCGTCTGGCGCTTCCATCGGAGATGGCGCCCGGCGAATACGAATTGCTGCTGAACCTTCCCGATCCAGAACCGTCGTTGTATAACGCGGTGCCTTATTCGATCCGGCTGGCGAATTCCAATGCGTTGTCCAACACCGGTGCCGTGTTGGGCCAGGTCTGGGAGCCTTCAACCGGCTATCATCGTTTGGGACGAACGGTATTCATCAACAGCACCGCGACCAACGCAGCGCCGGCCGGCGACGAAATTCCCGTGTTGAACTTCTCAACGATTGCCGAGACCTACGAAACCTGGAAAACACGTCACTTCCAATCCGATCCGGAAGCCTCCGCGCCGTCCGCTGATCCGGATGCCGATAGCCGCGTCAATCTTTTGGAATATGCAATTGGATCGAATCCGAACGTTGCGGAATCCAACAACTATTTGCACGTGTCATACGCCGATGACGCGCTGCTGTTGTCCGTCGCGAAAGGGCCAGGCGTGAAAGACGTGAACTACGAAGTGCAAAGTTCGCCTGCGCTTGCGCCGGAAAGCTGGTCGGAGGATTCCATTTCGATACTTCAAAATGACGACTCCATGTTTCGCGTGAGTTACAGCGGCCTGGCGTTTGCCGGATTTCTTCGATTGAAACTCACGCTGAAATAAATCCGTTCGTGTGTCGCATTCCCTTTCATCGGCGAACGTTCGCGAATCTTCTGAATTGAAAGATTTGCCACGAATCGGCGCAACCCCTCGCGTCACATCCATCGATGCGTATCGCGGCTGGGTGATGCTGCTGATGATGGCTGAGGTGCTGGAATTTTGCAGCGTCTCGGCAAACCTGCCGGCCAATGGTTTCTGGAAATTTCTCTGCCAGCAGCAATCGCATGTCGAATGGATTGGCTGCTCGCTGCACGACCTGATCCAGCCATCGTTTTCGTTTCTCGTTGGCGTGGCGCTGCCGTTCTCCCTGGCCCGGCGAACGATTGAAGGCCAGCCGCAATGGCGTCGAACCGCGCACGCGTTCTGGCGGGCTTTGATTTTAATTGTGCTCGGCGTTCTGCTTCGTTCGATCGGCCATTCACAAACGTACTGGACGTTTGAAGACACGCTCACGCAAATCGGATTGGGTTATGGATTTCTTTATTTGCTTGGACTTCGATCCACGCGAGTTCAATGGCTGGCGTTCGCGTTGATTCTGGTGGGCTATTGGCTTGCGTTTGCGCTGTATCCCCTGCCCGGCCGGGACTTCGACTGGCGCGCGGCCGGCGTTTCAGCAGCGGACGCGACGCAGCTTTCGGGATTTGCGGCGCACTGGAGCAAGAACACAAATCTCGCGTGGGCGTTTGACAACTGGTTTCTGAATCTCTTTGCGCGGGAACATCCATTCACACAAAATGAAGGCGGTTATTGCACGCTCAGTTTCATTCCCACTTTGGCAACGATGATTCTTGGATTGCTCGCGGGAAACGTGCTGCGAAACAATCGCTCGCCGAAAGAACGCGTGCGGTGGTTGTTGAGCGCGGGCGCAATTGGAATTCTCGCAGGACTGGCCGCCGGCGGATTCGGAATCTGTCCGATTGTGAAACGCATCTGGACGCCAAGCTGGACCTTGTTCAGCGGCGGTATTTGTTTCGTTCTGCTGGCGGGATTTTATTGGGTCATGGACCTCCACCACAATAAACGCTGGGCATTTCCGTTGACGGTTGTCGGAAGGAACTCCATCACCGCCTACTGCATCGCGCATTTGTTTCCGGCCTTCATCGCGCAGAATCTCGCGACACATTTCGGTGCGCGCGCTTTTCAGATTTTCGGTGCGGATTATGAACCGTTGCTGCGAGGCGTAATGATTCTTTTGATCCTGTGGCTGATTCTGTTCTGGATGTTTCGCCGGAAAATTTTTCTTCGCATCTGAACGCGAGACGGAGAAATCCGCTCCGCGTTATTCCGGGAAAGCCCGTTGTCCATGCGGCGGAAGGCCGTCGGGATTTCGCCCCGCTGCGTGCGGTGGAAGAATCATTGGCAGGATAAAACGACTTTCCTGCGGGCGCGTGTTTTTGGCACGGCACGCGGCCGTGTTGGCGGCGGCCCGGCCGGACGGCGAATTTTCTTCGCGATAAAAAAAGCATTCGGATTCCACCAGCAACATTTTCAATCCCTTGGGCAGGGAATGAAAATCCGGATAGGTCAACACAATCGATTTCATATCGCTTACTTCGTTGTGTTTGGACGCAAAACCGGCGACGACGTTCAATGAAGCCCGTAAAGATCCACCGCCAAGACGTCAGTGAATCTCATTTGTCCGCTTCAGGAGTTGTCCGCGGGAAAGCTTTTGCGCCGAAGCAATCGGGCCGTGATCACACTGGATGGCCGTGACGATGTTTTAAGATCCACGTCCAGGCCAAGCTTGAACACGTGAAGTTGAGGGTTGAAGGAATTTTCCGAATCGTTAAGGTTCTGCCGATGTCCATAAAGGTTTTGGGTTTTTATCATAACTCAGAGTGTGCGCCCGTTTCTGCCCCCACTCACAAACCCTTCATGGCATCTAACGCGAGCGAGTCGCTTGGATTTGCCGGAAAGCCGCAGGTTGTTTGACATTTCCCGTCCGTGTGGCTCAGTTCTTATCCGTTACGCCTCATTACGCGTATGAAGACTTGGAGACGCATAACCGGTTTCTTTGGAATGGCCCTCGGAGTGGGGCTGTCTGGTTGGCAATCTCAATCCACCGCTTATTTTCCAGTTCGCCAATTTTTGAATGGGGTAGCGGGAAGGACTATGGTTTTATCGGATTGCTTGCTTTGCTCGGGGTTGCTCTGATTGTTGTCGCCTATGATTTTGGTTTTCGACGAGGTGATGCCTAACCGCGGCGCTGTAGCGCCGCCCCGCTGGGCTGTTGGGAGGTTCAGGTAATTTGTCAGCAATTGTTGCAGCCAACAGCGTTTGTGCCCTCTGATCCGTAAGACGTTTTAATGTTCTTGAATATCCAATGAACTTGATTTTCAGCCTCGGCTTGCTGGTGCAACCGAGCAAAACACAAGAGGCACGACGACAGAACCTAACCCGGAATCGATGAGTCGTGTGCCGCGATCAATCCCGAGGTAAGTGCTCTGCGACTTATCCCTTCGATCAGAAGCTTGTCGCAGCGTGTTGAGTGGAAGGGCCGTAGAAATCCCTCGGTCCCATTGAATTGCCAGGCCCGGAGCAGCAGCGGCTGGTGGATGCTAGGAACCTGGCGGCGGGTTTCAGTGGATTGTTGATTCGTACAGTTGTCGTCGAATTTCGCGACGTTCCGGAGCTTCTTCCTCGGCGATGTGTGTCATCGATGTCACCGCTTCCATCAATGCGACTCCCACTTCCGCTTCGCCCGCGGTTACGAATTCCGCGCCGGCCCGGCGCAGCGTTTCGGTGTCCCGCAAATGCGCGCATCGCGCCAGCACACGAAGCTCCGGATTCAACTGCAACGCCTGCTTGATGATTTCCGCCGCATCTTCAATGTCCGCGCTAAGAATCAAAATCTCGCTGGTTTCAATGCCGGCTTCAACCAGCGTTCCCGGCTGGCGGACATCGCCATAAATCGCGCTCTGGCCGGCGTTGCTCAACTCGCGGACCGTGTCGAGATTCAGGTCCACAACGGTGACTTCGCCGCCGCCGTCCAGGACCAGTTTGTGCACAATCCTTCCCACCGGACCGAAGCCAACCAGAATGCAACGTTTCGAACGGATTCTCGTATCAGCATCGGCCGACCGCTCGATGGCTTTTCCTTTTCCGTTCCGCGATTTCACCAGCGTTCGCGCGCCGCGATAAACGTATGGATTCGCCGCAATGGAAATGATCGATGCCGCGACCAGCGCATTCCAACCCGCGTCATTGATCAACCCAAGTCCGAGCGCCACGTTGCCGAGAATGAAACTGAATTCGCCGACCTGCGAAAACGCCGCGCCGATGGGCACCGACCTCGCCCACGGTTCGCCCAGGAATCGCACCGTCAATGCCGCCGCCAGCGGCTTGATGATCACGACCACGAGCAGCACCAATCCGATGATGTGAGGAATTTTGATGAGGCTGGTGGGATCGAACAACATTCCGACGGATACGAAAAACAAAACAGCGAAGGCATCGCGCATTGGCAGCGCGTCATTGGCGGCACGCGTGGCGAATTCGGAACGGCTCACCGCCAGTCCCGCCAGAAATGCGCCCAGCGCCATTGAAACGCCGAAAAATTTCGCTGAGCCGACCGCGATTCCAACCGCCAGCACCAGCACCGCCAGCGTGAATAATTCGCGCGAACGCGTGCGCGCGATTTTTTCCATCGCTTTTGGAATTCCCCATTTCGCCAGCACCCAAACCACGATCAGCAGGCCCACAATTTTCAAACCGGCCACACCCAGCACCGCGCCGACATTTTGTTTCTCGGCCACATTGGAGCCGAACAGAATCGGCAACAGCAACAGCAGAGCCACCGTGAGAATGTCTTCCACGACCGTCCAGCCAATGGCGATATGACCGATCCGCGCGTGCAGGTCGCGCCATTCCGCCAGCACCAGCGCCATCACCACCGTGCTGGCGACGGAAATGGCCATTCCCAGAATCAGGCCCGCCGTCCAGGTCCAGCCGAGCAGATGCAGCGCAGCGGCGAGTGCGACCGTGGAAACCGTGCTTTGAATCAGCGCGCCGGGCAAGGCGATGCGCCACACGGCGATCAATTCGTGCAGATGAAATCGCAGGCCGATTCCGAACAGCAGCAGGATCACGCCGATTTCCGCGAATTGTTCCGCCACGGCATGATCAGCGACCACTCCCGGCGTGAAAGGTCCGACCGCAATGCCGGCGAGCAGGTAGCCAATAATCGGAGAAATTTTCAGACGAACTGCGATGTATCCAAAGACCAACGCGCCCGTTAAACCTACCGCAAACGTTATCAGAACACTCAGGTCGTGCATCGTGCAAGAAGCTGCGTTCAAATGCAGCGTCAGGCAAACGAAATCAGAACGATTCCAGTAAGACGCAGAAGTTTCGGGAAAAAAATGACAGTGGAACCGCGTGTCAGTGGATTGATGCGATGGCTGAAAATCGCGATGCCATTGAGCGGAGGAAATTGCGCAGCTCGCTTTTTCGAAATTAAAAACGCCGCTTCACGGCGACCGCGTTTTCTCGACGCGGCCATCGAAATAGAGCGCGTTCTTTCCCGCCCGTCCGTTCTTTGCGCCGTGAAACGGATCGGCATCGCCCATCAAGGGCGTTTCTTCACGGCTGCCGAACAGCGTGTTCACAATCACGCGCGCTTCATTGGTGTAGATCGTCGCCCATTCCGGAGCGGAATACGGCGCATCGTTCAGCCAGAAATTCCATTCGTAACTCGTTAGTTCGGAAGCGAAGAAAGCGCGGTCGCTCGGGCATTGAAACAATCGATTGGTTTTCTGATTCGGAAAAAGCGTGGTCGTGATCGGCGGCAGATTCGTCATCTGGCTCGGCAAATACCCGGCGCAGACCGGGACGCGATCGCGGTTGTCCTGCACGTAGGTGTTCAGCGCAATGCCGATCTGACGAAGATTCCCGACGCAGGCGATGGATTGCGCGGATTGTTTTCCTTTGGCCAGCGCGGGAAGCAACAGCGACGCGAGAATGGAAACGATCGCCAGAACCACCAGCAGTTCGACAAGGGTGAACGCTTGAAGGGTTACGGCAGATCGGGACCGGCGAAAAGCGTTCATGGGTTCTGGACCGAATTCAACGTCTTCAACAACTGCGAAATGACCGGCGCTGTTTGCCCGCGGTATTCCACGCCTTGCGAATTATATTGCGCGGTTGCCTGATGCAGCATCGCGCGCCCTTGATCGCCGGAAAACTGCTGGCGCAGATCAGCGCGCTCCTGCGGCGTCAGCGACTGCCGATACTGCTCCACCCAGCGGCTCATCGCGAGAATGCTTTCCTTGCGGTGTTCTTCAGGTGAATGCCGGACCAGAAGCTGCAACGCCTTGATATGTTCCACGTCGAAGAAATCCAGAAACACTTTCCGGCGGTTGGCGGGATCGTCCATCGATCCATAGCGGCCTTCGAGATACTTCGCCAGCCGCGCGTCCGGATCAGCAATGTGCCGTGCAGCAATTCCCGCGCGGACATCTTTCATCATTCCCGGCGGAAGACGTTGCCGAAGTCGAACAATGAAAATTGCCGCAACTGTAATCAACAGCAGCGCGACAACTCCGGCTATTCGCCAGCCGCGACGACGTGATTCTGTTTTCATTCGTTTGGCAAATGCGGCGCGATCATTTCGCGTTGGAACCATTGACGCTCCGCTTGTGTTGAAGCAGCCAGTCGTAGATTTCCGGGTTCTCAAACGTCTGCGTCCAGGAATCGTGCAGCGCTTCGGGATAAATCGTGAGTTTGATGTCGGTGACGCCCTTGCTCTTCAACAACGCCACGGTGTCCTCCGACGCGCTCACCGGAACCACCGGATCTTTTGCGCCGTGAAATGCCCAGATCGGAAGACGCTTCAACGCCTCGGGATGATCGATGCTCGACATGACAATATCGCCCCGCTCACCGCCGCCGCAGATCGGGATGATCGCGGCAAATTTTTCCGGATGAAGAATTCCCAGCTTCCAGGTGCCAAATCCGCCCATGCTCAGGCCGGTGATGTAAATGCGATCCGGATCGACACGGAATCGTTTCTGCGCGTTGTCGAGCAACTGAAGCAACGGTTCCATCTGCCAGACCTGTTTTTCCGGACATTGCGGAGCGATGATGATGAACGGAAAATCGTGTCCTTCGCGCACGAGTTTCATCGGACCATGCTTCGCGACAAGCTGCACATTGTTTCCGCGTTCGCCCGCGCCGTGCAGAAACAGCATCAGCGGCCAGCGCTTGTCTTTCTCTGTTTTGTAATCTTTCGGCAAATACTGGAGATACCGCATTTTCCCTTTGTGCGTCACTTTCCATTTGAAGCTGCCGAAAGGCAGATCGCCGGTCGTCGATTCAGCCCTTGCGTTGAAGCCAGCCAATCCGATCGCGACGAGAAGAAAAAGGATGTGTTTCATTTCGGAAGTTTTTCAGGAAAGCGTGCGAAAGGCAATTGGCGGAACATACGGTGAGAGTTCAATCCGAGGGATCAAAGCGACGGGACGAAACGGAATCCATCCTTGGATGAAGCTCTTTCGCTCTCAGCGATCAATCCGAACCGACATTGCTTTTGCGTCGAGAGCTGGCCTGTTGACCTTCGACATTGCGCGCCAGTTGACTTGCCGGTCGGACGGACTCTAATGTTCGTCAATATCGAACATCGTAATTCCGGAGCATGAAAGAACTCGAACGAGAATTTCTCCTCGCATTTTGGAAGGTGCATCTTCTTCACCATGCCAGCAAAGAACCGCTGCACGGACAATGGATGCTCACCGAGTTACGACGACACGGTTACGAAATCAGCCCCGGGACTCTGTATCCGATTTTGCAACGCATGGAACGGCTTGGCTGGTTGAAAAGCAAAGCCAGTCCGCGCCGCGGTCGTGCGCGAAAAGATTATCGCCTCACCGCGGAAGGCCGAAAGGTGCTCGGAAAATTGCGCGGGCAGATCACGGAGCTTTACGATGAAGTGGTGGGCGGCGTCGAAGGGAAAGGAAAAGAATGAAGCGCGGCTTTGCTGCTTCGGCGTTTGCGTTCGTGTTGACGATGGGCCTCGTCAATCTCTTCGCGGATATGACTTATGAAGGCGGCGCGAGCATCAATGGTCCGTTCCTTGGGAAGCTTGGCGCGAGTGCGGCACTGATCAGTATCATAGCCGGGGCGGGAGAATTTCTTGGATACAGCCTGCGTTCCATTTCGGGATATTTCGCTGACAGGACGGGCAAGTATTGGCTCATCACTTTTCTCGGTTACATCATCAATCTGCTCGCGGTCCCGGCGATGGCGCTTGCGGGAAATTGGCAGACCGCGGGAGCTCTCATCTTCGCAGAACGAATTGGACGGGCGATGCGAAAGCCAACCGTTGAAGCGATGCTGTCTTATTCGACGGGCAAACATGGCAAAGGCTGGGTTTACGGTCTGAACACGGCATTGGATGAAACCGGCGCAACGATGGGACCGCTTCTGGTCGCTCTTGCGCTCTATCTCAAAATGGATTTTCGAGGCTCGTACGGCCTGCTCGTGATTTCGGCGGTGCTCGCCCTGGCCGCGCTGGTTGCGGCTCGCGTAATTTTTCCGGTTCCTTCGAAGTTGGAAGCGGGAGGGCCGGCAACAGCGCACGCAAAAGGATTCACTCGCGCCTACTGGCTCTACATGGTTGCCGGCTCGTGCTTCGCAGCGGGCCTGATGAGTTTTGAATTGGTATCATACCATCTGTTCAGCAGTCGAATCGTTACCGAGCATTGGATTCCGATTTTCCTGGCATTGGCAACGATGATGGCAATCGCCGCGAGTCTCGTTCTGGGCAGGCTTTACGACAAAATCGGAATCAAGGCTGTAATCATTGCCGTCGTCCTCGCATCGTTGTTTTCACCGTTCGTCTTCTTTGGCGGATTCTGGGTTGCGCTCGGCGGCCTGCTTCTCTGGGGAATCGGTTATGCAACGCAGGACACGCTGCTGAAAGTTTTAATCGCGAGCGTTCTCCCGGAAGGGAAGCGCAACTTCGCCTTCGGATTATTTTATCTTGGCTACGGCGGCGGTTGGCTGATTGGAAGTGTGACCACCGGGCTGCTCTACGACCATTCGCGTACTGCGCTGGTCATCTTCGCGGTTGTTGTGCAACTTGCCTCGCTGCCGTTCTTCATTCTTGCGTCACGCATCGCCCGCCGCGACCGAAAGTGATGAGCCGACATCATTCGGAAAAAGGAAATCGAACGACGCGTTTATCAAAAGCCGCCGCAGCAACCATCAGTCTCGCCGTTCTCGCGGGTCGGAGTAGCGTTCAATTGTAATCCGCATTCTGTGAAACGTTCTTGAAGGTGGTGGGCCCACTCGGATTTGAACCGAGGACCAAGCGATTATGAGTCGCCTGCTCTAACCGCTGAGCTATGGGCCCGTCTGGCAGGGGAATCATTTTGGGTGAGGAATGCCCCGGGGCAAGATATTTCCGGAACCAGAGACGTTGAAGTTCTTCTCAGACGGAATTTCCAATCGGAGTGCGGATCCGAAATCCGAGACGACAAAAAGCCAGCGGCGCGGCGGTGATCAGGACGGTTCTTCCGGTTTTAAATGATCAGTCACCACATCGGCAACTTTGCGAAGCGTGGCATCGTCCGGGTAATTCGGATTCTGCACCAGTTGCTTGGCCATGGCGACTTTGTCGGAGCGAACGAGAGGGATTTTTTCCATGGCTTTGGTCAGTTGAGTGGAGGCGGCGAAATCGGTGGCGTTCTGTTCCGCGTTCGGTGCGGCGGCGGCTGTCTTCGGTTTGGTCGGCGCAACCTGCGACGGATCGGGAACGTGATGGTTTGGATCTACTCGCATAAATTTTTCGCTGAGTTCTCCCAGCTTCTTCTTTATCGGTGCCGCGCGGCAAAACTTGACCGTTTGTGAGCGCCGGGCATTGCGGAGTTTCGTCCTGGTACTCGCCCCGGGTCACTCGGAATCTGCCGCGAAATGCTGTTCAACCTTCGCGCAACGAACGAGGGAATTCAAAGGAAATATCTGACGTAAGTTTCTTGGGGGCGCAACTTGGCACCCGCACCAAACAACGGATTGAACTTTTGAAAATTCAAAACGGTGGATCACTCCCTCTCTTCCGAGCGGAGCCGGAGGAGGGTCGGGGCAAGGAGGTTTTTAGTTCAAAATCCCCTCTCCCGCCCCGATCCCCGCGCTTCGCTGCGGGGCGAGGGAATTGAAAATGGCGCGCGCCAAGTTGCGCCACTGAACATTCCGATGCGCTTGAAAGGTTTTGTACGCAGCCAAACCTGCGCGATCGGCGTTTGGATCTGATGCTGAAACGCACAGGCAAGATGCCCGTGCCACTACAGCGGCTTCTGATGCAGTTGCGCGTGAGCGGCGGCGATGAAGCCGCGGAACAGCGGATGCGGTTGGTGCGGCTTGCTGTGAAATTCAGGATGAAATTGCGCCGCCAGATAAAACGGGTGATCCGGAACTTCCACGATTTCCACGAGCTTTCCATCCGGCGTGAATCCACCAAATGCAAAACCCGCTTTTTCAAAGCGTTCGCGATAGGAATTGTTGAACTCGAAGCGGTGGCGATGACGTTCTTTCACGACGAAAGACCCGTAAAGTTTCTGGGAGCGTGAACCCATCACGAGCTGACACGCCTGCGCGCCGAGACGCATGGTGCCACCTTTTTTCGTGACGCGCGTTTGTTCGTCGAGCATCGCGATGACGGGATGCGCCGTGTTCGGATCGAATTCCGTCGAATGCGCTTTGGCGAGCTTAAGGACGTTGCGGGCGAATTCAATGGTGGCAATCTGCATCCCCAAACAAAGTCCGAGATACGGCACCTTGTTTTCGCGCGCGTATTGCGCGGCTTTGATTTTGCCTTCAATGCCGCGTTCGCCAAAACCGCCGGGCACAAGAATTCCGCCCAGTCCTTTCAGATGTTTCTCCGGTCCGTCGCGTTCGATTTCCTCGGAATCAATGCGCTGAATTTCCACGCCGCAATCGTTGGCAATGCCGCCATGAATGATCGCTTCGTAAACCGATTTGTAAGCGTCCTGATGCCCGATGTATTTCCCAACCACGCCGATGCGAACGCGATGCTGCGGCGCGATCAGCTTGCGAATGATTTCCTGCCAATGCGCCATCGACGCGATGCCGGTATCGAGATGCAACAAACGGCAGACAATGTCGTCCATGCGTTCGCGTTGCAGCATCAGCGGAACTTCATAAATGCTGTGATCAACGTCTTTTTCCTCAATGACCGCTTCGTAGGGAACATTGCAGAACAGTGACATTTTCTGGCGCACATCCTTGTCGAGCGGCTGTTCGCAACGGCAAACGAGAATGTGCGGAGCAATACCGATTTCGCGAAGCTTGGCGACGGACTGCTGCGTGGGCTTGGTCTTGAGTTCGCCCGCGGCTTTGATGAACGGAACGTAAGTGACGTGAATGAACGCCACATTGCCGACGCCGGCGTTGAGTGCAAATTCGCGAATCGCTTCGAGAAAGGGCAGTCCTTCAATGTCGCCGGTGGTGCCGCCGATTTCCGTGATGACCACATCGGCTTTCGACGTTTCCGCGAGTTGATGAATGCGGTTCTGGATTTCGTCCGTGACGTGCGGAATCACCTGCACGGTTTTGCCGAGATATTTTCCTTCGCGCTCATTGTTGAGCACGGTCTGGTAAACCTGGCCGCTGGTGAGATTGTTCAGGCGGCTGAGTTTCACGTTGGTGAAACGTTCGTAATGGCCAAGGTCGAGATCGGTTTCCGCGCCGTCATCGAGCACATAGACTTCGCCGTGCTGATACGGACTCATCGTGCCGGGATCGACATTCAGATACGGATCGAATTTTTGGAGGACGACTTTGAGGCCGCGGTTTTCGAGCAGAGTGCCAAGCGCCGCGGCGGTGAGGCCTTTGCCCAAAGAGCTGACCACGCCGCCCGTTACGAAAATGTATTTCATGTCAAAATCAACTTAACCACGGATTAAAACAGATAAACACGGATTAAAACTGAGCTATGTGCATTGCAGTTTTTTTCGAACCGTGTAAGCCAAAGCCGCCATCATAGGCGGATTGTCAATACCCACGCTGATTCGCGCGAACCATTCGCGGCGACTCTGGATGTTCAGGCAAATTTCGGGTGCGATTCCCGAGACCGCTTTGCCGGAGACACTGAACATTGGCAGATAAACATTCCATATCGCAGTATGACTGAATTCAAATTCATACTTTGTGAACCAGATATTTCGCTGCGAAATCGTTCCCAGTCGCAAATCATCTCTGATCACTGCAAATTTCGCGAACGGAAATCTTCGTTCTCGGGTGATAGTTACGAGTTTTCCAGTCGCGTCACTCAAAACAAAATCCACGGGACTGTTCGCTTCAGGTTTTGTTTGGAAACGCCAGACGACTTCATTCGTTTGATTAGAGATTTCTCCATCGCCATCCCAGGTGGAACAAAAACGATAGATAGCGAATCTCTTCATCTGGAAACCTGTTCCATCCGCGTTTATCTGTGTCCATCCGTGGTTAGAATTCTTTCCACGCGTTCGACATCTTCCGGCAAATCCACGCCGATACTGTCGTAATTTACTTTCACGACCGCGATCTGGATTCCGTTTTCCAGCGCGCGCAACTGTTCCAGTTTTTCCACTGTTTCCAGCGGCGAAACCGGAAATTTCACCAGCTTCAACAACGTCTCCCGCCGGTATCCATAAATCCCCAGGTGTTTCAAAAAAGGAAACGCCGCCAACTGTTCGCTCACCGGACGGTTGGCGGCCTCGCGCAGATATGGAATCGTGCGCCGCGAAAAATATAATGCGCGGCCCGCGAGATTGACAACGACTTTTACGACGTTCGGATTGTCATACTCGGCAGCGTCGCGAATCGGCGTGGCGGCGGTGGACATTTCATCCTTCGTTAGCGCGCCAGCGACGGCGTCAATCACAGCGGGGTCGATCAATGGTTCGTCGCCCTGGATATTCACCACCGCGTCGCAGTTGCAGCGGCTGGCAATTTCCGCGATGCGATCCGAGCCGCTGGGATGTTCCGGCAGCGTCATTTCCGCGCGGCAAAACTGTTGCGCCGCTTCCCAGATTCGCGTGTCGTCGGTGGCGACGATGACTTCGCTCAACGATTTCGCCTGCTGACATTGTTCAACGACGCGTTGGATCAGCGGTTTGCCCGCGATCAACGCCAGCGGTTTTCCAGGAAAGCGGGTGGAAGCATAACGCGCGGGAATAATGCCGAGAATTTTCATAATCAAGTTTGGGTGAGAATCGCATCCGCCGCGCCACTGAGACCATCTACAATTATCGCGCGTTGAAGTTTGTCAGGGAATTCACGTTCCGACTTCGCTCCGTAACCCGTGCGGACGAGAACGCTCTTCTTCACACCGGCATTCCAGCCGCATTCCAGATCAATCAGCTTATCACCGATCAGATAGCTTTGGTTGAGATCGAGGCCGAATTCATCGCGCGCATCGAACAGAAATTGCGGCGACGGTTTGCGTCCATAACTGGGCGCGTCCGGATGTTCCGGCGCAATGTAAACTTTTTCAAAACGCACTCCGCCGCGGGCGCATTCGGCAGAGATGTGTTCGGAAACGCGATTGACGTCGTCCATCGTGAAATAGCCGCGCCCCACGCCGGACTGGTTGGAAACAATAAAAAGCAGGAAACCTGCATCCTGAAGTCGTTTCAGAGCATCGACAGCGTCCGGGAAAAGTTCAACTTCTTCGACCCGGTGCAGGTAATTTTTTTCCACGATGAGCGTTCCATCGCGATCCAGAAAAACAGCGCGTTGCATTGGCTGCCGGATTTTTCAGAAACACGATGGGGAATGAAAGGAAAAGTTTGTCCCGGTCGAATCCATGCAGTGGAAATGGTGAGCGCGCCCGCTTCGGGCGCAATCAGCCGCGCCCTCGCGGCTGATTGTGAGGTGTGAAATGGACGAACGGTTTGGTGCGGGTGTGAGCCGCTCTGTTCGGCGCGAGGGCGCGCCGAACTGTAGCCGAGGCGGCTGCGGTCCCCGAATAAATGAACTGCATTGCGCATCGTAAGCAACGGACTTGCGGCCGGAGGATTCGCGGAGTAGAAACTTTGAACAATCGCCATGCGCTGCGCTGCCAATAAATTTCATGACTGATCTTGTTCGCAAACCTTTGAGCCGTGGCCGGATTCTGCTCGCGTTGACCATTGCGATATCGGCGGATGCTGTTCAATTGTTCCTCGGGCCGTTCGGCTGGGCGTTTGTGGATCAAGTGATCGACGTTCTCGCGATGGTTCTGCTCAGCTTCGTCATTGGTTTTCACGTGCTGTTTCTTCCAACGTTTGTCGCGGAGTTTATTCCTGGAGTGGGAATGCTGCCGACCTGGACCGGCTGCACCTTGTTCGTGATTGCGCAACGCCGGAAACAAGCCGCAGCGCACACTCCGCCGCCGGCTCCCGCCGATCCGAATGTGATTGATGTCTGAATCGGAAGAACGCATTACCTGAGTTCCGTAATTCTGTTCGCGCCAATTTCGTAATATCTGATCCGTCGAATTTGCCATTGCGCGGCCCCATGGTTTCTCCCAAAACTTCGCCATGAATCGCCGAATTACCTTCACTGCGTTGGCTGCGTGTTTTCTCCATCTCGTGTTCGCGAACGCGGCCGAGACGAATCATAACTTCGCCGTTTGGGAAAAGGAGATTTCCGCTTTCGAAAAATCAGACAAAACCAATCCGCCGCCGAAACACGCGACTCTTTTCATCGGTTCTTCGACGATCCGGATGTGGACGACGCTGGCGCAGGATTTTCCCAAACGTGAGGTCATCAATCGCGGATTCGGCGGATGCGAAATCGTGGACTGCACACATTTCGCCGATCGGATTGTTTTCCCTTACGAGCCGCGGCTGATTGTGTTTCGCGCCGGTGGAAATGATCTGTGGGCGGGAAAATCCGCGGAACAGGTTTTTGCCGACTTTAAAGAATTTGTCGCAACCGTGCACCAGCGTCTGCCGAAAACCGAGATCGTTTTTATCTCGTGGAGTCCAACCGTATCGCGCTGGAGCGGTGTGGAAAAAGAAAAGGCTTTGAACCGTCTGGCCGCGGAATATTGCCTGAAAACGCCACGGCTGAAATACATTGAAACTTCTGATCTGACATTGGACGAACACGGCCAGCCGCGCGCTGATTTGTTGCGAGCGGATAAACTGCATCTCAATGCTGAAGGTTACAAACTCCTGGCGGAACGCGTGCGTTCGCAATTGCCGGAGTAATTTGCGCGCGGAGAATTTCTGGAGCAAACCATTCAAAGGAAGAAAACTTTTAACCACGGATGAACACGGATCGGTGAAGCCGCAGCCGAAGTAGCGCAGATTTATCAGTCTGGTGCATCGCAGGTTTCTCAACCTGCGGGACTGAAAATGTTGATGCGCTTCGAACATTTCACACTCAGCCGATTTGGAAATCGGCGATACAGCAGGTTGGAAACCTGCGCTACGAGTTTCTGCCTCTCGAAAATCTTTGTGGAACAGGTGCGGACTCTCATCATTGGAGCACGGATCGGATTCGTGTTTGAAGTATCAGCACCTCAATTCATCAACGCATTCTTCGCGGCAAAGTTGACACGCTGAATTTCCGGGCAAATGATGGACGCATGAGTGACATCATTTATCCGCGCAGTTTTCATGAAACGATGGATGGCTGGAATCATCTGCCGCGTTACATCGACAAAATTCGACTGCATCTCGCCGGCAAATTGCATCCGGACTATCAGCCAAGTTTTGGAAAAGGGTTTGATTTGGCGTGGCTTCAGGCGGCTGGCGTGACGCATGAACAAATGATTGAACTGGTGAAAAACTCGATCACCGATGGCCAGGTCTGTGATTGGGTGCGGCAGAATGTGAAACGATCTCCGGAAGAGAAGCGCGCGCATTGGGAAGCGATGGCGCATCGACCGGACGCCAACGATACCGCGGCGCTCGAACGTTTTCGTCAGCGCAAAGAGCAATGTGGATTAACGCATCGCGCCGAATTGAAAACCTTTGTCGATCTTTACGACGCCGACGAAAAACGCATTTAATTCATTATGAGCGAAATTATTTTTCCGCGGAGTCCTCGCGAAATCATGTGTGGCTGGATGCATCTGCCGCGGTTCATCGACAAGATCCGATTGCATCTCGCCGGCAGACTTCATCCGGATTATCAGAAGCAATTCTGCAACGGCTTTGACAAGCTCTGGCTGGAAATGGCGGGAGTGGACGCTGAAAAATTTATTGAGGTGGTGCGCAACAGTATCACGGACGGCGAGGTTTGCGATTGGGTTTTGAAAAACGTGAAGCAACCGGACGAAGTCAAAGCGGCACAACACGAACGCATGTTGAACTATCCGCGCAAAGAGGATGCGGTCATGCAGGAACGTTTGAAGCAGCGAAAACAGGAATCCGGTCTGGCGCAGCGCGATGACATCCAGTGCTTCGTGGATTATATCGATGCCGATGAAAAGCGGATATGATTCAGCACAATGCTTGAAACCGGGAGATTGAAGATTCGTATCATCGGCGCGGACTCACCACGAGCTGGTGGTGCACAGAAAATTCTTCAACTGGCGTATAGCGTCAGATTGAATCAGACGGCAGAGGATTGCGGTGCGATTTTTTCGCAGATTCAGTTGCCGTGGTTGGCGCGCGATATTCCAGAACCGTTTCGTTGCACCGCTTCGCTTTTCACCCAGCCGATTCGATTGTCCGCGCTGACCTGGAGCCAGCCGTTTTTTTCGTCCAACACCTTCAGCTCCGCTCCGTCGTGAACGGTGAACGCGCTTTGCGATTCCTCCAAGGGTCCGTTTCGCACCACCGCGTCGTTATTGATTACCACCGCACACGGAGCGGAATTTATTTTCCAGGCGCAGAAGAGACAGGCGCCGAGGGCAATTGCGGCGAGACCGCTCAGCCATGCGAGATTTCGAAAAGTCGATCGCAAGTTGTTGCGGAACTGCATCGCCGCCAGTGACAGCAAACAAATCCAAAATGGCGTCGCAGCGAGCAGCGTCCATTCGTTGAGCGTGAGATGTTGCAGCGCGCGCTGCCAGCGTCCCGGCGTATCGCTCGGCCCTTGAATCTGGTCACGAACAAATTGAAGATTCGCTTCCAGATCGGGATCGCGCGGCGCAAGCTTTTCGGCGCGACGATACGCGAAAATTGCTTTTCCGATTTCGCCGCCTTTGAAACGCGCATTGCCGAGATTGAAATAAAGCGCGGGCGAAACGAGGCCGGACTGAAGGATCTGCTCGTACGCCGCGGCAGCATCGGCGAATTTCGCCTGAGCGTATAACCTGTTCGCGGCATCGAATGCCGCATTCGATTCTGCCGCATTCAGTGGCGTCGAAAAAATTCCAAGCAACAACGCGATCCCAAGAATCATCGAACTGACTTTCACAACGTCACCTCCCGCAATTGGCTCAGCGTCGATTCCACTTTGGGAATCATCGCCGCAAGTTCCTGGCTGGATTTGATGGGCGCATAGCGGGCGAGATTGCAGCTCTGGAAAAGTTCGTGCAGCGCGTTCAAGAGCGGTTCAGAAATTCCTTTGGGCCGCAGCCGTTCATCGATCACGGCTTCGGTGATTGATGAAGCCGGAACGTCCAGACGCTCGCCCAGTTGTTCCTGCAGCAGTCGAAACACCGTAGCGAAGAACGCGTCCGAATTGTTCGCGTCCGCTTGTTTCCGCAAATCATTCAAACCTTCACGGATCCACTGCGTGACCTGCCGCTGGCGTCGCAGCCGCGGATTATTGGCCAGCGATTCCTGGCGTTTCCGAAAACCCACTGCGCCGAGAAATGCAAGCAGCGGGACGCTTTGCAATGCCAGAAACCAGGACTGGCGAACCAACGCGGGCGCGGGCGGGACGAGATCGCCGATGCGTTGTTTGATGGAAACGATGTCCTGCGCGGGTGGCGGCGTGTTGTCGTTTGCCGGACGATTTGCCGCCACGGTGGGAACCGGCGTGGAACCGGAAGGCCGAATCGTGAGCGGAATCGCCGGTTGCACAAGCGTGCGATAACTTTTTTGTTCCGGATCGAAATAGCTGAACGCAAACGGTGGCAACGCTTTGATGTCATCGTTTTGCGGCACGATCACCTGCTCAAAGCTTTTTGTTCCCTGAATTCCAAGCGGATCGGTGGTGTCGATTTTTGAAGTCGCGGGATAAATTTTGAATTCTTTCCACGAAGGTTGATCGGGCAGCGCGACGGAATCGAGCGCACCGCGTCCGGCGATTTGAACTTTGATGGTAATGGGATCACCCACCGCAACGTTGGTTGGGCCCGCGGTCATGGTCATGGTGTAAACACCGACCGCGCCTGCAAATCCCGCTGGGGCATTTTCCGGCAGTGGCGAAACCTGAATGGATTGAGCATCGGTTGCCAGCGTGAGTTGCTTTTGCTCATTTCGATTGAACATGCCGAAGGGATCGAATGGATCGCGCCGCCGATTCGGGCTGGGGAGTTCCGCAACAAATTGAACGTTGATCGGTCCGACGGTGAGCAAACCACTTTTCACCGGAGTGATTGGAAACGCCAGCGGGACGACGGTGTAAATGGAATTTCCGATCTGCGCGCGGCTGTGCTGTGTTTCCACTTGTTTGCCGATGTTCATTCCCTCCGCGGGAGAGTCGGTGATTTGAAAATTAACGACGTTCTGGATCGAGCTATGGAGGTAAAGCTGGAGTTGAGCTGTGAGAACCTCGCCGACATACGCGGTTTTTTTCGGCAGAACAAGTTTCACCTGAGCGAGCGCGTCGCCGGAGTTGCCGCCGGAAACCGACGAGCCGGCCGGAACAACTTTGAGATGCAGCGGCGCGGACCGAAGTGTTTTTCCATCGACGACCACCGAAAGCGCGGGAATGGTGAAGTCGCCAGGCTGGCGGGCGGCGATGGTATAATTGTAAGTCGTCTTCGAACTGGAAACGCCATTGAAATACCTCATCTCGGTGGACGGTCCGACGTAAGCAATTTCCAGGTTGGGAATATTCGGCAGCTCCGGAACATCGCTCGGTGTGGCGTTTTCAAAGGCCAACGACAGCGTTGCGGATTCGCCCTGCGTTATCGTCTGCGGATTCACTGAAGCGGTGAAGGTGACGGCCGCGGAAACTGTGGTCGGCGCAATCAAGCAGAACAAAAACGCCAGCAGCAGCGAAAGCTGAAAACCAGCGGCTCGAATTCGGGCGCGGATCACGGGTTGCAACGACATAGGTTAAAAACGTCCGTCAGTTTTGCCTGTTGAAAATCAGGAGGCAAGTTTCACTTGCGGACGCAATATCGACAGTGCGCCGAACATTTTGTTCGGAAAAAGCGGGATTGGCACCTCCGGCTTCGCTCGAAGGAGAGAGAGTGATCAACCGTTTTGAATTTTCGAAAGTTCAATCCGTTGTTTGGTGCGGTTGCCAAGTTGCGCCCGATTGAAATGGTGAGCGCAAAATCGGGTCGCTCATCGCAATGTTGTCCTGCATTTTTGAGGCTTTGTCCCGCCTTCGAACAGGCGACTGGACGGCCGTTTTTGATGCTTGCTCTCTTTTAAGACAAGGCCCGAGTGTCTTGTCTTGAAACGCTTCAAGAGCGGGATTCATTGGAGATTTTCCAGGCCGAGTCGCAGGGTTGCGAAAACGTTATTCATTGGGGAACTCGCGCATTCACAAGTATTTTTTCATCACAGCAAAAAAGGGTTAAAGTTTTTCCAAATGTAAAAATCACCTTGGCAGTGCAATTGCGTTGTAGCCGCCGTAATGGAAATAAAAGTTGTTGTTCGTCGGTTGAAACGCGCGGTTTGCCTGCTCCTGCTGGCCAGTGCCTCGTTGTTGGCGGTGTCATCTTCTTCGGCGGCCCAGACCGTGTCGCTCACCTGGAGTCCCAGCCCGGATGTAAATGTCGCCGGCTATAATGTTTATTACGGCATCGCCAGCCGCGTTTACACCAACAAGATGGATGTTGGCTCAGTGACGAATGCCACGGTCACGGGCCTGAAGGAAGGCGTCACTTATTATTTTGCGGCGACGGCTTACAACATTCTCGGAGTCGAAAGCGATTATTCGGAAGAAGTTTTTTACACGGTTCCTGGTGCCGGATCGACCAACTTCCCGCCCACATTGAATTCCATTGCGAACCTCACGATCAACGAAGACGCCGGCAAGCAGACGGTTGCGTTGGCTGGAATTTCCTCCGGCTCATCTTCTGAACAACAGACGCTGGTGGTCACAGCCGCATCGAGCAACACCGGTTTGATTCCCAATCCCACAGTTACTTATTCGAGCCCGAACGCGAATGGTTCGTTAAGCTTTACGCCCGTTGCCAATGCGTTTGGAACAGCCACGATCACAGTGACTGTGAATGACGGCGGAGCGAGCAACAATATCGTCACCAGGAGTTTCAGTGTTACGGTCAATTCCGTGAACGATGCTCCGACGATTTCTCCGATTGCAAATCTCAATGTGGCCGAGAACTCCAGCAGCAGCCCGATCACGTTCACCGTTTCCGATCCGGATACGGCCGCGACCAGCCTGACGGTTTCAGCGACGTCCTCTGCGCCGGGATTGATTCCCACTGGAAATATCGTGTTCGGCGGCAGCGGCGCGAACCGCACGGTGACTCTGAAGCCGGTGGCTGATCAGTCCGGAGCGGCGAATATTACGATTACAGTCAGCGACGGCCTTGCCACAGCAAGCACAACTTTCCAGTTGACCATTATAGCTCCGCCCGCGGCTCCGGAAAATCTGACGATTCAGATCAGCGGTTTGGGCAGCGTAATCAGCCCGAAGAAAGAGATGATCGAAGGCAAAGTTTATACGCTGAGGGCGGTTCCCGAATCGGGTCAGGAATTTGCGGGTTGGAGTGGCGGAATTCGCTCTCCCTACAAGAAGGTCTCGTTTGTCATGCACAAGGGAATGATGATTCAGGCGACGTTTGTGCCGAACCCATTCACAGCCGGTTCATATAACGGGCTGCTGTTTGAAAACGACGATATCCGCGTGGGCAGCGCCGGATTTTTTACTTTGAAGGTCAGTTCGCGCGGCACCTATTCCGGCCAGCTTCAAGTCGGCTCAACTCGAAAACGGTTCAGCGGAAAACTGGATCTTCTTTCCTGTCAGGCAACCAATCGATTTGGACGACCGGGTGAGACGCCACTGGAGTTGAATCTCTCACTCGGAACGAATGAACTCGCCGGCCATGTTTTCGGCCGGTTGACTGACGGAAACTGGGTCGCCCATCTCCAGGGCGATCTTTGCACGTACAGCCGGAAGAATCCGACGTTGCTCGCGGGCACTTACACGATGGTGATTCCGAATGACGACGACGCAACGCAATCCCCCGAAGGCTTTGGCTACGGAACGGTCAAAGTCAGTTCCACGGGCAAAACCCGGTTTTCTGGATCGCTCGCCGACGGAACCAGAGTCACGCAATCCGCGATGATCGCTCCGGACGGCGCGTGGCCGTTGTATGTTTCGCTGTATCGCGGGAAAGGCGTGCTGGTGAGCTGGATGACTTTCACAAATCGCGCGAAAGATGATCTCAATGGCGCAATCCGCTGGATCAAATCGCCGGGCGCTTCGGCCAAAGTTTATCCGGACGGCTTTGATCAGGAATCCATTGCGATCGGTTCGAGATTTGAACAGCATACCGGCACGAACGTTTTGAATGCAGCCGCGGCGGAAGTAAAATTCGAAGGCGAAAACCTTGCCGCTGAGTTCTCCAATTCGATCAACATTTCTTCACGAAACCGGGTTTCCAATCTGGGCGACAATCGGTTATCGCTGCGATTCTCCGCGGCCAACGGAACATTTACGGGAAAAGTCACGGATCCTTCCACCGGTCGCGCGTCAGCGTTCCGCGGCGTTGTTCTGCAAAAAGCGGGAACCGGTTACGGATATCTGATGAACGGCGGATTGAGCACCCGGGTGAAATTGGAATATTGAACGTTCGCTGGAATGAATGGTTCCGTGATTCGGAGCGCGGCGCGTTGCTGCGCGTGAGAGCCGCAGAACTCGAAAGAGAGAAATCAAACTTCGGATCAATCCAACCCAAGAACTTTTCGGCCCTGCTCAGTGATCATCGAGTGATGCCATTGCGGCTCCCAGACGATTTCCACATTAGCATCCGTAACCCCCGGAAGGCTTAGAAGTTTCTGCTGGGCGTCACCAGCAATGACTCCGCCCATGCCGCAGCCGGGCGCGGTTAAAGTCATCTTCACCTGAACGCTGCTGCCGCCGGTGGGATGCGGTTCCAGTTGCATGCTGTAAACCAGGCCGAGATCAACAATGTTCACGGGAATCTCCGGGTCGTAACAGCTTTTCAACGTTTCCCAGATTTGTTCCTCGGTGACATTTTCCCTATTGGAAGACGGAGCCGCGGTTTCCGCCGCGACGCTAAGGCCGAGAGCGTCAGCGTCCTTCGAAGCGATGCGAAACAATCCTCCCCCCGCGTGAACTGTGTAAGTGCCGCCGAGCGTTTGGGTGATATCCACGGTGGTTCCCGCTGGCAGCGTTACAGCGTGTCCCGCCGGAATCTGCACTGCTTCACAATCCCGTTTCAAATCAATCGTAGTAACCTGTTGCATAAATTGGAACGACGCGAACTTACCGCACCCGCCGCGCCGCGCCAAATGATTTGCGCCGGTTGACCATCGCCCGGATTCCGGCGCCGAAGTGGGCGAATTACTCAGTGCGCCGCGGAAATCGGGCGGCCATAATTTCCGGCGATGGCGCATCGAAAGCGAAGGATCATTCTCCGTGCAATCGTTGGGCTCGTTCTTTTGCTGCTGGCCCTGATCGTTGCGATGCCGCTTTGGCTGCCGTGGTTGCTGCGGCCCATCGCGAAATCGGCGGGGCTGAGTTATGCCGATTACGAGCGCGACGGCTATTCGCGCTTTCAACTCACGCAGGTTTCATTGCCGACCAAGGGTGGAACGTTCACAGCCGGGAAAATCGAGGGCTTGGTTCCGACTGCCTGGCTCTGGAATCTCATGAACCACGAAACGAATCGTGTCTTTCTCGAAATTCATTCCTGGCAATTTGATTCTCAAAAGAAACTGGCGTCGAAGCCCAAACGCGCGACTTCTGTTTATACCAACATCGTTGCGCTGCAAAAAACCTTCGGCCAGCTCCGTCGCTGGTTGCCGCATGCTTTCCTGACCAATGGAGCCGTTGAATTGAATGAACGCGTCACGATTTCGGTTCCTCAAGCGCATTGGATCCATGACGAGTTGAACGCCGGATTGATCGCTCAGCAACACGCGATTGATCTTCGCGCCAAGACTGCGGCCCGCTTCATTCAACTGATCGCCGATACAGATGCGATGAATGCGCGTTCGGAAATCTCGATCACAAACACGGGTTCAATCGCCAAGCTCAGCGGCACCCTATTCTGGCTGAGCAATCGCGTTGAACTGAACTCGGAGTTTGGAAAATCGGATTCGCTGCCGCGCATTGCGAATTTGCGGTCAGAGCATTTCAGCATTCCGGGCGATGTGCTGAAGCTTGATCAGTATCGCAACCTCACCGGCGATCTGCGTGCTGAATGGAAAAATGGCGCGGCTCAAAGCTCTCCGAATTATCAGCTCGATTTAACTGCCGTCGCCGATCCGAAATCCGCCGAGCTTTCGCCGATCGACATCGTGCTTCACGCTTCCGGCAATACCAACTCGGCCCGCATTGAAACCGCGAAAATCACTTTGCCTTGGCTCAATGCGGAACTGACCGAAGGAACCGCGCTTCAGTTCTCGCCGCCCTTTTTTCCGGAACCCACGCAGTTGAAAGTGTCCGCCGATCTCTCAAAACAGAATCGCTTTGAAGGTTTCGGAACCTTGAACGGAACTGCGACTGTTTATCCCAGCACGAATCGTTATCCGCGCGTCACGTTTACACTGCGCGGAAATGGCATTTCTGTTTCGAATATTCAAACGCGTTCGCTCGAATTTGCCGGCGAACTCGACTGGCCAATCGCCACGATTGCATCGTCCCGCATCACGATGACCAATGGCGCCGATGCGAATTTCGTGGGCCGATTGAATCTCGCGAGCAATGTCGTGGAACATGGCGAATTGAAAGTTGCGGGCGCGTTCGGTCGCGAACTATTGCCGCGCGGCTATTCTTTCGAATCCGTTTCGCTGCAATCGCAAATCAGCGGTCCGTTTCAATCGCTGGATCATTCCGGCGACCTCGCGTTGCAACAGCTTCGCGTTCCGAACGGCAAACCAATGGAGCTGACAGCACGGTGGTTTGGAACGGGCGCGGAGGTTCGCAATGCTGATTTGCAATTGGCAGCTTCCAATGCCGTGCTGAATCTCAGTGCGTCGTTTGCGGCGACCGCTGCTGGACGAGAATTGACCGTTTCGAATCTTTCGCTGCACACGAGCCGCCAGGGGGATTTCGCGCTGGCGCAACCTTTTCATGCGGTTTTTGAAAAAGCCGGTGCGACCAATGACGTGCCTTCGTGGAGGTTGAATGTGGAACCGATGCGTTGGAGCGGCGGTGATCGAACGATTGAGCTGAGTGGAAACGTGAATTGGCCGGAACGCGGAAATCTTCAATTATCCGCGCACGATCTCAACAGCGCCTTGCTCGAGGATTTTCTTTCGCTGACCAATCTGGAAGTCAGCCTGCGCGAACTTGCTTTCAATGCCGCGTGGACGAATGGCCCGATTGCGTTCACTACCCGTCTCGCTGCCTCGATGAAAACCGCGCCGGGCTATGAGTTTTCGTTCGCGGGAAACGCGAGAGGAAATGAGCGCGGCCTTGCGATTGAGCAACTTTCGATTTCATCCGCGACGCAAATGATCTGTCGCGCCGAAGGCGAGTTGCCGTTTGTATTGCGACCTTCGGCGACCAACGGGATTGTGCAGATTCGCGAGGATGGGGCGCTTCACTTTCAGGCGTTCACCGAAACCAATTCCGTCTTGTGGCAGGAACTCGCGAGTCGCTTGCCCTTGAAGCTGGAAAATCCAAAAGTCCGCGTGAATGTGTCCGGGACGTGGGCGCAGCCGCAGGGTGAAATCGTTGCTGGGATTCAGCGATTGGAAATTCGCGGAGCCACGCCGTTGCCGGTCGTCAGCAATTTCAATTTCGGTCTGAAGATGAATCGGGAAATGGCGTCCGCGAATCTGAATTTGCGCATTCAGGATCAGCCAGTGGTTGCGTCGGCGGAAATTCCGCTGGGCCGCGGTTTCTGGAGCGGTCTGCTTCGCGAACGGCGCGTGCGTGAGCTTCCGGATGCGACCGGGCAATTGATTATCAGCAATGCGAGAATCGCCGCGTTTGCGGAGTTTGTGCCGGACATTCTTGCGCCGCAGGGCGATTTCAATCTGGACCTGAAATTGGATCACGGAAACCGGCTTTATGGCCGCGCGGAAATTTACAATGCCGGCACGCGTCCGCTGGCTTCTCTGGGACCGGTGCGCTCCATCGATGGACAAATCTTTTTATCCGGGCGTGAATTGACGGTCAGCAATCTGGTCGCGGAAATCGGCGGCCAACGCGTTTCGGTGAAAGGGCGCGCGCAGATTCCGGATTCGTTCCAGCGCGCGCGAACGCTGCCGGATTTTCAACTGCATTTGTTTGGAACCAATGTTCCGCTGGTTCGGGAAGCCAGCGCGCTGGTGCGAGCCGATCTTGATTTGGCCATTACGAATTCCGCTCCGACCAATGCGACGATCACCGGCCTGGTGCGATTGCACGACAGTTTTTTCCTGAGCAGCTTGAAGGATTTGGTTCCCGGCAAAGTGACATCACCGAAACGCCGGCCGCCGTATTTCAGCGTTGAAGCGAAGCCTTTCGCATTGTGGCGTCTCGGCGTTCAGGTGGAAGGCGATCATTTTCTGAAAGCGCAAAGCCCGCTGTTCAACGGCACGGTGTCGGCCAACCTGCGAATCGAAGGCACGCTGCAAGAGCCGTTGGCGCTGGGTGAAGTGCGTGTGAATTCCGGCGCGGTGACTTTTCCGTTCGGCAGCCTGGACGTGCAACAGGGATTCGTTTCGTTGACAAGTGCTGATCCCTATCATCCGAAATTATTTATTACCGCCGCGGCGCAACGCATGGGTTACGATATCAAAATGGAAGCGACGGGTCCGGCCGACCAGCCGGTGCTGCAATTTTCATCCAGCCCGCCGCTGAGTTCCGAGCAGATCGTGTTGATGCTGACGACCGGGCAGACGCCGCAAGGGATGGCTTCGGCGAGTACGCGTCAGCGCGCGCAGGGCCTGGCAATGTTCGTCGGGAAAAATCTGCTGTCCGATCTTGGCATTGGCGGCAATGGGGAGGGGCGATTGACGATTCGTTCCGGCGAACAGGTGACGGACGCCGGGCGGCCCACTTACGATGTCGAATACAAGCTGACGGATGATTGGTCGATCGTTGGCGAATACGACCGCTTCAGCCAATACAATCTCGGATTGAAATGGAGGGTTTATACGAAATGAACTGTGAGCCATCCGAGCCTGTGCGGCGTATCAATTCCCCCGCCCCGCAGCGGAGCGCGAGGAGAGGGTCAGGGAGAGAGGGTTTTAAGCTAAAAACCTCCTCACCCCGGCCTTCTCCTCCGGCTTCGCTCGGAGGAGAGGGAGTGATCAGCCGCTTTGAATTTCTCAAGTTCAATCCATTGGGAAATCCATGGTCGGTGAGAAAGCCTGTTTGCGTCCGAAGTATGATTTGGGAGTTCGCGATTCTTGTACTGATATTTTATTTCTCCGGAGCGTTTCACGTTTTCGCTGAAGAAACTCCGGCGCCGCCGAAACCGGCAACTTTGAAAATTTCCGGTTACGGCGTCCTTGGCAATCTGCGGTTGAAAAAAATGTTGCGGATTTTGCAGGAAGGGAAATCGCGGCCACTGCTCTTTGACGCCAATTATGTTGAAGACGCCGTGCTGTTGATCATTTCGAAGTTGAACGACGAAGGCTATCTGCAACCGGTTGTGACGGCGCAGTTGACGCTCGCGGATGGACGGCGTATGTCGCACGTCTGGCATAAATCCGTGGAAGATCCATTGCCGCGGCCGCTCGAAATTCGCGCGGTGCATTTCAAGATCAAGAAAGGCGTGCTGTATCATTATCAGGATCTGGACATTTCCGGTCTCACGCAAATTCCAGAAAAGAAAGCGCCCAGCTATTTCATCGAAACCGGCGGATTGCTGTCGCTGAAACGGAATCGAATCTTTTCTCCGGATCGCCTCAAACGCAGCACGGGAAATATCGCGGATCAATTGCAGCGGCTGGGATTTCAAAGCGCAACGGTGATTGCGACCAACGTGGTGAGTGATCCCCGCACCGGCGCGGTGGACGTGCGCGTGGAAGTGAATGAAGGACCGCGATTCATCGTGCGTTCCGTTTGGGAGGAAGTTTTTTTTGGAACCAACGCCGCGCCGGACATCGTTCTCACCAATACGCCGGGCGAACCCTATTCGAAAATCTGGGAACAGGATTTCGCGCAAAGCCTGCGGACGAATTACTATCGCCAGGGTTATCCGGACACGACCGTTGAAATCCGAACGATTGGCCGAAACACGCAAACGAATGAAGTTGAACTCGATCTTCACGCCGCGGTGAAAACCGGGCCCCGCATTCGCGTCGGCACTGTGAGTTTCGCCGGGAATGTTCGCACCCGTGAATCTGTTCTGGACCGGCGTCTGCCGTTGCACGACGGCGATTGGCTGAACCGCGTTCGCGCGGAATCCGGCAGGTATCGTTTATCGCGCCTGGGCATTTTCGATTCCGTGGAGCTGAAGTATCGAACCGTGGATGAACACACGCGCGATGTGATTTACGAATTGCACGAAGGCAAGCAGATCGACGTTCATCTGCTGTTCGGCTACGGCAGCTACGAACTGCTGCGCGGCGGCGTGATTCTCGACCAGTATAATGTTTTCGGACGCGCGCATCATCAGCGGCTCACAGCGATCCAATCGTTCAAATCCTCCAGCGCGGATTACACCTACACGATGCCGGAATTCTTCGGCGAAAACATGGATGTGTTTCTGAATGCGTCCGGCCTGCGGCGCGAAGAAGTTTCCTTCACGCGATTGGAATACGGCGGCGGCATCGGCGTGCGGAAATATTTTCGCCGCACGCGAACGGACGTGAGCACGCGTTACAATTATCAGATTCTCCAGGCGCAGGATGTGGAACCTGGATTGGAAGACGTGGGACTGAAGGATTCACGCGCAGCGGCGATCATTACTGACATCAATCACGACCGCCGTGACAACCCGCTTTATCCGCACACCGGCTACAAAATCTTCAGCAATATCGAACTCGCCAGCGATTACCTCGGCGGCGATGTGAATTATCAGCGCGTGGATTTTTCCGCGGCCTGGCATTTCCCGATCAGCGATTCGCAATGGGTTCATTTTGGTGTCAGCCACGGTTTTGTTGCGACGATTGGCAGCGCGGCGGAGGATCTGCCGTTCAATCGCCGGTTTTTCCCCGGCGGCGAAAATTCCGTTCGCGGATTTCAAGAAGGCGAAGCCGCGCCGCGGAACGAAAAAGGAAAAGTCGTGGGCGCAGAAAGTTATCTGCTGGGCAATCTGGAATTCGAGCAGGGCATCACTCCGAAATGGTCGGTGGTGGCATTTGCCGACGGTGTTGGCTTTGCAGAACAGCTTGCAAATTATCCGATGGATGAGGCGTTGTATTCTGTTGGCGGCGGCTTGCGCTGGAAAACTGTGATCGGTCCGGTGCGGGTTGAATATGGCTACAACTTGAATCCGCGCCGGCACGATCCCACCGGCACGTTGCATTTCTCGCTGGGATTTCCGTTTTAAAAATCTGGAGCGCGGGTTTGTAACCCGCAGCGGCTCCGCCCGACAATTAGCCTTTCGATGAATTGATTGCGTTCGGCAGTGCGTGGTTTGCTGCGGCTCACAAGAGCCGCGCTCCGGGCGTGGGCTGCGGGTAGAATTCCCCAGATGAAAGTTGCTCCGGACGTTTTGAAAAATCGTTCCACGGGCGCATGTTGATTCATGCCCTTAAAAGAACTGTTCAACTTCAATGGGATTCAAGGTTCAGCCCATAGATGTTTGTATCTCGTCTTGCTCGCACTGCTCTCCGGCTGTTACTGGAAAGAAACTGACGCCAGCCGCCATCCGGGGCCTCCGTCGGAACCTCTGCGAACGAATGCAATGGAAGGATCAGCAAGCGGCCGCGGCGTTTCTCCCGCGACCGGTCCACAAATGACTTTGGACCGCCCGCCGATCACCGATGTGAGCCGGATCGTTTCTGACGACGATCCCGCGGCGCTCTTGACCGAGCAGGTGAACTTGAAGGACGTGAAAGTGCAGCGCGTGTTGAACAGCCAATATGTGATCGTCGGTCCAGACGGCAGCCGCGGCGTGGTGGTGCGATTGAAAGAACTCATGCCGAATCTCAAAGCCGGACAAAGCCTGCATGTCAGCGGCATGATCGCTCAACTCGGCGAGGATCTCGCGCATTGGGAATTGAATCCGGAAGAGAAAAAAATGATTTCGGATCGCCCCATCTTCATCAACGCCGTGATCTCCGAAGTGGCGACGAATCAGTGAATCTCCCCTGAACGATGGCAAGAAACGGCTGATTTTTGCCAAGAATTGTGCATCAAGATGAGGCGCGTATCGGTCGATACGTTCCCCATATGTCGAATGACCTTGCAGAAAAGTCCTCAAGCCGGAATTTAGCCGGCAAGTATCTTAGCGGCAGCATTCCGATGGATGGCGATTTTCGGGACTTTTAATCACGTTGAAAGAATTCGGAACAAAAGGGATTGGCAATGAGTCGGATTCTGGTGGCGGACGATGATCCCGCGGTGCGTGTGGCGATGGCGTGGACGTTGTTGGAAGCGGGTCATGAAGTGACGCTGGCATGCGATGGAAAGGAAGCGTTGGCGCTTCTGAAGAAATCTACGACGCCGTTTGACCTCGTGATCGCTGACATCCTGATGCCGAAGATGGACGGTTTTGAGCTGATCCTGGAATTCAAGAAAATCCTGCCGCAGATGAAAGTCATCGCCGTTTCCGGTGGTGGCTTCTTCTGCGGCGGAGAAGTGATGCTCGAAATCAGCGCTCGGTTCGGCGCCACCAAGGTTCTGGAAAAACCGGTTTCGTCTTCGCGATTGAAAAGCGCAGTTCACAAGGTGCTGACGGGAAGGCCGCAAAGTTCATCAACGCAGACCGGCACAGCGGATTTGGAAGATGCCGCGTCTGAGAAAATCGCGTGGGTTCAATCGCCTATTCCCAAATCGGTCGTGATCTGATAAAACGCCCTCACTATGAAGGCGCTTTCCTCAAAAGGCGTTCGTCAGGAAGAGCCGTTTACCCCGCCACTGGTCGTCCCCGTTCTGGTCCGATGCGGCGATCGCCGTTGCCTCGCTTATCGCGATGCGACCGGCGCCTGGGTTGATTACGAAAGCGGTGAATTGCTTGTAGAACAGGTGCAGGTGATTCAGCCCGCGTTTTTGTAAAGCAGAGTCCGCTCTGCGCGCGAACAGCACTTCCTGAAAAGCCGGCCAAACGTTGCCACAAAAATCGTTTGCTTTCCTGGGCACGCACGTTGCGATTGCTTCCGCATATAAAAGCGCGATCGGGCACCGCAAAGCCATCACCGCAAAGGCGGGTTAAACTGGCGAGAATCATTTGGCACACGATCAAGTTCGACCAACCCTATGCCCCGCAATCTGAGCTGCCTCCGAAGAAAAACTGAAGAAGCCCCCCACCTCTTCCAACAAACCGCCGCCCTCGGCGACAAACTTATATTGGCCGCAACCGCTCAAGCGCCTGGTTTCTTATGAGGCGACAAATCATCCTCTCGGCGTTGGCAAAATATGTGAAAGGATCCACCGTGTAGATTCTGGGTGATCATAAAGCAAAAATCCAAATGCTGAAAAGGTAACACAGACCAGCAACCCTAAAACCAAATCTCTGAACTTCTCTCCTGTCCGAATGCCACGCCAGATGTCCAGCAAGCCCAGAAACAGAGGAATCGCGGCAAAGACGCTTAAAGATACAAGCCGTACCTCAGCGCAAAATAATAGAATGGGCAAGCTCAAGACGACTGCTGGTAATCCGAAGGCCACACTTGAAACCAAACTGTGCTGCTTCAGTCGGAATTGGAAAAACCGGGCGAATGGCTAAAGTATAGGGCCATAGCAACGGATACAAACTATGACGAGAGGACGACGGCACTTTTCACCACAGGACAAAGTCAAAATTCTTCGGGAAAACCTGGT
>DASTXC010000031.1:0-37880 GCA_035765675.1 Verrucomicrobiia bacterium
CGGAAGCGGATTGGGAATCTGGGTTGGCCACACCTCGCCTCGTGAAAATTCCCGCCGCGTCCTCGCAATCGCCATTGCTGTTCGAGGACGAAAACGAGAACGAGGCGGAAGATTATTTTTTGCGGCTGACCAGCTTGTTGAAGCGGCTCTGTTTGCCTTTGGCTTGCTGATAAAGAAACGCGAGCTTGCGCTGATCAAAAACCTTGAACCATTCCTCCCAGGAAATCGGCTTGAGCGTTTGCTCGCCGCTGAAGCCTGGAAAATCAATACGCAAAACTCCCGCAGCCTGACTACCACGTGTCGTGCGTTTCACTGTCGCGGGATGACCCCCGTGCGATTCCACCCAACGACGGATTTCATCGTGATTGGTCGTCGTTTTGGCCGAACCACTGCCGCGAGCAGAACGACTCTGCGTGGTCGCGCGCGAACGTCCGGAAGTTTTCGCGGACATTTTTGTGGTGCGTCCGGATTTGGATGCTGTGGTTTTGCGCGTCGTGGCGCGTCCGCTGGTCTTGCGCGCTTTCGTCGATTTGCTTTTGGTTCGGCGAGTCGTGGCCGGCATCGCACTGCGCGTGCGTCGGGTGGACATGCTGCCGCGTGTGCGCGAACTCGATTTGTTTGCTGTTCTTGGTTTCATACCTTGAACTGAAACTCGCGAACGCATCCACCCACAGCAACCGGGGAAAAGCCCTACCGAAATTTTCCGCTGCTGAAATCAGAGAAGAGTTTATTCCCCAATGATTTTCACCAGCACGCGTTTGTGGCGGCGGCCGTCGAATTCGCCATAGAAAATCTGTTCCCAGGGGCCGAGATCGAGTTTGCCTTTGGTGATCGCCACCACCACTTCGCGGCCCATGATCTGGCGTTTCATGTGCGCGTCGGCGTTGTCTTCGCCGGTGCGATTGTGTTGATACTGCGACGTCGGCGCATGCGGCGCGAGTTTCTCCAGCCACACGTCGTAGTCGTGCAGCAATCCGTCTTCGGCGTCATTGATGTAAACGCTTGCGGTGATGTGCATCGCGTTAACGAGGCAAAGCCCTTCCTGCACGCCGCTTTTGCGGACCAGTTCCGCGACGGTGTTGGTGAGGTTGAGATAATCCCGTCGATGCGGCGTTTCAAACCAGAGATGTTCGGTTAATGATTTCATGGTTGCGGGTTAAATCAGTTAATTTAGTTAAATGGGTTGAATGAGTTTTGCGATCGGCGCATTGTCCGGAATACCGGTGTTGGAGTTTCACAGGAGTTTTCTGTTCGCGTCTGTCTGATTGGAAGCTCTCAATTTCAAAACTTCTCCATGCAATTCCTGCGCGAGTGCTTTTCGATCTTTTGCGATGCTGGAAAAACGTGAACAACAAACCTGCGCGCGGACAGCGCGTTTGCTGAACAGATTGAGCAAATGCGAAATCAGCGTCACGTCATCGCGCCAGTAACAGACTTCTTCGCGTGGATCGCCGTCGTCGAGTTCGTAATGAATCCAGCCGACGGACAGCGCGCCGGAAGATTTCGTTACGGGTTCGAGCAAAGCTGATTTGAACGGCAAAACGGTTTCGCCATTAGAACTCGTGCCTTCCGGAAAAAGAATCACGGGAATTCCACGTTGCAGCATCGTTTCGATTTCCCGGGCGACCTCGCCGGTTTGCGCGCGTTTGGTTCGCTGCACAAAAATAGTCCCGGCCAATTGTGCAAACCAGCCGAACACCGGCCACGATTTCACTTCATGCTTGGCGACGAACACCGCAGGCGTCAGCGAAGCCAGCACCAGAATATCCACGTAACCCAAATGATTACTTACAAACAAACCCCGCTGCGGCATTTCGCCAATCACTCGAATCTCCGCGCGAAAAATACGCAGCAGCCGGCGAGTGGAATGTTGCAGCCAAAGCGCTCGGGCACGCGCCAGCGCATCTCCGGATCGTCCGCCGCAACGCAGGGTATAGGTGAAAGCCATCCATGATAATTCCGCCGTCATCCAGACCAATCGGCCGGTGACGCGCAACGGATGTTTCAGCCAGGCAGACATGCGCGCATTCTCGGACAATGCCGGAGCGAGCCAAGAATTTATTCGCTTCGACCGGGCGGTTTCCGCATATTCCGGCGATGAAGTCGATGACCGGTTATGGTCGGGGCGAGTGTTCGCAGGATGGTTTCAAGATCACGGTGGAACTCAGTTCCGTGAACCGCAAACAGACGGAAATCTCCGTCACTCTTCCCCGCGAAATGGAATTGCTCGAAGCGGCGATTCGCGATCAGATCAACCGCCAGATCGCGCGCGGACGCATCACCGTTCGCGTCACTCTGCATTCCAGCGCGGGCAATTCCGCGGCGCGGATGCATCTCAACACCGAGCTGGCCAAAGCTTATGCGCGCGAACTGAACAAGCTCGCCAAGCAGCTCAATATTTCCGGCACCGTGACTTTGGATCATCTCGTTCGCGCTCCCGGTGTTTTTCAAACCGATGCGCAGATTGCGGAGGAGGAAAATTTCAGACCGGCGGTGGAAAAGGCGTTGAACAAAGCTTTGGACGGGCTGCTCAAAATGCGCGAACGCGAAGGCGCGCATCTTCAGACCGCGCTGGAAGAACACGTCGGCATCATGCGCCGCGCCGCAACGAAAGTTCAAAAGCAGGCGCCGAAAGTGGCTGCGCGTTATCGCGAACAATTGATCGAACGAATCAAAAACGCCGGTCTCGAAACACCCGCCGCCGACGATGAACGGCTGTTGAAGGAAGTAGTTTATTTTGCGGATCGCTCGGACATCACGGAGGAACTGACGCGCCTGCAAAGTCATTTCCAACAATTTGATGATTGCCGAAAATCGCGCGAGCCGGTGGGGCGCACGCTGGATTTTCTGGCTCAGGAAATGAACCGCGAAATCAACACGATTGGCTCCAAAGCAAACGACAGTCTGATTTCCCGCGAAGTCGTAACCTTGAAAGCGGAACTGGAAAAATTTCGGGAACAGGCGCAGAACGTGGAATGAAAAACGAAGCGCCATTGCTGATTCTGATTTCGGCACCGTCCGGCGGCGGCAAGACCACGCTTTGTCAGGAATTGCTGGCGGCTCGCGCGGATGTGACCCGCGCGATCACCTGCACCACGCGCGATCCGCGGCCAGGCGAAAAGGATGGCGTGGATTATTACTTTCTCGATGCGGGTTCGTTTTTGAAGCGCGTTCAGGCGGGAAATTTTCTGGAGCATGCGACGGTTTACGGAAACAGCTACGGCACGTTGAAATCGGAAGTGCTGGGCAAGTTGCGTCAGGGAAAAAACGTTCTGCTCAATATTGATGTTCAAGGCGCGGCGGCGGTGCGCGCGAGCGCTGAAAGTGATCCGGAATTGAAGCGCGCGCTGGTCACGGTTTTTCTCACGCCACCCTCGTTGCCCATGCTGGAAGCGCGGTTGCGCAAACGCGGAACTGATTCCGCCGCCGTGATTCAGAAACGTCTGAGCGTCGCGCGGCAGGAAATCGCGCAATGGAAAAATTTCGATTACCTGATTATCAGCGACACGATCAAAGCGGATTTGCGTCGCATGCTGGCCATTGTGGATGCGGAAGCCATGCGAACAGAGCGGGCGCAGGCGCTGGAATTTTAAGCCGGGCGGTGTGGTTGGATGAGTCGAATCGGTTAAATGGGTTCCGCGCGTCAGCGTGATTGTTTGTTCGCTTGATTACTGGTTTAACTGATTTAACTAATCACTCGGTCAGCGGATTCAACAGCCACCTGCTTAACCAACACAAAATGCCCAAAAATATCATTCTCGGCGTGACGGGTTCGATCGCGGCTTACAAAGCAGCGGATCTGACGAGTCTGCTCGTAAAACGGCAGGGCGATGTTCATGTGGTCATGACGCGCGATGCGCAACAGTTCATTACGCCGCTGCCGTTCAAAACCCTTTCGCGACATGCCGTCGTGACGGATTTGTATGATGAGGAAGAAGGTTGGAAGCCCACGCACATTCGGCTGGCTGATGAAGCCGAACTGCTGCTGATCGCGCCTGCCACGGCAAACATTATCGCAAAGCTGGCTTTGGGATTGGCGGACGATGCCTTGTCGTGCATTGCGCTGGCGTTGAATCCCAAAGCGAAAATTCTGATCGCTCCCGCGATGAACGGAAAAATGTGGCTGCATCCGGCCACGCAACAGAACGTCGCCACTTTGAAATCGCGCGGCGTGGAATTTATCGGTCCGGAAGAAGGCATGCTGTCGTGCGGTTACGAAGGGATCGGGCGGCTGTGGCCGGTGGAGAAAGTGGCGGAGCGGGCGACGGAACTGCTGGACTGATTCCGCGGATCAAGTTTTCGGCTGCGCATGAATATCACTGGCTGGCGCGGGATTGGATGGCTCGGAGAACTGCTGGCAACCCGGCAGCCGGAGCCTGTTGATCAGGCGCAGCGCATCGTCGCGATGCAGTTGCATATCGTGTTGCCGGCCAAGGCGGGGGTGGTCGCGGTCACGCTCTACTATGTTTTCTTTTCCGATTGGTTTCGCGAGCTGCCGACGATTCAAACCGTGGTGCTGCAAAGCGTGCAGGGATTTTTTGTCGCTTATGTGATCAGCAACGTGCTTGCGATTGGAGCGTTGCTGGCGTGGAAAAAATTTCCACCCGGCGTGGTGCAATGGATTGTATTCACGCTGGGATTGCTCGACGGCATTTTCATGGGCGCGATGGTTTTTCTCACGGGCGGATTGGAAAGCATCGCTTATTGGATTTTTCCCGGATTGATTGTGCTCAACGCCATGAGCATTCCGCTGGCGGCGCCGCAGTTGGTTTTGAATCTGTTGCTCAGTGCTTTTTATCTCAGCGCAGGTTTGCTGGAAGCAAGGTTGCCGCCGCCGACGCTGCTTGATCTGCCGGCCAATGCGTTCCGATCCGCTTCACGAAGAACCAACGTCAACGAACTGGTGATTACAAATCAGCTCGCGCAGCCGAATCGATGGATTAACAGCCTTCCGTACACGACCGTGGCCGAGGAACGATCGAGCGAACCGGTCGCGCCGCGCTTGTTTGTTCTGTGGCTGCTGGCGGTTTGTTGTTATGGCGTTCAGGTTCTGGCCGAACGCCAGCGGCGCGTGGCGGAGGAGGAACGCGAATCCGCCGTGCGTGAAGCGCAACTTCATTCCGCCGGACGACTCGCAGCGGAGTTCGCGCATCAAATTAAAAATCCCCTCGCGATCATCAACAACGCCGCATTCTCGGTGCAGCGCGCGCTGAAATCCGGACGCACAGATGTGGCGCGCCAGATTGAAATCATCCAGGAGGAAGTGGAGCGGTCGGATCGCATTGTCACGCAGATCATGGGTTACGCGCAATTGACCGAGGGACGCGTGGAAAAGCTGGACGTCGCCGACGAATTGGATCGCGCGGTGGATGAAGTTTTTCCGCAAGGCGTGGAAACCGGCATTCGCGTGCGGCGCAATTACGTGCGTGTCTTTCCGCCATTGCTGATGCAGCGCCGGCATTTTGCGGATATTCTGATCAATCTTTTGCAGAACGCGCGCGAAGCCTTGGAAGGGCGGAGTGGTGAAGTGTCCGTCACGGCGGTTTGCCGGGCGGATTCCTCGATTGAAATTTCCGTGCGCGACAACGGCCCGGGCGTGCCGCCGGACAAAGTGGAGCGCATTTTTGAAGCGTATTTTTCCACGAAAGAAAAAGGCACGGGTCTCGGGCTTTCGATTGTGAAGCACAATGCAGAACTGTATTCCGGCACCGTCCGGCTGGAATCAGAGCTTGGAAAAGGTTCGCGCTTCATTCTAACCTTTCCGGCGAAAACGGTGATCAGTCCGGTGAAACAGCAATGATGAAGGCCGTCCGAAGTTTTCTGCGATTCCAGTGAACATTACCTTGCCAGTGCTCGTCGTGGACGACGAGAAGAACATGCGCGCCTCGCTCGCCACGGTGTTGAGCGACGAAGACTATTCCGTGCGCACTGTGGAATCCGCCGAGGAAGCGCTGGGACTGCTCGCGCGCGAAGAATTCCTGATGGTGATCACCGACGCGCGGCTCGGCGGGATGAACGGTTACGACTTTCTCAAAAAAGTCCGCCAACAATGGCCCGATCTGCCGGTGCTGATGATCACCGCTTACGCAACGCCGAAGCTCGCGGTGGAAGCAATCCAGGCGGGTGCGATGGATTACCTTTCCAAACCGTTCGCGCCGGAGGAACTGCTCCATGCTGTCAGCCGCTGCGCGGAACGTTACCGGCTCATTCAGGAAAACGCCCAGTGGCGTCAGCGGGCTGGCGAAGCTTCGCGCGTGGAGGACATTGTTGGCGAATCGCCGAAGCTCCGCGAAATCAAGCAATTGATCCAGACCGTTGCGCCGACCGATGCGCGCGTTCTGATTCTGGGCGAAAGCGGCACGGGCAAGGAACTTGTCGCGGGCGCGATGCACAGTTTGAGCCAGCGTCGCAAAGCGCGATACGTCCGGATCAATTGCGCGGCCATTCCGGAAACGTTGTTGGAAAGCGAATTGTTCGGACACGAGAAAGGCGCGTTCACTGGCGCGCTTAAACAAAAACCCGGACGCGTGGAAGAAGCGGATGGGGGCACGATTTTCCTGGATGAAATCGCGGACATGAGCCGGCCGTTGCAGGCGAAGCTGCTGCGTTTCCTCGAAGATGGAAGTTTTACGCGCGTCGGCGGAACGCAGGAATTGCGTGTGAACGTGCGGCTGATTGCAGCGACCAACCGCGATATTGTGGATGCGATTCGCAACGATCAATTTCGCGAAGATTTATTTCATCGCTTGAACGTCGTGCAGTTTCGTTTGCCACCGTTGCGCGAACGTGGCGATGACGTTCTCCTGCTGGCCGAACATTTTCTCAAGCATTTCAACGCCGGCATGAACAAGCATGTGAAAGGCATTTCACGCGGCGCGAAGCAGAAGCTCCTTTCACATCACTGGCCCGGCAACGTGCGCGAGCTGAAGAACGTGATTGAGCGCGCTTTGATTCTGGAAACGGAACCGGAAATCCAGGCCGCAAGTCTGCCGGATTTCAAACTCGAAGCGCAGTTGCATAAAACGGCGACGCCGCAGATTACCGCCGATCAATCGCTGGACGATCTGGTCGCGAACTTTGAACGCGAATTGATTGGCGCCATGCTGGAGCGGAATAATTTCAGCCTGACCAAAACCGCCGACCAGTTGAAGTTGAGCCGGCACGCCTTGCGCTATCGGATGCAGCGGTTGAACATTGGTTCGGCGACGGATGATGAGGATGACAAAACTATGACCGCCGGAAAGGAGAGTGCAACGTGATGCTGGCAACCACCTGGTTTGCAAACCTGCGCAACTCGATCAGCCTGACGTTGTTCATTGTCACGCTGGTGATTCTCGTTGGCGCGGTATTTGTGTGGGCGGCATTCATTCGCAAACCCAGCCGCCCGCACCATCATCATCACCGGCATCATTGGCGCCGGCCAAAACCGGCGGAATCGGAAACGGCGGAATCCTCCCGAAGCCGCGGATTGTTCCGGCGCAAACGGCATCGTCGCCGCCGGAAGAATCGTCCCGCCAATCCTACTCTCGCCGAAACCGGAGGCCTGCCGCCGGTGCGTTCGGAAGACAGCGGTTCGCCCAGGACTTCGGAAAACTGAATGCAAGAAAGCCGGGCCATCACTCAGAAAAGCGCGTCCAATCTGGCGCTCGCATTTATTCTCCTGCGGAAACCGAAACGCGATGCGATGTCAGCACTCTACGCGTTCTGCCGCGAAGTAGATGACGTTGCGGATGAAGAATCCGTTCCGGTGGAGAAACGGCGCGAACAACTCGCTGCCTGGCGCGCGGACATTCGCAAGGCTTGTGAGAACGGCGCGCCGGAATTTGTCGTTAACCGGGAATTTCAACCTGTGATTCAGGAATACGGATTGCGATTCGAACTGTTCGACGAATTGATCAAAGGTTGCGAGATGGATCTCGATACGCGGCGGTACGAAACGGCTGAAGCGCTGGAACTGTATTGCTATCGCGTCGCTTCGGTTGTGGGTTTGTTGAGCATTGAAATTTTCGGTTATCGGAATCCAGCGTGTCACGACTACGCGGTTTATCTCGGCAAAGCGCTGCAACTGACAAACATTCTGCGCGATGTTCGCACCGATGCCGAACGCGGAAGGATATATCTGCCGCAATCCGAGCTGGCGCGGTTCAAAGTTCGCGAGGAGGAGATTCTTCAGTTCGAATATTCCGAACGGTTTTATCAACTGGCGAAAAGCATGGCGGCGCAGGCGCGGCACTTTTATCAACTCGCGCAGGAGACGTTGCCGGTCGAAGATCGCAAAGCAATGGTTGCGGCGGAATTGATGGGATCGGTTTACTGGCGGCTGCTCTGCAAACTGGAACGCCAGCGGTTTAATGTTTTCGGCCCGGAACCGATGCGCCTGACCAAAGCACAAAAGCTCGCGCTGATTTTCCGCTCGTGGATTCGCTTCTTCTCCGGAGCGATGTCGCCGAATTACGGGACGCCGTGATTTTCGCCCGCGTCAAAACATGAACTCCCGCCGCCGCCTGATTGTGAATGCCGATGACTTCGGCCGTTCCCGTTCCATCAACGAAGCGGTGATTCGCGCGCATCGCGAAGGCATTCTGACTTCGGCCAGTCTGATGATGAACGAGGTGGCGTGCGACGAAGCGGTGGAACTCGCGCGGCAGAATCCGAAGCTTGGCGTTGGATTGCATCTCACGCTGCTCTGTGGACATTCCGCGATTTCGCCGTCGCAGATTCCCGGTTTGGTGAACCAAAAAGGCGAGTTCAGCGAAAAACCGGCGACGACGGGTCTGCGGTATTTTGTGAATCGCGATCTGCGCGAGCAGTTGCGTCGTGAAATTCACGAACAGTTTTCGCGCTTCGCCAAAACCGGTCTGGAACTGGACCATGTGAACGGTCATCTGCACATGCACATGCACCCGGTGGTGTTTCGGATTTTGATGGAGGACTGGGACAAGTTTGGATTCAAACGCGCGCGACTCACGCAGGATCGCTTCTGGCTTAATCTGCGGCTGGACAGCGGGCGCTGGTTTTATCGCATCTCGCATGCGTTCATTTATCAATTGCTTTCGTATCGCTGTGGTCCGGCGCTGCGGCGGCGGGGAATCAAATATGTTCCACGCGTGTTTGGTCTGATGCAGGATTCGCACGTGGACGAGGATTACGTTTCCAGACTGTTGCCGCGGCTGGCGCCGGGCGATTCCGAGCTTTACTCGCATCCGTCGCTCGACCGTTTCAAACACGAATTCGAAGCGCTGATCAGTCCGCGCGTGAAAGCTCAGGTTCAACAGCTCGGCATTGAACTGATTCGTTACCAGGATTTGTGAACAATTGGCGGTAGCGCGGACCTCCGAGTCTGCCGTATCGCCGATTTCCAAATCGGCTGATTCTGAGATGTTTTGAACCGTATCGAAATTTTCCAGGCCCCTGCAGGTTGGGAAACCTGCGATACAGCAGGCTCGGAGGTCTGCTACTTCGGCTGCGGTTTTGAGAATACGAGTTTATCCGTGTGCATCTGTGTTCATCCGTGGTTCAATGGCTTGTCCGTTTCGCGGATGCTGAAAGGTTATGATTAAACTGCTTTTGATTTTGTTGATTGGACTGACGTTCGAATCCACGGGCGTCGTGCTGTTGAAAAAGGGCATGTCGCGGATTGGCGACGTGGAAAAGATTTCTGTTCGCGAAGTCGTCCGCATTCTCAAAGCCGGCGCGACCAGTCCGCAGATTCTGCTGGGCGTTTTCTTTGAAGCGCTGTTCTTCGCGTGTCTTTTGATTCTGATGTCGAAGAGCGACATCAGTTTTCTTTGGCCGCTGACTGGATTGAGTTTCGTCTTTGCGACGATTGCGGCTTGGAAATTTCTGGGCGAACAAATCTCTCCCGTGCGCTGGCTGGGTGTGGCGTTGATTGTGATTGGCGCCGGATTTATCAGTTACAGCGAAAAAGCGAGCGAACGCGCGAAGGCGGCGGCCGTCCAAACCTCAGGCTCTTCCACTTCGGAGCGCGCGCATTGATTTGTGCAGCACGTCCGCCAGCCGCCGCGCGGCAAGGCGCGTGTTGCGCTGCAACTCCAGCAGGCGCGGAATGGTTCGTGGCGATTTGAGAAGTGCTCCTGCAAGCCTGGGAATCGAAATCTTCTGATTCGCCGTCATGATCGCATTGAAATCGAGCGGCAGGTCCTCGTGAGCGGTGTCGGAGATCACGCGCACGGTGGCGCTCGGAATGCCGTGCTGGCGACACAGATTACGGATTACGGAGGATTCCATTTCCACCGCGTCGGCCTGGGTGGTTTTCCACAACTCAGCTTTTTCGGCGATTGTCACCGCCACACGCGCCGAACAGTGAAAATTTACCGGCTTTGCTCCGGCAGCTTTGAGCGAATCACCAAGACCCGCATCAAAATCCTCTTCGAACAGAACGTCGCCGATGTTCAGGTCAGGGTTCAGTGCGCCGGCGAAGCCCGACGTGATGACACGGTCGGGACTGAGCCGCCCGAGGATGTTCTCAAACTTTGTGCTCGCATTGCGCCGGCCCATTCCGGTGATAACGGATTCACGCCCGCCGTTCAACATCGGCAACGGCAGCGCGAACGCCGCTTCCTCTTTGACGGCGAAACAGACGAGCAGAGCAACGGAGACTTTCTCGCCGCGACCCGAGGAGTTCATTTGATTCCCGCCAGCCGTTCGCGCCAGATCTGAAAGAGGGAAACCGTGGCCACCACGTCGCGCAGGCAATACTCGGCAATGTCGCGATAGCGTCCTTCCGCCAGCAGCGTGTTCACGTCCATGCCGGTGATGCCGTGGCTTTTGGGCGATTCGATGCCGAAGGCTTTGCAGTAGAAATCGAGATTGAAACGCCGCGCCGCGCCTTCGCGTCCGCTCACGTTGTAGAAAGTCAGTTGCTCGGCGAGATCGCAATGCGGTTCGGTCTGGAAACGATAGCCGAGCCAGTCTTTGCGCGTGATCGGAACGTTCAACAGCGCGGAGCGGAGATAAATAAATGGCACGTCGAAACCGCGGCCGTTGAAGGTGACGATGGAATCGTAATGTTTGGCAACATCCCAGAACGCGGTGAGCAGTTCGGATTCATCGACGCAGGGGACGAATTCCACCGGGCCGCCTTCCGCGCTTTCTTCTTCGAAATCTTCCGCGGTGAACAGCACCTGACCGCGTTGCGTTTCGGCGTTGAGCATGGCGATGCAAACGACTTGCGCGGTAAAGGGCCAGAGATTGAATTGCTGAAGGAGTTCGGCGCGGCGCAGCCCGCGTGCGGTTTCGTCGGGGATTTTTTGAGCATCACGAAACAGGTATTCCTGTTGGGTTTCGTCGAACTGCTCGAGGGGAAGGGCGGAAGTTTCGATATCGAAGACCAGTTTGGCCATACGAGTGGAAGAGGAACCAGGATGGAAACCTGTCATACTGCCCAGGTTTTCCATCCCGGAGTTCAACAGAGGTTACTTCTTTTTCTTAACGACTTTTTTCTTCGCTGCTTTCTTTTTAGCTGCCACGGTTCTCACCTCCGTTCGGTTGGTTCAGGGTTGGCGGAATGATTCATGAAAGCGCAAATCAAATTTGATTTCGCTGTTTGTAGAGAAAAGAACTGCCTGCTGGCAAATCTTTTCTTTCAGTACCAACGAAAACATTTTCGAATTTGAAAACATGCTTTCGAGATGGATGCGCAACGCGGATGAAAAGTTCGTTGTGGATTTCATGAATTTACACGATCACAAAATCCAATTTGCATTCATGAAGCGCGAAGTGCGTTTTCATTTTTTTTGCGTTCACGATTTGAAAACGCCTGGATGTGTTTGGTGGACAATGCGGAAAAAAGATCGACGCCGATTCCGCCGATTTTCAGAAAGCAGAAAGTCGTCGTTTTTTGAATTCGTGAGAATCTGTGAAATCCGTGTCGATGACTGTGCCAGAATTTGTTTGAGCAAAGTTCGACGTTTCGATATCTAATAGCCTGAATCAAACTCGCATGGACAACCAAGCAGCAGTAGAAATCAACACCCCGTCCGAATCATCCGTCGGCGCGGAGTCCACCACTTCCAGCCGTGCGGTGTCGAACATCGGTGTGTTGGATGAGTTTCAGAACGAGTTGATTCTCTTTTGGCGGCGGTTGCCGAACAAGGCGTTCTTCTTCACTTTGCTGGCAGCTTGGCTTGCATTGTTCCAATGGCGGGGCAATTCCATTCTCGGTTACATCCATACTTCTTCGCTTTTCGGCTGGATGTATGAAGCGTACAACACGCCGAACTCAGCGTCCGACGACAAGATTGGCAATCTGATTCCGTTTCTCGTGCTGGGTTTGTTCTGGTGGAAGCGACGGGAGCTTCTGGAACTGCCGTTGAAGATCTGGATTCCGGGTTTGGCGATTGTGCTTCTGGGAATGGCGTTCCATGTGATCGGCTACATGATCCAGGAACCCCGCGTATCGATCATTGGGATGTTCACCGGCATTTATGGATTGATGGGACTGGCCTGGGGCTGGCGGTGGTTGAAAGGCAGTTTCTTTCCGTTCTTTCTGTTCATCTTTTCCATTCCGCTGGGAAATCATTCGGACATCATCACGACGCGATTGCAACTGCTGGTCTGCTGGCTGGTGGAAGCGATTTCGCATAATCTTCTTGGCATTGGCGTGATTCGCGCCGGCACGCAGCTTTATGATCCCAGCGGCGCGTATCAATATGAAGTCGCGGCGGCGTGCAGCGGGATTCGCAGCTTGTTTTCCATTTTTCTGTTGGCGACGGCGTATGGCTTTTTGAATTTTCGCGCGCTCTGGAAACGTGTTTTTTTCATGCTGCTCGCCTTTCCGTTTTCCGTTCTGGGAAACCTGTTGCGAATGTTGTGCATTATTTTTGCCGCGAGCCTGTTCGGTCAAAAAGCCGGCGACTGGGTGCATGAAAACATGATCGTCAGTCTGATGCCGTATGTGCCGACGATTGTTGGCCTGTTGTGGATTGGAAGCTGGATGGAAAAGCTGGAGAAGCGGAAGAAAACGGAGGAGCCGAAACCATGAGAAATTTAAAAGTCATTCTCGCGGTATTGGTGGTTGCATTGATTGCGACGACCGCTTTCGCGTTGAACTGGTTTCGCGGGCATCAAAAATTGGCCCGCCCCGGCATCAAAGCCGCGCCGACCTCGGATGGTATTGTGATGGCCATTGAACTGCCGGAAAAGGTTTTGGATTTTACTTCCACGAACGTGCCGCAAAGCGAAGTCGTTCTCGGCTATCTGCCAAAGGACACCAGTTACGCGCAACGGTTTTATCAGGCGGAAGACGGGTTTTGGGCGAATGCGAACATCATTTTGATGGGCACGGATCGTTCAAGCATTCACAAAGCCGATTACTGTCTGGCGGGGCAGGGGTGGCGCACGGTGAAAAAGGAAACGGTTAAAATCAAGATCGACGGGCCGGAGCCTTACGAAATGCCGATTGCGAAATGGACGATCAGTCGAATGATCGAAAAGCCGGACGGCACCAAGGCCGAGATTCACGGCATTTATTCTTTTTGGTTCGTGGCGGACGGCCAGCAAACGGTGAGCAACGATCAGCGGATTCTTTGGTTCTATCGAGATCTGTTGACGCGCAACACTCTCCAGCGCTGGGCTTATATCAGTTATCTTGTCGCGTGCAACGAAGGGCAGGAAGACGCGGCATTTGAACGGTTGAAAGAATTGATCGCGGCTTCAGTGCCGCAATTTCAATTGCCGCCAAAAATGATCGCGCACTCCGCGGTCGCCCGACAATGAGCGTTCAGAACATCTACGGAATCCCGGTCGGGGTTAATTCGGCGCTACAGGAATTGCCCGGAACGTTCTCTTTTGATAATTCTCACACCGGTTTGTCACACTGATTCATGCTGCGCCGCGACCGACAAATGCGAATGCAACTCCACCAATTGGTGGACGCCTGCATTTTTGCGTTCAGCTTCTGGCTGACCTACGCATTGCGTTCGCATCCTCAAATCGTCGAGGAGTTTCACCTGGTTGAGATTCCGCCGTTCAAAGGATTTGCCTGGCTGCTGTTGATTATTATTCCCGCAGCTCCGCTGGTATTGGAGGCGCAACGCTTTTATGAACGCCCGATGTTTTGTTCGCGTTTGATCACGGCCTGGCAGCTTCTGAAAGGCTGCTCGATTATCGGCATCGGCCTGGTGCTGGTTCTGTTTCTCAGCAAGGCGCCATTTTCCCGCATCGTGGTGGTCTGGTTTTGCTTCGGGAGTTTTATTCTGATTTTTCTCAAAGAAGAAATTCTGCGGCTCGTGTACGCAAGCGATATTGGCCGGGCGCAGATGATCCGGCGGTTTGTTCTCGTGGGCACGAACGAAGAAACGGCGCGGATGAAACGCGATCTGCGCGCGCGGACAATGGAAGGTTTCGAAGTGCTCGCGGAATTGAATCTCAACGAAACGCCGGTCGAAAAACTCGCCGAACTACTGCACGAGTATTCCGTCAATGGCGTGGTCTTGAATGCGAAACACGCTTATTTCGAACAGGTGGAAGCGGCGATTCGCGCGTGCGAACTGGAAGGCGTGGAAGCCTGGCTGGTCGCGGATTTCTTCAACACGCAGATTTCCCGGACCAGCTTCGATGATTTTTGCGGACGGCCCGTGCTGGTATTCCGCACCACGCCGGAAGCGTCGTGGCAGAGCGTTCTTAAACAGGCGATTGATTTTCTCGGAGCGCTGGCGCTGCTGGCCGTTACGGCAGTTCCGCTGTTGCTGGTGGCTTTGTTGATCCGGCTGACGTCACCCGGGCCGATTCTGTTTCGTCAGCAACGATCCGGGCTGAACGGGCGGCCATTCACGATTTTCAAATTCCGCACGATGGTGACCGACGCGGAACAGCGGAAGCATGAGTTGCAGGCGATGAATGAAATGACCGGGCCGGTTTTCAAAATGACTTCCGACCCGCGCATCACACCGATTGGAAAAATCCTCCGCAAGTTCAGCATTGATGAATTTCCGCAGCTCTTGAATGTGCTTCGCGGTGAGATGAGTCTGGTCGGGCCGCGTCCGTTGCCGGTTGATGAAGTGCGCCGATTCAACGATCTGGCGCATCGCCGTCGGCTGAGCGTGAAACCGGGATTAACGTGTCTCTGGCAAATCAGCGGGCGCAACAACGTAAAGGATTTCAACGATTGGGTGCGGCTGGATTTGGAATACATCGACAACTGGTCGATCTGGCTGGATTTGCGGATTCTGTTTCAGACGGTGCCCGTGGTGTTGCTGGGTTCGGGCGCGAAATGAACCGGTAAACGAGTTGGTGTTTTGAGTTTCGGGTTTTGCGTTTCGCGTTCGCGTTGCGGATTTTCAGAAATGGAGAACTCGTGTAACTCGTCCTTGCGAATCGTTTCAACTGTTGCTCTTCAATTCGCTTTGCGCTTCGGTGTTGATTGTTGTTCTGAATTCAATAGCGTTTGAGCCGTTCGCAGGATGAAATTTTATTCATGAAAAAGACTCAACCCACCTCCGTGGTCACTGGCGCCGCCGGATTTCTTGGATCGCATCTCACTGATCTGCTGCTCGCGCGCGGACACAAAGTGATCGGCATTGATAATTTTGTCACCGGCACGGTGGATAACATCGCGCACCTCGGCGGGAACCGGAATTTCAAATTCATCCAGCAGGACGTGACCGAGTTTCTTTTTCTGGAAGGCCCGGTGAATTACGTGTGGCATTTCGCATCGCCGGCCAGCCCGATTGATTATCTGGAACTGCCGATTCAAACCCTGAAAGTCGGTTCGCTCGGCACCCACAAAGCGCTGGGTCTGGCGAAAAACAAAAAGGCGCGGTTCCTGATTGCTTCGACTTCAGAGATCTACGGCGATCCGCTGGTGCATCCGCAGCCGGAAGAATATTGGGGCAACGTGAACACCATCGGCCCGCGCGGTTGTTACGATGAATCGAAACGCTTTGCTGAAGCGATCACAATGGCGTATCAGCGCGAGCATAAAGTCGAAACGCGCATTGTTCGCATCTTCAATACTTACGGCCCGCGCATGCGTATCAACGACGGACGTGTGGTGCCGGCGTTCATCAGCCAGGCGTTGAAAAACAAACCGATCACGGTTTTTGGAAAAGGCACGCAAACCCGCAGCTTCTGTTATGTATCCGATCTCATTGAAGGCATTTATCGATTGATGATGAGCAATTACAATCTGCCAGTGAATGTGGGCAATCCGACAGAAATGACGATGCTTCAATTCGCAGAGGAGATTGTGAAGGCGACGGGTTCGCGCAGCAAAATTTCCTTCAAACCGCTGCCGCAGGATGATCCCAAGCAACGCAAGCCGGACATCGCGAAAGCGAAAAAGCTGTTGAAATGGGAACCGAAGGTGAAGCTCGCGGACGGACTGGTGAAAACGATCGAATATTTTCGCCAGAAGATTTAAACCGCGCCTTCGAGCCGTGCTGAAAAACTGCTGAGTGTTGTGCAATTTTTGCAGTCGATCGGCCTTTCATTCGGGATTAACTGCAAAAAATATTTTTCTGTTTGACCCCTCTTCTTATTTCCTATAACCAGCACGAGCTTGCACTTGATCTGGGCTTGAACCGGCGCCGATTGAGCAGTGAGTGACTACAAGCCGATGCTGAAATTAAAATCATTTCTGGCAGTGGATTTTGGCGCGGGCAGCCTTAAGCTCGCCGAGTTCGAAGTCAACGAATCCGGTGGTTTGCGCCTCAAGCAATACGCGATCAGATCGCTGGGGCCGGAAGGCGCGCAGGAATCGACCCGCGAAGCCACGATCCTGAAAGCGCTACAGGCAGCGATTGCGGAACACGGCTTTAAGTCCCGCGACATCAATGTTTGCGCTCCCGGTTTTCACGTTTTTTCCAAGTTCGTCAAACTCCCGCCCGTCGATTCCAATAAAGTTTCCCAGATCATTCAGTACGAAGCGCAACAGAACGTGCCGTTTCCGTTGCAGGAAGTTGTCTGGGATTATCAGATTCTTGGCACCACCCCTGGTGGCGAGCTGGAAGTGTTGCTGGTCGCGATCAAAGCGGAAATCGTAGAAGGATTGTTCCGCGTTTCTGACACCGCGAAACTGCATCTGCAGGTGGCAGATGTTTCGCCGGCCGCCTTGTGCAATGCGTTCCGCTATAATTATGGCGACATTGAAGAATGCACGATGCTGCTCGATATCGGTGCCAAGACGAGCAATCTCCTGTTCTTCGAAAAAGGAAAAGTTTTCTCTCGCAGCATCAACCTCGGTGCGAATTCCATCACGCAGGATTTTGCGAATGAATCGAAATTGAAGTTCGATGCCGCGGAAAAACTGAAGATCGACGAGGGCTTTGTCAGCCTGGGCGGCGCTTACGAAGAGCCGGAAAATCCGAACCAGGCGGCGATCTCCAAGATCGCGCGGCAGTTCATGACACGTCTGCACATTCAGGTGAATCAGACGATGCAGTTTTATCGCGGCCAGCAGGGCGGCTCCGCGCCGCAGCGGTTGTTTCTGTCCGGCGGCGCTTCGGTAATGCCTTACACCGCGCAGTTTTTTGCGGAAAAACTGAACGTGCCGGTTGAGTATTTCAATCCGTTCCGCAACGTGCAGATCGATCCTTCGGTAAACCTGGAAGATCTGGCGCGCGTGGCGCATTCGTTGGGCGAAGTGGTTGGGCTGGGATTGCGCAACCTCGCGCATTGTCCGGTGGAGTTGAATCTCATTCCCGAAAGCACGCGCCGGTTGCAGACGTTCAACGAGAAGAAACCGTATCTGATCGCGACGGTCTTCAGCCTCGTGGCGGTGGTGGCGGTGATGGGTTTGCTTTATCAGAAACTGGCGGCGGTGAAGCAGGACGAACTGGAAAAGAACGTCATGCCGATTCTCGATCCATTGAAGTCGAAGGAAGTCCAGTTCAAGCGCGCCTACAGCGATTTGCAGGCGACTACGAACGAACTCAGCCAATTAACGCATTGGCTGGAAGGCCGTTATTATATGGCGGACCTGCTGACAGAATTGCGCCGGGTTCTTCAAAAAGCCGAGCAGTCGAGCCAGCAGAAGCTTCGGCTGGAAACCGGCATCTGGATTGAGCAGATGATGATGACGGTGCCGCCGGTGGCGGGCGTTGCGGATGTGAATGCGTATCCGCAGTTCAATCCGGGGATGCCTTCGCGTTATGGCGGTTACGATCCTCGAACGGCGAATATGATGGAGCGGGACCGGACGATGACTCCCGACGCTCAGCCGATGAATCCGGACGGCACTCCGGCGAGTTCGTTGCCGCAATTGGCGACCGCGAGCACCAATCAGATTTCAACCGTGAAGATCGTCTGTCGCGGAGTGGATTTGTCCGGTCAGATTTCCGACGCGAATCAAACGGTTTATTACACACTGGAGAATGAATTGAAAGCCAGTCCGATGCTGGATCCGAAGGACACTCAGATCGTTGGAACCGTGACTTCCGATCCGGCCACGCAAACCTTCACGGTCACTTTTCTCCTGGCTCTCAAAAATCCGCTGACGCTCTAGTATGTCCTGGATCAAGCGAAACCTTTATTTTGTTGTGGGCGGCGTGGTAGCCGTGGCTCTGCTGGCGCTCGCTGGTTATTATTTTTACTCCAAATGGTCGTTGAACACGGCTAACCTGGAAAAGCTGGAGCAGGCCTACAGCGAGTGGGAGCGCATCATCAATTCCACCCCGAACCCCGGAAACAACAAAGTTGATAACGTCAAGCTGGCGCGCGAACAACGGCAGGAAGTCCGCGAAGTGATCGACAAGGTGAAGAAATATTTCGCGCCCATTCCACCGGTTCCAAATCCCGCGAACGGAATTGTGACGAAAGAAGATTTTGCTTCGTCACTTCGGCGCACGACGGATCAGTTGCGAAAAGAAGCCGCAGTCGGCGGCGTGTCCTTGCCGCCCAACTATGATTTTTCTTTCCAGGCAGAACGCAATCTTCCCAATTTCGCACCGGGAAGTCTGCCGCCACTGGCGGCGCAGCTCGGAGACATCAAAGTCATCACCAGCATTCTTTTCAAAGCGAAGGTCAATTCGCTGGATGCCGTGCGCCGGGAACGGGTTTCGAGTGACGACATGAACGGTCCGCAGGCGGATTATCTGGAGGCGGGACATGTTTCGGTGACGAACGATCTGGCGATTCTCGTGCCGTATGAAGTGACATTCGATTGCTTCAGTGCGGAACTGGCGACTGTGTTGGCGTCGCTGGGCAATGCCGGCCATGGAATCATCGTGAAGGCGGTCAATGTGGAGCCAAGCGGGATGAATTTCGATGCGAACGCGCCGGGGGATCGAACAATGGGAGCGGTGCCGCCCGCCTATTACAACAATCCTGAATACAGGCGCATGTATCGTCCCGGCATGCAGCCGCAGCCCGCGCCGACCCGTGGCGGACTCCAAACGATGTTGGACGAAGAATCATTGAAAATCACCCTCGTGCTGGATGTGGTGAGACTGCTGCCTAAAAAATAAATGCAATTCCTCAAGAAAAATTACGAAAAGGTTTTGCTCGGTCTGGTGCTGGTCGGACTGGTGGTCGTGGCGGTGTTCCTGTTGCTGGTGGTCGCCAATGAAAAACAGGCGCAGGAAGAGCGGCGCACCAAGATTATCAATCGGCCGGTGAAACCGCTGGTGCCGGTGGTAATGGCGCCGACGGATGCGTTGTTGAAACGGGCGGCGACGCCGATGGTCTTGAATTTTTCGGATAACTCGCACCGGCTTTTCAATCCCGTTCGCTGGCAGAAAACAGCAGACGGACGGCTCATTCGCAACCCCGTTGGAACGGATCTTCAGCGAATGGAAATTCTTGAGATTGATCCGCTCTATTTTTCAATCAGCCTGGAATCCATCACCGCCTCCGAAACCAGCGTTCGATACGGATTCGTCATCGAAGATCAGGCGGCTGAGAAGCCATCGTTCCGTGGGCGCCGGCCTTACTATCTTTCCAAAGGTGAAAAGAAGGAGTACGGCGAGGACAAGAAGTCGTTCGTTTTGAAAGAGGTGATGGGCGCGCCGGAAGCGCCATCAGCCGTGATCCTTGACCTGAGCGATCAGGAAAAGCCGGTTTCCATTTCCAAAGACAAGCCGTATCGCCGCGTGGACGGTTACATGGCGGATTTGAAATTTGCGCCTGAGAACAGGACCTATTCCAACCGTCGTGTTGGTGACCGAATTGCCATTGCCGGTGAAGAATACAATATCGTTGCCATCACGGAGAACGAGGTTGTATTGTCGGCAAAGTCGAACCAGAAGAAATGGACCATCAAGTATAGCCCCACACCTTGACGGATTTTTGGAGTTATACAGAACGCAACCCCGAACATGATCAAAGCAGTCATCCCTCCCGTTTGTTTAACCCTTTTGCTCGGAACGGTTCTGAGCCTGCCTGCGCAGAACACGCCGGTGGATTCCGCTGTTCAGACAGCCGTGCATCGGCAGGCTGACCAGATCGCACTTCGGCAAAAGCTGGTCGATGCGCGTGCCGCGGAACAGCGTCAAGACCTGCCGGCAGCCGCCAAACTTTATGGCGAAGCCTGGCGCCTGGTTGAAAACATTGGACCTGGAATTGAGACTGAAACGCAGCAGACCGTCACCGGCTTGACCCGCGTTCGCATGGAGCTGGCCCGCGCGGCGCAAAGCCGGGGTGACTATCGCGATGCCAAGGTGCATATCAATGAAGTGCTGCGCGTGAATCCGCACGATGAGCGGGCCATTGAAATCCAGCGCGCCAATGATCGGTTCCTTGCCTTGCAGATTACGCATGTGCCCAGCCCTGAAGTTCAGGATCAGGCACCCGCCATTCAAAAGGAAAAGCAGACCGCTGCGATCCATGTTCAGAACGCAAAATTTTTCTACGAGACCGGCAAGTATGACGAGGCGGATGCGGAATTGAAACTCGCGTTGAAGATCAATCCGACCAGCGAGAGCGCTCTCTATTATCAAAATCTCGTGCAGCAGGCGCGATTCAAACTGATCGCTGAACGCCGCAATCTGGATTCAGGCAAGAAGATGGTCGAGGTTGAAAACGTATGGAATGACTCAGTGAAACGTGATCTGCTCCCGGTTCCGAATCCTTACGCGACGACCAATCTGATCAACACCAGCCTGAGCCGTCAGGCGATCATGAGCAAACTGGACCGTATTCGTCTCGATACGGTTTCTTATGATCAATTGCCTTTAAGCGAAGTGATTCGCAGCCTTTCCGAAGAAGTGAAGCGCCGGGATCCAACCAAACGCGGCATCAATTTCCTGATCAATCCCAACGTTGAAACCGTTTCAATGACTCCGGTGACGGGTGTGCCCGGTGCGCCCAACACGTTCACTCCGACTCCCGCTCCAACGCCGGTTCCAACCTTTGATCCCAACACCGGCCTGCCGATTACACCGGTGGCACCGATTGAAGAGACGGTGGATATCAACTCGGTCATTGTTCGACTCAATCCCGGTTTGACCGATGTGCGTTTGGCCGACGTGCTGGAAGCCATTGTCACTGTGGCGGATCATCCGATTAAATATTCGTTGACCGATTATGCGGTCATCTTTTCGTTGAAAGGTCCCGAAACTCCGCAGCTCCACATGCGGACCTTCAAAGTGGACCCGAATACCTTCATTCAAGGTTTGGAAAGTGTCGGAGGCCTGGATTTCAGCAGCTTTGCTGACAGCACGGACAGTGGCGGTGGCGGCGGCGGTGGCGGTCGCGGTGGTGGTGGCGGCCGCAGCGGTGGCGGTGGTCAAAACGGTCAAAACGGGGATAGCGGCATGACCATTCCGCGCGTCGTGGTATCCGGCTCGATCAATGGTCAAAATGGTGGTGGTGGCCAACAAGGCAACGGTCAGACCGGCTCGGGCTTGACTGGTGTAACTCGCACGAACATGACGGCAGCCTATTCGCAAGCGGTGATCCAATATTTTGCAGCGCTCGGTGTGGATCTCAGTCCTACCAGCGGAAAGAACGTATTTTTCAATGATCGTCAGGGAACATTGCTGGTTCGCGCGACTTCCCAGGAGTTGGATGTCATTGAAGCGGCGATTCAAACCCTGAACATCGCTCCGCCGCAAGTGAACGTTAAGACCAAGTTTGTGGAAGTTACGCAGACCGACAGCAAAGCGCTGGGCTTTGACTGGTATCTTGGAAATTTCCTGATGGGCAATAATGCGATGGGCCTCCAGGGAGGAACTGCTCCGACGTATGGCGGGTCGCCGTCGATCGCTAATCCAGAAGGCACGTTCCCGGGAAGTGCTGTCGGAGGAACAGGAATTCCTGTATCTGCCACCGATTCACTGCTGACTTCCGGTCTTCGCAATCAACTCAGTGCGCCAGCCGTGGCAACGTTCACCGGGATTCTGACTGATCCGCAATTCCGCGTCGTCTTGAAAGCGTTGGAACAACGCGATGGCGCCGACCTGTTGAACCAGGGCGAAGTCACTACGCTGAGCGGACGTCAGGCACAGATTCAGGTGGTGGATCTTCGTTATATTGTAACGGGCAGCAGCGTGGATTCGAATACAGGCGGCGGTGGCAGTGTCTCCGCTGGAAGTGGAACCACGGTCAATCCGCTTTCGCAGGCGATTGTTCCCACGGCGACTGCGATTCCGCTGGGACCGACGCTGGACGTCATTCCTTACGTTTCGGCTGATGGTTATACGATTCAGATGACGTTGATTCCGACGATCGTTGAATTTATCGGGTACGATGATCCAGGTCCGTTCCTGATCCAGGCGCAAGCAGTAGGCAACGGATCGGCGAGCGTACCATTGACCTCTGTGCTGCCTTTGCCGCACTTCCGCATTCGCCAGATCACCAGTAGCGTGATTGTTTGGGATGGTCAGACGATTGTTCTCGGCGGATTAATTTCCGATAACATTACCCGAGTCAAAGACAAGGTTCCGGTATTGGGCGATCTCCCGCTGGTCGGTCGCTTGTTCCGCAATGAATCCAGCCAGACACAGAAGAAGAATCTGGTGATCTTTGTGACGCCGACGATTATTGACCCGGCGGGCAACCGTGTGCATACCGATGAGGAATTGCCGTTCGCGCAGAAAACTATTCCCGCGCAGAGCCCGATTTCCATGAATCAATAACAGGATTTGAAGTGTTGTGGAAACACTGGAAAGCATTGATTTGGCTGCCGCGTTCACTCTGGCAGCCGATTACATAGACAAAGATTTTTGCGCCTGATAGAAACTCACAATCGAATTATGTCCTTGCCGTTACCCTTCCGAAAGTTGGCGATTTGTTGGTGCCTGCTGGCCGCAAGCCCGTTCCTATACGCGGAATCCGGTCTGACCCCGTCGAGCAGCGAATCTGCAATTATCGGATTGTTTGCCGGAGATCAGACGTCACCTCAAGTGGCATTGAGTCGCGAGGGACTCGGCGGTTATCTGGTGTGGCAGGACAATTCGGTGACTCCTCGGGGCGGACGGATCAAGGCGCAACAACTGGACGCGGGTTTCAACGCCGCTGGTGCCCCTTTTGTGGTCAGTTCAGCCTGGAAGTCAAAGGCAACGGGTGATCAGGACAAGCCGCAGATAGCAGTTTTGCCGGATGGTGGAGCGGTGATTGTCTGGCAGGGAGGAAAGTCGGGAGCGCGGCGGATTTATGCCCGATTCATTAACAGCTCGGGCAAACTGAACCGAAGCGATATTCGCGTGTCCAGACACCCGAGGAATGACCAGATCGATCCCGCCGTTGCGGTGTTGTCAGACGGCACGGTGGTGATTGTCTGGAGCAGCTTTGATCAGGATGGCAGCCGCCAAGGCGTATTTGCGCAGCGTTTCTCAAGCGCGGGCAAAAAAATCCGGCGCGAGTTCAAGATCAACGACTTCGTTGAAAACAATCAACGCACCCCATCCATTGCGGCTTTGGCGGACGGCGGATTTGTTGTCATCTGGATTTCCGAGTCACAGCGATCGTTGACCAGTGTCGATGTCATGGCCCGATTGTTCGATGCTTCCGGCGTACCCTCGGGAACAGAGTTTTTCGTAAATACAACCAGCTCCAATCTTTGTGCGAATCCTTCCGTTGCGGCTGCGGCTCAGGGTGGATTTGCGGTGACGTGGGGACAGAATGACAATGTTGTTCTTACCGCCGGCAGTGTGAATGGAACGTTCGTTGACGCACCTCAGACAACGCGTTCAACTAACAGTTGGGATATATACGGAAGAGTTTTCGACAATAGCGGACTGCCTTCGAGTGATGCCTTTCGCGTGAACAGTTATTCCTACGGGGATCAGTATGTGCCGCATGTTATTGCCTCCGGTGAAAATTACTTTGGCATCTGGACCAGTCTAGGTGAAGACGGTTCGTGGGAAGGAGTTTTTGGCCAGCTGTTTTCAAGCTCAGGTGATCTGGTTGGCCAGCCGATTCCAGTTAACACCACTACACTCAGCCGCCAGATGCAGCCCGCTGCGGCAGCCGATGGTGCGGGTTCGATTTTAACCGTTTGGTCGTCATTCAACGTGGGGGGCACGTTCGATTTCGATCTTTTTGCGCAGAAGTTTTCCGGACAATAATTTTATGCGATTTCTTCAACGAATTCTGTTGACCCTCGCAGTTGCAGGCACAACTTATCAGGCGGCGGCGTTTTCTCTACTCGGACCATTAGATCCCACGTTTCAGACGGCTGATATCGGATACAATCCATTGAACACGGATATCGGGGGCCCAATGAACCTTGGAGAAGGGTATCGCTGGAACATTCGGACGATCTACTACGGCTTTGATCCATCGTTCATGCATTATTTCGGAGCCGAAGGTTCCAACGCGGTTGTTCAAGCGTTGAGGACGTATAATGCGCTGCCCCCGATGTCGAAGGTCAAGAATCGGCTGTCACGGTATTCCACGGACACGCGGCGAGTGAATTATCGGGCGCTGACGCTTGGAATTTTAGATCTGAAATCCTATACAATGGCTTTGATGATGGAAGAAATGGGATTGGCTTCTCCTGAACGGTACGTATGGACTCTACGCGATAAACGACCCATTGGAAATGAAACGCTATACACCGTTATTCGCCGCAATTTTGATCCAGTAACACAGGCTCCGTCCAGCTACGTCAATGACCGTTTATACACCTACGCAATTCAGGATCCCATTCCGATTAATGGCGGTGCATCGAGTTATGCTGACGCGGTTGAATTGCCAGTTGATCCGGCGGACAGTTTTACCTCGGTAGCCAATGCAGCGGATTCGATCTATGGAAGCCGATTGTTCCAAGGGGCTTTTTTCACGGGTTTGACGAGAGACGACGTCGGTGGCCTGCGCTATTTGTATGAGAGAAAATTCGCAAATTCCTATGTGGAAAATCTCGTTACGAATGCCATTGTGAGCCCTGTTGGCAATGGTGGTGCGTGGCAACCCGTGGTCATCGGAACCAATGGGATCACGGATACAAACAATTTCATCATCACGGCACTTCGTCCCGGAATCGATAAGTTTGTATTCAAGCTCGCGCCCAACACGGTCTTTGGAAACTTCATCGCATTCACGAATCGGAATAAAGACGTCTATTACAATCAAAACGGACGCCGGAGTCAGCAGACTTATCTGAGAACAATGATCCAACCGGACATTATTTTTGCGGCCGGCGATCTCGGATTAAGCGACGGGGGCAACCCTGTAGTCACAGCTCGTTCTGAGAATTTCGTGAACAACGCAGACTTGAACACCTCTGTGGGAACGGGCCCCACAGCCGGGCCGGGAACGATCGCTCCCACCGTTGTTATCACTTTCAACAAGCTGGGGCAATTTGTTCAAAGTGAAACGCCAAGTTTTCTCGATGAGGAAACCGCTTTTATTGGCTGGGTTTGGGGATCCTTTGATGGCACAACCAATGATCCAGTTGTTTATCCCGTTGGCTCAACGATTCAAGACATACAGCAGATCCTTTTTGCGCCGTGACCGAACGGCTCTGACGACCAGATTATGAAGCGAATATTATCTTTGATTGCCGGTGGTTGCGGTTTGGCTTTGGTTTCGGTCGGCGCGCCCAGCCAGAATTATGTCAATCCGGCAGGGAACTTGGTGATTTCTCCGGAAATAATTGACGCGGTCAATTTTCTGAACCTCGGTACCTTTCAATTGGCGGGTGTCCCGTACATTCCTTATGAAACCTTCGATACACTGAATTATACCAACTCGGGCCTGATGGTTTCCGCCCCCGGCTGGCGTTTTGATTTGAATTCGAACAAGACTGGCAAACGGTCATGGTCGGCCAATTTCGTCAATTTAAACGCCGGGCAGATTGTGGCGGTGGATTTAGACAATGCCGGATCCTCGGCAGAAGCGCCCTGTGTAGTCTCGACGCTGTATCCCAGCTACCTTTTGGTTTCTGCCACGAACATAATCACTCAAGCCGGAACAACATCCTCAGGCGCTTCACTGGTTGTGGGTGCGAATGGTGTGATGAAATTGGAAGGCAAAAAGGTGGATCTTTCCCGCAGCGGATTGGAAGTGACTCCTATCTGGGATGAATTCCTTGGGTCTGGTGTGTATGATGATCCTCCCACGCGTTTCATTCCGGACGTTGCGGTTTATGATCAGGTCTGGGCGCAAAGTGGTTTCTCTCCGGGTTACCCCGTCGGCAGCGCTGGTTTGTGGGACGGAGTAACAGCAAGAGCTCAAGCCATCAGTCGGCAGCAAGGCGCGAATCCCGCCCCATTCCCTGGATTTACGATTTCCAATCCGACTGCGGACTCATACGTGAATGTGGGCCGCTTGATGCCTCTTTTTCTGACCAATGTTATCTACGAAGAGATTACCTTCGAGGATGAAACCAACGGATGCTCAATCACCGTCACTTCGGCTGTTCCGGACGTTCGAGTGATCAACGTTCGATCCAATATTGCAAAAGGCGCGGTGTTCGTTGGCGTTCCAGCTTCGTTCAACCCGCCACAGATTGGTTTTACGGGAAGCACCCAGCCTCGCAATCCGTTCAACCGCGCGGACGTGTTGATTTCGGTAATGCTTTCAAATTCGGTGACCACCGAACTGGAACCCGCCTACATCCGGGTGCAGGATCAGTTGGCGTCCGACACAACCATCCGTGGTATGCTTGTCAACGTGATCGGTTGCGATCCGCTCACCCAGCGGCCCTTCAATTATAATCTGGACCGCGCCCCTGTGCTTCCGGGATTTTCCGGAAACAATGGATATCCCGAACCGGATTTCTTCCTGTCATCTGGAAATAGAACAGAGTTTCCCGACGATGTTATTCAGGATTCAGTCACCAACAGTGTCGTGGAGTCCGGAGAATTTTCCGCCTACACTTCGTATTTGGATAATATTGTGACTCGCCCTCCGGCCGTTCCCGGTGGGGATATTACCAACATGATTGGACGGGTGGATATCACTGCCGACGTGCTGAATCTGGAACGCACGCGGATTCGCGGCGAAGGCCTGATCTCGATCGACACTCCGCATCTCGTTTCCAGCACCAATGCCGTTATCGATGCTGAAAATCTGAGCTTCAATCTGGGGTCCACCAACGGTTTGTTGAAAGTGGAAAGCATGTTGCCTTCCTCTGGGTTTGTGCAACGCCTGCGCGGACCGGTTCGCCTTTGGAGCGCGGTCTGGAGCAACAATGTAACCATCCTTTTTACCAATAACTACGTTCTGACCAATCTCCCGATTGCCAGCCCGTGCGATACGAACGGGACGATCATTGGAACGCAAGTCGTGGCAATTCCGTTGATCATCACCAATCAACTCGGCGTTCTTTATCACACGTTGATGGTGGATGCGACCAGCCTGACCACCGTGGTGCCGGTCAGTGTTTACGATTTCAAAACGCACAGCCCCGACGTGGTGGTGAACGACAACCTGACTCTGGTTCGCAACCTGATGATTGACGGACGCAGTCTCACGCTCAATGGTTCGATGACGATTCCCGGACTGCTGCAGGTGAATCCGGTCACGGGTTTGGCGTCTCCACAATTACCGCTTCTGAATTGGAAGGGCATCAACGCTCCCAATCTGGTTTACTTTACCAATAACGGATCGCTGTACATCGTGAACGAAGCGCATTTTGGTGATGATCGTTCACTGGGTTATGCGCAGTTCATCAATAACGGAACGCTTCAAGTCGGAAGTCTGAACATCAAAAGCGATTCATTCGAAAATCACAGCGACATCACGTCTTTGTTCACCATGAACGTGCGAAGCACGTCCAGCGTGCTTGCGAATGGATCCAGCACCGCTGGTGGGGGAGTGTTGTTCTTTGGAAACGATCTCAAGTTGAATCAATATCTGCTTTCCGCAGTGGACGCGGTGGAATTCAACCTGACAAATTCTTTGGCAGATGCCGGTCCGGGTTCTGGAAATCTTTTGCAGCTGGCAAATGGGTTCAATCTCCGCATCAAACCGAAAACCGGCGACCTTCTGGGAACCACTGTCACGGAAGCCGCGCCAGATGTTCCCAGCGTGAGGATTGCGAATGTCTGGGCGGGTGAAGATTTCGGACCTGCCGCCGCCGGATATTCGAATAACGTTGCAATCGGCGTTTTACGCTTCACTTCGGAAAGTCCCGATCCGGCCTTTGCCTTCCGCGGAGCCGGAGCGCACAACGCGATGTATGTGGATCTGCTCGATCTTTCCGCACTGACGGATTACGCAAACCAACTCCGGATCGACAACAATCTGGTGATCTATTTTGCCGCTGCTGAACTTGGATTTACGCCGCCTCCCAATGGCGATGGCGCTCCGCAGCAGCCGGAAGAATATCTCGACGGCCAGTTTGGTGGACGGCTGCGCTGGGTGCGCACGTACGCCGGTGCCAACAGTGGCCAGAGCATTGTTATCGATGGCGTTCCCACTCAGGTCAACAAAGCTCTTTTCAACAGCATGATCATTGATTCCGATCAGGATTCCATTCCGAACGGATCGGATCCTGGTCCGAACGTATTCCAGACGGCGCCGGTGAGCGTGACAGTATTTGGCAACGGATCCGCCAATCCGAACTATGACGGAGTTCCTTTGCTGCTGGGTGAAGTTTATACGATCACAGCCACGCCCCGTGAAGGCGCTCAATTCCTGGGATGGAGTGGTTCGCTGGAAAGCAGTTTGCCGGTCTTGACCTTCACGAACACGGGTGGTTTGGAATTGTTTGCGGATTTCAGCTTCAAGCCGGTGGCTGGAACATACAACGGGTTATTCTATCAATCCGATGGCATTCAGATGTTCCAATCCGGATACATCACTATCAAGACAACCAAGAGGGGTAGTTATAGCGGTGTGGCGCGAATCGGTACTGAACGGTTCCCGCTCAGTGGTCGAATCGACGAAGACGGTCATTCGTTCCCGAACAGCTCGTTGGCAATGGAATTGCAATTTTCTGACGACGAAGTGACGGGAACCGTCGATGGTTTCACCTGGTTGGCTGATCTCCAGGCGGACCGCGCGTTGGTGGCCACGAAGGCTCATAAAAATCCGTATGCCGGACGCTACACTATTCTGTTCCCCGGTGGCGACAGTCCTACGAATCACGCTGTGCCCTACGGCGACGGCTATGGAACCATTACGGTTGCAGCAAATGGAAAAATTCGTTTGTCCGGATCGTTGCCGGATGGAACCCGAATCGCGCAAAGCTCGTCTGTCGGCGAAGAAGGCCAATGGCCGTTCTATGTTCCGCTCTATCGCGGCGATGGTCAGGCGATGGGCTGGATGTCGTTTGCGCAATTGGCGGATCGCGATGTCGGCGGAACCTTCAACTGGATCAAGCTGGAAGGCGCGCGCGGTAAGTTTTATCAGGACGGCTTCAATCACACCGCGGATGCAATTGGCTCCCGCTTTTCGAAGACCAATTCGCCCTTTACCGTCTTCGATTCCGGCCGCGTGATTTTTGACGGAGGCAATCCTCCAGTGGCGATTGAAAATGAGATCGCGATTTCCCGAAAGAGCCGGATCTCCAATCTCGGAACGAACAAACTCTCGATGAAAATTTCGGGACAGGGAGTTTTCAAAGGCAAGTTCGTCAATCCAAACACGGGTCGTGCAACAGCTTTCTCCGGTGTCATGCTGCAAAAACAGGGATTCGGCGGTGGTTATTTCATCAGCACGGAAGAGAGCGGAAAAGTGATGCTGGAACCGTAAAGCCAGAGCGGCGCTACGGATTCAGCAGATGATCAGTGCCGATCAGGCTGGCTGTTTCGGCCAAGGGGTTGATGGGAAACAGCGTTTTTCCCTCACAAAATGTGAGGGCCATTACTTGGATACATTCATGAAAAATAGTCGTTTTGCGGTTGCGGTCGCAATCTCTCTAATAGGGCTGGTCGGTCCAGCCGCTTATGGTCTGCTCCCTTTGAAAACAGAGGTGCCGGGAAATTACGACCAGCGCAGCATCATTCATGGATCAAACGCCGCGGCGTCAGCGGCGCAACAGCAGGCCCTCACCGCTCTGAAGAGTTCAATCCCGGATTTACGATTCAGTGTGGATCCCATTCTGGGAACACCGAGCCAGATCGGTTCAACACGCGGTTTTCTAACCGGCCCGGACGGTTTGGGCGGCGCAATCTCGGCCGATTCGTTGGCTGCAATTCCAAACAACGATCCGCATCGAGTGGTTAAAGCGTTTCTCAACGAACACTCCTCGTTGTTTGGTCACGATTCGAGCGCACTCACCACCGCCCGGGTTCAACGGGATTACGTTACGGATCACAACGGCATGAGGACGACCGTTTGGGAACAGGAGCTGAACGGTATCCCGGTTTTCGAAAGTCTGCTGGTCGCGCACGTCACGAAGAAGGGCGAGTTGGTAAACCTTTCCAGTCATTTTCTTCCGAACCTTGCCCAGGCAGCAACTCCGGATCAGTTCAGCTATAGTGCCGGAACGCCTCCGATTTCTGCCGGCCAGGCCATTGTTAACGCCTCCAAGAATATCAATCTCGATCTGAACGAAACTGCGGTGGCCTGGAACAGTCCGGCGGCCGGCGCGGAAAAGAAACAGAAAGCCACGGTGTCCGGCCTGTTTGGTGAGACCTCTGTTCAATTGGTTTGGCTTCCAATGGATGCTCAAACCATGCGCCTTTGCTGGCGGGTGATTCTGACGAGTCGGGCACCGTTGAACCAATATCTGACTCTGGTCGATTCGGAAACGGGAGAAATTCTGGTCCGCCGCAGCCTTTCGGCTCACATCGCGCCGGCATCTTACAATGTTTACACCAATGACAGCCCGAGTCCATTTTCGCCAGGCTGGCCGACACCGCAGTCCGGCCAACCGACCAACGCTCCTCGCGCCTTGATTACGGTGAGTGCGTTGGATACCAATGCTTCTCCGCAAGGCTGGATTCCCGATGGCAGCGCCACAACCAGCGGCAACAACGCGGTCGCATTTCTGGATCGTGATTTGAATGGAATGCCGGACGTGCCGTTGCCGGCAGGCAACGGAACGGATCGCGTTTTTGATTTCCCCCTGAATTTGAATCAGTCTCCAGCTGCCTACGCCAGTGCTTCAACCGTGCAATTATTTTATCGGGCGAACTGGTATCATGACCGGCTTTACCAGATGGGATTCACTGAAGCGGCGGGAAATTTTCAATTGGACAATTTAGGCCGCGGAGGTTTTGGAAATGACAATATTTTCTGTCTCGTTCAGGCGGGCGCGGACGTGGGCTATTCCGACAACTCGCTTTTTTCGACTCCGCCGGACGGCGACAGTGGAATTTGCTTCATGTTCGTTTTCAATGGACCGAATCCGTCTCGCGATGGCTCGCTCGATCAGGAAGTGGTCTGCCATGAATTGACGCATGGATTGAGCAATCGCTTGCTCGGCGGCGGCCCCGGCATTTCGCAACTGCAAACCGCGGGCATGGGCGAAGGATGGTCCGATTTTTACGCTTTGTGCCTGTTGAGCGAACCGTCGGATGATCCGAATGGTGTTTATGCGACGGGTGGTTACGCGAGCTATCGATTGGCCGGGTTCAACTATACTGAAAATTATTATTTCGGCATCCGACGTTATCCCTACACGACTGACATGTCGAAGAACCCGTTGACCTTCAAAGATATTGATCCGGTCAGAGCAGATCCGCATTTCACCGTTCCGATCAACCCGCTGTTTGGCGGAACGGATCCTTCGGAAGTTCATAATCAGGGCGAAGTCTGGTGTATGACGTTGCGCGAAGTCTGGGCCAACCTGGTTTCGAAATGGGGTTGGGAAGTTGGAAACCAATTGGCGATGCAATTGGTGACGGACGGCTTGATGCTGGCGCCCGCCAACGCCACTTTCCTGGAAGCGCGGGATGGAATTCTGCAGGCGGATCTCGTGGATAACGGTGGTGAAAATTACGTGGAAATCTGGAGTGGCTTTGCCAAACGTGGCATGGGTTACAGCGCCGCCTGTCCGACCAGTGACACCACGCTCGGAGTCGTGGAAGCGTTCGATCTTCCGCCCGACATTGGGACACCGGACGGTGTTCTGGAAGTGCGAATCACGCCCGCTTCCGGCGAGGCGCTGCTCGCAGGCGATACAAATTCCATTTTTATCCGCGTGAGCGATGCGCTCGGCGTCACGAATGCCACCATCACCGCAACTCTTTCGACGGGTGAAAGCCTGGTGTTTCAGAATGATGGAATAGCTCCGGATGAACTGGCCAGCAACTCGGTTTACTCGGCGACTCTGATCAGTCCCACCAACCTGAGTTCCATTACTCTGACCACGATCATTTCGGCTCCCGACAAAGAAACCGTCACCAACAGCACCACCTATTTCATCGTTCCGACGCCGATGAACGATGCATTTGCCAATGCGACCAAAGTTCCGGCCGCCGGAGCGAATTATCTCACGACCAATAAACGTGCGACGAAGGAAACCGGTGAACCGAAGCATGCGAACGTCGACTCGGCCAGTGGTTCGCTCTGGTGGAATTACACTGCCACAGCAAACACCAACATTCTGGTGGATACCGGTGGCAGCATGGTGCGAACGATTGTTGCGGTTTACACGAATAACAGCCTCGTGGCGCTCAAACCCGTGGGCACAGCCACAGGGGTGCTGACACGCCCCGGAGCATTCCTCAATTTTACCGCCAAAGCCGGCGTCACTTACCACATTGCTGTTGCCGGATATGATCCGAATAATCTGGGAACGCTGAATGTCACAATCAAACCCGGTGAAAGCCCTGACATCACGTCTCCGGCGGTAACAATCCTGACGCCGCTGAACGGCCAGATCGTCAACACAAACCGCCTGTTGATTTCAGGCACGGCCGCCGATCCGACGCCTCACGCGTCCGGCATTCGCGAGGTGACGATTCGGGTGGTGCCGGTTCCTGGGATTCTGCCGGTTTCCACCGTGGTGGTGCCGGCTTCGTTGACCGGCCCATTGAGTACGAACTGGTCCAGCATCGTTGGCTTGGCGCCCGGTTTGAACGAAGTGCAGGTTACAGCGACGGATTACTCCGGGAACCGTTCCGCCGTGAGCCGCATCCAGGTCACGTTGCGCGAAATTGATCCCGTGAATGACTTTTTCGTGAATTCCACGACGTTGACCAACGCTGCTGGAACGAACAGCGTGAACACCCAGAATGCCACTCGCGAAACCGGCGAACCCAATCACGCCGGAAGCCTCGCCGCAAAATCGGTCTGGTGGACCTTTACCGCGCCCGCTGATGGAACGCTGTCTCTGAGCACTTCCAATTCAACCTTTGATACCGTTCTGGCGATTTATCAGGGGTCAAGTGTGAATCAGTTGGTGCAGGTTGCGAGTAACGATGATGCCTATGAAGCGGCGCCGGGCGGCTTCAGCGAAATCGTCCAGGCCGTCAAAGCAAATCAGGTTTACCGGATTGCGGTGGATGGTTACGACGCTCAAAGCGGTGTTGTTTTCCTCACGCATGAGTTCACCGCTGGAACGTTGTTCCACGTCACGGTGTCCAGCACGACAGGCGGATCGGTGACGCCGACTTCCTTTGATGTTCAAAGCAACGCCACGATCACGGTGACTGCCACCGCTGATCCAAATTACCAGTTTGATATCTGGGATGGTGCAGCGGTCTCCATGAATAATCCATTGACCCTCACGGTGACCGGTGATCTGAATCTGACGGCTCATTTCCTGCCGATCAAATTCACTGAAGGATTTGAATCCGGCACTCTGTCTCAGTTGAACTGGACGGTTGGCGGCAATAAGCCCTGGTTCGTGCAGACCAACAGTGTTTCGTCCGGCCAGTTCGCGGCGCGTTCGGGTGGCATTGGCAACGGGCAAAGCAGTTCGTTGATACTCACTGCGGCTTTTCGGAATGATCACGGTTCATTCGATTATCGCGTCAGTTCGGAGGCTTCTTTCGACAAGCTGACGTTTTACATCGACGGCATTTTGCAGCAGCAATGGTCGGGTCAGACGGGCTGGGCGAACTATGGATTTTCGGTGAATGCCGGAACTCACACGCTGGAATGGCGCTACACCAAAGACGCAAACAACGCCGCCGGCCTGGACGCCGCTTTCCTGGATAATTTGAATCTGCCCCTGGCGGTTGGATTGAATGATTCGTCAGCCGCTGATCTCGAGCTCCAGCGCCAGAGCGACGGCACTTATTTCTTGAACCTGCTGGGCCAGACCAACCAACAGTACATCGTGCAGACTTCCACGAATCTCGTGAACTGGGAAAACCTTTCCACGAACGTGGCGCTCAATGGCTTCATCCGGATCCTTGATCCTGCCAGCCCGAGCACGAATTCAGTTCGATTCTATCGCGCCGTGGTTGCGCCTTGAACGTGGTCGCCGCCAGAACCACGGCGGCGGCTCTCCACAAATGAAAACGCTCGGGCTGACCGGCGGTGTCGGAATGGGGAAAAGCACGGCAGAGACAATCCTGCGGGACTGGGGAGTTCCGACAATAGACACTGATATCCTCGCGCGAAAACTGGTTGAGCCGGGGCAGCCGGCGCTGAACGAAATTCAGACACACTTCGGGAATTCCGTTTTGGACGAGTCCGGACGTTTGAAACGTGGCCGTCTCGCTGAAATTGTTTTTCAAAACGAAGCAGCGCGCAAACAACTGGAAAGCATCCTCCATCCGCGGATTCACGCCCTCTGGTCCGCGCAAATTCTGCAACTCCAGGAACAGCATTCACGCGCGGTCGTGGTTGTAATTCCGTTGCTTTTCGAAACCGCGGCGGAATCCGAGTTCGACGCAACGATTTGTGTCGCTTGTTCCCCGGAGAGCCAACGGAAGAGATTGAAGTCTCGCAAATGGACCGACACGCAAATCGACCAGCGCATTGCGGCTCAATGGCCAGTCGGGGAAAAAATGCTTCGCGCTGATTACGTGATCTGGACGGAAGGCAGTCTGGACGTCACCGCCGAACAGCTCCGACGGATTCTAGATTAAAGGCAGGTTCTTTTCCCGTGTCGCTTTTTTGGGCCTCTGCTACATTTCAGCACCATGGTACTGAACCAAGAGGAATTGCGCAGCCTGGTTGAAGTCAATCACCGTTCTCCACATCAACTGCTCGGCATGCACCCGCTCGGCGATGGTTCTGGCCTCGTTGTGCGCGCGTTCATTCCGAACGCTTCCAAAGTGGAAGTCGCGCCGACGCACGAGAAAAATAAACCATCATTTCGCCTGGAACGGATTCACGATTCCGGATTGTTCGAAGGCGTGACAAAAGACGCGAAAGCCGTTTACGCGTACGACCTGGTCATCACGGATTCAAAAAAGAACGTACGCCGCACCCGCGACGCGTATTCTTTTTTGCCCACGCTCGGCGAATCCGATCTTTACCTTTTCGGCAAAGGCGATGAACGCCGGATTTACGAAAAGCTTGGCGCGCAATTACGCACGATCGACGGTGTTCCCGGAACCAGCTTCGCGGTGTGGGCGCCGAACGCGCAACGCGTCAGTGTCGTCGGCGATTTCAACAATTGGGACGGGCGCTTCCATCCGATGCGCTCGCTTGGTTCTTCCGGCGTTTGGGAAATTTTCATTCCCGGCGTGGGCCAGGGCGCGCATTACAAATTCGAAGTCAAAGATCTTCGCGGCCACAACGTGCTTAAAACGGATCCGTACGGATTCTTCTTCGAAACCGCGCCGAAGAACGCGGCGATTGTCTGGGACACTCACAAGTTTCAATGGACTGATGGTGCCTGGCTGAAGAAGCGCCAGAAACGCGATGTCTGGCGTTCACCGATGAGCGTTTACGAAGTTCATATCGGCTCATGGCAGAAAAAGACTGCGAGCGAATCGCTTGGCTATCGCGAATTGGCCGCGCCGCTTGTCGAGTACGTCAAGCGCATGGGCTTCACGCACGTGGAATTCATGCCGCTCGCGGAGCATGCGTTTTATCCTTCATGGGGTTATCAGGTCACCGGATTTTACGCGCCGACCAGTCGTTACGGAACACCGGAGGATTTGAAATACCTGATCAACGCGCTGCACGAAGCGAACATCGGCGTGATCATCGATTGGGTGCCCGCGCATTTTCCGCGCGACATCTGGGCGCTCGCCCAGTTCGACGGCACCGCGCTTTACGAACACGCCGATCCGCGCAAAGGCGCGCATCAGGATTGGGGCACGCTGATCTTCAATTTCGGTCGGCACGAAGTCAGCAATTTCCTGACGGCGAACGCGCTGTTCTGGTGCGATCAGTTTCACGTTGATGGGCTGCGCGTGGATGCCGTGGCGTCGATGCTTTACCTCGATTATTCCCGCAAGCAGGGCGAATGGATTCCCAATCAATACGGTGGCCGCGAAAATCTTGAGGCGATTGATTTCATCCGAAAATTCAATCACGTCACGCACGTGGAATTTCCCGGCGTGGTTACGATTGCTGAAGAATCCACCGCCTGGCCGCTGGTGACGCGCCCGCCGTATCTCGGTGGTCTTGGATTCACCTTCAAGTGGAACATGGGTTGGATGCACGACACCCTGAACTATTTTGGCCACGATCCCGTGTATCGAAAATATCATCAGAACGATCTCACGTTCGCGATGATCTATCATCACAACGAGAACTTCATCCTGCCGCTTTCGCATGATGAAGTCGTGCACGGAAAGCGTTCCTTGCTGGGCCGCATGCCTGGTGACGACTGGCAGCGCTTCGCCAATCTCCGCACGCTGGTGGGATATCAATGGATGTTTCCCGGAAAAAAACTTCTGTTCATGGGCGGCGAGTTCGGGCAAAGCGCAGAATGGAATGCCAACGGTCAACTCGATTGGTGGCTGTTGGACGCCGGCCCGTATCATCGCGGACTGCAACAATTCGTGCGCGACTTGAACCGGCTTTATCTGGATGAACCCGGCCTGTGGCAATCAGATTACGACCTGAGCGGATTTTATTGGATCGATTGTTCCGACACCGAAAACAGCGTGCTGTCCTTCCGACGACAGAATGCAGATCGCACGAGTGAAATTGTCGTGGTGCTGAATCTCACGCCCGTTCCTCGATTCAAATATCGCGTGGGTCTGCCGCGTCCAGGCAAATGGCGTGAAGTGTTGAACAGCGACGCCGCAGCATACGGTGGCAGCAACGTGGGCAGTCTCGGAGGCGTTCTATCCGAAGATGTCAACTGGCACAATCAATCCTATTCCGCCGAAGTCACCCTGCCGCCCCTCGCCATTGTTGCGTTCTGTCCGGAAAAGGATTGAGAGAAGTTCTAATCTTGAATTAGAAATCGTTTTGTTAACCGCGAAATATTCGAAATACGCGAATCGGGAAAAAATTCGTTACATTGTCCGATGGTAAACAAACACTCGTTGCAATGATCGGAGACGGCTCTTTGGCTCGGTAATTTACTTTTCGCGTATTCCGCGCTTTTTCGCGGTTGAAACTCAGGACCCCTTTCGCTGTTCCACCAGCAGCAGATGTTCGCAGGCGAGAACGGTTTCGCCGCGCTGATTTAAAACTTCCAATGCTTCCACCACCACGCCGAAGCCGGGTTTTTTGTGATCACGCTTTTCACGAATGGTCACGCGACTGCGAATCGTGTCGCCGAT
>DASTXC010000032.1:0-10707 GCA_035765675.1 Verrucomicrobiia bacterium
AATATGCAGAAACGGTTGAAGACGATTGGAGGGAAACTGGAATCGGAAAGCGAACCCGGCTGCGGCACGACGATAAGACTTCAGGTTCCACTGGAAAAACGCAGCCTGGTTGCATGATGAATGCGCTCTCAAATCACGAAATGACTGCTCCGCCGGTCAAGGTGGTGATCGTTGAAGACGAAAGCTGGATGCGGGAAAATCTCGCGTCCGAAATCAATCGCGATTCCCGATTGCGCTGCGTGAAAACCTATCGCACCGCAGAATCAGCGCTCCAGGGCATTCCGCTGGATCGTCCGGATGTCGTGATCATGGATATCAATCTTCCGGGAATGAACGGCGTGGAATGCGTTCGGCGTTTGAAATCGCTTTTGCCGGAAGTGCAATGCCTGATGCTTACCGTGTACGAAGAGCGCAAAGATATCTTCAATTCGTTGCTGGCCGGCGCGAGCGGTTATCTTTTGAAACGCACAAGCAGCGCGGAGTTGCTGGACGCCATCCAGCAGGTGCGTTTCGGCGGTTCGCCCATGTCCAGCAGCATTGCGCGAAAGGTCGTGGCGTATTTCAACAAAATCGGCGAGGAGAATTCCGAAACGACCAAGCTGTCCACGCGCGAGCAACAGGTTTTGGATTTGCTGGCCAAGGGAGCTGCGTACAAAAGCATTGCCGATCAATTGTCGGTGAGCATCGACACGGTGCGGATGAATGTGAAACACATCTACGCCAAGCTGCACGTTCACTCGCGCGGAGAAGCCGCCGCCAAATATCTGCAACAGTCGAAATTTCAGCGTTCGGTGAATGATTAAGCCCCATCTGGCGGGCGTGATTGGAAGTGCCGGTCACTCTCCCCCGTGAGGAACGAACGGAGAGAGAGCCGGAGAGGGGATTTTGATTTTGTTTTCGGTCGGCTCGTCAGGAAGAGAGGGGGAATGACCATCCCTTGCAATCGCCCGTCCGGCCTCCCCGGGCTGAGTTTCTTCGTATTCTTCTATTGTTAAATCCGGTTCGGTTTCCAGCCTCCAGACATATTCATGTGTATTGTCCGGTTGCGCCCGCCTCCTACGCTGTCTGCCTCTGAAAGAACAACCTCAATCCTGAAATGAACAAGCCAATCCTTATGAAACGAAGCAATCGTTCGATTTGCCAAGTGGCGGTGTGGGGACTGATCGGGGCCGTGAGTTTTTTATCGAGCCTCACCGGGGCGTCGGCTCAAACGACCAATGCGTTCGATGCGGCCTCCGATCCCGCTTATGATACCGCGCCAGCGCCGGATGGGCTATCGCCGGGCGGACAAAATGGCGGGTTTGGTTTTGGCGCGTGGACCATTGAGCGCACCGGAAACGGCGGCGCGTTCATTAACGGATTCGGTCCGAGCGGAAGATGTTTCAACTTGTGGAACACAGAGGCGAACGGTTCAACCATTGCCATTCGTCCCTTTGGAGCACCGCTGTCACCCGGCCAATCGTTCTCAGTGCAACTTCGCTTGAACAGCCTGGATAACGCCGGCACGACCAATGCGCTCGTGTTGCAGGATGAAAACGGCAAAACGCTGTTCATGTATTGGCACGTTGGTTTCGAGCCGAACAATGCGGTGGACGGTCATTACACCGATGCGTCCATCACGAACGGGGTCGCCGCCAATTTCCGCTACGACTACCAGCAATTCGATTCGTTCACCTTCACTTTGAACAGCGCCACGACCTACACCTTCAAGGACAACACCACCGGCGGCAGCGTCAGTGGCGTGATTGATGGAACGATTTCTCGCGTAGCGTTTTTTCGCGGCAGCCTGAACGCCACGGGGAATGGACAGGATTTTCAGTTCGATAATTTAATGATCACCACGGCCGAGGAAGTGGTGCCGCTGATCGTTTCGCAGATCAATCCAGTTCCGGGTTCCTACAGCGTTGCGGTCACGAATGGGATTTCAGCGCAAGTCGTTCCCGGCGCGGTTACGGTCAGTCCCTCGGGTGTCTCGCTGAAAGTGGATGGCAATGCGGTGACGCCGAACGTCACGACGGGAGTGGGTGGCATCCTGACAATCAGCTATCAACCGGAAACGCCGTTCAACGCGGGTGCAACGCATTCCGCGCAACTGGTGGTGCAGGATGACAACGATCGATCGTTCACCAATGATTGGAGTTTCACCACGGGATTCACTTCGCTGCCCGCGACCTTGCCCGGACCGTTTGAAATCAGCAGCACCAATACTGACTTCCTGATTTTCACGGCCGCCGGTGATCCGTGGCTGGGAACGAATTACAATGCGAATTCCAGCCGCACACTTTACACGCGGTTCAGCATGCGGTTTCACGATCTCAATGGTGAGACCGGCGACGGCGGTGGCTACGGCGGATTGCATTTCTTCCGGGACAACGACGCTCGTTTGCTGGTCGGAAACGCGTGGATCTCACTGAACTGGAGTCTCGATGCGGCGGCCGTGCAAAACGATCTCCAGCCGGTTACGCCGGTCGTTCTCGACGAGTGGCACACGATCGTGGTGCGAACTGATTTTTCGCCCGGTGGTGACGACACGGTGAGCGTCTGGCTCGATCCCGATTTCAATTTGACTGAAGCCGAGCAACTCAATCCTCCGCTGCAATTCCTTTCCGACGTCGGTTTCAACCAGATTCGTTTGCGTTGCGGCAACGGAACTGCCAGCGCGGAATTCACAAATATCGTCGTTTCCACGACTTCGGCTGACGTGGGTTTCGTCGCGCCGAGCATTCCGCAATTCCAAGGATACGTTCCCAGCATCAATGCGCCGTCCGCTTCAACCACGACGCCGATCAACGTGGAAGTTCTCTTCGGCACTTATCCAATCGGCACCGATGGAGTTGATTTGAATGTGGATGGCGGCAGCGTGACTCCGGAGTTCACGGTGACCGATCATTCGATTGCAATTCATTATCAGCCTCCCACTCCCTTTGAACCGGCTTCGACGCATTTTGTCACTTTGACCGTGACGGATTCCAACGGCGCTTCATATGCGACCAGTTGGTCGTTTACCGTGGATGCGTTCCCGACGTTGCCGGTGACGCTGGCGGGACCGATCGATGTAAACCTTGGTGGCGCAGGAGTTACGATCTTCAGCAATCTGAATGGCTGGATTGACGGCAACTATCAGGCTTCTTCCACCAACACGCTCTACACGCGGTTCAGCATGGTATTTTACGACGTGAACGGCGAAACCGAGGATGGCCAGGGCGGCTGTTTTGGCGGTTTGCATTTCTTCCAGAATGACAATGAGCGGCTGCTGATTGGTGAGACCTGGATTAGAAATTCCTGGAGCGTAGATACCAAAAAAGGCGGCGACGCCGGCGAACCTGCGTTGCTGCCGGTCACTCCAGTCGTGGCGGGCGAATGGCACACAATGGTGGTTAAGAACGTGTTCTCCTCCAACGCGCCCACCGCAATCAAAGTCTGGCTCGATCCGGACTTCACCAAATCGGAAAGCAATCAGCCGCAGGCGCCGCTGGAATTCACCATGGACAACACGTTCAACAACGTGCGGCTCCGTTGCGGAAACGGTTCGGCCTTCGCGGAATTCACCAACGTGATCTTTGCGGCGACTGCGCCGGAAGTGGGCTTTGCCGATCAACCGCCGGCAGCGCTGTTGAAGATCGAAAATTCGGCGGGAACGTTCAATCTGTCCTGGACGGCGAGCGGCGTTCTGGAAGAAGCGCCCGCGATCAACGGCCCCTGGACGGAAGCAATCAATCAAACCAATCCGCAGGTTCTATCGACCACCAATACCGCGCGCTTCTTCCGCTTGCGGCAATAAGTTTGAAGTGAGCGACTGCCCGGCAACGCGTGGTCAATCGCTTCGAAGTTGGGTTGTGTTAAAGCGGCGGAGGGGAAATCTCTCCGCCGCGCTCAAGGCGGCAACCAGGAATTTTTGCCCGCATCAAGACGACAAACGAGATCATGAAAAATGCTTCGCTGAAAAAGCGCTTCGATTCCGCCGCGTCGCATCGCGGTTTTACCCTGATTGAATTGCTGGTAGTGATTGCGATCATCGCAATCCTGGCCGCTTTGTTGTTGCCAGCATTGGCTTCCGCCAAAAAGCGCGCGCAACAGGCTACTTGCCTGAGTGACCAAAAACAACTGGCTCTGGCGTGGACCATGTATGTCGGGGACAACAACGACAAAGTAGTCGGCTTCAGCACTACTCCCACTCCTGCCGGCGTGAGCACTCCCAACTGGCGCGTGCAGGCGGATCAGGTCGCCACGGCTGTTCCGGCCGGATTTTCCGGGGAGCAGGCTTTCAAATGGCGGGTTCAGACGGGTTACAAGGACGGCCCGTTGTTTCAGTACGCGCCGAATCCCGACATCATGCATTGTCCCGGCGATATTCGCGCCCGCTTTTCGTGGCCCAGTTACTCAGGTGTCGGCGGCTTTATCGGCGGCGACTCGGGTTTGGACTCGCGGCTGGGGAAAATACTCAAGCAATCACAACTGGCGCATCCCAGCGATCGCTTTCTGTGGGTGGAGGAATGCAGTTCACAGACGGTAAATGTCGCCGGTCAGCAGTTTGCTGAAAACGAGCACGCCTGGGACATGCATCCGGGCAGCCCGACCGCGCCGCCGCGTCCGTTTTACACTTCGTTATGGATTGATTCGCCGGCGGCTTTTCATGGCTCGAGCAGCACATTCAGTTTCGCCGATGGACATGCGGAAACGCATAAATGGATCAGCGGTCTGGTCATTGCCTTTGCCAGGAGCATGAGTCCTACGAAGTACAGCAATCTCAATGCATCGGGCGAAGGTGCGGCAGCAAACGCTGCCAAGGATGATTTGTATTACGTCGCCAGTCATTTTCCGACGCTGGAAAATCCTTGAACAGTTTCCGTGACGCGTCTCCGTTTATTGGCGCTCGAAATAATAACACGGAACCTTGCAGGTTGATCCTCGCGCATTTTCCAAATCTCTCTTCGCAGGAAAACGCGGAGAGAGATCAAGGATTCTGAACTGACAATCTCGCTCTGAGACATTTCTTCCGCAGCGTTTACCCAGGCGGATTTGGACAAATTTTATGACAGATTCAATTTGGTTTGGATTCAGAACGACCAACTGGTCGCGCAATCTCAAAACGGTTTTCAAAACGCTGGCGCTTGCCGCCATCACGAGCGGTTGCATCGAAGCGGCAATTCCGAAGCTGCTGGCCAGCGACGATTTCGTCATCGGCCGGGTGCGCGTTCAAATGTTGTCCGATTCGCTGGTTCGATTGGAATTGAAAGGCCCGAAAGGTTTTGAGGATCGACCGACTTTCCATGTGGTGAACCGCGATTGGCCGGGAGTGTCCAGCACCAGCAATCTGGTTTCCGGCGAAGTCATTCTCACGACGCCGAACTACGTGGTTCATGTTCGAGAACGCGGAACGTCGCTGGCAGGAACGTACGTGACGTCAGCGTCCGGCGAGGTTCTTTACAAATTCAATGGCGCGTTGAACAACAGCGCGTGGCTCCCGGCCCCGTCGGATTCGCCAAAAGTTTTTTCTTTTGCCGATACGCCGCGAATGATTCCGCCGCCCGGAGGCGTGGTGCCGGTTTCCGCTGATGCGCCGTTCGCAGGGACCAGCGGCTGGGACACGGGCAACGACGCGGCGGATATCTACGTTTTTGTTCCCAGCGGCAATTACACGCAGTTGCGGAAAGATTTTCTGAAACTGACCGGGCCGACCGAGATGATTCCGCTCTACGCTTTCGGCTCATGGGACAGCCGCTGGTATGATTACGATGAAGCTTCGGCGCTGGCGCAGATTGAGGAATATCGTTCGCGCCGGATTCCGCTTGATGTGCTCGTGTGCGACACCGGATGGCGCTTGGGCGCGTCCACAGGTTATCAGCCGAACACCAATCTCTTTCCCGATCTCCCGCGATTCTTTTCTGAAGCGCATTCCAAAAACGTGCGCGTGATGTTCAACGATCATCCCGAACCCGTCGCAACCAAAGCGCTGTCGCCGGAAGAAGTGAGGTTTCGTTACACCGCGTTGACCGAACTGCTCGACGATGGCCTGGATATCTGGTGGTACGATCGCAACTGGGGCGTCAGTCTGTTGTCGCCGTCGCCGAAACTGCGTCACGAAGTCTGGGGAATGGCAATTTTCCACGATGCCACCAAAGCGGCGAAACCGTCGTTGCGGCCGATGCTCATGGCAAACATCGATGGCATTGATAACGGCGTCCGCAATCGTCCGCCCAATGTCGCCGCGCATCGCTATTCCATTCAGTGGACCGGCGACATCGGACCTTCCATGACTTATCTGAAATACGCGGTGGAAAACGCGGTGCATTCCGGAGTGGCGTCGTTGTTTGCTTATGAAAGCGATGATCTCGGCGGCCACGTTTCCGATCCATCGTCACGGGATTATGTGCGTTGGATGGAATACGGCGCGTTCTCGCCCATTTATCGTCCGCACTGCACGCACAACCTGACGCGAATGCCGTGGACGTTCGGCGCGGAAGCAGAACGCATTTCGCGGCGCTTCATCAATCTGCGTTATCGGTTGTTGCCGCTGTTCTATGCGGCTGCCCGGGAAAATTTCGATTCCGGCGAACCGATTCTGCGCCGGCTGGATCTGGACTATCCGCAATTTCCCGAAGCGAAACGCGAAGATCAATATCTGCTGGGTCCTTCGCTGTTGGTGGCGCCGATGATTTCGGACGGTTCGACAAAAGTGCCTTCCAGTTGGCTCACAACGACCAATGGCAAACCCGGATTGAACGCTGAATATTTTTCCAATCCGGAATTAAAAGGCGCGCCGGCTTTTACACGCATCGATGAAAAAATCGATTTCGATTGGCACAGCGGCAGTCCTGGCGAATCCGTGTCGGCCATGGATTGGAGCGCGCGCTGGACGGGAAACATCACAGTGCCGTCGGATGCCGGAGAGGTGACGCTCGCGGTGTTGGCGGATGACGGCATCCGCGTCTGGATCAATGGCGAACTTCAAATCAACAACTGGGGGCCGAACGATTCGGTGACCACAGAATCCTCGGTTGCTTTGAAACCGGGAAAAACTTACGCGTTGCGAATCGAGTATCTGCAACTCGGCGGCAATGACATTGTCGCGTTGAAATGGCGTGGTCCTGATTCGAGCCGAACGGTTTGGCTTCCGCCGGGCGATTGGATCAATGCGTGGACGGGGACGATGTTGAAAGGGCCCGCCACCATTTCCGAAACCGTGCCGCTGGATCGCCTTCCGTTGTACATCCGCTCGGGTTCAATCTTTGCCCTTGCGCCCGAAATGCAGTTCACCGGCGAACGTCCGTGGAGTCCGATCACGCTGGATGTTTATCCAAACACTGCGGAAACGAATCAGACATCATTGTATGAAGACGACACGCTGACCACCGCCTATAAAGCCGGAGAATTCCGAACCACGGCGTTGACGACGTGGGCGGATGATTCGAACAAAACAGTTTCAGTCTCCATCGCACCCGCGCAGGGAAGTTTTTCCGGCGCGCTGTCACAGCGATCATGGATTGTGCGCTGGCATCGTCCGCCGAACTGGCCCAGCGATCTGAAACCGGTCAAGGTCACAGTGAATGGTCAAAGCGTTGGTCCGATTGTGCATCGGGCAAAAAGTGAAACTGCCATGCCGCTGGGGTCGGAGAGCGGCGCGCCGGATGGCGATGTGTTTGAAGTGACTTTGCCGGAAAATTCAGTGCTCACGAGCCAGCTTGTGATTGCCACGTTTGGAACGGAACCAGCCGGTTCAACTGACAAGTGATTTCATGAAGCCGTGAACGGGAGCGCACGCCTGGCGCGTGCTGTCGTTGTCGTCTCGACAACGACTTCGTTTAACAAACTTTCTTGTGTTCGTCTGACGCGGAAAGAATGTGATTCGAAGGTGTTCGGCGGGGACGCCGAACACTACACGCCAGAGGCGTGTGCTCCCGATGGATCCGGCTAATCCTCCGGATTTTCCTTCAGATAATTATCAATCGCCGCCTGCCATTTCGGCCAGTCGCTGCCGTAATCTTCATCGACATACAATTCCAGCATTTCCTTCGCTTCTTCAGCTTTGGGGTGATTCGGATTTTTGGCGAGTTCGAGAAAGAGCGGGAGCTTGGTTGCGTCCGGACGATTCAGCAGATCCGACAACAGCACATCCAGCACTTCCTCCGGCTGGCTGGCGTCCGTCAGCAGATTTCCGAGCGGAGCATAATCTTCATCTTCCACCAGGTTCGACAGGTGTTCCGAAACTTCTTCCTTACCTTCCGGCGGCAACTGCGGAAACATTGCGAACAATTGCTGAACCTTGTTCGTGTCCTCCGAATCCGCAGCCAGAATATCATCCACGCGATCTTCCCAATTCGTGATCACGGTGTTCGCGGGAATGAACGCCGTCGTTTCAATGACCGGCTGAGGAACGGGCGCGACGTTGGTCGGAATGACTGAGGGAACGCGCGTCGGACGTTCGTGATGAATCGGCGGGGGCGGAGTGGAAGTAATTTCTTTGCCCGGTTCCGGAAGTGTCGGGGGCGGCATTTTTGGAATGTCTCCGCGCGTCGCCAGCCAGCCGATTCCCAGGCCCACGACCACAATCGCCGCCAGAATTCCCAATCCCATCAGAAGTTTCGATTTCTGCATAACAATGTTCGTCTGCTTCAAACGTTAAACTGAAGTTCGTGCAATCGTTTGTAAACCCCGCCGCGTTCGAGAAGTTCCGCGTGCGTTCCGGTTTCGACAATGCGGCCTTCGTTCATCACCACAATCATGTCCGCCTTTTGAACCGTGGAAAGCCGGTGCGCGATGCACAACGTCGTCCGCCCTTCCATGAGCTTTTCCAACTCCGCCTGGACCATGCGTTCAGTTTCTGAATCCAGCGCGCTCGTCGCTTCATCAAGAACCAGAATCGGCGCGTTCTTGAGAATTGCACGCGCGATGGCAATGCGCTGACGTTGTCCGCCGGAAACGTTCATGCCTTTTTCTCCGACAATCGCGTCGTAACCTTCCGGGCGTTGCATGATGAAATCATGAGCGTTCGCGGCGCGCGCGGCGGCTTCGACTTCCGCCGCCGTTGCCTCCGGCCGGCCCAGCGCAATGTTCTTCCGGATGGTGTCGTGGAACAAAATGGTTTCCTGCGTCACGAGCGCAATCTGCCGGCGCAAATCCGTCGTCAACACGTTGCGAATATCCGTTCCGCCGATTCTGATTGCGCCGCGCTGCGGATCATAAAAACGCAGCAACAGATTCGTAACCGTGGTTTTCCCGGAACCCGTGCTGCCGACGAGCGCGACGAGTTGTCCGGCTTTGATGGTCAGATTGACGTCGCGAAGAATCGGTTTCTCGCCGTACTTGAAATCGACGTTTTCAAAAACAATGTCCGCGTTCGCGGCGTTCAGTGGCTCCGGAGATTTCGGTTCCGGAATGGTGCTCTCGGTGGCGAGCAATTCGAAAACGCGGGAACTCGCGGCCTGAGCCTGATGCAACTGATTGTGCAGGCGCGTGAGCGATTTCACCGGCGCATACATCATGAAAACTGAACCCACAAACGCCGCGAAATCCCCGAACGTGGTGGTGGTGGAACGAGTTGCAACAAACAGAATCATGGAGACGCCGACCGCGCCGAGAAATTCCGTAATCGCGCTGGGCAATTCATTCGCGCGCACAACGCGCATGCTGTGATTGACGAACTTTCCCGTGATCTGCCGGAACTGATCGAGCACCGCGTTTTCAAGATTGTAAGCTTTGACGATGCGATTACCGGTGAAGGATTCGTGCATCAGCGTCGAGAGTTCCGAAGCGTGCGTCTGCATGTGACGCGCGGAACGGCGCACCTTCCGTCCGTAAATCGTGATCGGCACAATGCAGATTGGCAGAACGATAACCGAGTAAAGCGTGAGCATCGGTTGTTGCAGCAGGAGCAGCACGAGGAGGAAAATGATCGTGATGGGATCCTTCAGCAGGCTGGCGATGGAATTTCCGATGATCATCCGCACTGTTTGAGTGTCGCTCGTGACGCGTGAGATCAAATCGCCGGTGTTCGATTGGCTGAAAAAGCTGAGCGGCAGATTTTGAATGTGCGCGAACACGCGGGTTCTCAAATCCGCAATGGCGCGCGCGGAAGCCCAGTTCACGAGATAAACGTTCAGGTAATTGAACAGGCTTCGCATCAGCATCACCGTGGGAATCAAGAAAATGACCACCGTTGTTCCCGTGTGCGACGAAAACATCGCATGGAAATCCGGCAGCCAGGCATTGACGCGTTCGGCCCAGCCGCGGGCAAATTCCGGCACGCGTTCGGTCCATGGATGAGCGGCTTGAAGGCTCGCGGCTTTGGCGCCGGAACCGCCGACGAGATTCACGACGACCTTGATGATTCCGATCAACGCGCCATTGGAGAGCGCGTACAGCACACCAAAAAACAGCCCAAGGATGAGCCGTCCGCGATAGGGCTTCACCGAAGGCCAGAGTTGGCGCAGAAAATTGATCATCGTCCGAAGTATGGGAATCGCTCAGGAACCAAGCGAGATTTTTGTGGATGACGGCGGAATGATGGGCGCAACTTAACACGCGCACCAAACAACGGATCGAGCTTTCGAAAATCCGAACGGCTGATCACTCCCTCTCCTCCGAGCGAAGCCGGAGGAGAGGGCCGGGGTGAGGAGGTTTTTAGCTCAAAATCCCCTCTCCCTGACCCTCTCCCCGCGCTTCGCTGCGCGGGGCGAGGGGATTGAAAATGGTGCGGGTGTCCAGTTG
>DASTXC010000033.1:0-10663 GCA_035765675.1 Verrucomicrobiia bacterium
CAACAGGAGGAAAACAGGTTGTAACAAGGATGGTTTTTTCATAAAGCATCAGATGTGTTCAAGGCGTTCGAATTTGTATCAAGAGCGCTAAGCCCTAACAGTGATTTCTACCGTCAAAGTCTGGTTTTCTTTCACGATTAATTTGTCCGGAAACGACAGCCGTAAACCATCGCGATTCAAATCGGGTTCAATTCTTACAGGTTTTCCGGAGCATTCCGCCTTTGCGGATTCAATGGTCCCATGTGCCGTCAGCGCAAGTTCCGTCAGAGGCAGTGCGCCGTGAATGACGGTGATCTCATTCCGCTGGATGTTTCCTTCCCGCGATTGCCGCAAATGGCCCCAGGCTTCGGGAGCGACAAAGGCGCTTTTGAAATCGGCCGGCGTATGACGTGGAACAAACGAAAGTTTTCGACGCGGTCCGTCGTATTCCCAACCAGACAGGGCCAACAGCAATGACCACGAGGACATGGCGCGCGAATAATGACCGCCGGCTTCGTACTCGCTCCACGGATTTCTCTGAATCGGCGGACGCGGTACACCGTCGTATCGATCACGAGCGGCTTTCGCAATTGTCAGCGCTTCATCAATCAATCCTTCGTACACCATGTGTCCGGCCACCTGATATTCGATGCCGGTCCAGACTTCTTCGGAGTAACTCAGAGCCGAGGGCGGCCGACCGCCTTTTGGCCAGGCGCAATTGACCAGTCCTTTGTCTTCGGGCCCGGCAAACTGTCGTTGATTTCTCCAGTCGTGATTCGCCAGATCCGGCTTGAAGCAATATTTGTAAATGGAACGCAGGGCGGAAACGACCGCTGTCTGGGGAAGCAGGTAGCCCAATCCGAGTTGATGAGCCCACCATTGACCGATGAGCTGGTCCGCCATGCAGCCGGGGCCGACTTCCCTCGTTCTGGTCATGTAATCCGGAAGATATTGCTGGAAGTATTCTCCATTCCAGCACAGTTCCATAAGCTTTTCCCGGCCCTTTTCAAAGATGCCGCGAAAGCGGTCGGCGTTTGCCGAATCGCCCAGGCGTTTGCTCCATTCCTCACTTGCGCGGAGTGCAGCCAGATAATAGCCGCTGATAAAAGGCGTCACCCCGTGCAGAGCCTGATCGTAGGTGTTCCATTGCTCATCCTGCAAAATGCCCGCCGGCTCGCTGCCATTGGCAGACTTGATATCGCGTTCGATGAGATAGTTCATCGCTCGTTCGATATAAGGCCAATATTCGCGGAAGAAGGATTCGTCCGGAGAATTCAACGCCTCACGATAGGCCTTGAGAATGCAACTGGCGTGGCCGTCGGTGAACGGGCGTTCGCCGGTTGGATGGTCGGCAAGTGGCACTTCCAGACGATTATTGATGCCACCGTCCTTTCGCTGTTGGTGTTTGAAATCGATGCGCCGCATCGTTCTCTCGAGATCCGGGAAAAGACACGCCATGGTTTGTTCGTAACCCCAGACATGGGTGCAGGTAGGATCGCAGGAATGATAGGAGCCTTCCCACGCGAAAACGTTTCCGTCGGCGGTTCTGAAGACAACGCCGTTGTGCCGAATGATTCCGGCATTGGCGGTCAGGCAATCCAACAGCCAGTAGGGAAGTGTGCTTTCGTAAAAGGTTCGGCGGAACTGTTCGGTTTCCGTTCTTAAGGTGTTGTATTTCTTGACGGCGTCTTTTGCTACGGCGCGGGCGTTCTCCCACAGCGTGGCGTAGTAAGTGCCAATGAATTTATAGTTCGTGAACGAGTATTGATTGGGATAATGCCAGGCAAAGAAAAACGGAACTTCGACCGTTTCGCCCGGAGGCACGATGACTGTTGTTGCGAGCGCTCCGAACACCGTTTTGCCCGCGGCGGTTGGACTGCTTTGTTCTATTTCAGAAACTTCAAATCCGCCGGATCGCGAAAATTGTTCCCACGCCGTGGACCAGTTTTCGAAATTCAATAACGCCGATGTTTTCCCGATCGAAGTGGCGAGCGCGATTGTGCCAAAGCCAAGGTCGTCGGGCGACTGGCCGGTCGCGCAGGTGAAGTTTGCTCCGGCCAACGAACATAAGGTTGCGTAGGCCGGTTGGCGCAAATGCATCTGATCGGCACGGGCGGGATTCAGCAGTTGACCACACGCCAGCGCGACTCTGCCTTTGCCGAGTTTGTGCCAGATGATTTTTGAGGACGTCTCCGATGCAATCGTTTCAGCGCCGTCCTTTAACTTCGCGTCTGCGAGTTCCAGTTCAACGCGGTCATCGGCTTTGCGTGCCCCTTCTTTTATTCCGCTGAAGCGCGCGGGCAACAGTTCTTCCAGAATCCCGATCAGGTCGGACTTTTCGGAGTCATCGGAAAAAACGATTTGGTCAACGTTCACATGTCCCCAGCTTCCCTTGCGATTGTCCACAATCTCCAGGCTTGCCGTTTTACCGGCCAGATCGCGAACGTTCCAAAGGGTCGGGAAGAGCTTTTCCTCATTTCGACCGGAAGCGGTGCGCACGATTTTTCCGTCCACCAGCAAACGGATCGCGGTGTCGTTGTAACTGCCGCCGCCGATTCGAAAATGAATGAAGTCGCGGACGATCATGAACGGTTTGCTGGTCAGCTTCCCGATGTTGGAATCATCCGGTGCGAACGAATCGGCATATTCCTTTCCGATAAAACCGGACACCGGTTGTTGCGCATTCTTTGGTAACTTGCTGTTGTGCCACTGGCCTTCTACCTGCCAATCCCGATAACCGTTTTCGAAATCTTCAAACAGAATTTCATCGCGCGGCTTCGTTCGCCGACTGGGGTGGCCTCCAGTCATGTCGGCATAGAATTGCAGCAAAGGCATTTTCGCGCCGGAGAAAACAAGTGTTCCTCCTTGTTCAACGACGGTTTGAAGGCGGCGCAGAGTCTTTTCAGAAAAATCTTTTTCCGGATCATCAAGCCAGAAAACCGTCTGCGCAGGATTTTTCAAATCAGCCGGCGAATCCAGTTGTCCGCGGAGAATCTCCAATTGCAGGTTCGCAGGACGATCAGGCGGCGGTGTCAGCAGCTTGTGAAGATTGGGAGAAACGAAAATGGATACGGCACGGTCCAGCGTGGCTTTTTCACCCGGTTCGGCACGCATGAAGACGCCATCGATATCCGGCTCCCGAATTCTTTCGTTGATGTTCCCGCCAAATTTCGGATGTGAGTTGCCCTCAATTTTTCCTTCCGCGACATAGCCAATCGGATTGGCGAGCATTCCGGCGAGAGACACTGTCGCGGCTTTTGAAGTCGGATTGTGAATCCGGAAATTGAAGATCGCCAGCGGCATGGAGGAGAACTTTGTGTCCAGCGGCTTGAACGGTGTGTAGGCAGTCAGTTCCAAATTCACCGGCAGTTCGTCGTCCTGATAACGCAACGTCGCGAACGGATATTCTGCGGTCATTTCAATTTCCCGCACGCGCGGCCAGTCCGGACCTTCGGTGGTCTGCAAGAGTTTCGCCACTTGTCCGGCTCGCACACAAAAATAAAAAGGGATCGAGCCGTCGAAGGGCAAGGGGTTGAATGGAATTCGGCGATAGGTGTTGAAAATCTGCCAGGTGGTGAGGCGTCCGTCCGGACCGATTTCAAAATTGCCCGTGCCGATGCCGCCCAGGTGCATCCGCGCATCCAGGTGCTTTTTCGAGCTGTATCGCCGGCGCAATCCCGCCTTTGAAAATTCCCGCAGGACGGCATCCTCTGCCGGATCAGCGAAGGACAGCCACGAAGAAATCGGAAGCAAAGCCGCGGCCGAACTGACGCCGGTCAGCTTCAAAAACTGACGCCGGGTTACCGGAAGACGCGGCGGGCCTGCTTTGGAATTCAAGTTATTCATGTGAGGCTCTGACAACTGGAATGGCTTAATTTCGTTGACAATAATTTTGGGAAACGTTAAAGCAATGCAAGCCTTTTTGGAAAAATGTTCGGTCTTACAATGTCGATGACGCAATGATTATAGATTGTCACTCCCACATTCAGGCGTATCCCGGCCATGTGTCGGAGGAATTTGTCGCTGAGGCGAACGCCCGTTCGCGTGGAACTCCGCTCGATATGCATGTGCCACCGGAACGTCATTGGCAGGCCATGCGCAATGTGGACAAAGTCATTGTGTTCGGAATACGCGCGTTTCATTCCGGACTTACAAGCCCGAACGAATACGTTGCAGATTACGTGCGGATGCATCCTGAGAAGCTGATCGGCTTTGCGGCCGTTGATCCTCTGCACGACAACGTGATCGAAACACTGGAGCACGCCGTTCAGGATCTAAAACTTCGGGGCGTCAAGCTCGGCCCGATTTATCAAAACATTCATCCCCTGGACGAACGGATGATGCCCGTTTACCGGTTTGCGGAAGAGAATCATCTCCCGATCATGATTCATCAGGGGACAACGTTTCCGCGAAGAGCGCCGTTGAAGTATGCGCTGCCGATTCTGCTCGAAGATGTGGCCATGCAATTCCCGGATCTCAAAATGATCATTGCCCACATGGGACATCCGTGGATTGCGGAAACGGTCGTGCTGATCCGCAAGCAGCCGAATTTCTTCGCGGACATTTCCGCCCTCCACTACCGGCCGTGGCAGTTTTACAATGCACTGGTCTGCGCCAAAGAATATGGCGTTCTGAACAAACTGCTGTTTGGCTCCGATTATCCCTACACCAACCCGGATTCGACCATGGAATCCTTGCGTGCCATCAATCAGATTGTCGCAGGAACAAATCTTCCAAAGTTCTCAACCGAAGAAATCGAAAATCTGATCCACAGCCCCACGCTTCAGTTGCTCAATTTAGAGTGATTTCCAGTGCGACAATGTATTCGGACCATCGCCGAAATCTGAACGCCTGTCGCACGCACCAAGCCAGAGGCAACTTATTCCGGCCGAGATGTGTTATCCTGGCATCCTGATTGATGAAGGCGATTACAGGGAATAGATTCGTTCAATTCAATGCAGCACAGTATGCGTGAGAATCCTCCATCTCAGCGCCGCTATCTTTCCCGCCGCGCACGCAATGCGTTGTTGACAGCGCACATCATTATTTCCGTCGGGTTGCTGGGCGATTCCGCTGGATTTCTGGCGGTGGCGATACGCGCGGCAAAAGCCGCCGATACGGATTCGATGGTCGAGATGGTGAAGGTTTTGAGTATGTTTGCCTGGGCGTTTGGTGTGCCATTGAGCTTTGGAGCCCTGCTTACCGGGATCGCGCTGGGTCTCGGTACTCGATGGGGCATTTTTCGCTACCCGTGGGTTATAATGAAACTGTTGTTGATCATCTCCGTGATGTTGGTCGGAGGCGTCGTCATACGCCCGGCTTTGTCCGACACACTTCGATATGGAATTGACACTACAGCGCAGCTCATTGGGGCTGCTGCCTACGACGTGCTCGCGCTCGGTGTCGCGACGGGCCTTTCAGTATTCAAACCAGGGCGATCATTTCACCCGCAGCCGCAATGATCCAAACTTGGCGGTCGCTGGTGACAGTCCAAAGGAGATCGCGCCTTTGCCCGACAATCTGGAATCAATTTCAAAGGCGATCGTCGGCCTCGTTCGGGAGAAGGTCTTCAAACACGAGATCTCCAAAACATCGTGGAAGGTGGAAGTTGAATTCATCCACAGGGCTCCATGACGCCCAATGAGGATGCGACACTTCCGTCGCACATTTGAAAAAGTTTCCACGCCATCGTTCGCCTGCCTGAATGGAAAAAATTCCTGTGTAGTGCTGAAGCACCGCGAACGGAATGAAAAACTGCAGCGTCCACACTGTTGGATCGGTTAACTCGGGATCAACAATGGAAGGCAGCGAAGATTTCACGCGAATCTTCTGTCCCAGTTCAACCGGAAGTTTCTCGGCGCGGGCGAATTTCCCGTTTACGAGAGTCGGATCAGTGACATAGCAGACGAGGAATGCGCCGCCGCAATTGAATTCGAAATTGAAATACCCACCGCCCGGTTCTGGTTGAACAAAGAATTCGACGCAACTATCCTTCCAGACATCGTCGAAATATCGGGAACGAATACAACGAACATAACGGTCCTGAACGCGAAAAATTCCGTTCAAACCGTCGTTTGAAGCGATCAGCCGGACCTCGGTCATCGGAGCGTGATCGCTGCTCTCGGGCCGAAAGTTGTCGATCTGCGCGACCGCAGCCCGTCGCCAGAAGGAATCGTTCCAGTCTGTATTCAACTCCGCTACCTTTTCACTTCTTTCAATGAGATAAGTCATGACCGAACAATACGGCTTTCAGGTTCACCGGGTTCCAAGGCGGAAAAATTCCGCAGGATTGGTCGTGGAGACCAGGTGTTCGTAGTAGCCGTCAACATTGGTTTCGTTGTAAGCGACAGGCGTCCAGACCACCGGCGGTTCGAGATTGGTGGTAGAAAAGGGAATCAGACCGCCCACCCATGCCGGCCAGCGAAGAACGAAACTGTTTTGATCCACGGACGGTGCCGGAGACAAACTCAATTGAGGTAACTCCTGGACCAATGTGGAATTGATCTGAAACTGTTCGAGCACTGGCGAGAGTTGAGCAACATTGTCGGAGGCAAGCGTCGCGCGGACTTGCAGGTAACGGCTTTCCGGACTGAGTATCTGGCTGGCCAATATTTCCCAATTCGACCACGAAGCATCCGGGACGGGAACATTGCCGGACCTGGATTCAAATATAATTGCTGTGTCTGAAGGCGTGCTGCCAATCCAACTCAAGTTCTGCCAGGCGGCCTTCCAACCCGCGTCGAGAACCGTTGATGTATAGGAGCCTTGCTTCGGCAAAACCGGCGGCAGCGTTTCCACTAAAACATCGTCGTAATAGTTCGCAGTCCCGCCGTAACCCATCAGGCCAATCCGGCCGTGAGCATAAGTGGCATCGGTCACAGTAATTTGCAGAGTGCCGTTGACGTATAACCGGTAAAGTCCATTTCGAGCTTCCAGGCGAAGGGTAAACCATTGGTTCGGAACCGGGACTGGCGCTGTGGGATTTCCGGCAATTAAAGTGAATTTATTAAACCAGTTATCGAGCCGATAAACCTGCAGCCCAATGCCTGGATACCATTGAGCCATATAGAATCCCGGAGCGTCGTCCTGGAATCCCCATAGCAAACCAAAGAATCCCACGGACGACGTTGACATGGCCTTGGTTTGAAAATTGAAGTCGGACAACGAAGGAAAAGCCGCGCTGAGAACGGTTGGATGATAACTGGAACCGGCGGGACTGTGATAATACATATTGTTGGAAACGGACCAATCTCCAATCAACGGAAGCCAGTTTGTTGCCGGACCGTTTGTCTCGGTGAAATGGTCACTCAGCAACAGAGACGTACTGTAATTTTCCACTCGAACCCAATCCACAGCGATGGACGCATTTGTGGATGTGCCTGCGCTGGAACTGAAGGTCAAATGAAGCGGGCCGGCGATGTCAACGCTTTCAACTCGACGCAATACATCATCCATCCAAAACTCAATGCGACCGCTCTCCCAGACGAATTTGAATTCATGCCATTCACCGAAAAGATCTCCCAATGGTGATGCAACCGGATCGCCGGAGTGAAAATTGTAAACGCTGGCGTAAATCTGATCGCCGGCATAACCGCTTCCGATGAGCGCCCAGGGCGTCAGGTTGGGCGTGCCCGCCAAGCCGAAGTAAAGATACGGCACGGCCGCGTCACCGCTACGGCTGAATTTCACGCGACCTTCGAGTGTGGTTCCGGGATAAAAGGACTCGGCTGAATAGACATAAGCGCCTCCTCCGGAGTTGGACACGATCATGATACCGTCGGCAGTATTCGGCGTGTAAGTTCCGCCGATCCAATCTGTGCTCACCCATTGGCTGCTGAGAGAGGCGTTCGAAAAATTATCATAAAATGCCGGAGGCAAACGCAGTTCGCCGTCTTTATCTTCGCTGATGGTTAATTCGCCGATGTCGCCGCTGCTGAAATCAGCAACCGTGGTTTGTATCCAGGCGGGCGATGCAGTGGTAAACGACAGAATTTCGGAAATAACAGAGTTGCCACCCCGGTCCGCAGACGTGACCTGAAAGTAATAGGTCGAATTCGGATTGAGTTCGTTGAGGTTCATTTCATGACTGGTGGCGAACGTGGAGGAACTCAAATGAGAATCAAGGTTGAGAGCGTTCATCCCGTAATCCACCTGGCTGTTGGCAGGTTCATCGGTGTCCCAGGCAATGGTCGCTGTTGTGGCGGTGATGCTCTCCACTCGCAGATGAGAAATGCCGGGCGGCGTGGTTTTGGGGCCATAGATCGCGATGACGTGTCCGGTCGCTGCTTGAGTCGTAAACAGGCCGTACTCGCGGCCTTTGATCGCCTGGAGAGAGAAGCCGACCGGATTGCCGGCGAATGTGGCCGATTTCAGGGTGTTGGTTCCTGCCCATTTGGGCAACAGGATCGTCAGGTCCTCGCCGGAAACGGTCGTTGAGAAATCGAAAGAAAGCGTGGTGCTGGTCCAGTGGATGTTGTCAAACCGCGCGGCGTCGCGAGCTTTGACAAAATCAAGCAGCTTCTCCGCTGTCCACATGGGAATGCCGTTGCTTTGGGCATAGGCCCAAACCTGATTGGCCCATGCGTGGGTGATATCGCCTCCGATGTTGTTATAGCGAACGGGATGAACATTGATGACAAATGCCGAATAGTTTCCATCCTGCGCAGCGGCGAACATTTCTTTCACAACCTGACTCGCCTGGTCGGCGGTATAGCCTTTGTCGTCAAACCATTCGTCCGGCCATTCGGTCAGCACCTGATAAACAGGGAGAAAGTTTCCGTTTTCGTCACACAACCTTTGCGGAAGACCGCTGCCGGTGAAATAGCCGTTGGCGTTGTCACCATAGCTTTGCAGAAATGGCAGGTAGTGATAATAGTTGCCGTCCAGTTCCGTGCCGTTGTCCGCTTCGGTCTTCGCCATGTTGACCCAGCCACACCAGTCAATGGTATGGCTGCGGGCGGTGCGTCCCCCATGGCCGAACTTTGTCCAAAGATTGCTGATGATTTGCTGGTACGCGGGAATAAGAGCCTCGCACGTGTCCAGTCCCCCGGCATAGACGTGCGGTCCTGTTTCGTGACCCGCGCCTCTCCAGGCGGCTTCCTGAGCGGGGGTGGTATTGGCGATGCCGTTTTCCCGGAGATAAAGTGTAAGGCGGCCGCCGTAACTGGCGGCATCGTTCAGCGTGAGTTCGAGGTCGGCGCCTCCGAGGTCTTCGCCGTCGCCCGTGTTGATCAAAAGCGCTTTCTTGCCGTCCGGCAGATACCACATGCGCGGAAGCGGGCGGCTCGACAAGTACAGGATCAGGTTGGCGAGGAATCGTTGCTCTTCATCCGCTTGCGGAATGCGCATGCGTTCGGGCGCCACCCAGGTTTCGCCGGTCAGCCGAAAAAATGTGTCCGCCGGCCGATAACCGGGCAGGCCGTCTCCTTCACTGTTTTGCCAGACGGGATTGCCCTGACGCATCAGCACGATGCTTTTTCCGAGATCGAACGTAAACGCCACCGCCCTTCCGCTTCCGTAGGCGTGAAGAGTCACCGCGGGATTTGTGGAAGGAACGTTGATTGAACTCCACAAGTCGGCCAGGGACGTGGCGCCGTTCAGGACGTAGTTGTCCGTTTGCCCGTGGAATTGCAACGAGACCGACGGCAGGCCGCCTCCGGGTTCTTGCGTAGTATCAATGGCAAAAAACTGCAGCAACTCCTCTGGCCGCGCGCCCAGGTAAGTCAGGCCAAACAAATCCGCCAAATCCGAATCCGGCCGCATAGCGATGAGACTCCCGCCGTTGGAAACATAGTTCCGGAAGAGCTGTTCCTGGACCGGCGACAGATCGGTTTCGGCGAGCAACACCACGGAAAAGGAATTCAGATAATCCTGCGGATTGGGATCTGAAGTCAGATCGGCGAGTTCCACCTTCTGGAATTCAGTCAGTCCTTCGGCGACGAGTATTTCCGAGAGATAACCGGAGAATGGATTTGCGGTGTAACTTCCATTGTGCACCAGAAGGAGTGGATGAACAGGAGCAGGCAAGGCTGCGTTGATTTGAGTGCGAATTACCAAAAGTAGTAATGGTATCAAAAGCCAGCTTTTCATCTTATCAGGGGGGAGTGGTTGCCAGCGTCTCAGCGCGAGTTCCATTTCATTCACGCGAGTCAGGACAGAGTGATTCTTCCTTTTCTCCAGTTCGGATCTTTCCATTTGCCTCCGGTGAAATCCGGCATTTCCACGCGGGCGCCATTGCGATCCAAGGAAAGTTTGGAACAGAAGATGATCGAACTCCACGTGGCGGCGTCGTACGCGTCAATCCACGGCTCTCGATCTTCCTGAAGCATTCTCACAAAGTCATAAATGACATAGAAATCGATCCCGCCATGACCCCCCACCTGCCGGGCCGTTTCGCCATCCTTGCGCCAATACGAATGTTGATATTGGTCTCGGTACTTTCTCAAGGGAGACCAGGATTCCGCTTCGCCCTCAGCCGGATTAACGGGTCCAATAAAAATGCCGGAACGCGAATCCCAGCACGCTTTTGTGCCTTGCAGCAGATAGCAGCCCGTTAAAAAACTCCTTTCTCGGCGATGGAATCTTGAAACCGGTTTGAGCGTGGAAACGTCCAGCAGGCATGGCACTCGGAAAACGCAAACCCAAGCAGGAAGAACTGTTCATCGCCACGGCCCAGCTCGCCACC
>DASTXC010000034.1:0-20414 GCA_035765675.1 Verrucomicrobiia bacterium
CGCTATTCCCGATTCCCGCTCAGCGAAGGCGGCGATCTGGACAAGACGCTGGGCGTGATTCATTTCAAGGATTTGTTCGCGATGCGCATTCGCGCACGATCCGGCGCGGACCTGCTGCCGGTGACGCGCAAGTTGATTTACGTTCCCGAAACGGCGCGGCTGGAAAAAGTTTTACAGATGTTTCTCGAACGCAAATCGCATCTGGCGATTGTGGTGGATGAATACGGCGGGACGATGGGAATTGTGACGCTGGAAAATATTCTGGAGGAACTGGTCGGACAGATTCAGGACGAGTTCGACCAGGAAAATCCGCTGTTGACGCGGGTGTCGGAAGACATTTGGGATGCGGCGGGCACGTTGCAATTGCACGAGCTGGAAGAGATCGTCGGCGAAACGCTGCGTGAAGAAGGCATTTCAACCGCGAGCGGCTGGATCACGCAACGGCTGGGCGGCTTTCCCAAAAAAGGTGACGTGGTGGAGGTCGGGCAATTTGAATTGCGCGTGGAAGAAATGGAAGGAACGCGCGTCGGAAAATTACGCGTCACGCACAAGCCCAAACCGTCCGAAGATGAGGAAAGCGAGAACGAAGACGAGTGAAGTCAATGGTGAAACGACGCACGTAGCACTGCTTCATGGAACTTGATGTTTGAAGTTTGAAGTTTCGAGTTTGGAGTTTGGAGTTTGGAGTTTCGAGTTTCGAGTTTCGAGTTTCACTTGCGACCACGCACGCCATTCCAAACCAACATCACCACCGCGAGCATTGCTAGAATGCTGAAGCCAAATGCAATCCGGAATCCACGATCTAAAGCGATCCCCGCGAATAAAGCGTTCAGCGAAATCCAGATCAGCAGCGAACCGTATTCGGACGTCATGGGGCCCGGCTTTTTGTGAATCAACATCGGCGCGATGAATGTGGCAGCGACCGCGGATGTTACGAACCAGCCCAGAAAATTTGTGATCGGCGTTCCGCACCACAGCAGAGGAAAGCGAATCGATTCCCAGATCCAAAAGTGTTTCAGGCCGCTTGCCCAGGGATCGAATCCAACATCCAGGATAACCGAGAGCAGCGCCGCAACACCGATAAGCCAGAATCCGAAATACCGGGAATCACGCGCGCGTTGCAGAATCAGCCGCGCCACTCCGCGTGACGCAAAAACGAAAACGATCCAAAGGAATGGAATGATCCAGGGCAAAAATCCGCCGAGCCGGCCGCCTGCTGAATCCATGAAGGCAAACGGCCCGAACGGAATCGACGCCAGCGTTCCAACGGTGTGACTCAAACCGCCAATGCCGCCAATGACCAACGCGGCCCAGAGAACGTTTTGGAATGGCAGAGTTCGCGAAACGGAACTCACGATTGCTGCCGTTGCGGTCAGCAGGAGGCAAATCTCCGGCGCATTCGTGTGTTGCAATTCGGGAACCGCAAAGATTGTTTTCGCGGCGAAAAATCCGACCGCTGACAAAAATAAACCGCGCAGGATCCAATCGAGCCAGCGGGGACAATAGCCCGCGGTGCTGACTGAAACTTTCGATTCGAACGCTGGATTCATGCGGTGCGACTCTAATGATTCACGCATTGCGAGACAGTTAAAAACGCAGCGCTGATTATTTATTTGGATGAGCGCGGAACCGATTTGCCGATCGGTCAGTGTCTAAATCGAAGGCTGAAAGTGTACCGGTTTTTCGAAGGAAAATTTCGTGATGCGATTACGTCCGGGAAAATTCCACGCGGTGCTGGTGGCGTTGAAATTGCTTTTGCGAAAGCGATCAGTTGAAATTTTTATGACTCTGGAAGAAGCCAATAAACAAGTGCTGGTGTGCGCCAAGCAGATGAACGAGCGGTATGGTCAGGTTGTGTTTGATGAATGGGCGCTGCTTTCGATCGCGCAACAAAAAGCGCGCATCCTGTTTTACACCGGCCCGCGGAATGATGATTTTCTCAAGACGTTCGTGGATGATCTGGGAACGTTGCGCACGGAGTTGCTGAACTCAAAATACACCGTGGGTGATTTCGAATTTGCCCGCAATGCCTCCGGAACGTTTTTTGAAGCGTTCATTGTTTTCGGCAAAGGCGTTTATCTGATCTGCAACAACACCCGCGCTTCGATGAACGACATTGCCAAAGATCCGCGCTGGCTCAACGCGCAGATCCCGTTCGCAGAACTCGCCGATAAAATCCGCTCCAATCCGCTGGCGGAAGCCGCCTGACAGCTTCGCTGTTTTTTCTTCGTAGCGCAGATTGATAATCTGCTGTGTCGCCGACTGGCAGTCGGCGGAGTGCAAAAATTATCCGCGTTGGAAAATTCTGGAGCGGCGTTTTGAATTCACGCCGTGCGGATTGCCAATCCGCGATACAGCCGACTGCCAGTCGGCGCTACGCAACTGCCTGTTCACAGGCTTGCGCCTACAGATTGGCGTTCTATGATTCGGCCACATCTCGCCGAATCTATGAACCGCTTGCTTACAGCCATTTTCTTCACGTTCGTCAGTTCAACGTTGTCATTCGCTGCCGAAATCGCGGCCACAAATGACAATTCTTTTCCCGTTTCAATCCGCATTGATCTCGCGAATTCAAAAGGTCCGCTGCGCCAGCCGTGGAGGTTTTTCGGCGCGGACGAACCGAATTACGCGACGATGAAAAATGGCCGAAAGCTGATCGGTGAACTGGGCGCGCTTTCGCCGAAGCGTATTTATTTCCGCACGCATAATTTGCTGAACTCCGGTGATGGCACGCCTGCGTTGAAGTGGGGATCAACGGGCGTCTATTCCGAGGATGAAAACGGGCAGCCAATTTACAACTGGACGATTCTCGACGGCATTTTCGATACGTATCTGCAACACGGCGTGCGGCCGTACGCGCAGCTTGGTTTCATGCCGAAGGCGCTTTCGATTCATCCCGAACCGTATCAGCATCATTGGAATCCGAGCGAGCCGTACAGTGAAATTTTCACCGGCTGGGCGTATCCGCCGAAAGATTATTCGAGATGGAGCGAACTCGCGTATCAATGGACGAAACACTGCGTTGAGAAGTATGGCCGCGCCGAAGTGGAATCGTGGTACTGGGAAACCTGGAACGAACCGAATATCGGCTATTGGAAAGGCACGCCGGAGGAATTTCGCAAGCTGCACGATTACGCGATCGCCGGTGTGCGTCGCGCCTTGCCAACGGCGCGTGTGGGCGGCGCGGACACTGCGGGCGACGGTGGAAAATTCACGCGCAATTTCATCGAGCACTGTTTGCGGGGAACCAATTTCGCAACCGGCAAAATCGGAACGCCGCTGGATTTCGTTTCCTTTCACGCGAAAGGATCGCCGGTTTTTACCAACGGTCACGTGCGGATGGGAATTGCAAATCAGCTTCGCACGATCAGAGATGGCTTTCGGATCGTCGCTTCGTTTCCTGAGTTGAAACACACGCCGATCATTATTGGCGAATCGGATCCGGAAGGCTGCGCGGCATGCCAGGGGGATCAGCTCGGTTATCGCAACGGCACAATGTATTCGAGCTATACCGCCGCAAGTTTTCTGCGCGAACACGATCTGGCGGATCAACACGGCGTGAATTTCGAAGGCGCGCTGACCTGGGCATTTGAATTCGAGGATCAGCCGTTCTTCGCGGGATTCCGCGCGCTAGCCAGCAATGGAATCGATCTGCCGGTGTTGAACGTCTTCCGGATGTTCAGCCGGATGAGCGGCGAACGCATCGCGGTGGAAAGCGATGGAGAGATTCCGCTCAATTCGATTTTGCGGCGCGGTGTTCGAGAGCATCCCGATGTGGCGGGCTTGGCAAGCCGCGACGGACAAAAGCTGTGCGTTCTGCTTTGGCATTATCATGACGATGATGTGCCGGGACCTGACGCGGAGTTGACACTGACGTTTTCTGGAATGCCATCAGCCGCAAAAATTCGGGCGCAACAATTTCGAATTGATCGCGATCACAGTAACGCCTACGCGGCCTGGCAGGAAATGGGTTCGCCGCAATCGCCGACGCCGGAGCAATACTCTGCTTTGGAAAAAGCCGGAAAACTGGCGGAGATGCCCGCGCCGGAATTGTCGGCCAGCAAAGCAGGTGTGCGAACCGCAAAACTCAAGCTGCCGCGCCAGGCAGTTTCTTTGCTCGTTTTGCAATGGGATTGAGTCCGTGCAGTTAACAATCTTGGATGAACACGGATAAAAACCATTTGTTTGATATGGATTCGACTGAATACGCGCTGTGAGAAAACGATGGTCTATCATCATAATCACGATAATTGCCTTAATCGCGGTCGTCTCCATAGCGGGCCGCCATGCCGTCAAGCGGCACATCGAGTCAGTGAGTTGTGGCAATCAGATGCATCCGATTCTGCTCGTGGCGACCAGGCTGTGGCCGGACGACCATGATGGGCGACTGCCTTCTGATTTTCTTTCCATGTCGAATGAATTGGGCACGCCGAAGATACTGATTTGTCCTTCCGACCACATGCGTCAAGCCGCGACGAATTGGGCATCATTCGGACCGGAGAATTGCAGCTACGAAATTGTGACTTCGGAATTGCAGATGACCGACACGAACAGTGTTTTCCTGCGTTGCCGGATTCACGGTTATAGAGGCTTTGTTGAGGACCGGTTGATTGATGCGTCTGGCAGGCTTGTAAAACCCAACCGGCTTTGGTGATGCGGACAGCCGTTGAATAGCTCGAAAGCTCTCGTTCTGCGTCCGCGCACTGGACATCGTTTTCGATTTGCCTAAACTGGCGTCACACTCATGTCCAAAGCTTCGCATTGCATCTTGTTGATTACTCCTGAGGCCAGCCTCGTCACCGAACTTCAGGATCGCGAATTCGAAATCGAGCATACGTCGGATGCTGCGTGCGGAACGGAATTATTGTCCACGCGAACCTTTGCCGCGGTGCTGCTGGACCTTTCGCTGCCTTCGGGTTCCGGTCTCGATTATTTTGTCAAAGCTCACGCGCTCGCGCCGCACACGCCTTTCCTTGTCGTGGTTGAACCCGGCAATGAACAATCCGGACGCGACGCCTTGCATCTGGGTGCGCAGGATTACGTTTTGCGGAATCAATACCGTGGCGCTGAACTCGCGGTTGCGATTCGCAAAGCCATGGAGCGTCATCACGCCCAGGACGATTCCCGCCGCGACCGGCGCTTGCTCGAAATCCTGATGAACAAAATCCCGGACGCGATTTATTTCAAGGACACGGAAAGCCGCTTTGTTCGAATCAATCAGGCGCACGCCAAACGTTTCAACCTGAGCAATCCCGCGTTGGCGATCGGCAAAACCGACGCCGATTTTTTCAGCGCCGCGCATGCACAACAGGCTTTAGCCGATGAGCAACAGGCGATGCGCACCGGCCAGCCGCTGGTTGGAATCGAAGAAGCGGAAACGTGGCCGGATGGTTCGGTGACGTGGGTTTCTTCAACGAAAATGCCATTGCGCGATGCCAATGGCAAAACGCTCGGCACCTTCGGCATTTCCCGCGACATCACGGCGCGCAAGAAAGCGGAACTTGCCCTGGCCGAACGCACGCGGCAGTTGCAGCAGAAGAACGAGCAGATCGCGGAAGAACTCCGCATGGCCCGCGAACTTCAACTCGCGATGTTGCCGCAAAAATTTCCCTGCCTGCCACCGCATTTGCCGTATCACGAAAGCGCGTTGGAATTTTTCAGCTTCTATCTGCCGAACGGTTCGGTCAGCGGCGATTTCTACGACGTCGTGGAACTGTCGGACACGAGCGTCGGAATTTTTATCTGCGACGTCATGGGTCACGATGTGCGCGCGGCGTTGATCACGGCGATGATGCGTTCGCTCGTGCAGGATCTCAGCCATGCGGCGGCGGATCCGGGGAAGCTGCTGGCGCAAATCAATCGCGCACTGGCCGGCGTTTTCAAGTTGAGCGGCACGACCATGTTTGCGACTGCGCTGTATTTGATTGCGGATGTTGAGAAAGGCGAGCTGCGGTACGCGAGCGCGGCGCATCCGGACGCGCTGTACGTCCGGCGCAGCGAAGGTATTGTAGAATCACTCGGCGGCCCCACGCATTGCAAAGGGCCGGCATTGGGATTGTTTGACGAAGCTCAATTTCCCAAGTGCGTCCGTTCGCTTGGCGTGGGCGATCTGCTGTTATTGTTCACGGACGGATTGATCGAAGCGGAAGGCAAGGACAAGGAATGTTTCGATCTGGAGCGATTGATTGCTTCCGTCCGTCAGCGCGCGCAAATGGCCACGCCGGATTTGTTCAAGGAATTGATCGCAGAAATCCAGCAGTTCAGTGGGAAGAACGAATTCACAGATGATGTTTCTGTGCTGGGTGTCGGAGTAAAACGACTCGGGCCGCCGCCGCATAATTCGTGTCCGGTCGAAGTTCCCGTGATGCAGGAAGCGGTGAAGTGATTTGTGGGGATTGGACGGCGAAGGACGAAGCGGGGCATAAGGCGCGGAGATCTGCAAAGCCGTCATCAAAAGGAGCGGGGGTTGTTCGGAAAAGTTTTCAACCAAAGAAGAACACGGACCGACACGGATCAACTGCAAGGATTTATCGTTTCCCGAGGCTAAAAAATTTCCCCGGACTCTGAGTAACTTGACAGTTACTTGACAACGTCTAGCCTTCCGCACCGCTGTTGATGAAACCCAAACGCGTGAACCAAAAAACCGCTGCGATCCGCAATCCGCATCAGACCCAGGAACGGATTCTGGAAGCGGCGTTGATCGAGTTTGCCGCTGAAGGTTTCGCGGGTGCGCGGGTGGATCGGATCGCGCGTCGAGCGCGAATCAACAAGCGGATGCTCTATCATTATTTTGGCGACAAGGAGGGATTGTTCCGCGAAGTGCTGCGTCGGAAAATGGCCGAACGCGCGGCGTGGCTGGCGTCGGCGCCGGAAAATCCCGCGGATCGGCTTCCGTTCTGGTTTGAACTCGCCTGCCGCGATCCGGAATGGATTCATCTGCTCGAATGGGAAGCGCTGCAATGGGGGCAGGGCAAAGTGATCGACGAAGAGCGACGCAAAGAAGCTTGCGGCCAGGCGGTGGAACGCGTTCGAAAAATGCAGGCCAAAGGACTCGTGTCCGCAGAATGGGATCCCGGACAAATGCTGCTGTCGATGATGGCGCTGACCGCTTATCCGCTGGCGTTTCCGCAAATGTCGCGGCTGTGCACCGGCCTGGAAATTTCTGATCCGGAATTTCAAAAACAACGTTCGCAATTCCTCCGGCAGTTTGCCGCCGCTTTCAAAAGTCGAATCCCAAACGCGTCGTCAGCGTCTGAATCCGATTCGACACAATAGAATTCAATTGAAGTATGCGTTTGATCGTCCCCCTCATGAACTCTCTTTCATCGGAGCGCGAGTCTGTGACTCGCAGCAATTTCGTAAAACGGACCGCGTTCAATGACCTGGGAAAGGTGAGGAAAATATTTCGCTGCTGCGGGTCACAGACCCGCGCTCCGGGAGCTTTTACGCTGTTGCTGGCACTCGCGCTGGCGTGGATTTCCGTTTCCTGTTCCAAATCTGAAACGGATTCCGTCGGCAAAGCGGACTCCAATCACCCAGTGCCGGTCGTTGTCGCGCAATCGTCGCAGCGCAACTTGCCGGTGGAAATTCAAGCGGTTGGAAATGTGGAGCCGTTTTCGCTCGTCACGGTTCGCCCGCAAATCACCGGTCGCATTCAGGACGTGCATTTTGAAGAAGGCCAGAATGTCAAAGCGGGCGATCCTCTGATCACGCTCGATCCGGGCCCGTGGCTGGCGGAATTGAACCAGGCCCAGGCGAATCTTAAACGCGACGAGGCGCAACTGTTCAACGCGCGTCTGGAATTTCAACGCAGCAGCAATCTGTTCAACAGCCGGATCGCGTCGGAACAGGATTACCAAAGTGCCGAAGCGGACTTTCGTTCCGCTGAAAGCACCGTGCTCGCCGATGCCGCGGCGGTCACGAATGCGATGGTCAATCTGAGTTACACGCAGATTGTCGCGCCCATTGATGGCCGCACCGGTCAGATTGAAGTCAAAGCCGGCAATGTCGTGAAATCGCCGGACGATGCGCTGGTGACGATCACGCAGATTCGTCCGGCCTACGTGGCGTTTGCCGTTCCGGAACAATATCTTTCTGCGATTCGGCATCGCGCCAACGAAGCCGAACTGCCGGTGCGCGCCTTTGCGCCGGGCGAGCAGAATGAAGCTGCGGCAGGCAAGCTGACATTCATTGATAACCGGGTGAACACCGATACCGGCACGATTCTGCTGAAAGCCACGTTTGCGAATACGAATCTCGTGCTCTGGCCGGGCCAGTTTGTGCAGGCGGTTCTCACGCTCAACGAACTCACCAACGCCACGGTCGTTCCTGCGCATGCCGTCCAGACCGGGCAGGATGGCGAATTCATTTTTGTGGTGAAATCGGATGAAACGGTGGACGCGCGTTCGGTGAAAGCGGGACTGACTTACGAAGGCATGCGGGTGATTGAGAGCGGTCTTCAACCGGGAGAAACCGTGGTGACGGAAGGCCAGTTGCGACTGACTCCCGGCGTCAAAGTCACAACGAAAACGGCTGACGAAACCAACACCAACTCCGTTTCCGCTCAGCCATGAACGTTCCCGAATTGTTCATTCGCCGGCCGGTCATGACCACGCTGGTCATGTCGGCGATTCTGTTGTTCGGCGCGATCAGCTATCGCTACTTGCCCGTCAGTGATTTGCCGAATGTGGATTATCCCACGATTCAGGTATCCGCGAGTCTGCCGGGAGCGAGTCCTTCCACGATGGCGTCCTCGGTGGCGACTCCGTTGGAAAAACAATTTTCCACGATTGCGGGAATTGATTCGATGAGTTCGGTCAGCGCGCTCGGCAGCACACGCATCACGATTCAGTTCACGCTGGATCGAAACATCGACGCCGCGGCGCAGGACGTGCAATCCGCGATTGCCAAAACCGCGCGGCAATTGCCGCCGAACATGCCCGCGCCGCCGAACTACAGCAAAGTGAATCCCGCCGATTCGCCGGTGCTGTATCTCGCGCTGTCCTCGCCGACACTGCCGTTGTCCAAGGTGGATGAGTATGGCGAAACGCTGATGGCGCAGCGCATTTCCATGGTGGCCGGCGTGGCGCAGGTTTCAGTTTACGGCTCGCAGCAATACGCGGTTCGCATTCAAGTCGATCCCACCAAACTCGCGGCTTATGGCGTCGGCATTGATGAAGTCGCCAACGCGATTGACCAGGCGAACGTCAATCTTCCGACTGGAACTTTAAATGGCGAACATCAGTCGTACACGATTCTCGCGAGCGGACAATTGGCCGAGGCGAAAGATTATCGGCCCATCATTGTCGCGTATCGCAACGGTCGCCCGGTGCGTTTGGAATCGCTCGGCAAAGTATTGGACAGCGTCCAAAACGACAAAGTCGCGAGCTGGTTCAACAACACCCGCGCCGTCGTTCTGGCGATTCAACGTCAACCCGGCGCGAACACGGTCGAAGTCGTGGATGCGATTAAAAAGTTGCTGCCGCATTTCAAGGTGCAACTGCCCGCGTCGGTGGATGTTTCGATTCTTTACGACCGCTCGCAATCCATTCGCGAATCCGTTCATGACGTGCAGTTCACGTTAATGCTGACGATCTGCCTGGTCGTGCTCGTGATCTTTCTCTTCCTGCGAAATCTTTCCGCGACCGTGATTCCCAGTCTCGCGCTGCCGATGTCCATCGTCGGCACTTTCGCTGTGATGTATCTGCTCGGCTACAGCGTGGACAATCTTTCGCTGATGGCGCTGACCTTGTCCGTGGGGTTCGTCGTGGATGATGCGATCGTGATGTTGGAAAACATCGTGCGCCACATGGAGAACGGCGAACCGCCAATGCAGGCGGCGTTGAAAGGTTCGCGCGAAATCGGATTCACGATCATTTCAATGACGCTCTCGCTGGCGGCGGTGTTTATTCCCGTGCTGTTCATGGGCGGAATTCTCGGACGTCTGTTGCACGAATTCGCGGTGACGATTGCAGTCGCGGTGCTGGTTTCGGGATTTGTGTCGCTGACGCTGACGCCGATGCTTTGCAGCCGGTTCATTCGTCCGCCAAAGGAACATCGTCACGGGCGATTGTATGCTGCGTCGGAGCGTTTCTTCGATTCCGTTCACGGTCTTTATGATCGCTCGCTGAAATTGGTTTTGCGGCATCGGCTCATTACGATTGTGGTCTCGTTGGTTGTGTTGGTTGCGACGGCGTGGATGTTCGTTGTGATTCCCAAAGGTTTTTTCCCGACGGAAGATACCGGGCAGATTTTTGGTTCTACTGAAGCGGCGCAGGATATTTCCTTCGAAGCCATGCGCGATCGACAATTGGCCGTCGCCAAAATCGTGAGTGAAGATCCAAACATTCTCGGCTTTATGTCATCCATTGGCGCGAGCGGTTCCACGCCCACCGCGAATGCCGGACGCATTTTCATGCGCTTGAAACCGCGTTCGGAACGCAAGCTCAGCGCGGAGGAAATCATTCAGGAATTGCGGCCCAAGCTGGCGAAAGTTCCCGGCATTCAGGTTTATCTTCAGGTGCCGCCGCTGATCCGCGTTGGCGGACGGCTTTCGAAAGCCTTGTATCAATTCACATTGCAGAGCACGGACTCCGATGAACTCGGCCATTGGGCGCCGATTCTCGTGGAGAAAATGTCGCAGCTTCCCGGCTTTCAGGATGTGACGAGCGATCTGCAGATTGCCAATCCGCAATTGAATGTGGAGATCAATCGCGACAAAGCCGCCGCCGCGGGCGTGACGGTGCAGCAGATTGAAGATGCGCTTTTCAATGCCTACGGCCAGCGCCAGGTTTCCACGATCTACACGGACGCGGACACGTTCTGGGTGATTCTCGAAGTTGAGCCGCAATATCAGCGCGATCCGGAAGCGCTCTCGCATTTGTATATTCGCTCCGCCAACGGGAATCTCGTTCCTCTCGGCGCGGTTGCGACGCTGACGCGCAATCTCGGGCCGATGACGATTTCGCATGCCGGGCAGTTGCCCGCGGTGACGCTGTCGTTCAATCTCGCGCCCGGCAAATCGCTGGGGTCCGCGGTTGAGGAAGTTCAAAAGCTGCAGGAAGAACTGCAAATGCCCGCGACGATCACCGCAAGTTTTCAGGGTTCGGCGCAGGTCTTCCAATCTTCCGTCAAAGGGCTGGGCGTGCTCTTGATCATGTCGATTCTCGTGATCTACATCATCCTGGGAATTCTTTACGAAAGCTTCATTCATCCGATCACGATTTTGTCCGGACTGCCTTCGGCGGGATTCGGCGCGTTGCTGACGCTGATGATTTTTGGGATGGATTTGAACATCTACGCGTTTGTCGGATTAATCATGCTCGTGGGCATTGTGAAGAAAAACGCGATCATGATGATCGACTTCGCGCTGGATGCGGAGCGGCAGGGCAAGACGCCTTACGAAGCGATTTACCAAGGTTGTCTGCTGCGGTTTCGTCCGATCATGATGACGACGATGGCCGCGCTGATGGGCACGCTTCCGATCGCGCTCGGATTGGGCGCAGGTGGTGAATCGCGTCGTCCGCTGGGCCTCGCGGTTGTGGGTGGATTGATTGTTTCCCAACTGCTCACGCTTTTCATCACGCCGGTGATTTATCTGTATCTCGAAACCTTCCAGCAATGGGTTCGCCGCCAATTGATGAAACGCAGAATTGGCCCGGACGCGTTGCCGGCCACTGCTTCGTAGCGCAGATTGGTAATCTGCTGTATCGCCGACTGGCAGTCGGCGAAGCGCCGCACTGAGTGACGCTTGGAAAAACTCCACGCGCGTTTGAGATCGCGCCCGGCGGATTGCCAGTCCGCGATACAGGAGACTGCCAATCTGCGCTACGGCGGGCCGCGCTTCGGAGCCTTTCGAAACGACGCTGTGCCTACGGTAGGTGTTTGCCTACGGCGGGGTTTTTGACTTCTGAAACCGCGCGGGGCAATTTTGCCTTCCTATGAAACGCCTCAGGATTTTTCTTTCCGCGCTGGTTTTCATTTTGATCCATTCACTCGCGTTCGCCGCCCTGGAACGCGTGCCGAACACAACTTTGCAAATGCCCGCCGCGCCGCCGGTGTTCGGCTACGCTCCAATGAACGCCTTCGGAAATCTCGCGTTCATCGATCCCGTGGCGATCGTTTCTCCGCCCGGCGAAACCAACCGGCTTTTTGTCGTTGAACAACGCGGACGCATCGCTGTGATCACCAATCTGGCGAATCCAAATCGCTCCGTGTTTCTCGACATCGACAGCAAAGTGGAAGGCGGCGTTCCCCCCGATGAACGTGGTTTGCTCGGTCTCGCGTTTCATCCCGGCTTTGCGACGAATGGATTTTTTTATGTGTTCTACACCGGCAACGCGACCACGCCGGTTCCGGGCGGCGCCAACTCTCTGCACGACATCCTCGCGCGGTTCCAGATTTCCGCCACGAATGCAAACGTTGCCGATCCCACATCCGAAGTCCGCCTGATTGTTCAACACGACGATTACAACAATCACAACGCCGGCTTCCTTCAATTCGGGCCGGACGGTTATCTTTACGTTTCGCTTGGCGACGAAGGCGATGGCAATGATCACGGTGACAACAGCCAGCGCATCGACAAAGATTTCTTTTCCGGGATTCTCCGCATCGACGTCGATAAACGTTCCGGAAATCTTCCGCCCAATCCGCATCCCTCCAGCACCACGAATTACTTCGTGCCATCTGATAATCCGTTCGTGGCTGCCACGAGTTTCAACGGTGCGCCCGTGAATCCCGCCAACGTTCGAACTGAATTCTGGGCGGTCGGACTGCGAAATCCCTGGCGATTTTCTTTCGATCCGCAAACGGGTTTTCTTTATTGCGCGGATGTGGGGCAGGGCGCGTGGGAAGAAATCAACATCATCACCAAAGGCGGCAATTACGGCTGGGCTTACCGCGAAGGAAAACATGCGGGACCCAAAGCGGGCTTGGCTCCAGCGGGATTCACTTCCATTGATCCGATTCAGGAATACGGCCACGGCAGCGGGCCGACGCAGGGGTTTGCGGTGACGGGCGGTGTGGTTTATCGCGGCAATCGCCTTTCGCAATTGACCGGCGCGTACGTGTTCGCCGACTACAGCAGTGGCAATGTCTGGATGTTGCGTTACGACGGGACGAACACGATTCCGTTTGAGCGGTTGTTTGGTGAAGGCGGGATTGCCGGTTTCGGAATCGATCCGCGCAATGGTGATGTCCTGATGGCGAATCAGAATTCCGACACGATCCGGCGGCTCAGATATTCCTCCACCGTTACTGGCGATCCGCTGCCGCCAACGCTGGCTGACACCGGCGTGTTTGAAAATCTTGAGACGCTGACGACCGAACCGGGAATTGTTCCGTACGACATCAACGTTCCGTTCTGGTCGGATAACGCCGTGAAAACACGTTGGTTTTCCGTGCCGAACACAAACCTTACCCTCGGCTTCAACGCGGAAGCCAACTGGTCATTTCCAACCGGCGCCGTCTGGATCAAACATTTCGAACTCGAACTGACCAATGGCGTTCCCGAATCGCGACGCCGATTGGAAACACGCCTGATCGTGCGCAATGCAACCGGCGTTTACGGCGTGACGTATCGCTGGGGAAATTCTCTGACAAACGCGACGCTCGTGCCGGAGGAAGGTCTTGACGAAGCGCTCGTCATCAACGATGGCGGAAATCTTCGCACGCAGGTCTGGCATTACCCCGGCCGCCAGGAATGTCTGGCGTGTCATACCCCTGCAGGTGGATACGTCCTCGGCTTCAACACGCCGCAGATGAATCGCGATTTCGATTACGACGGAACCGTTACCAACCAGATCGCCGCGCTCAGTGACGCCGGATATTTTTCGTCCGCGGTTTCCAATATTCACACGCTGCGCGCGCTGGCGGCGGCCACGAACTCCGGAACGAGTCTGGAATTCCGCGTGCGTTCTTATCTCACCGCCAATTGCGTTCAATGTCATCAACCCGGCGGCTCGGCGCTTGCACTCTGGGACGCACGGATCACCACGCCGACAAGCGCCGCGGGAATTATCAACGGCCCGTTGTTGAACACGCTCGGCGATTCTGAAAATCGCGTTGTAAAACCCGGCTCACTTGAGCATTCGATGCTGTTGTCGCGCATCGCGATTCGCGGCCCGGGCCAGATGCCGCCGCTGGCAACGACCGTTGTCGATGCCGAAGCGGTTTCGCTTTTAAGCGAATGGATCACGAACGACCTGCCGGATTACCAGACGTTTGCTGACTGGCAGATTGCCGCGTTTGGTTCGACGAACGCGCCGGAAGGCGCGCCGGACTTTGATGCGGATCACGATGGCGCCGGCAATTATTTGGAATTTCTGACCGGCACCGATCCCGGAGTCGCCACCGCGTCATCGAATCTTTGGCAGATTGCAATTCAGCCGAGTGGCGATTCCGTTCAAGTGAGCTATCCGCAGATTGCCAATCGCGGTTTCGAAGTTCAGGCGACCACGAATCTCGTGGACTTCGCAGCGTGGCATCCGTTGAACGTTCCGGGCAACGCGCCGTTCTTTTCGATCACCAATCGGCCCGCGGCAATCCTTGATTCGCCGGGTGAACCACAGAAGTTCTACCGCGTCCGGATTTTCGAACCGTAGCGACTTGATTTCAGTTTTCAGATTCAGCTTTTCAGCTTTTCGCTCAGTGGGGTTTTCCATCCGCCTCACTGCGGGGATCGCCTACTGCAAAAATATTTCCGTCGCGACACGATGCTGGGGTTGTGAACACCGACTCTGCCAACCGAAACGACCCCAAAGCCGGCGCGTATCTTTCCCTTGGAATCATTGCCTGGAACGAGGAGACGGCGATCCGTTCCCTGCTCGAGACCGTCTTCCAACAAACCCTGTTTGCCGACCTGCACAAGCGTCAACTGCATTGTGAAATTCTCTGCGTCGCGAACGGTTGCACGGATCGCACGGTTGAAGTCGCAACGGAAATTTTTACCGAACAAGCGCGAACGCATCCGCATGCTGCGGCGTTTTGCTGCCGCGTGGTCAATTTGAAAGAACGCGGAAAAATCAATGCGTGGAACGAGTTCGTTCATTCCGCGTCGGCGCGGGAAGCGGAGTTCCTGACGCTGATGGATGCTGACATTGTGATCCACAATCCTGACACGTTGCTGAGTCTTTTGCGAACACTGGAAACGTATCGCGAAGCCAAGATCGCAGTGGACACGCCGCGCAAGGATATTGAATTCAAATCGCGATTGACTGCGCCGGAACGCATGTCGCTGGCAATGTCGCGGCTCACCCGGTCGGCCTCGGCCCAGCTTTGCGCGCAGCTTTATTGCATCCGCGCTGAAACCGCGCGGAATATTTATCTGCCGAAGGATCTTACAGCGTGCGACGACGGTTTTATCAAAACACTGGTTTGCACGGATTTCCTGGCGCACGCCGTCTGGCCGATGCGCATTCAGATTGCGCGCAACGCTTCGCACACGTTCGAAGCGTACACGAGCCTGGCCGGCGTTTTTAAAAATCAGAAGCGCCAGGCCATTGGCCAAACCCTCGTGCATCTTCTGGTGGATGATTATCTGAAACGCCTGCCGATGTGGGAACGCAACCGGCTCGCTGAAACATTGCGGCGGAAAGATCGTGAGAATCCCGACTGGCTGAAACAATTGGTGCGCGATCATCTGCGCCGGAAACGCTTTTTCTGGCGTTTGTATCCTGGATTGTTGAGCCATCGTTTCAGGCGTTTCTCGCATTTTCGCTGGTGGAAACGGATCGCGTATTTTCCGGCGGCGCTGGCGGGATCCATCGTTTCCTTGTTCGCCAGTTTCGCCGCATATCGTTTTCTGAAATCCGGCAGCACCGGCTATTGGCCGCGCGTGGATCGCACGCCGTTGCGGACGTTGAATCTGCCCGGCGAGTCTCTTTCCAGTTTCACTCACCTCAAAACCCAATGACCTATGCATGGAACCGTACCTACCAAAATAGCCCGCGTAATCACTGACCTGGCGTTGCATCCGCGTTACATCCCGCGCTGCGTCACGCATAATCTCTTCAATGGAACTACGCCGCTCGATCTCGGCCTGCCGTGGTTCTCTTACGCCGCGATTGATTTCCTCAGCGGATTTGTGCGGCCGGAAATGACTGTTTGCGAATACGGCAGCGGCGGTTCAACCCTCTTTTTTGCGCAACGGGCGGAATCGGTTTTCGCGATTGAGAACGATCCGAAATGGTTCGAATTCGTTACGCGCCGATTGAAGGAAAAGGAGATCACGAATGTGACGGTGCAGTTGCATCCGTTTGATTTCAAAAATCCGGAAGGCTTCGAACATTCGGCTTATCTCCACGCGATTCCCGACCGGCGTTTCGATATCATTGTTGTGGACGGCAGCGAAGAATGGCAGCAGGTCCGGCCCATCTGTTTTGAGAAAGCCGAAGCGCGGGTGAAACGCGGCGGCATAATCGTGGTGGATGATTCGTGGCGTTATCCCATTTTGCGCGAGCGGAACAACGCCCGATATTCCCAGATCTTCCAAAGCGTCGGCCCGTGCCGTCCCGGCGTCACGACGACGGACGTCTTTTTCTACTGAGCTGGAATTTGTCAGGCCTCGGCGCGATCAAGCCGGTCGAACGGTGAGATAAATTCTTTCTGGATGGAAACGAAATACATCATAGCGGCGGTCTGTTTGTTCAGCGCGACGTGCGGCGCGACGCTCGCAGCGTGCATCTCACAACGCGTGCGGGATGTGCTTTTCTTCCTGATGGTGGCGATGGCTGGAGTGACGGAATCCTGGGATGTGAATTTCGTCAGCCGCGAATGGTATCGAGGAACGACCTGTGGTTTTGAAGTTTCGCTGGTCGATGTGTTTGCCATCAGCCTGCTGGTCAGTTCAATCCTGGTTCCGCGCCGGGGGGAGAAGCGTTTCTTTTTACCGGCGAGCCTGGGCCTGATGCTGATTTATTTTTTCTTCGCCGTCTTCTGTGTCGCGATTGCCGATCCCCGGTTGTTTGGATATTTCGCGCTTTCGAAAATGATTCGCGGAATGATCGTCTTTCTCGCCGCCGCGCTTTTCGTGCGTGAGGAACGCGAACTGCGAATCTTTCTTTACGCGCTCGGTTCGATTGTTTGTTACGAAGCGTTGCGGGCCATCGAGCAGCGCTATCGTTTTGGGATCAATCGCGTCTTTGGTGATCTCGATGCGCCGAACAGCCTGTCGATGTTTTTGTGCATGACCACGCCCGTGCTGCTGGCTGGACTCAATTCAAAAGTTTCCAAACCGCTGAAAGCTTTGTGCGCCGGTGGCGTTGCGCTGGCTTCCGTCGGCGTGCTGCTTACGATTTCCCGAACCGGCGTGGTCACGCTCGGACTCGTGTTGCTTTCAACCGTCGCCGCTACGGTCGCCTGGAAGCTCACTCCACGAAAAGTTTTCATCACGATGTTTGTCGTCGTCGCAGCCGCCGGCGCCTTGGCGAAATCCTGGAATTCCTTGAGTTCACGTTTTGGAGAAGCGACGTTGCAGGAGGAATATGAAGATAAACACGCGCAGGGGCGTGGTTATTATCTGCGCATGGCGGCGGCGCTGGTGGAAGATCATATATTCGGCGTCGGCCCGAACAACTGGTCATACTGGGTCAGCAATAAATACGGCCCGCGCCTGGGCTTCAAATTTTCACCGTATCCCGGAACCGACAAACCACCGAAGTTTGTGGTGGCTAGCGACGCCAACGTTGATGATCCGCAGGCCGCGCCCGCGCACAGTCTGGGTGCATTGACAGTCGGAGAAATGGGCTTCGGCGGATTGTTTCTGTTCACGCTGCTTTGGCTGCGCTGGTTTCAGATGGGCGCGAGTTTTCTCTGGAAGCGAACCGCGGAACCGATGCGGCGGATCGGTGTCGGAATTCTCTTCGGCACCGTCGGCATCTTTCTCCAGAGCCTGACCGAATGGGTCTTTCATCAGACCGCGATCTTTTTCACCTTCAACGCCCTCATCGGAGTGTTGGCTGCCCTTTATTATCACAAACGCCAGGCGAAAAAATTTCCGGCCAATGAAATGGAGGATGACGAAGCCGCGCCGGAATTTGAAACCGATGAAGCCGAAGCGGAGTTCACTTATGCGCGTCGTTCATCTGCTTAGAAAATACAATCCCGCTCAATGGGGCGGAACGGAAACAGCCATTCAACGCCTGTTCGACGGACTCCGCGAACACGACGTTGAATCCGTGGTTTACTGTCCGGAACTGGATGAGAATCCCGCACACGATCCGCTTCAGGAATCCGGTTATCGTGTGGAACGTTTTCGCGCGTTTGTGCCGATCCTCGGCATTTCCGCGCAACGCAAACGCCAGCTTGTTTCGGTCGGTGGCAACCTGATGTCTTTCGATTTGTTTTCGGCGCTCAAGCGCGAGCCAGAGGTTTCCATTGTTCACACACACACGCTGGGCCGCATTGGCGGCATTGCGCGAACGGTCGCAAAACAGCGTCGCGTTCCGTTCGTTGTGACGATTCACGGTGGCGTGCTCGATTTGCCGCCGCAGATGAAAAACGATTTCAATAAGCGCGTCGGCGGCTGGGAATGGGGACGCTTTTTCGGACTGCTGTTCCAATCGCATCGGTTGTTTCCCGAAGCTGATGCGATCATTACGTGCAATGTTCGCGAGGCGAATCTGCTTCAGGAAAAATTTCCCGGCAAGCGCATCGTGGTGCAACCGCATGGCGTGCCGTTGGAAATCTATGAGGCGGATTATCGCGCCCGTGCTCTCGAAGCCTTCCCGCAGATTCACGGAAAACAGGTGCTGCTCTGCGTGGGACGAATCGATCCGATCAAAAATCAAAGCTGGCTGATCGATCAGGCGCCGCGCCTTTTGAAAAAGCATCCGCGCGCGATGATCGTTCTGGCCGGCGCATGCACCGACGAAGCTTATGGAAAGAAGGTAGAAGAAAAGATCGAATCGCTCGGCTTGAAAGATCGCGTGTTGTTGACCGGTGGATTGCCGCCGAATGATCCGCGACTCATCGGATTGCTTCAGGAAGCGGAAGTTCTCGTGGTTCCTTCACAATCGGAAACATTCGGCCTGGTCATTCTCGAAGCGTGGGCGACCGGAACGATGGTTTTGTCCAGCCGCACGTCCGGCGCCTGCACGTTGATTCATAATGGCAAGAACGGCTGGCTGTTTGATCTCGAACAGCCGCAGACTTTTCACGAATCGCTCGATCACGCCTTGATGAAAACGGAAGTGGCCCGGCGCATTCTCCGGCGCGGCGGCGATGAAGTGAACAGCGAATACAACATTACGGCGCTGGCGGGCCGGATGAAAAACCTCTACGCGGAATTGATCGAAGAAAAAAATGCGTTACGTGATCCTGCGCGACGACGATACCAACGCGCTGACGCCCGTTGATTGTCTCGAATGTCTTTATCGCCCGTTTCTGAATCGCAACCTGCCGGTGAACCTGGCGGTGATTCCGAATGTCGCGACTGATACGCGTTTGCCCAGCGGCGAACTCGAAGGATTTCTCCTCGCTAAAAACGGAACGCGCGAAGCCACTGCGCGCATCGGCAGCAATCCCGAACTCGTCCGTTATTTGCAGAACAATCCGAATTACAAAATCGTCCAGCACGGTTATCGCCACGATTACTTTGAATTCGATCGCGTGTCGGCGGCAGAGGTTTCGAAACGACTGGAACACGGAACGCAACTGCTGCTCGAAGCCGGTTTCGCGCCGCCGCAAACTTTTGTTGCGCCGTACGACAAGCTTTCGCGCAGCAGCCTGAAAGCCGTGGCAAAAAAATTTCCCGTGCTTTCCACCGGCTGGTTTGAGCTGGAACGATTGCCGGTCGCGTGGTGGCCAAAGTATTTCGCCAAAAAAATCCGTCGCACACCGCATTGGCGCGTCGGTCAAACCGCGCTGCTTTCGCATCCGGGCTGCCTGCTTTCCTGCCATCGCGATTACGATTCGATGTTGGACAGTGTGATTCAATCCGTGAACAGCCGGCATCTGACCGTGCTGGTCACACATTGGTGGGAATATTTCCGCGATGGAAAGGCCGATGAAACGTTCATCAGTTTCCTGCACGCGACGGCGGATTACCTGGCGAACAATCCTGAAATCAAAGTCGTTTCCTTCGATGATCTGGCGAACGGGCGTGTGCAGTTGAACTGATGAATCGACGGACGCGAGAATCTGGCGGGAGGAGTTGCCGTTCGGCGGAGCGCGGGTTTGTGACCCGCAGCAACTTGGTAAGGCTGAACGTGTCTGCTTGCTCGGCAGCGCGATGAAGATACTCCTTGCTGCGGGTCACAGACCCGCGCTCCGCGAAGGGGCGCAACTTGACACCCGCACCATTTTCGATTCCCTCGCCCCGCAGCGAAGCGCGGGGAGAGGGCTAGGGAGAGGGGATTTTGAGCTAAAAACCTCCTCACCCCGGCCCTCTCCTCCGGCTTCGCTCGGAGGAGAGGGAG
>DASTXC010000035.1:0-6725 GCA_035765675.1 Verrucomicrobiia bacterium
GCGTCTGGAGTGCGTGCGCTTCAGCGCCGCTTTTTTGCGCGAAATCTGCTGTCATTCCGATGTGACCATGATATTCCACCCGTGCCTTCTCAGGTTTCCATTGAGCGATTCGATGCTTTCGGCTAAAAAAGCGAAATAATTTTCGGGCTGTTGTCCCAAGTGCGTTCTCTCGTTCGTCGTATCACAGAAAACAATGATTAAACCGGCTGGATCCGAAAGCTGTTCGCCAGAGTAAAAACATCAAAACAGGAGAAACCATGAGCAAAGTCCGTGTATTGGTCGGCACAAAGAAAGGCGCGTTCATTTTGACGTCCGACGGAAAGCGCCAGAACTGGGACGTCAGCGGACCGCATTTCGCCGGTTGGGAAATCTATCATTTGAAAGGTTCGCCGGTGGATCCGAATCGCATCTACGCGTCGCAATCCAGCGGCTGGTTCGGGCAGATCATTCAGCGTTCCGACGACGGCGGAAAAACCTGGAACACGCCGGGCGGCGAGAAAGCGCCTGAGCCAGGTGAATTTCCGACCGGCCAGAGCAATCATTTCGCTTACCAGGGCGAAGTCGGCACGCATAAATGGTACGACGGCAGCCAGCATCCCTGGGAATTCAAACGCATCTGGCATCTGGAACCGTCGCTCACCGATCCGGAAACGGTTTTCGCCGGAGCCGAAGACGCCGCCATTTTCAAAACCACCAACGGCGGCAAAACCTGGGAGGAACTTCCGGGTTTGCGTCACACCAAAGGAAATCTCTGGCAACCCGGCGCGGGCGGAATGTGTTTGCACACGATTGTCCTCGATCCTTCGGATGCGAATCGCATTTACGTTGCGATCTCTGCGGCCGGCGCGTTTCGCACGGACGACGGCGGGAAAAACTGGAAGCCGATCAATCGCGGATTGAAATCAAATTACGAACTGCCCGATCCGGAAACGGAAGTTGGCCATTGCGTGCATCGGTTTGCGATGCATCGATCCCGGCCCGGCGTTCTGTTCATGCAAAAACATTGGGACGTGATGCGCAGTGACAACGCCGGTGATCTGTGGACGGAAGTCAGCGGCAATCTGCCGAGTGATTTTGGATTTCCCATCGATGTTCACGCGCACGATCCCGAAACGATTTACGTTGTGCCGATCAAAAGCGATTCCGAACATTTTCCGCCGGACGGAAAACTTCGGGTGTATCGCAGCAAAACCGGCGGCAATGATTGGGAACCGCTCACGAAAGGTCTGCCGCAGAAGGATTGTTATGTGAACGTCCTGCGCGACGCGATGGCGGTGGATTCACTGGACGATTGCGGCGTTTATTTTGGAACCACCGGCGGACAGGTTTATTGCTCGGCGGACAGCGGCAATTCCTGGAATGCCATCGTGCGCGATCTGCCCGCGGTTCTATCCGTGGAAGTGCAAACCCTGGCGTAATCCGCTCAAAAATTCCACACGCTGATTTTCTAATTGGAATTTGGAATCTGGAACTTGTCTATGATTCAAGTCGTGCTGCCATTTCATCTGCGCAATCTCGCCCGCGTCGATGGCGACGTGCAACTCGCGGTTGAACCGCCGGTCACCATTCGCGCGGTACTCGATGCGTTGGAAGCGCGTTATCCCATTTTGCGCGGCACGATTCGCGATCACGGCACTTTGAAGCGCCGTCCGTTTGTTCGCTTCTTCGCGTGCAAGGAAGACCTGTCTCTCGAATCCTCGGAATTTCTGTTGCCCGAAGCAGTCGTCAATGGACGCGAACCGTTTCTCGTCGTGGGCGCCATGGCGGGTGGCTGAACCATTCCTTCGCTCGCAGTTACAATTCAAAAACCATACCCTCAACCTTTATGCTGAAAAAAATCCTGATTGTCCTCGCAGTTCTGATTCTGGGGTTCGTCATTGTTGTCGCCACGCGTCCGGCGGATTACCGCGTCACGCGTTCGGCCACGTTCGCTGCGTCCCCGGAAATTCTTTTCACGCAGATCAACGATTTTCACAAATGGGATGCGTGGTCGCCGTGGTCGAAACTGGATCCCAATGCGAAAATTACCTTTTCCGGACCGGAAGCCGGTGAGGGCGCTTCTTACAGTTGGGCGGGAAACAATCAGATCGGCGAAGGCCGAATGACCATTGCGGAAAGCCGCACCAATGAATTGATCCGGCTGAAGATGGAATTTTTCAAACCCGTCGAGGGAGTCAGCACCACGGAATTCACCTTCAAACCGGAAGGCGATCAGACGACCGTGACGTGGAGCATGTTCGGAAAAAATAATTTCATGGCCAAGGCGGTGACCCTGTTTATGGATTGCGACAATTTGATCGGCAGTCAATTTGAGAAAGGCCTGGCCAATCTGAGAACGGTCGTCGAAACCAACGCGGCAAAGTAATTTTCGTTTAACTCCAACCCAACAGAACCATGGAAAACAAATCCGATTCAACGAACAGTGGAAAATCTTTTACGCGTTATCTCCCTGCTTTCGCCCGAGTAATCATGGGCCTGGGATTCTTCATTTTTGGCCTGAATGGTTTCTTGAATTTCATTCCGCAGCCGAAAACTCCCATGCCGCAGGGCGCAATGGATTTCGCGATGGCTTTGATGAAAACCGGCTTCATGATGCAGCTCGTTGCCGGCGTGCAATTGTTGGTGGGCGTGCTGCTGCTGGTGAACCGTTTTGTGCCGCTGGCGCTGACGCTGATTGCGCCAATCCTCGTCGGCATCATTGCCTTTCACATTTTTCTCGCGCCGGAAACCATCGGACCGGGAATCGTGTTTCTGGCACTGGAACTTTATCTCGCGTGGAGTTATCGCGCCACGTTCCGTCCGATGCTGGCGGCGCGAACAAAGCCGTCTGGGATTTAATCGCGCCGGAAGGAATTTATAGCCCTTCAAAAATCTTTGCAGCAGCGAATGGAGTCGGCTCCAACTCTTTGGAAAGACTGACAAGACAGAGCCAACTCACGCTAGCTGCTGCTTAACAGGTTGATCCAAATTCAGCCCTTGGTTTTCAAGAACGTGCCGTAGCCAATAATGATCGTGGAAAGAATCAGTGTCAGAATGCCGCCGGCGATGAGTCCGTGCGCCTTTTTGCTCGAGCCTTTCCATTCGTGCAGAATCCAGCCCCACATCGTGCTGAAGATAATAATGCTCGCCATGTGCAGCGTCCAGGAAGCGAAGCCGAACTTGCCCATCTGCGTTTCACCCATCGTGTAGAAAAAGAACTGGAAGTACCAGGTCGTTCCCGCCAGTGCGGAAAACAGGTAGTTGGAGGTTCTCGGAACACTCAAATCCGCCGCCGCAATCGCCGTCGCTTCCGCTCGACCGCCGCTGTGTTCACCGCCCGATGCTTTCAGACCAGCGTGTTCCGGACGCACCTTCGCCGCGAGATACTGATAGCCGGTGCGATTCTTGATGTTCAGCAACACGCACCAGATGAAGTTGGTTGTGAAACCACCGAGCAACACCACCACGAGTTTCGGCAAGCCGGTCCAAAGCGTGGATGTTCCCGCCGCTTTCGAAGCGTCACCAATCGGCCCGCCCGCCGTCAACGCAAACGAAAAACATGCGCTCATGATTCCGGAAAACGTCGCGACCAGAATGCCTTTGGAAAAATTGAATTCGGAAATCGCTTTCTTCTTTTCCGCGTCCGGCATTTCCCGCTCCTTCGTCAAACCAGCGTAAGCGGCAATCCCGATTCCCAGCAGACACACGAACACGCCGCCGAGTGTGATTTGCCCCGGAAGCGTGGAAGCAATCTGCGCAATGGTTTCCGGGACGGGAATGTTCGGTGAAAACATTTTGAAGATCGGCGGCAACAGCGTTCCAAACGCCGCGCAATATCCCAGCGCCACGCCCATTCCCAGCGACATTCCGAGATACCGCATCGTCAATCCAAACGTCAGCCCGCCGAATCCCCAGAGCGCGCCGAAGAAATACGTCCACCACAGCGTGCTTGCACTTTGCTGTTTTATCACCCCGATCAGATCATTCGTCATGAACCCCGCGAGCACCCACGGACAGATGATCCACGAAAAAAAACCGCCCACGAGCCAGTACGTTTCCCAAGACCATTTCTTCACGCCTTTGAAAGGCACGTAAAAACTCCCGGAAGCCAGGCCACCGAGCCAATGGAAAAAAACGCCAAGGAATGGATTCATAGTTCAGGGCTGTTCTGAATAATTTGTTAAGATTTAAGACCGCTTCGAAAGAACACCGGCTTCGTAACGCTTCACTTCGGCCAGCCAGGCTGCGCCGACCGGAACATCCGAAGTTGCGCAGTAATAATCCCAGACCGCGCCGGCAGGCAATGTTTTCGCTTCTTCCATCAATGCCAGACGCGAGGTGTAGTCCCCCGCTCTTTCCGCCGTGCGCAGTTCATCAATCGGCGTCAGCAACGCGTTGAGCAAGGCGCGACACATATTGCGCGTGCCAATCACCCAGGCCGCGACGCGGTTAATGCTCGCATCGAAATAATCCAACCCGATCCGCACCCGGCCCGCATAATTGCCCCAGATGATTTCCTGCGCCGTCGCATTCAAATCATCGGTCAGCGTCACCACATGATCGCTGTCCCAGCGCACCCCGCGGCTCACGTGCAGCGCAATTTCCGGAAGATATTGCAGCACCGCGGAAATCTTGTCCGCAATGCCTTCGGTCGGATGATAATGCCCCGCGTCCAGCGTCAGCAGTTTCTTCCGGCTGATGGCGTAACCGAGATAAAATTCATGCGAACCGACCACGTAGCTTTCTGAGCCGATGCCAAACAGCTTCGGCTCGACTGAATCCACATTGAGCTTCGGATCAATGCGCTTCGCGAAAACCGCGTCCAGTGATTCCGCCAGTCGCGCGCGATAACTTTTCCGATCCGCCGGCGTGTCCTTCATGCCGTCCGGAATCCAGAGATTTGTCAGACAGGATTTTCCCAACGCCTTGCCAATGGCCGCGCCGATTTCGCGCGAACGAATGCCGTGTTCGATCCAGAACTGCCGAATCGATTTGTCCGGATGCGACAGCGTGAAACCGTCCGCCGCTTTCGGATGAGAAAAGTAAGTGGGATTGAAATCAATGCCGATCCGATTGGCCTTGGCCCAGGAAATCCAGTTGCGAAATTGATCCGCGCTCAGTTCGTCGCGATCCACTTTTTTCCCGTTCATCTCCGCGTAACACGCGTGAAGATTGAACCGATGTTTTCCGGGAATGAGCGAAATCGCTTTTTCAAAATCGTCTCGCAGCTCATCCGGCGTCCGCGCTTTGCCGGGATAATTTCCAGTCACCGCGAGACCGCCGCCCAGTTCACCGCCTTCATTCTCAAAGCCGCCCACGTCATCGCCCTGCCAGCAGTGAATCGAAACCGGAATCGCTTTCAAAGCCGCCAATGCTTTTTCCGTGTTCACGCCAAGTTGAGCGTAACGTTCGGCAGCGATCTTGTAGGATTTTTCAATGTGGGCTGAATTCGATTTCATGAAAGGCAATGCTGGCGGTTTCTTTTGCGTCTTTGACAAGCACTGAGATCATTCGCGAAACCAACCGTTTTCTCCTTCACAATGTTGCCAGAGTTCAGCACGATCTGGCCATTATCAAAGTCCGTCATAAGCGATGACTTCCGATAGAAGATCGAAAACTGAAAGCTCGTCGAAATGCTGATACTAAAGGCCAAAGACTGGTTCGACGGAGCGTTTCCCTTGTCAGTGGAACGCCGCGAACCTCAGCATGCCTTCCCACCGCATAAGCACGAATTTTCCGAGATTGTCCTCGTGACCGGCGGCAGCGGATTGCACGTCACCGGACGCGAATCCTGGCGACTTTCACCTGGCGACGTATTCGTCATCGGCGGTTCGCGCGTGCATGAATATCGCGAACTTAAAAAGCTAGGCCTGATCAACATCCTTTTCGATCCGGAAAAGCTTCGAATGCAGTTGGGCGATCTTCCATCAGTTCCCGGTTATCATGCCTTGTTCACGCTGGAACCTGCCTGGCGAAAGCGGAATCAGTTCAACAGCCGGCTGCGACTCGCGCCCGGCGAACTCACGGCCGTTCTGCGATTTGTCGATCAACTTGAAACCGAATTAAAAACGCGCGCCCCGGGATTTGCATTCCAGGCCACCGCGCTGTTCATGCAGATCGTCTGTTATCTTTCGCGCTGTTATTCAAAATTCAAAAGCCCGGATTCGCGCGCACTGTTGCGCAGCGCCGAAGCCATCGCGCATTTGGAATCACACTTCGCCGAACCGCTCAATCTGGATCGGCTGGCGGAAATCGCTCACATGTCCAAGCGCAGTTTCATTCGTTCATTTCAGGCCGCCACCAGCAATTCGCCAATTGCGTATCTGATTGAACTGCGCGTGCGTCACGCCGCGCGCCTGTTGCGTCAGACTGATGACAGCATCACGGACATAGCGTTTCAGGTGGGATTCAATGACAGCAACTATTTCACGCGACAATTCCGGAATCTCACCGGCGTAGCCCCGCGCGGTTATCGTTCGCAACATCGACCGGGAAGCCCCGTCACTCCGGCTCCGAACAGCCGTTAAATTTTCGATGACTGATTTAACCAGAGTGGACGTGGCGAAATTCAGCGGTGCGTTCAAATCGGAAATGCTGCAAAACCGAACAAAAACCGCGAAGCGATCCACATAAAAACTTGCACGCGGCTGAAGTTGCTTTAATTTCCGCAACGCAACGGACGGCGGGGTAGCCAAGTGGTAAGGCAGGGCTCTGCAAAAGCCTTATGCGTCGGTTCGATTCCGACC
>DASTXC010000036.1:0-21242 GCA_035765675.1 Verrucomicrobiia bacterium
GTTTCGAGTTTACCGGTGCCTTCAAAAGCGGTGCTAAAGCCACCGCACTCCAAACGCTTCGCGAAGTTTTGAGGTTCAGCAGTTGCGCGAAGCGTTTGGAGTGCGGCCGCTTCAGCGCCGCTTTCGTTCGAAGTTCGAAGTTCGAAGTTCATTGTTCAGCGTTCCCGTTTTCCAACCGCGGTTCCATTCTCGTGGGCCTGCTCTGGTGCCTCGCGCTGCTTTCGATTGTCGTGATCGGTGTTCTGCACACAGCGCGAATGGATTTGAAGGTGGGGAAAAATTATGGCGATCGCATTCAGGCGCATTATCTCGCGCTGGCCGGAATTGAAAAAGCCAAGGCCCTGCTCTATCGCGACGCCAAAGAACGCAGTCGCAGCCGGCAGAATCATGGCGCCGGGCTTTACGATTCACCGGCTGATTTCGAAAACGTTGCGCTTGGTCGCGGGCGGTTTCAGGTGTTTCGCCGCGGACGCGATGACGAAGGCGGCGGCATTCTTTACGGCGTGAGTGACGAGGAGAGCCGGATTAATCTCAACATCGTTTCCTCCAATTCTCTTTCCAAACTGGAAGACCTGACGCCGGATATCATTGCCGCGATTGCAGATTGGCGTGATCCGGACAATGCCGTTTCTCCGGGCGGCGCCGAATCGGAATATTATCTCACGTTGCAACCGCCGTATCAGACGCGGAATGGTCCGTTTCAAACCGTGCGCGAACTGCTCATGATTCGCGGCATGTCTCCCGAGTTATTGCTCGGAAACGATCGACACCAAAACGGGTTGCTGGACAGCGAGGATGACGAAGACGGCAAGGAACAATTTGCGAATGCGCAAGTGTCCGATTCCGATCTCGGCTGGGCCCGGTTGTTCACCGTGAACTCGGGTGTGAACAATGTGAATGCCGCCGGAGAAGATCGCGTCAATGTTCAAACCGCCGGTGAAACAGAACTCACAAAAATTTCCGGCATCTCACCGGAAATCGCGCGCGCCATCGTTTCGTATCGCGGACGAACACAGCTTCGAAGCATCGCCGATTTGCTTGATGTCACCGCCGGAAATGCGCAGACGAACAGCGGTTCAGGTAATTCGCAAGCGACCCAAAACAATTCCGCTGGTTCAGGCCGTAAAGTGATTGACGAGGATTTGCTCCTGGACATCGCCGACGACGTCACCGTCGATTCCAACAATTCTCAACCGGGCGCGATCAACATCAACACCGCCAGCCTGGACGTACTGGCCACGCTGCCGGGCGTCGAACGCGAGCTGGCGCAGTCGATCATTTCGTATCGTCAATCCAGCGGTTTTTTTCCGAACATCGCCTGGCTTTTGAAAGTTCCCGGCTTCGATCAGAATCTGCTCAAGCAGGTCGCGCCGCTCGTCACTGCGCGTTCGGAGACGTTCCGGATTCTGAGCGAAGGGCGCGTGAACTCATCCGGCGTTCGCCAGCGCATTCAGATGACGGTTCACGTCGGGCTGGACGACATCAGCACGCTTTCTTATCGGGAGGACGATTTATAACTCACTCATGAATTCACCCGGCATTTACCTGGAGATCACGCGGACGTCGCTGAAAGCGTTGCATGACGACAACGGTTTGGAAGTGCCGCTGGAACGCGCGCCGAACGGGCGGCTCACCGACCCGGCGAAACAGAAAGTTGCCGCGAGCCTGCAGGAATTTCTCGCGTCAACTCCGCGCCAGTCGCATTCGCGCGCTTACTGCGCGATCGATGCGCGCGGCGTTTCGCTGCGGCGGCTCACCCTCCCATCCGTGGGCAAAGAGGAATTTCAAAAACTGCTGCGAATGCAGATTGAAAGCGAATTTCCGTTGTCGCCGGATGAACTGGCGTGGGGCTATCGATCGCTTGGTGAAACCCGCGTGAATGGAGCGGCGCGCCAGGAATTGCTCGTGATCGCAGTGAAGAAAGAAGTGATCGACGAATACACTGCAATTGTTTCCGGCTGCGGTTTGAATCCGGAATTCACGCTGGCAGCGATGGCGCGGCGCGGAGTGTTGCCGGCGTTTGAAAGCAACTTTGCAATTCTGGAAATCGGCTCGGAAAGTTCGGAATGGATTTCGTTCGAGCAGAATTTTCCGACGCAGATACGAACCCTGGCGCTGGCTGAAAAGCAGTTGAGCAAGACAGAAAATTTCGCCGCCATTTCCAGGACGTTGAACGGGAGCGCGTCCGCAAAGAAATGGTTCATCGCGGCATCGGACGCAGATTTCAATGCGGTATCGATTGGATTAACAGAAAGCTTCGGCCACGGTGTTGATTGCGAGCCGCTGAAAACGAACGTTGGCCCGGGACGTTCAACCGCGATTCTCGGTCTGAAAAAATCCATCGAGAGCGGCGAACCGAAGCTGATTTTTTTCGAATCACAAGCGCCGGTTGAAAAACGAAAGCTCTCCTCCCCTGCTCCAAAAAAATGGGCCGTGATCGCGACAGCGCTGTTGATCGGTTTGGTGCTGTTGCCTTACGCGGAAGCGCTTCTGCTTCGGCCTTTGCTCGCGAAAAAGCTGACGTCGCTCAAGAAGGATCAGGGCCGGCTCGCGATCATTGATCAGGAACTTGGCTTTCTTCAGCAATTGAAACAAAACCAGCCGCCGTATCTCGATTCGCTGTATCTCTTCGCGAAATCCGCTCCATCCGGCGCGAAGATTGAATCGCTGACGATGAATCGCAAAGGCGATGTTTCCCTGCGCGGCACGTTGCGCAACGCGGATCAGGTGGCGGAGTTTCGAAACAAGCTCATCGCTTCCGGATTTTTTTCCAACGTCACCGTTGAAGATCAATCACCAACGCCGGACAAACAGAAGTTGAACGTTCGCATCAGCGCGCAATGGAAACCGGCGAACGTTTTGCAGACCTTGAAAATTGGACCGACGGCGGAGGAAATCGAGAAAGCTAAAAATAAAAAGGACGCACCGCCAATGGGAATGCCCGGCGGATTGCCGCCCGGTTTTTCTGGCGGAGCAATGCCGCCCGGCGCGATGCCTGCGGGTTTGCCTCCGGGCGTCCGGATTTCATCTCCGCGAATCGAAAGGAAGCCCTGAAATGCCCACCATCTCTGATCGCGAAAAGCGCCTGATCCGATATTCCGCCATCGGCATCACGATTTATCTCGCGCTGTTTTTTATCTGGCGGCCATTGCAGCGGCGGCGCGTGGAATATCGGCAACTCGTCACTGAAGCGCAGGATTTGCGAAACAAGATTCTGCCCTATGCGACGCGCGCGGAGACGGTTCAAGCATTGATGGAAAAATTTCAATTCGATCCCGCCCAATTGGACAAAGCCACAGTGGTTGGCGAGGCCAGCGCGGCGCTTCAGAAAGCAGCGATGAGCAGCGGCATACAGGTCGGACCGGTGCGCGAATCGCCTTCACGTTTTTCCGGCAAGGAACTCGCCTCGGTGCAGTTTGAAGGCGTGGGTCCAGTGCCTGCGGTCATGAGTCTGTTGCAACGCATCGAGACGCTGGGCTTTCCGCTGATCATTGATTCCGTTCAGATCACGCCGGAGAAAACCGGGCCGGGCCGCGTGAAAATGAATCTCACGATTGTGATTCTGGATTTCGAACAATGGAAAAAGGAGGACAAATCCCGTGCGTGATCGCATTGAAAAAATCCTGCGGCTGACGTGCCTCGCGCTTGGCGCTCTGCTGATCTTCCAGGCGGCCCGAGCGATCATCCGCAGCCATCCGCTGGCGAAGGTGACGATTCCCGAAGTGCCGGCGTTGCCCATCGAAACGAATGAGGTGGCGTCGGTAAAGAACGCGAACGCTCCGATGAAGAAAGTAGAAACCAATATTCATTCCGTGGCTCACGAAAAACTGCCCGCCACAAACGCAACGACGGTCGCATCAATGAAAACCGAAACCAATTCCGTCGCGGCCACAAACGAGCTTGCAGGTTCAACAAACGCTGCCGGCGTGCTGCACGTTTCCTTGGATTCGACAAATGCACTTTCGGTTCCCGAAAGCATTGCTTCCAGCACGAAGGGGAATGGGACCAATGCGACGAATATTACGGCTTCGCCGAACGCGAAAGAGATGATGCTCACAGGGGCCAATTCCAATTCGGTTCACCCGACAGAATCGTTCGCTAAAACAAATGCCGCTACGCAAGCCATTGCCAAAAATTCTCCTGGTCCGCGACCCAATCTTCCTGTTCCGGGCCGGCCTGGAATGCGTGGTGGGAAATCTTTGCCCGCATTGCCCTTCGACATTCAAGCGCGCGTGGATCGCATTTACGAAAGCGAATTGTTCGGTCAGGTCATGCATCCGATGCCCGCGGGTTTGATGGGCATTGCTGGAAACATGGCGTTTCTGCGTTCGTCCGACGGCCAGACCGGTTTGGTGAAGGAAGGCGATTCCCTTGGCGAAATGAAACTGCTGCGCATCGGCATCAACCGCGTGTTGGTGGAAGAAAAAGGCGAGCAGAAGGAATTGATGATTTTCAACGGCTACGGCGGCGAAAGTCTTTTATCGAAGAAAGAAACTCCTGATGAAACCATTCACAAATAAAATGAAGATGTTCCGTTCGGCGGCGATCCTTTGCGGAGTTCTGCTGGCGAGTTGGACAGCGAACGTTACGGCACAGCCGCGCACCATCATTCGCAACGGCGTGCCGTTTGAAATTCCGTCTGGAACACCGCCGAACTTCACCCCGCCGTCATCGTCTTCGAAACCGGGTTCTTCCGGAGACAAATCGCAGGTCTGGATTCCGTCCGAACCCATCGCTGACGCGGGCACGAATCAAAACAGCGCGATGAATTCCACGAACGAAATTCAGCTCAGCTTTCAGAATGCGAGCATCGATATGATCGTTCAATGGCTGGCGCAGACAACCGGCAAAAGCGTGGTGAAACATCCGCAGGTGAATTGCCAGATCACGATCAGCAGTTCGAAAAAAGTATCGCCGCGCGAAGCGATCAATCTCGTTTATCAGGCGCTGGGATTGCAGGACGTCACGGCAATCGAATTCAGCAAATCGATTCTCATCGTGCCCGCAGGCAAGGAACCGAACATGAGTCCGGAACTGGTCGAGCCTTCGCAGGACATTCCCGAAGGCCGGCAGCGACTGGTGAAAGTGTTTTCGCTTCAGCACATTCAAGCGTCGGATTTGAAGGAACGCATTCGCAGCGCGCTGTCGGACAAGGCCACCATCGACATCGATGAACGCGCCAATCAACTGATCGTTTCAGATTACAACGACAATCTCCGCGCGGTCAGTGCGTTGATCGAAACGCTCGACAATGAAAAGCCCGAGGATGTCGCCGTGCGCGTGCTGGCGTTGCAAAATGTCGCGGCGACCGATCTCGTGAAAGCCATCGGGCCGTTGTATCAGAAGCGCAACAGCAAATCCTTGAAAGACACGGTGGAGGTGACCGCCGATGAGCAATCCAATTCGCTGCTCATTCTTTCCAGTGAAGCCAATTTCCGCGCGATCCAGCAGTTCGTGATGGGTCTGGACACTGAAGACGCGCAGGAAAAAATCACGCGCACGTTCACGTTGAAAAATGCCGACGCGCAGGATGTCGCCAAGCAATTGCAGGATTTGAATCAGGATCAGACGGTGAACTCGCGTTACGTCTATTACTTTTCATCACCCAGCGGGAAGAACGACAAGAAAATGAAAGTCGTCGCGGATCGCCGGCGCAATGCCGTGATCGTTCAAGCCGCGCCATCGGAGATGGAGGGCATTGAAAAGATGATTGCCGAACTCGACGAACCGGTGAACGACGGCAGCCTCGCGCCAAAAATTTACACGCTGAAATACGTCAGCGCCGTGGATATCGAAGACGTGCTGAACGAGTTGTTCCTCAAGAAAACGCAACAGCGCAGTTATTGGGATTTCTTTGGCGACGATTCCTCATCGACCGCTGACCGCGATGTCGGCCGGCTCTACGGCAAAGTCCGCATCACGAGCGAACCATATTCCAACACAATCATTGTCACTTCCAATTCGAAGGAAAATCTCGCGGTCGTCGAAGACGTGCTCAAGCAATTGGATGTGCCATCGGAAGCGGGCGAAAGCACGCTGCGTGTAAATCTGAAGTTTGCCAAAGCCTCCACCGTCGCCAACAACATCAATATTCTGTTTGCGAAAAATGGCTCGCCCGCAATGCGTCCTTCCAGCCAGAACAATCAGCAAAGCAACCAGAACCAGAATCGCCAGCAGAACTCACAGCAGACCGGCTCCTCCGAAGACGGTTTCAATCTGGAACTGGAAGCCGACGAAGATGGCTATTATCCATGGCTCGGCGGTCAGCCGGACAGCGTGGGACGCAACGGTTCGGATCGCAATGCCATTCGCCCGGTGAGTGATCTTGTGGGACGCGTTCGCGCGGTGGCGGATCAGCGTGGAAACGCTTTGTTGATTTCCGCAAACGTCCATTTCTTTCCACAATTGTTGAAGCTCATCGATCAGATGGACGCACCGTCCGATCAGGTTTTGATCGAGGCGCGCATTGTGGAAGTGGCCAGCGATTTCATGGACAAGCTCGGCGTGCGCTGGTCGCCGGATGGCAGCAAGGTTTTCACGGCGGAGGATTATGATAATTCAATCATTGCCAAAGGCGCGGCGAATTACATGAAAGGTTTTGGCGACAACACGACCGTGAACACGCCTTCGTCGAGCGAAATTGCGCAGACGCTGGCGTCGTTGCGATCCGGCGTGGTGCAAAGTTCAATCAGCATGGATTTCCTCGTTCAATTCCTGCGCAAGACCACCGCGGCAACCGTCCTGGGAAATCCGCAGATCAATGTGCGCGACAATGAAACCGGCCGATTGTTCGTCGGACAACAGGTGCCGATTCAAACCGCCAGCCTGGACAGTGGCGCGAATGGGTTGCGGCAAAATTTCAGCTACAAAAACGTCGGCGTGATTCTCGAAGTCACTCCGCACATCAATTCCGCCGGAGACGTTGAACTGCGGATTCACGCGGAATCCTCGACGGTTGTTCCCGGCACCACGATTCTCGGTGGCGCGGTGTTTGACACGCGCACGTTGCGAACCGATCTCCGCGCGAAGGATGGCCAGACGATTGTGCTGGGCGGAATCATTCAGAAACAGGTTTCAGACACGCTGCGCAAAACACCGATTCTCGGCGATATTCCCGGATTGGGTTGGGCGTTCAAGAAGAAGGACAAAACCACGCATGAAGTGGAGTTGATGGTTTTCCTGCGTCCGAAAATCGTTCGTACCGACGGCGACGCCGAAGATCTGATGAACGAGATTTACGACAAAGCCCCGCGCATTAAAGCCGCCACGGAAGAAAAGCCGGACAAAAAGTCAGAACGCGACTAGAACCGGCGATCCCGTTTCTGAGGTCAAATACCTTGTTGCATCGTGTACGAAAGCTCCCTTCCCAGAGCGGTGCTGAAGCACACACGCACTCCAGACGCTCGCGCGCAGTTCGACAGCGTTCGCAAAATCGCGCTCGTAGTCGTTCGTCGTTCGGAGTTCGATGTTCAGAGTTCAATGTTCCCTGGTCGGCGCTCTGGCATTCCGTTCAAATCCCCGCTGGCAAACGCAGCCCCCTTGTGGCAGCCTTCGGATACAGCATGGCTGGCTTTCCAATCCATTGCAGCGAGCATTCACGGACTTCCAACGCGGTTCTTCGGAGTTTTGTCTGCGCGCTGTTGCTGTGCTGGATTTTCTTTCTCGTTCCCTCCGCGGTTGCTGAAAATCTCATCGCTCCGCCCTATGCGCCGGATCGCATTCTGATCCAGCCCAGGCGCGGTGTGGATTCCCAATCGCTCGCCGTCTTTCACAAAAGCGCCCGCACTACAGTTCTGCGAACATTTTCAAGTTCCGGCCTGCAGATCGTTTGCGTGCCGAAAGGTGAATCGGTTTCAAATCTCATCGCTAAATATCAGGCCTCGGGTCTCGTTGAGTTCGCGGAACCGGACTATTACCTTCGCGCCGCCGCCACGATTCCAAATGATCCGCGCTTTCTCGATGGCACACTGTGGAGTCTGAACAACGTCGGCCAGAATGGCGGCACGCCCGGCGCCGATATCCACGCCATCGAGGGCTGGGACTCACAAACGTCCGCCAGCAATATCGTGGTGGCGATTCTCGATACCGGAATTCGGTTCACACATGAAGATCTCGATTTGAACGTCTGGGTGAACACCAACGACAACACCCATGGCTTCAACGCTTTCACGGAATCGCACGACCCAACGGACGATCAGGGACATGGAACCTTGATTGCCGGAATTCTTGGCGGCATCGGCAACAACGGCATTGGTGTCTGCGGCGTTGCGTGGCGCGTGCAGATGATGGCGTGCAAATGTCTGGACGAAGCCGGCGTCGGAACGGACTCCTCGGTCATCGCCTGCCTGGATTTTGCGCGCACGAACGGCGCGCGAATCGTCAATGCGAGTTTCAGCGGTCAGAATTTTTCGTTCGGCGTTTCCAACGCTCTCATCAACCTGCGCGACGCGGGAATCATCGTGGTCACGCCGGCGGGAAATTCCTGGCAGAACGTTGATATCGAACCGAATTATCCCGCGTGTTATCCCTTCGACAACATTGTTTCCGTCGGATTCAGCGGCAACGACGACTTCCTCGGTTTTCCCTCCAATTACGGCGCAACAAACGTCGATTTGATGGCGCCCGGCGAACTGGTTTACTCGACCGCTTTTGATGCGGATGACGCGTACGCGCCGGCCGATTTCCCGCACGACCGATTGCTGCCGAGTTCTTCATTCGCCGCCGCGGAGGTTTCCGGCGCGCTGGCGTTGATCCTCGAAAAATTTCCGGATGAAGATTATCGAACCAGCATCCGCCGACTGCTGCTGGCGGTGGATCGTTTGCCGGATCTCGAAGGAAAATGCGTTACCGGCGGACGTCTGAATCTGGCTTACGCTTTCAATCCACCAATTCAACTGCGCGCCGGCGCAATTGCGGAAGACACATTCGAATTGAAGATTGAGACGAGTCCGAATCGAACCTTTGTAATTGAAACCTCCACCGATCTCGCAAACTGGAATCCCATCTCGACGAACACCACTTCGATCTACGGCGATTTCACATTTGTGGACAATACCATCACCAACTCGCCGCAGCAGTTCTATCGGCTCAGCACAGTGCTTCAATAATGAACGTTGAATTTCGAGCGGCGTTGATCGACGCGTCGTTCTGAAAAGTTCTGAGTTCGGCGTTCAATGTTCAGAGTTCGTTGTTTCCAGGTTCAATCCAAGTGGAAAACTTCCTCCATCGCAGCCCACCATTCTTCCTTCGCGCGGGACTCCAAAGGTTTCTGGCACGGAATGCAAACCGACCACCAGCGTTGCGTTTCCGGATCGGCGGCCATTCGCGCCATGTCAGCCGCGAAATCATTGCCCGTGTATTCGAAATAGCTGAACAGGTAATGTTCGCCGTTGTCCATCTGCCGCAGATAAATCGAGTAATTGCGAATGTTGCATTCCTTGATCATTCGCAGCACGCCCGGCCACACCGCCGCGTGCAGCTTTTTGTATTCGTCAAGTTTTTCAGCCCGCAGGCCGATCACCATTCCGTATCGTTTCATGATTCTCCTGTTGCGATTTCGCGGCCTGATCGCCGAGATAATTCCCGTAACTGAGCAGCACCACCGCGCCGGTCAACACCACCAGCGCCAAAGCAATCGTCCAATCCGTCACCTTCCGGCATCGACGCCATTCGCGCAGAGCCACGCCCACCAGATTGCTGAACAGCACCAGCATGATCATGTGAATCGCCCAGCTCGTGAATTCGTAATTTCCCATGCGAACGTGGCCGAGATTGTAAAAGAAAAACTGGCCGTACCAGAACAAGCCAGTGATCGCCGCCATCGCAAAGTTCACCGGCAAAGAAGCTTTTTCGGTGCCGGCGGGAAGCTCGACAAGTTCGCCCAGCGTCCGGTGCTTGCGATGCAGATAAAGACAGTAAATCGCAGTCGTGATGAACGCGCCGGTGTTGGAAAAAATATAAATCACATTTCCCTGCCAGACGCCCGCACCATGTTCGGCCGCGACCATCGCAATCGGCTTGCCCGCGTCCAATGCAAATCCATAAACCGCCGACAACACGCCCGCGATGAGCGAAAGCGTCAGACCTTTGCTCAAGGAAAATTCACCTTTGCCATCATGCTTCGAAAGATCGAGTTCCTTCAACCGGCCCGCCAATCCCGTAAAACCGATTCCAATCGTGCCGATCACGATTCCCGCAATCACCCAGCTCGCGCCGGGTTTGCTCAGGGTTTCTCGAAGTGTGCCGTGAACCAGGGGTGGGATCAAAGTTCCCAGCACCGCGGACAAACCGACCGCTATCGCGTAGGTGAGAGAAAATCCGATGTAACGAATCGCAATCCCGAAAGCCGTTCCGCCGATTCCATAAGCCGCGCCGAGCAGAAACGAATTTCGCATCGCATCGGTTGGCGCAGCGCGCAGCACGTCCAGCAGATGCGGAATCGTGAACATCGCTCCGAGAATCGGCAGCAGAAACCAGCAGAACGCCGCCTGCGTGATCCAATACGTCTGCCACGACCAGCGTTTGACGCGCTTCTGCGGCGTGTAACACGTGGCGGCGAATAACGCGCCAATCGCGTGCATGGCGACGCCGAGAATCGGATTGGACGCGACAGTTTCCATAATTGGTTTTCGCGGTCAGCTACACCTTTGCCTCAATTTTTCTAAACGCAGAGGCGCGGAGATCGCAAAGATTCGCAACGGTGTTTTTCTCCGCGTTGCTCTGCGTCCTCTGCGGCTCCGCGTTAAGATGTTTTGCGAAATTTTTCAGGTCGGTTCCTCAATTACCGGATTCGTCAGCGTTCCGATTTTCTCAATTTCCACACTGACCTGATCACCCGGTTTCAACCAGCGCTGCGGCTCGCGCGCCATGCCAACGCCATGCGGTGTTCCGGTCAGAATCACCGTTCCTGGAAGCAGCGTCGTGCTGCCGCTGAGAAATTCGATCAGGCGCGGCACATCAAAAATCATGTCTTCCGTGGTCCAGTCCTGAAGCACTTCGCCATTCACAATCGTGCGAATTTTCAACGTGTTCGGATTCGGAATTTCATCAGTCGTCACCAGACACGGCCCCAGCGGACAGAACGTGTCGAAACCTTTGCCGCGACACCATTGGCCGCCGCCGAATTGCTTTTGCCAGTCACGCGCGCTGACATCGTTGGCGCAAGTATAGCCAAGAACATATTCCAGCGCGTTCTGCCGCGTCGCGTTCTTGCATGGCTTTCCAATCACCACCGCCAGCTCGCATTCGTAATCCACTTCATTACTTCGCAACTGATTCGGAATCTCAATGGCGTCTCCCGGATTCTGCACCGCGTTCACGCCTTTCATGAACAGAACCGGAAACTCCGGAATCTTGGCGCGCGTTTCCGCCGCGTGATGGCGGTAGTTCAATCCAATGCAAAGAATGTTCGTCGGAACGATGGGCGCGAGCAGTTTGGCAACTTCGGCCTTTTCAGAAGTGACCTCTGGTTTGGAAAAAATGTCCCCGACCAGCTTGAGCGCCGAACCGTCCGCTTGTCGCGCTGCAAAACCGATGACGCCATTCCGATCCTGATAACGAATGATTTTCATGAAGCTATTTTGATTTCACAGAATTCAGTTCAACACCGCCGCGCGCATCCGAGACGTAACACGCTTCCACCACCCGCATCGTTTCCAATGCGTCTTCAACGGGCGAAATCAAAGCCGGATCTTCACTCGCCGCGAAGCGTTGCACATTGGACATCACGCCCACAAATCCGTCCGGAAACCAGCGGCCGCTCAACGGCACATCGGTCCATTCCTTGAACGAACGTCCGATGATCTGCAGCCGGTCCGCCGTTCCACGCGGATAATCCAGCAGCAGGCCCAGCGTGGCAATCGCGCAACCTTCCGTGCCTTCCACCCGCACGGACGCATCCATATTTTTCAAACCGAAGCGATGACAATGATTCACGGACAAACAGCAGCGGATCATATCGCCGTAATCGAGAATGATGCTGGAACGAACGCTGGCGAGATTCGGAAACGCCGGATGTTTCACCGTCCGCGCGTAAACGCGACGCGGATTTCCCAGAAACATCCGCACGAGATCAAGATGATGAACCGTGTGCGCGAGAATCTCAACGCGCTCTTCTTTCAACAGAAAAGGAAACAAATCCCACGGCGTTTCGAGATTGAGATGCATTTCGACATCGACGATCTCGCCGACTTCGCCACGCCGGACGAAGTCGCGCATGGCCAGCATGTAAGGGGCGAATCTCAGTTGAAAATTCACCGCTGCCTTCAGCCTTTTCTTCCGGCAAAGCGCGACGATCCGCTCCGCCTCAGCGAGAGTGCGGCCCATGGGTTTTTGAATTACGACCGTCGCATGATCGGGAATCTGTGATAACGCCGATTCATGAGCGCCGGGGGGTGTGGCGAGATCAAAAACAGCGTTCGGCACCGCGACCGCTTCAGCAATGGATTTAAAAACCGGAAGATCAAATTCCTTCGCTCGCGCTTCGGCAACCGCAGGATTCAGATCAAAAATTCCGGCCACTGGAAAACCTGCTTTGCGATACGCCGGCAGATGCGCGTCGCGCACAATGCCACCGGCGCCGATCAGCACAATCGGCCGCGGCTGTGAAGGCGCGGGCCAGGATTGCTGAAGATTTCCGATACTTGAGTTCATGTGATGAATCGGGCCAGTTCGACAACATTCGATAGCGGCGCTGAAGCGACCGCACTCCAAACGCTTCGCGACATTCCAGCGTTTTGAAACTGCGCGGAGCGTCTGGACTGCGTGCGCTTCAGCGCCGCTCTTTCCGTTTTGAAATCAGCTCTCATTCAATCCGTAAATCCGTTCCGCGTTTTCAGAAAAGAACTGTCGTTGCCGGTCCGCCGATTCGGTTTGAAAAATCTCTTTCGCAATTTCAACCCAACGTCTCAGCGTTGATGTCAAATTGCACACCGGCCAATCACCGCCGAACAGCACGCGCTCCCAGCCGAAGCAATCAATGCAGTGTTCCACGAACGGACGAATCGCCTCAGCGTTCACGCGCTGCGGATCGCAATACGCAACCAGTCCGGAAATTTTGCACGCGAGATTCGGATAATTCGCCAATTCACGAACCTGCCGTCGCCAAGGATCCAGCTCAGCGTCCTTCACGTTCGGAATGCCGCAGTGATCGAGAATGAATTGAACTTTTGGAGCGCGACGCAGAATGGTTTTTGCCAGATCAAGCTGCCGCGCGAGCAAACAAAGATCGAACGTCAGATTACGTTCGGCCAGTCGCGATAAATTTTCCGCGAACAATTGCGATTGCGACAGTTCATCCGGCTGGTTGTGAAGAACCCGGCGAAGGCCTTTCAATTTTGGATGCTGAATGGAATCGAGATACTCCGAAAAATTTTCGCGTTCTGGACGTCCGGCCGCAACCACGCCAGCGATTTTCGAATCCGGATCAGAGGCGAGCTGCAAAAAAAATTCCGCTTCCGATTTCATCTGCGTTTCATCGACATCGACCTCCATGAAAATCGTTTGTTCAATGCCTGTTTCGTTTGCCGCAGCGCGGTATTCTTCCAACCGCAAAGCCTGGTCTTCGAACGTCGGCAGTCCACCACACCACGGATACCGGAAACGATCCGGATAAATCAGGTGCTGATGGGTATCGACGATTTTCATGAATTACATTTCAGCCGGAGCGCGGGTCTGCGACCCGCAGCAGCAACGCTTTTCAACGGATGCTGCCGGATAGTTGAACGTGATCAGCCTTGCGGAGTTGCTGCGGGTCACAGACCCGCGCTCCGACGAAAACGAATTCTCGTGATACCAGCTCACAATCCAAACTCCGTTTGAATCTCCGCGTTGTGCTGGCCGATGCGCGGCGATCCGGCCTCGGAATAAAAACGTTCGCCATCAATTCGAATCGGGCAGCGCGATGTTTTCACCTTCGAACCACCGGCAAGCGTGATCGCCTGTTCCCAGCCCAGCGCCTTGTAGGCTTCCTCCTCACGCAATCGCGACCAGTTCAAAACCTCCGCGCACCAGTAATCCGCCGCGCGCAAACGCTCAAGACACCACGCGATTGATTTCGTGGCGAGATGATCGCGCAACGCCGCTTTGATTTCGTCGCGTTGAGTGAACCAGGTTTTCGGATCATTGAAATTTCGCAGCGCCGCGCATTCCAGGATTTCACCCAGCCGCGTTACCGATCCCATCGACAAAGCGATCCAACTGTCCGCCGTCTGATAAATTCCATAAGGCGCGCCGAGATACGCGTGGCCATTGCGAACTTCGCTGCGTTGTGGTTCCTGGCCCCCGTCATTCAGATGCGTGCTGAACACTTCGAACTGAAGATCGAGAATGGATTCCAACAAACTGACTTCGACCAACCCGCCCTGCCCGGTTACCCCGCGACGCACCAGACACGCGAGCACGCCTTGAACGAGATGCGCGCTGGCCGCGAGATCCGCCACCGCCAGTCCCATCGGCACCGGACCATGACTTGCATCACCGCTCAGCCACGTCAGGCCGGAAACCGATTGCGCGAGTAAATCCTGTCCCGGCAAATCGGCCCATGGTCCTTCTGTTCCGTAACCGGTGACGCGGCCGTAAACCATGCGCGGATTGATTGCGCGCACATCCTCGTATTCCAAGCCGATGCGCGCCATCACACCGGGACGAAAGTTTTGCAGGACGACGTCAGCGCGCTTTAGAAGATTTTTGACGGAAGCCAGATCAGCGGGATTTTTCAGATCGGCGGCGAAGCTTTGTTTGTTGCGATTGATGGAGTGAAACAGCGTGCTGTCGCCTTCAATGCCGAGATTGGAAATGTAAAGCTGACGACAAAGATCGCCGGTTCCGGGCCGCTCGATTTTAATTACGCGCGCGCCGAGATCCGCCAGGCGCAAAGCCGCGGCGGGTCCCGCCAGGAACTGGCTGAAGTCGAGCACGAGCAGACCTTCGAGGGGTTTCATGTCAGCGGCAGCTTTGTAGCGCAGGTTGGAAACCTGCTGTGTCGCCGATTGGAAATCGGCGCGGCTTGAAATTGAATAACGCGCGGAATGCAAGATTCGCTTCGCAGAATGCCATTCTGCGACACAGCAGACTGTCAGTCTGCGCTACGAACGATTGCGCTAAAAACCTCAGCACGGCAGATCCCGTTTCCCGGTTTCTCATAACACTCCACACGCTTCCACCAGCGCTTTCAGCTTTGCGCGCGTGATTTCGAGCGGAACATGGCCAAATCCGCATTCACTCGTGAGCACCAGCCGTTCGCGCGGGAAATGTTTCAAAGCGGGTTCAACGCGTTTGCGGATCACGTCCACGGTTTCAATGGCATCGCTGCGTTGATCAATCACGCCCAACGCCAGATCGCCTTTGAAATGCCAGAGTTTCCACAGATCCATCAGGTCATAACTGAGCGTGCAATGTTCGAGCGAAACTTCATCAATCTTCGCCTTCGTAAACGCCGGAACAAGATCGGTGTATTTCGTGAAGTAAACGCGTTTGCGTCGAGGATTGCCGCCGCAGACGTGCAGTCCAACACGCACTTTCGGCAGCGATTCGATCAACTCGTTTAAAATTTCCGCGGCCCATTCGCTTTGCTCCGGCGCTTCGGTCCACATGGGTTCATCGAATTGAATGAAGTCGCAACCCGCGGCGATCACTTCCCGAAGTTCATCACCCAGAACTTTTGCGTAAGCGCGGCAAAGCGATGGTTCATCCGGATAAAGATCAGGACGCTCGTTCACGCTGAATCGCGTCAATACGTGCGGACCGGTAACTGTCTGCTTCACGCGAATGTGCTTCGGCGCAACTTCGCGCGCGATCTTCCAGTTGTGCGCGAGATTGCAGCGCGGGTTTTTGATTTCGCCAATCACCCGCGCGCACTCGATTCCAAAGCCGGCATTGCCGAACGTTTTCTTCGGCATGTTCTCCATCGAAACACCGTCGAGCCGCTTCTGATAAAAGTAATACATGTTCTCGCGATAGCCTTCGCCATCGGTGATCACGTCCAGCCCGAGATCGGCCTGATCTTTTGCGGCCCAGCGGATGAGATCATCGACTTCGGTTTGATTCAGCGTCGGTTTTTTGAGCGTGTCTTCGACTTGGGTCGGGCGCGGATAGCTGCCCACAACGGTATTGCGGAAACGTGTCATAAATTTCAAACAGGTTGGAGTCCCGCAGCGACGCGGGCTTCATTGATGTGCGCGCGAATGCCGTCGCGAAGCGGGCGCGGCTTGAAACCGATTTCCTGTTCCAAGCGCAAACCGCTCATGCGATCGATCAACGGCGTAGTGGGTTTGGATTCGTCGAAACGGACCTGCGCGTTCGGCAGCCATTGACGAACCGTTTCGGCGAGTTGCGCCGCAGTCACACTTTCACCGCCATTGTTGTAGGCGAAATGCGCGAGCTGCGGTTTCAACGCCAGCCGGACGAGTTGTTCGGCGCAGTCATCGACGTAAATCCAGCAATCCCGCGTGTGTGCCGGAAACGGCAGCGTCACCGGTTTTTCCAGCGCAGGAAGCGTGGCAAAATCTTCGGCCCATAACACCGAGCCGCGTTTGCGTCCGTGACCGAACACCACCGGCGGACGCGTACACGCAATGCTGATGTTGTGCTTCGCGACGTATTTCTGCGCCATGAATTCATTCAAGGTTTTCATCACGCCATAGGTGAAGAAATGATTCGCCGGTCCGCAGAAATCTTCTTCAACAACATCGCGATCGCCGTAAACCGTTTGCGCTGCGCCATAAACGGTTTCGCTGCTGGTGAACACGAGTCGCGCGAGTTTGTATCGCGCGGCAGCCTCGAACAGGTTGATCATTCCCAGCACATTCACGCTCGCGCCGAGATGCGGATCCGCCTCCACTTCAGCGCTCATCAGATACGCGAGATGAATCACGTGCGTGATGTCCGGATGCGATTTGAAAACGGCATGAACAGAGGCGGCATTGGAAACATCGAGCGGAACGAACACCGCGCCGGGCAGGTTCTTGAGAATGGATTCATCCACGCGCAATTCTCCGACGACGACGGGGATTTTTCGTTCGAGAAGATTGCGAACGACGCGCCAGCCGATGAATCCGGTTCCGCCAGTAACAAGAAATTTCACGCGCTATTTTGCGAACGGTTGATCTGTTGCGAGGTCTCGAAAAAATTCTCAAAGACCCTCACCCGACCTTCGGTCACCCTCTCCCATCCGATGGGAGAGGGACGGGGTGAGGGCTTTTCGTTTATAAATTCGTTTCCAGAACCACTCTCCGCAGGCAAATGGATCGACAGAATGGCGTCAATTCAATTTGGCCCGCTGGCAGAACTCGAAAGCAAATTGGCACAATTCTGAAACGCTTCCGGTTCTCCATCCCAGCTTTCATCGGCAAGCTTTCGCTGATGACGCCCAAGTATTTTGAAGACTACGAATTGAACGCGACGCGCGAAACCACCGGGCGAACGATCACCGAGGCGGACATTGTTCTGCACGCCGGCCAGACGGGAGATTTTTATCCGCATCACATGGACGCGGAATGGTGCAAGACGCAGGCGTTCGGACAACGCATCGCGCACGGCACTTTGATCTTCAGTATCGCTGTCGGCATGACCGCGGGCGAAATCAATCCGCTCGCCTTCAGTTACGGCTACGATCGATTGCGTTTCATCAAGCCAGTGTTCATCGGCGACACGATTCGCAGTCGCGTGACCATTCGTGAAAAGCGTGATCACAAAAAACCCGGCTTCGGCGTGGTGGTGGAAGCATTGGAAGTTTTAAATCAGCGCGGCGAAACCGTTCTCGCCTGCGAGCATCTACTGCTGGTGGAAGTGCGGAAGAGGTCTTGAATTCAGCAGTCAGCGACCAGCGCCTGAAGCTCAAGCGACCACTCCGTCAATTGTTTCAATCAGCGAATTCCAATTCTCGCTGCTCGCGATCCTGAATTTTTCATTGCAAACAATCACTGATTCCTGAAACTCGCCATGCCGGGCGGACATACAGGAGAATCAGAAGAACCCCGCCGAGACAAAAGAGAATCATCGCCTTGAATCGTGAAGAATCTTACACGAAAACAGATCACTTCACTGCTGTCTATAGCGGTTGTGCTTGTAGCAATAGGAATATTGACCGATGTCCGACTTGCTTCAGAAAAACCCTTTCTCCCCGCACACCCGGAGCAACCGTCGTCCGACGTTCGCATTCCACCACAGCCGAGTGTTGCGTCACCGATGTTTCCTGGCGTTGCTGTCATCGATCTTCCGCGCGTTGTCGCCGGACATCCATGGACAGAAGCTTACGAACAGCTATATCGGGAAGCCTTATCTTATATCCCTGAAAACTCTGACAACAATTCAAAGCAAAAAATGCGCTTTGCCGCCAACGAACAACTTCGCCTCTCTCAGGAGCGAGTCGTGCGGGACATTCAAAAAATCGTATCTTCCTACTGCGCAATTCACGGATTGTGCCTGGTTTTGAACTCCCCATCCAGCGGCACGAACGCTCAGGCGGCAGTTCTCTATGGTGCGGGCACGACCGATCTTCGCGCCATCACCGAATCGCCCGATGTCGCCGATGTGACGACGGCTGTCTTGCTGGTAATCCAAAGAGAAAGACAGAATCCCTTGCATTCAACCGCTGGTGTATTGCAGCGCAATTGACTTTTTGATTGCAAAGGGTTGGTGATTCCTGAAACTCGCCATGCTGGGCGGACAAGCAGGAGAATCAGAAGAACCCCGCCAGGCACAAGAGAACTATGGCAACCATTCCCACTCGCGTGGAGACGCGTCTCTCCAATTCCATCAAACGCTTCCAGCCCGTTCTCGCTTCGGCGAAGTCACGGGATGTGAACGAATCTGACACGGTCATCATCGTGACTGACATGCTCGCGGAGATGTTTGGTTACGACAAATACGCCGAGATTACTTCCGAACACGCAATTCGCGGCACGTATTGCGATCTCGCCACGAAACTGGGCGAACAGGTTCAACTTCTCATCGAGGCCAAAGCGATCGGGCTCGAATTGAAAGACGCTTATGTGAAGCAGTCGGTCGATTATGCCGCGAACAAAGGTGTCGAGTGGGTAGTGCTGACGAATGCCACGAACTGGCGCGTCTATCGCGTCATTTTCGGAAAGCCGATTGATTGCGAGCTGGTCTTCGAAGTGGATTTCATGACTCTCGATCCAAAGAAGTCCGACGGCTTGGAACTTCTGTTCGTGCTCACCAAAGAAGGTTGGGTGAAACAAGGACTGCAGGAATTGCACGAACAGCGGCAAGCCTTGAATCGATTCATTGTCGCAGCGGTGACGTTCAGTGAACCCGTATTGAACTGCATGCGCCGCGAACTCCGCCGCGTGTGCCCGAACGTGAAGATTCAAAACGAACAGATCGAGCAGGTGCTGCTGACTGAAGTTCTGAAGCGCGAAGTCGTGGAAGGCGAAAAGGCAGATGAAGCACGAAGGAAGATCAATCGTTCAATCAATCGGCAGCTCAGAGCGAAAACAGGAAAGTCGGAAAACACCAACGTCACAGGAACTCCATCCGTTCTCCCTCCAACGCCCCCTGCAGAAATTGCGGTTTCTTCTTCGACTCAACCGAACGTGTGATCAGAAGCGGATATCCAATCACGTTAAAGGTATGAAATTGCCGCCTCCGTAATTCTTATGAACATATGAGGAAGATCTGTCCCAAATGCCACCGCGTGCAGCAGGACCAGCGAATCATCGCCTGTGAAATCTGCAAGGAACCGTTTGTCTCGATAGCGGAAGGGGTTCGTTTATTATCGAAGGAAGAAATTGCCGCGCTCGCATCCGCCATCTTCAAAGACTGGCGCATAAAACTGCTTCTCAAAGCTTTCCCCATCGTAGTCTTGGTAGGTGTTGCAGCTGCTGCACTATTTCTGAACTGGAGCGCAGCTAAACGTCTGAAGGTAGCTACCGCAGAAATCGAGCGAACATCAACCAACGAAATTGCGCGGGCGCTTTCTGTAGCCACCAACCAACTGGCATACCAGTTCAGAATATTTGCTTACAACGCAAGCAATCAAGTCATCGACGCCTATTCCGCAGTCACAAACCAGATTGCCGAAGAATTTCAAACGCCAAGAATCAAGCAAACGGTGGAGTCGGTTGCGAAAGGCGAAGCCAAAACAATCCTCGAAGGCGAAGTTCAGCCTGCGGTCATCAGCTTTAAAAAGGATGCGCTGTTCATGCGCACAATCGCCCGCGCACAAGGATATGATTTCAGGGCTTATCAAACTTTACTGGATATCGAGAAAGGAACAAACGAAGACGCCCGGACTGCTAATCAAATTTTGAACGAATTGGATAAATCACTCTCACGAGATCGTTCTGTTTTTTCTAGCAGAAGAACTTTCGCTGTAGTTTCGGGCACAAACTTCTACTCCGGCCCATTCACTTCTGATGAACTGGCACCAGAATTTCAAACAATCTCCAAAGATCAAACGAGTTTTAATCGCGAGGGCTTTGTAAACACAGCTTCCGATCTAAAACAACCATTGTTTATGCCGTTTTTTATCGATCTCTTCACGAACGAGACAGATCTGGGAGTTGCCGATCGACTCGCGATCGCCATTTCGGAACTAGCAAAGGAAGATTTTCACCCGCGCGATTTTAAGCGGGTGCAAACATGGTGGACTGCGCACCATAACGAATATACAAATTGGCCGGTTTCAGATTTGATTACTGCGCGAAACCATTTCTATCGGAGCAATTCGCGGGAAGCTCTCAATTCTCTTCAGAAGATATTGGACATTGATCCTTCAGCCGATAATTCGAGAGCCTTTGCTATCGCCTGCAATTCCAAAATTGGTGACACGAACAGTGCGATGGAATTATTTAGAGGATTCAAGCAGCCCGAGGCACGATGGGCACAGTGGGCGACTGCTTTTGTGGAACTTCAGAACGGGAATGTAAGCAACGCCACAGTGAAATTTGCAGATCTAACAAAAAAGCATCCGACACTGATTGCCTTACCAAAGCGACGGTATGGCGTCTGGAGCAAAATCGATTGGAATCTTTACGACAAGCTCATCTCTGCTGATAAACCCGAGTAAATCCAGCAAGGGCTCATCCTTCCACATTGCAAACTTTCACAGGAGTTCTTTCTCCACGCCGAAACCCAGTGTAAATTCGCTCCGATGCTTTTTGAGCGCCAACGACTATTGCTGACCTTGCTGGATGCCTTGGGCGGTTCGTCCGCCAACACGGATTTCCAGAAGCTGTTGTTTGCGTACACGCAGACGGAGCAGTCGCCCACGTACGAATTCG
>DASTXC010000037.1:0-16663 GCA_035765675.1 Verrucomicrobiia bacterium
TGTTTTCCTCCTGTTGATCGGAGTCCTGCTTTCCGTTGATGTTTCCGCTGCCGAACTGAAAACGCGCAATGTGATTTTGATCACGACCGACGGCTTTCGCTGGCAGGAATTATTCACCGGCGCTGACCCTGATTTGTTGAACAAAGAAAATGGCGGCGTTGCAAACCCGAACGCATTGAAAAAGGAATTCTGGCGCGAAACACCCGAAGCACGGCGCGAAGCCCTGATGCCCTTCATCTGGAATGTCATTGCAAAGAAAGGGCAAATCTTCGGCAACCAGCACAAAGGCAGTGTCGTTCAGATCACCAACGACAAAAAGTTTTCCTATCCGGGCTACAACGAGATTCTTACCGGCTGGGCAAACTCCAACATCACCAGCAACGCCATGATTCCCAATCCGACTCCCACTGTTCTCGAATGGCTGCACAACAAGCCGGCGTTCAGAAACAAAGTCGCCGTGTTCAGCGCCTGGGATGTCGTTCCCTTCATCGTCAATCGCGATCGTTGCGGTTTTCCCGTGATGGGCGGATGGGAACCGGTGCCGGACAAAAATCCGAATGACCGCGAGAAGCTGCTCAACGATTTGATTTCAGAAATGACCCGCGTCAACGGCGGCGAAGTCGATGATCCCCTGCTCTTTCATGCCGCCATGGAACATTTTCTGAAACATAAACCGCGCGTGTTCATGTTCGGTTTTTTGGAGACCGACCATTGGGGACACGCCGGGCGTTATGACAATGTTCTGCACGCGGCGCATCGCGTGGATCAATACATTCGCCGGATCTGGGAAACCGTCCAATCACTTCCCGAGTATCGTGACCAAACCACGCTTATCATCACGACTGATCACGGACGCGGTTTTGCTCCGGTGAATTGGAAGCACCACGATGCGACGATTGATGGAGCGGAAAATATCTGGATGGCTTTCCTGGGTCCGGACACGCCCGCGCTCGGCGAACGCACCGACATCGAACGCCACACGCAGAACCAGATCGCCGCGACGCTGGCCGCGTTTCTCGGTGAAGACTACCACGCGGCTGTTCCAAAATCCGGTCCGCTGATCGACGATGTTTTCCCGAAGAAAAATCAGGAATGATCCCAAACGCGTCACCTCACTCAACCTGTTCAAATGAAAGTTCCAACACGATTGCTGCTGCTCAGCATTGTTCTCCCTGTTCTCGCAGTGTCCTGTCAGACAACAGAGTCGTCGGATTCTCAGGATAAGACCACCGCCTTGCCAACCCGGCTCGCGATTGTGAACCAAAGTGGTCTCTACACTGAAACGAACCACTATGCAGCCTTTCCTTCCATCATCCGCACAGAGCGGGAAATAGTCGTCAAATTCGAAACTCAAAACCTTCAGGCGCTTCGATCTGCCAAGGTCAAGCATCCTCACTATCGTCCGGTGGCTGAGCCTGTCTGGGTGGTTTCAACCGATAATGCCGCGACCTGGACCATCACCACGAATGCGCCAACCATCGGAAAGGTTTTGGATAACACCTTTGGCGGCGCGCTGCCGGACGGGGCGACATTTGATCTGGCATGGCACTACATCAAAGGCACTACTACCAGACCGCCATTTGTTCTGAATATTTATCACGGCACGCTGGCTCAACCCTCGTGGAGCGAACACCTGCCGATCTTTGATCACGTTTATCTTCACGGAGTGTCCCGCATGCCTGACGGCAGCCATCTCGCGTGCGCATATAATAAAACGGGAGTCACCCTGTATCAGGGAAGCGTGGATGGAAAACATTGGCAGCAGATCAGTCATATTGATCCGCCGGCAGGCGAGCCGTTTGATTTGTCCGAGGGTTCAATTGCCGTTTACGACGATGGGAGGGTAGTCCTCGTCGTCAGAGCAGACTGGTCAAAGAAAAAAGACCCGGAAGAGAAATTCAAACCGGAAGGTTCGCAATACTTCAGGCTTTATCAATTGGATTCACAGGATTTCGGAAAGACCTGGTCCCAGCCACATCAACTTCCGATTTGGGGCCAGCCCGCGTTCCTGTTGAAACTTCGCAGCGGAAACCTGCTGATGGTATATGGTCATCGGTCAGCGCCTTACAGCGTGCGGGCGCTCTTGAGTCACGACCGCGGTCAAACGTGGGATGCTCAATCTGAAATAACCTTGCAGACATTTGAACCGGGCGGATGGGATATTGGCTACCCGGTTGCCACTCAGTTGAATGACGGAAGGATCCTGGTCGCGTACTACGGATATCTTACTGCCGCCACCCAACTGGATTCACCCCACGGCATTTTCTCCTGCGTGATCAAGGAATCTCAAAATTAATCTCTTTTATTTCAATTTTCCCTGTGCGAAACGTAACAACGCCTGACGGGCTTCGTCCTTGCGACCACTTTTTACCAGCCAGCGTGGGCTTTCAGGAATCATTGCGGTAGTGATGAAGAAAAAAAGCGCCCGCAGAATCATCACTCCGAACATCCAACGCCAGGCGTGGGGATCGTCTGCTCCAACGAAATGTGCGACGAGATAATTGGAGAAGTATGCTGCAAGAATTCCGACAACGATGTTCAACTGGCTAACCGCCACCAGAAAACCGCGACGCCGGGCGGGCGCAATTTCAGTGATATACATGGGACAGACAACGGACGCCGCTCCGACCACCACACCGCCGAGAATGCGAAAACCAGCGCTCGGCCAAATGGCGATCCATGAAGACCTGATTGGCTGCAATAAATCAGATGCGAAAAACAGATTTCGCCCTGCCCGGGCGCAACTTGACACCCGCACCATTTTCAATTCCCTCTCCCCGCGCAGCGAAGCGCGGGGAGAGGGTCAGGGAGAGGGGATTTTGAGCTAAAAACCTCCTCACCCCGGCCCTCTCCTCCGGCTTCGCTCGGCGGAGAGGGAGTGATCAGCCGTTTCGAATTTCGAAAGCTCAACCCGTTGTTGGGTGCGGGTGCCAAGTTGCACCCGCCCTGCCCTTTCGCCGCGTTGAGCCATTGACGTTTTTGCTCTCGTCGTGACAAACTCGCGCGCATGAACGGGTCCGAAATTTCGGGTTCCATCATTCTCGTTTGCGTCGGCGGCCCCGACCTGGGGAAACGGCTCGCGATCACGCCACAGTCTTCCACGATTGGCCGTTCCGCTTCCTGCGAAGTGGCGAGCGACGATCCCGATTCCGCCGAACGCCACGTCACGATTTCTCTGCGGGACAACCAGCCGGTTTTTAAAACCGAAGAAGGGGCCGTTGCGTTTCTCGATGGACAACGTCGTTCTGAAGGAACACTTCAAACCGGCCAGCAACTCCGCATCGGACGTTCCCTCTGGCAGATCGCAAATCCCGCCGCGGCCAACAACGTTTCTTCCTTTTTCGGCAGCCTGAGTGAGCGCATCAGTGAAGCGGCAGGCGTTGAGAAGCTCGAAGGCTTTGATCCCGCGACCATGTTCTCCGAAGTCTTCCGCAAACGCACGGATGAAGAGCTGGAACATTATTTTGCCGCAGGAACTCCGTTGACCACTCCGCCGCTGAGCCAGGTTGAAACCACCTGGCCAAAGCCGTGGCTGTTCGTCAAAATTTTCGTGCTGGCCGCGCTGGTGTATCTCGGATTCGTTTTCGCGTTGAACCAGTTTCAAAATCCGATTCTCATTCCCGGCCTGCTGACCATCGGCGCGTTTGTCATTCCATTTTCGCTGCTGATTTTCTTTTTTGAAATCAACGTGGTGCGCAACGTTCCGCTGTATCAGATCGGAAAGCTTCTTTTTCTGGGCGGAATCCTTTCGGTGATTCTATCGCTGTTCCTGTTTCGCTGGACGCATCTGCACGATTGGCTGGGTGCAATGAGCGCGGGAATCATCGAAGAAGCCGGCAAAGGCGCGGCGCTTTTTCTCGTCATCAACAAACTGAAGTACCGCTGGACCCTGAACGGAATGTTGTTCGGCGCAGCGGTGGGCGCGGGGTTTGCCTCGTTCGAATCAGCAGGTTACGCCTTCTTGGATGGCGCTTATGGAAGTGACGCCATGCTTCACAGCATCACACAACGCGGCATTCTCAGCATTTTCGGCGGACACGTGTTGTGGACCGCGCTTGTGGGAGGAGCACTGTGGCGGGTGCGGGGCGCGAAGAAGTTTCACTGGGAAATGTTGAAAGACGTGCGCTTTCTGCGGGTTTATGCGCTTTGCGCGGCGATGCACATGATCTGGAATTCTCCGTTGCAGCTTCCCTTTTTGCTGAAATACATCGCGCTGGGTTTTGTGGCATGGGTGGCGTTGCTCAGTTTTATTCAGTCGGGCCTGCGACAGATTCGCGCCGCCCAAAGCACCGGCGCGACAGAATTTTTCAAACGCGAAAGCCTTCTCGCTTGACGAGTGCTGTAACTACAGAGCCGCGCCCGAGCGCCGCCCAGCGAGCAACAGGAGAGTAATTCCGAATCAACTTAAATTGCAGAGATGCAAAGCCGGCCAAACTCAAACCGCGGAACCAATTCCACGGCTCCCCTCATTGATCGCTTCGCAACGTGCTTTTGAGTTCATTTTGACGGGGCGCAACTTGACACCCGCACCATTTTCGATTCCCTCGCCCCGAGCAGCGAAGCGCGGGGAGAGGGTCAGGGTGAGGGGATTTTGAGCTAAAAACTTCCTCACCCCGGCCCTCTCCTCCGGCTTCGCTCGGAAGAGGGAGTGATCAGCCGTTTCGAATTTCGAAAGCTCAACCCGTTGTTTGGTGCGGGTGCCAAGTTGCGCCCATTTTGACGCAGCCCTGATTTTCTAGCTCGCCATCCGTAAGTCGTTCCGATAAATGAGAGAAACCTCGCCGAGGAAAATGCCCTGCAATTCGCCCTGGCGTGGCGCGGAATCAACAAAGGAAATCAATGAACAGGTTGCTCGCATCATAACGTCAGGACGTAAAAACCATGAGCCCACTTTCTTTCGACGACTTCTTTCGCAACGCAACCGGAAACCCGCCTTATCACTATCAACGCCGCCTGGCATGCGGCGAACAGAACGGTCGTGCTAAAACTGAATGTCTCGCCACCGGCACAACTTGCCAATCGCAGCTCATCAATATCCCGACAGGCTTAGGCAAAACCGCCGCCGTCGTTCTCGCATGGCTCTGGAATCGGATTCACCCTCAGAATCCGGAATGGCCTCGCCGTCTCGTTTACTGTTTGCCAATGCGTACGCTGGTGGAACAGACGCAGGCAGAGGTCAGCAAGTGGATCGGAAATCTCCTGAGTGCAATTGAGACGGGCAAATTGGTACTTTCGGAGGCGGCCATTGAACAACTCCGTTGGTTGAAAGACCATTCGCCCGTGATCTTGATGGGCGGCGAGGACGCAACCGACTGGGATATTTATCCTGAGAAACCCGCCATCCTCATCGGCACACAAGACATGCTTCTCTCCCGCGCGCTCAATCGCGGGTACGGCATGGCGCGCGCCCGCTGGCCGATGCACTTCGGCCTGCTCAACAATGACGCCCTTTGGGTTCTTGACGAAACACAATTGATGGGCGTCGGCGTGCGCACATCGGCGCAGCTCCAAGGCCTCCGTCAACGCATTGGCACCGCGCTTGGCTGCGCTACGTGGTGGGCCAGCGCAACGCTTGATTCGCGTCTGCTCATTACGCCAGACCATCCTGATCTGCCGCCGACGCTGAAACTCGAAACAGAGGATCGCTCTAGCCCGAAGGTCGACGCCCGAATCAACTCCGTTAAACGCCTCACCCCTCTGCCGTTCACGCTACACGCAGATTCCTCCAAAGCGGTCGCCCCCTACATCGAAGCGTTCGCTGAGGCGGTGGTCTCCAAGCACCAAATCGGCACACTCACTCTCGTTATCCTCAACCGAGTCGATCGCGCCAAAGATCTCTACGCCGCGCTCGACAAACTCGCGAAAAAACAATCGATCCCGGAACGCGTGCTCGTGCATTCGCGTTTTCGCCCGATCGAGCGCGAAGAACTCGCCGCCCGCATCAAGGCCACCGGCGAAAAAATCCTCATCGCAACACAAGCAATCGAAGCCGGCGTGGATATCTCTGCACGCACCTTAATGACGGAACTTGCGCCGTGGTCGTCGCTCGTCCAGCGTTTCGGTCGCTGCAATCGTAAAGGCGAATTCAACAAGACGGACGGCGCCGACATTTTCTGGATCAACCTCGAAGCCGACGACCCGAAGAACGCCGACAGTCTCGCACTTCCCTACAGCGCCGAACAACTCGCCACCGCCCGCAATCTTCTCCGCCAAGCAGAATCCCCCGGTGCATCGCCGTCAGCGCTTGAAAAATTTCATGCAGACGAACCGTTGGCTGAATCCCACTTGCTTCGTCGCAAAGACCTCGTCGATCTCTTCGATACAACGCCCGACCTCTCCGGACTTGACCTCGATGTCGGCCGTTACATCCGCGACGACGAAGAACGCGACGTCCAGGTCTTCTGGCGCGAAATGCCCAAGGAGGCCAAAGCTCCGGACGACACCATCGTCCCTGATCGACGCGAGCTCGTCCGGGTTGCGGCTCACGTTTTCAAAAAATTCGCCGAGAAAAACAAAGGCTCAATCTGGCGTCGTGATCCGCTTGAAGGCGCGTGGGAAGAATTTCGCGACACCTATTACGTAGCGCCCGGCCAAATCTTCCTTGTGGACGTCGCCTGCGGCGGCTACTCGGTCACGCTGGGCTGGACCGGTGAAAAGTCGAAAGAGTCATTCCCGGTTCTGAACAACGACGATCCACCTCAACTCACGCAACCGCGCGATGGTCAAGGCAATGACGATGAAAGCCAAATTCGTTTCCAAACGCTCGCCAAACATACCGCAGCTGTCGTCGCCGCGTGCACGACGAAACTCGACGCGTTCCCGTCAGCCATCACGGCCTCATGGCGCGTCGCTTTGCTCACAGCCGCTCGCTGGCACGACATCGGCAAGGCGCATCCGGTCTTTCAAAAGTTCCTGACCGACCAGCGCGAGGTTCCAGGTGAATACCAGTCTCAGCTTCTCGCCAAATCGGAGTGGAAGCCTGGCGTGCGCTTCGAGCGTCCGCACTTTCGTCACGAACTCGCTTCCGCTCTCGCTTGGCTCCAAGCCGGCGAAGCCACCGACGAAACTCAACGCAACCTTGTCGCGTTTCTCATCGCGACGCATCACGGCAAAGTCCGTCTCTCCCTGCGCGCGATGCCGGAGGAAGCTGTTCCTTCAGCGGATGAGCTCGGCCAAGTCCCGCCTTTCGCCCGCGGCGTCTGGCATGGTGACAAGATCCCCGACAACGGCTATCCCCAACTCAATATCGACGGCATTCCTACTGCACGCTTCCCGCTAAAACTCGACCTTTTCCCAATGCTCCTCGGCGAAGCGAACGGGAAACCCTCATGGAGCGCCCGCATGATCGCCCTGCGCGACGCCACCGATCTCGGCCTTTTCCGATTGGCTTGGCTGGAAACCCTCCTCCGCGCCGGCGACGCGGAAGGCTCGAACCGAATATGAAATCCGTCAAAAAAAGCCGCGCTCTTTCGAGCGCGGAAGAAACGAGGATTCGTTGTTCGATCAACGAAACATTCTCTACTTCAACGGAGCCGCGCTCTTTCGAACGCGGGCGGGAGGAACAAAACATATATGACCAGCAAGTCAATACTTAAGACTTTAGAGACTGTTTAAATTGAAAGAACAACAATACGTTTTAGAGAATGTAAAGTTGAGCGAACGCGAAACCTAAAAATTTATCTTGCAAAACAGAAAACATGCACGTAAAGTCCGCGTCATGTGAATGACCGGAGGCGTGGCAGAGTGGTCGAATGCAGCCGACTTATAATCGGCAAAACCTACACGTGGTTTCGAGGGTTCGAACCCCTCCGCCTCCGCCCTCCAGTCGCTGGATAGCGTAAGGCGTAAAACCAAAGAGTAAAGGCCTAATATGTCCACACACACGATTCTATTTCCCGGCTGCACCCCGACACCTCTCGCCGCCTATCTCAAGGCCCTTGGCCTCTTCCGCATTCTCTCGCAGCAGCGCCGGGATTCCGCTCCGCGCGCTTACTGGCAGGGGAATACTTTCGTCCTCAGTTCGACGTTCGATCGCGACCAACTGCGCGACTTCCTGCTCCATCACTACGCGCCTTCTCCGCTCGTTGCACCTTGGAACGGCGGCAGCGGTTTTTATCCAAAAGACAACACCGTCGCCATCAAGGCCATCGAAGCGTCCACCGCACCGCGGCTTGCTGTTTATCGTGAGACGGTTTCCGCCTCGCGCGCCGCAATCGCCGCTCTTGATCTGAAAGAAAAGCCAGATGCGGAGCGAAAGGAACGCCTCCTTCTGCGCTGCCGAAACACGTTCTCCGAAGCCGCACTCGAATGGCTCGACAGCGCGTTCGTCCTCACAGGCGACGGCGCAAAATACCCGCCGCTTCTCGGCACCGGCGGCAACGATGGCCGCCTAGAGTTTACCAACAACTTCATGCAGCGCCTCACGGAGCTCTTCGATCTCGCCGATCCCGAAGCTCCAGGGACGCCCTCCGCAATCGCACTGCTCGGTCACGCCTTGTTCGATACGCCCACGCGCGGACTCGCCGACAAACCTATCGGCCAATTCAGCCCGGCAGTCGGTGGCGGCGCCAACGCCTCCACTGGTTTCGACGCAAAGAGTACACTTAACTCATGGGATTTCGTCCTCGCGCTGGAGGGTGCGCTCCTCTTCGCCGCGGCAACGATCAAGCGACTAGAAGGCACTGCACCTGGCCAACTCGTGTATCCCTTCTGCGTGCAGCCGTCAGGCTCCGGTTACGGCAGCTCCGCCGCCGCCGACGAGGACGGTTCCCGCTGCGAAATCTGGATGCCACTTTGGTCTGCACCCATGCAACTCCCCGAATTGCAAACTCTACTAGCGGAAGGTCGCGCCTGGGTTGGTCGCCGGCCCGCCAAAAGCGGTGTCGATTTTGCCCGCGCCGTGGCCTCGCTCGGTGTGGATCGTGGAATCAGGGAATTTCAACGTTACGGCTTCCATGTCCGCAACGGCCTCGCTTATTTCGCCACGCCCCTGCAACGTCTCCGCGTTCATCGCGATCACGTCACGGCCGATTTGCTCGCGGCCTGCGATGGCTGGATTCAGCGCTTCCTCCCCAAAGCGCAATCGTCGAACGCTCCCGGTTCGATTGCCCGCGCTGGCCGTCGCCTTGAAGCCGCGATTTTCGCTCAGTGTGCCTCGGCTCAGAGCGAGCACCGCCCCACAACGCAGGAACTCCTCGCTTCGCTTGGCGATTGCGAACGCGCTCTCGCCACCAGCGCCAAATGGACGACAGAAAATTACATTCCGCCTATTCCACCACTTTCGCCCGAGTGGATCGCCGCAGCCGCAACGGATGACATGGAGTTTCGTCTCGCGGCTTCGATCGCCTCTCTCGGACTCTGGGTGAACAAGCAGTTCTTCCCGCTTCGGCGTCACCTCGAGGCCGTCAAAGTTGGCTTCGGCACTACACCGTGGGCCGCATGGGATGAGGAAGCCGCAACCGAAGTTATCTCTTCCGAAAACTCCGTCATGTCCTTGCTCCTTGGCATGATGCAACGACGTTTGCTGCTCGCCCAGAAGCTTGGCGGAGGTCAATGGCCCGAATATTCCCGCATCACCGCCTGGCCGTGCGATATCGCCGACTTCATTGAAGGACGCATTGACGATGAGCGCTTCATCCGCCTGCTTTGGGGGCTTTGTCTCGTCGCCTTCCCGCCGGACGACCGCTCAAAGGATCCACACCTTCCACCGCCGAAGTCCGACGCCGTGCCGCCGGCTTTCTATGGTCAGCTTAAACTTTGCTTCGCTGCCCGCTTGCCGGAAAGCCGCGAAGTGCCGCTAACACCTACGATCTTCAATCTCGCGGCAAGCGGCGATGGTGCGCGCGCTTCCGAACAAGCTCTACGGCGACTGCACGGCTCCAGTATTCCGATTACACACGTTCAAATCGCAGTCTCCGGAAAAGCCGCCGAACGCACCGCTGCTGCGCTCCTTTTCCCGCTCTGGGATTCGCAACTCCAAAAAGTTTGCATTCCCATTGCGCCACTCCTTTTCCGTCAACCCATTGCCGTCTGAACTTTTCAATCAACAAAATTAAAATCACAACATGAACCTCACTAGCCTAAAATCTACTCCTCGTCTTCTCGTCACCGCCTCGCTGAAGCCCGTGCTGGGCACGCGCTTTCAACCCACCGGCTTTCCAGACCTGGGCCCAGCGAGATACTCCACTGCCAGTGGCGATGAGATGCTCCTTGTTGAATCCGCGCAAAGCATGGCGAATCGGCTCGAAACGGTTTGCTGGGATTCGGTCGCCAACAAATGGGTTGATCCGCTCGCTGGGCTGCCCTATGTCGCTGTCACCGACAAATCCGGCGCTCCAGTAACCAATTCTCTGCTGGAGGCCCATCGAATCAACAGCCCCTACATCCTTGAAGGCAAGGACAAGACCTTCTTCAACGCTCTACGGAACGAGCTGGGAGCCGACAAGGAAGGCCGCGTTGATCTCCAAAAACTCGCGTCCGTTCTCCTCAAATACGACATCAACTCGCTTCTTCACGGAGTCTTTATCGCCAAGAGTGATATCGCGGGAGGACGCATGCGTATCCCTCGCGCGCTCACAGCCTTCATTGAAGCATCAGAGGTCAAGACGGCGGCCAGCGGTGGCGTAAAAAATGATGCGGTCAACCCGGCTGGTGATACGAAGAAAGGCTTCGGCAATGTTCCATTTCACCGCGACGAGTTCACCGGCAACATTACCGCGTTTTTCAATCTCGATTTGTCGCAGATTCGTGGATACGGTCTGGGCGAGGCCGTCGAAAATCTCCTCATCGCCATCGCACTTTACAAGATTCGCGCTTTGCTCAACTCACCATTCCGTCCGCGCACCGCTTGCGACCTCGAAGTGACCGACATCCATGTCAAACGCCCCGACGACTACACGATGCCTACGATCGACGAAATCACGAAAGCCCTGCCGGGCCTTGTTTCCGCGGCAAAAAACCGCTTTGCTTCCCCCACCGTCACCACTGTCATCTTCGAATGATTGCGATCAAAATCACGTTCCCTGCGGGACGCTGGCACGCCACCGCTTGGGGCACACACGTCAACGAAGGCGTGCCTGAATGGCCGCCGTGTCCATGGCGCCTGCTCCGCGCATTGCTTGCCGCGTGGTTTTGGAAAGACCGTCGCGACGAAACCGTTTTGCGCAATCTTTTGGAAAAGCTCTCATCCGTTGCACCCGATTATCTATTGCCCGAAGCCACATCCGCACACACGCGCCACTATATGCCCGTGGTTGAAGGCAAAAACGAGACGAAGACGAAAATCTTCGACACCTTTGTCCACGTCACTGAAGGCGACGCTCTTTGGATTCGTTGGGATGTCAGCCTCGCACCAGAGGAATCCGATCTTCTTGCGCGCTTGCTTATGAATTTCTCCTATCTAGGCCGCGCCGAAAGTCTTGTGGATGCCTCGCTCGTTCCTGTTGCGGAACTTCCTCTGCGAAATCTCTCGGAATGGACTCGTTCGGCAGAAGTGTCCTCAATGCAGGATGGCGAACCCTTTCGCATCCTGGCACCCCAGGCGCCTTCTGCGTACGCAGAATGGCTTACTGCTCATAATGAGTCTGCAGGTGCAAGCAAGAAGACGAAGGCCAAGAAAAAGAATATCACGCTCCCGGAAAGCATTTTTGACGCGCTCCATCTCGACACAGCCGACTGGAAAAAGGACGGCTGGAATCTCCCGCCGGGCAGCCGATGGATTGATTATATCCGCCCGCGCGACTGCTTCAAAATCGCGCCGGTTTCGCGCCCACGCGGCAAACCGCAGCCCAACAAACTGCCCACCGTCGCCCGCTTCGCGATCGTCGCGAAGGTTCCACCGGCCATTACACAATCTCTCAGCCTCGCGGAACGTTTCCACCAGGCACTCTGCGCCAAACTCAAGGACGCCCCCAGCTCCGCCCTCACCGGCGTGGACGCTGATGGAAAACCGCTTACCGGAAATCAGCATGCTTACTTTCTGCCCGAATGTGACTTGCACGGCTATGTCACGCACATGACCGTGCATGCTCCCTGTGGCTTCAGTGTTGATGATTCCCGTGCTCTTTCGCGCCTACGCACCGTGTGGGCAATCGAAGGCAAAGGCGCGGAAATCGACGTAGTGCTTCTCGCGACCGGCCAGCCCGCCGACTTCAATCCTGCATCACCTTATTTCCGTCCAGCGCGCGTTTGGCGTTCGCTCGCCCCGTTCGTGCCGGTGCGCCACGCCAAGGCGACCCGCACGGGAGTTCCTAAGATCGATCCAGAAAACGAGCTTCAAAAGGGTTCCCCGGAACACGACTGCCTGCGCCTGTTCTCGCTCGTCGCTCCGGATCATTCGAAACCAAAGGTCAGGCTTCTCGGCCGACGAATCCGTTACGGCCTACGCGACATTCCGTGCCTCGACTTTCAACGCCAGCGCCGACGCGGCGGTGGAACCCGTGGTGATCACCGTGGCTACGCATTGGAACTCGAATTCGAGCAACCGACCACATTGCACTTCGGCCTCGGCTACGCCGCTCACTTCGGCCTCGGTCTGTTTGTCCCCGCGTGATTCGTGTTTATTCGTGTCCATTCGTGGTTAAACTCAGAACATGAAACCGAACCTCGAGAAAATTGATGATGCGGTGCTCGCGTTGTTGCATCTCACCAGCTTCACGGAAGGACGCGGCGAATTCGCTGCCACCTGCGCCTGGAAAGGTCATGATTGGGAGGCGCTCGATCGACTGCATCAAAAGGGCCTCATCGCCGATCCCAAAAACAAGAACAAGTCCGTGGTGTTCACGGATGACGGCAAACGCCGCGCGGCGGAATTGTTCGAACAGTTGTTCGCCTGATCTCAATCTTATGGAATCTCCGGAACATCAGCGGCTGATCGAAAAACTCAGGCGGATCGAATCGTTATTCGCGGATCGCGCGGCGACTCCCGGCGAAAAAGCCGCGGCCGGCGAAGCGGCGGATCGCATTCGGCAAAGGTTGAACCATTCCGCGGAAACCGATCCGCCGGTGGAATTCAGCTTCGCGCTGCGCAATCCCTGGTCTCACCGGTTGTTCGTGGCCTTGTGCCGGCGATACAATCTGCGGCCTTATCGCTACGCTCGGCAGCGTCGCACCACAGTCATGGTTCGCGTGCCCAAACGGTTTGTTCACCTGACGCTCTGGCCCGAGTTTCAGGAATTGGATCGCACGCTGCAAAGTTATCTGACGGACATCACGCAGCGGGTGATCGCTGAGAGCATCAACAAGGATATCTCAGACATTGAAGTGCGTTCCGGGAATGCGCTGCCAGAGTGCGCGTCGGAATTTGCCGATCAATCAAACTCCGGGATGGGAGCTGAGGACTCGTGAAATTTTGATTCCGTTTCACTCCGGGCAGTGAAATTGAGATACGTCCGTCCGGTCATTTTCCCGGGCATTGCGGAATCCGCTTAATCCCGGGCTGATTCCGCCGATACCTCGCACAGAGGTTCACCATTATGAATGAAGAGAATCCATCCGCTGCTGCGGAGAATCGGTTCAGCACACCGAAAAAAATTCAAACATCCAGGGACCCTGCTGAATCAACGGCCACGAAACCAGCGGCCCCGCGTTTGCCTGATCAAACGGGTTCTGATCCGAAAAAACTGAAGATTGTTCTGCGGGTTGAATCAACGCCAGGCACCGTGGAAACGGAGGTTGCGAAGATCAGCATGCCGCAGCCTGCCGCCCCTTCTCCCCTGCCCCGCCCTTCGGAAAATCAGACTGCAATTCCCGCCCGGATGATGAACGAGTTCGTTTATTGTCAGCGGCTGTTTTATTACGAGTTTGTGGAAGGCGTGTTCGTCGAGAGCGCAGACACCTTGCGCGGTGACGCTCTTCATAAGCGCGTTGATTCCGGGAACGGCACATTGCCTGCCGCCGGGAAGAAATCCAAAGCAGAGAAAACGACGGCAGCAAAAACCACGGCCGATGCCGAGTCTGAGCAAAGCCAGGACGCGTCAGCTCCGCAGTCTTCCCCGAACGGCGATGGAGAATCGGAAACGATTCATTCGCGTTCCGTGCAGATGGGTTCGGAACGATTGGGCATCGTCGCGAAGATGGATCTGGTTGAAGCGCGAGCTGAGCGGGTCAGTGAAACCGGGAAAGAGGATCTGTTATCCGCCCTGGAGGTTTGCCCGGTGGATTACAAAGCGGGCGCTCCGAAAGAAGGCGCGGAGTCCAACGAACTTTGGGATACGGACAAGATGCAACTCGGCCTGCAGGCGTTGATTCTGCGCGACAATGGATACACCTGCAACGAGGGCGTGATCTATTATCGCGCCACGAAACAACGCGTCCGTCTGCCGATCACTCCGGAACTGGAACATTGGATTCTCGAACAAATCACAGAGGCGAAAAGGGTAATCGCTGGACCGATCCCCGCGCCGTTGATTCATTCGCCAAAATGCGTGCGGTGTTCGCTCGCTCCGGTTTGTCTGCCGGACGAAACGCGGATGCTGTCGCAAACCACAGCCAAAGTTGATGAGGCGAGTTCTGAAATCCCAGCACCTGAAAGTGAAGCTCCGAGACGGTTGATTGCCGCGCGCGATGATACCCGCCCGCTCTATCTGAATACGCCGGGATATCGCGTCGGCTGCAAAGACGAGGTTCTGACAATCAAAGAACGAGAAAGGCTCGTTGATGAAGTGCGGATGCGCGATGTCTCGCACGTTGCGCTGTTCGGTAATATTCAAATCTCCACGCAAGCCATTCAATCCCTCTGCGAACAGGAAGTGCCCGTCACCTATTTTTCGATGGGCGGCTGGTTTTATGGAATCACGCGAGGTCATGCGCTGAAAAATGTGTTTCTCCGCATGGAGCAATTTCGTCTGGCGCGGGATGAAAAGACCTGCTTGTCGCTGGCGCGACAGTTCGTGCATGGGAAGATTCGAAATCATCGCACGCTGCTGATGCGCAATCATCTTGAACCGCCGGCGGCCGCCATCCTGAGGCTGAAGCGCGCTTCGGAAGACGCGCTGGTGGCGAAATCAATTGAGGAACTGCTTGGAATTGAAGGCGCAGCGGCGAGCCAATATTTCCAATACTTCAGTGGCATGGTGAAAGTGGAAGACGATCTTCCCGGGCTGGGCCTACAGGTTGAGAGCACGAAACAACGCACATTCAATTTCAACTTCAACCATCGCAATCGCCGCCCGCCCACCGACCCCGTCAATGCGATGCTCTCACTCGCCTATAGCATGTTGGCAAAAGACTGCACGCTGGCAGTGCTGGCCGTGGGATTCGATCCGTACCTGGGATTTTATCATCAACCACGTTTCGGCCGGCCAGCGTTGGGATTGGATTTGATGGAAGAATTTCGTCCGCTCATTGCCGAATCCACCGTCTTGAGTTGCATCAATAACCGAGTCATCACAGACAAGGATTTTGTCAAAGCGGGCCAGGCCGTGAACCTTTCAGCGCCGGGACGGAAACGCTTTTTTCAGACTTACGAGCAACGGATGAGTTCGCTTATCACGCATCCGCTCTTTGATTACAAAGTGAGCTATCGCCGCGCGTTGGAATTGCAGGCCCGGTTGCTGGCAAAAACACTGACCGGTGAAATCGCGGAATACATTCCGTTGATGACGAGGTAATTTATGCGCACGACCTACCTGGTTTGTTACGACGTGGCGAATGACAAACGGCTGCGAAAGGTGTTCCGGACGTGCAGCAACTTTGGCGATCACCTTCAGTTCTCAGTGTTTGAATGTGATTTGAGTCCGTCAGAAAAGATTGAGTTGGAAACCGTTTTGAGCAGCATCATCAACCATGATGAGGATCAGGTGATTTTTGTCGGACTCGGGCCGGCGGAAGGTCGCGGAGATCGGGTGATTACCGCTTTGGGCCTGCCTTACGTGAAACTGGATGCGCCGTGTTACGTGGTTTGAATTTCCTTGGTCTTTGACAATTGAATCTGCGAGCGGCGGGGTGCCGCGGAACACCCCGCCATCGCTCGCATGACGTAAACACTTCCACGCAAATGAATAATGACAAATGATCATCTCCGATGAATCTGCCTGCCCTGATAATGAGCGCGCCGGTCGCAATCGAAGGATTGCGTTCTTGCGCCAGAAGGATTAACAGAAAGGCACTCTCCGCACTCAATCGAGTGCGGCTCCGTTGAAGCCTTGGCAGCTTTGGATTGTGCTGATCGTCGCCGCGTTCTCTCCGCACTCAATCGAGTGCGGCTCCGTTGAAGCACGACCGGAGGCTCTCCGCCCGACAAGTAAAGTATGCCACTCTCCGCACTCAATCGAGTGCGGCTCCGTTGAAGCCGAACGCGCCGAGGGATTCGTTTGCGAATCCATCACCTCTCCGCACTCAATCGAGTGCGGCTCCGTTGAAGCCGAACGGAATAGTCTATTGCGACATCGTGGCGAATGACCTCTCCGCACTCAATCGAGTGCGGCTCCGTTGAAGCCGTCAATCCACGTGCGTCTTTGTATCCGAGCAAAATCTCTCCGCACTCAATCGAGTGCGGCTCCGTTGAAGCATTTCTTTGACACCGACGACAGCAAAACGGTTGAGCCTCTCCGCACTCAATCGAGTGCGGCTCCGTTGAAGCGGAAAGCCGCCTCACCAGTCGCGGTTGGTGCGGGATCTCTCCGCACTCAATCGAGTGCGGCTCCGTTGAAGCTTGTGCAGCAAT
>DASTXC010000038.1:0-12152 GCA_035765675.1 Verrucomicrobiia bacterium
ATCACAACGCCGGTGCGGGTTTTGCCTTCGCGGACGGCCATTCAGAAGCGCACAAGTGGATGAAGCACGGTCGCAAAACCAGTGACTATTCTTCGTTGATCACCGATCCTGCGGATCGCCAGGACTGGGAATGGATGCGCGAACGGACCTCAGCCTTCACCGGCGGCGCCTTGCCTCCCGTGATGTAATTCCCGGAGAAAAGAGTCCAGAGGGGCGAGTTATACGAGTCCCGCTTTCTCACACAGTTTCGCTTTGTTTCGGAAGGACGAGTTACACGAGTCCCCATCTATTCTCAAAGCGGCGCTGAAGCGCACGCACTCCAAACGCTTCGCGCAATTTGATGGCAAAAAGAGCATCCTGCATCATTGGTAAGAGGGCCGCTTCGACCAAATCACTGAAGTAAAATCCTGATCGGAGATGAATATCGATACACACGGATCAGCGATGGAATCTCAGCCAAATTACTTTTTAAATCCCTTTATTTCGTGTTCCTCCGTGGTTGGTTCGCCTTAATGCTATGACCGAATCTTCCTCATTTTCCAGACACCTTCCCTCTCCCTCCCGCAAATTCTTCTCGCCCGGATTTGCGGGTTTTGTAACGCTGGCGCGCAGATGGGCATTCACTTGCATCTTTAAACAGAAAGCAAAACATGGAACCGAACGCTGATATTGCTGTCATTGGACTGGCCGTCATGGGCCAGAATCTGATTTTGAACATGAACGATCACGGCTTCACCGTGGCCGCCTTCAACCGCACCGTCGAAAAGGTCGATCACTTTCTCGCCAACGAAGCCAAAGGCACCAAAGTCATCGGCGCGCATTCGATCGAAGAAATGGTCAAGCTCCTCAAACGCCCCCGCCGCGTCATGTTGATGGTCAAGGCCGGCAAACCCGTGGACGAATTCATCGAACATCTACTGCCGCATCTCGAGCCGGGCGACATCATCATCGACGGCGGCAATTCGCTTTTTGAAGACACCGCCCGCCGCGTGAAATACGTCGAGAGCAAAGGCCTGCAATACATCGGCACCGGCGTTTCCGGCGGTGAAGAAGGCGCGCGCAAAGGCCCGAGCATCATGCCCGGTGGATCGCCCGCCGCGTGGCCGCATGTGAAGGATATTTTCCAAAGCATCGCCGCGAAGGTCGAAGAAGCCGGCGGTTCAGCGCCATGCTGTGATTGGGTCGGCGAAGGCGGCGCGGGCCATTACGTGAAGATGGTTCACAACGGCATCGAGTACGGCGACATGCAGTTGATCTGCGAAGCCTACAACATTCTGAAAAACGGCCTCGGCATGACGCCGGATGAAATGCACCAGGTTTTCGCCGAATGGAATCAGGGCGAACTGGATAGTTACCTCATCGAAATCAGCCGCGATATTCTGGCGAAGAAAGACGACGACGGCGCGCCGCTCGTGGATAAGATTCTCGATACCGCCGGTCAGAAAGGCACCGGCAAATGGACCGTGATCAATTCGCAGGATCTCGGAATTCCGATCACGTTGATGGCTGAAGCGGTTTACTCCCGCTGCGTTTCCGCATTGAAAGATGAACGCGTGAAAGCCGCGCGAAAACTTAAAGGCCCCCGCCCTGCCCTGACGAGCATCGCCGCCAATCCGGAAAAGAAAAAGCAGTTCATCAACGACATTCGCGATGCGCTTTACGCTTCGAAGATTGTCAGCTACGCGCAGGGTTACATGCTGATGCGCGCCGCGGCGAAGGAATACAAATGGAACCTTAACTACGGTGGCATTGCGCTGATGTGGCGCGGCGGCTGCATCATTCGTTCGCGTTTCCTTGGCAAAATCAAGGAAGCCTACGATAAAAACGCGAAGCTTTCGAATCTGTTGCTCGACGATTATTTCCGCGGCGAAATCAAACGCTGTCAGAAAGGCTGGCGAAACATCGTTGCGACCGCGGCCAAGAAAGGCATTCCGGTTCCGGCATTCAGCACCGCATTGGCGTTTTACGATCAATACCGCAGCGCCGTGTTGCCGGCAAACCTGCTCCAGGCGCAGCGCGATTATTTCGGGGCGCACACTTACGAACGCGTGGACAAACCCCGCGGCGAATTCTTTCACACGAACTGGACCGGCCGTGGTGGCACGACGGCGTCCGGAACCTACACGGTTTAATTTTTCGTACTAATCCAACAACTACGCAAAGGACGGCAGCAATGCCGTCCTTTTTTCATTTCGTAAAACCGAACTTTCGCGGTTCAACGTCTCACGGTTTCTTCAAAAAGATAATCTGAAACTTCGTCCGGCAATGCCGTGATAATCGTTTCCGCCATGCGTTCTTCATCGGGAATGATGCTGCGGCAGGTTTCCACCACTTGCATCAGCCCGGCCCGTTCCGCTGCGGCTGCCAGCGCGGTGTAACACGCAATTTCGAAATGCTCCATCATGTAGGAATCCAGCAGGTCCTTGATGCGTTCGTCACGGGCAAACACCGTCATCATGCCCTTGGCGCTCTGAGCCATCATGCCCATTCCGGTTTTCAAGGATGAAGTGTCCGTGCCCAGTGTTTGCAGCAGCAATTTCACGGCTTCGGCATGACGGCGCGTTTCCGCCAGATGCATCGAGGCGCGACGCCGAATTTCCGCACTGGCTTCCTCGTTCTTCGATTGTTTTTCCAATGCGGATTCCAATCCGCGTTCCATGCCGTAGGCATCGCGCAGCCAATCCACAATTTCCTTTTGAATCTGATCCGTGTCTCTGCCCGCCCGGGCGCTCATGTCCGATGTTTGATGTCTCGCTTTCATGCTTCTGCCTTGTGTTAAGATTGATTCGTCTGGCGTTTTTTCATCCTTGCCGTTTCCGTCCGGAACCGGTGACGCATCACCGTAATGGCGCAACAGCAGGTCTCCTATGGGGTGTGGTTCTAACGAAAACGCGACCGTTCAAACGCCCGGCGGGAGAGATCAAATGCCATCTTCCGTCAACCTGCCTTGGCAATTTCCTCAAGATTTTTGGCAGGTGATATTGACACCTGTGATTGACGGCGCGCGTCCAATCCGGCGAAACAAGTATCTACCATGAAGCATTGTCTCGCACTGATTGCTTTGCTGCTTTCCTGCATCGTTCCCGCAGCCGCGCAGAACTCCGAATCGCCCGACGCCGAAGCCGCTTATCTCAAAACCATCCAGGAACGCGCGGACAAAATCGTCGCCACACTCGAACTCAGTGACGGCGCGCAGAAAACACGGGTTCGCGATCTCATTGCGCAGCAGTATCGTGATCTGCGCGCAATTCACGATCCCCGGGACGCCGCGATCAAGGCCGCAAAAACGAAATTCGCCGATGACAAAAAAGCCAGCGCCGAAGCAGTCGAAGCCGTGCAGGCGAAAGCCCGGAATCAGCTCGCGGAGTTGCACACGAATTTTCTGGCGAAGCTTTCCCACGAATTGACCCCGGCCCAGGTCGATCAGGTGAAGGACGGTTTGACCTATGGCGTCGTCCAAGTCACTTACAACGCCTACATGAAAATGTATCCGGATTTGAGTGCGGAACAAAAAAATCAGATCAGGTCCTGGCTGGTTGAAGCGCGCGAAATTGCAATGGATCAGGGCAGCTCCCGCGAAAAGCATGCGGTGTTCGGAAAATACAAAGGCCGCATCAACAATTATCTTTCCAAAGCCGGTTACGATTTGAAAAAAGGCGAAGCGAATCTGAGAAAGTAATTCCCGCCACAACTTCCCCGCTCATTTCCAATTCCGATAATCCGATATGAAATTAAACAACTCCCTCGTCCGTGCCGCGCTCGCGGTTCTCCTCGCGTTCACCGCCTCGTCCGCGCTGGCGCAATATCCCCGCATCTCGTCCGGTATTCAGTCCGAAGCCAATGAACGCAAAGCCGCCGCGGATCGTCGATCCAACGAAGCATTCGCCAAAGCGCTACCTGCGATCAAAGAATGGGAGGCGAAAGGTAAACCCTATCTTCCCGGCGCGGCTGAACCCGGCGATTTGCCGCAGGCGAAAATTCCGGCGTTTCCCGGCGCGTGGGGCGGCGGCATGTATTCATTCGGCGGACGCGGCGGAACGGTTCTCGTGGTCACGAATCTGAACGACAGCGGCCCCGGCAGTTTTCGCGAAGCGTGTGAAACCGGCGGCCCGCGCATTGTCGTTTTCAATGTCGCCGGCATCATTCACTTGAAAGATCGCATTCGCATTCGCGCGCCGTACATCACGATTGCGGGCAGCACCGCGCCGGGCGACGGCGTTTGCATTGCGGGAAATACCGTGGAACTGGAAACGCACGACGTGATCATTCGTCACATGCGTTTTCGCCGCGGTGAAACCTGGGTCGGCGATCGCAACGATTCCATCGGCGGCAATCCGACCGGCAACATCATGATCGATCATGTTTCCGCGAGTTGGGGACTGGATGAATGCATGTCGATGTACCGTCACATGTATCAGCCCCCGGAAGGCGGCAAGGAATTGAAACTGCCGACCGTGAACATCACGATCCAGAATTCCATTTTCAGCGAAGCGCTCAACACCTACAACCACGCGTTCGGCAGCACGATCGGCGGATTGAACAGCACCTTTCATCACAATCTCTGGGCCTGCAATTCCGGACGCAATCCCAGTGTGGGCATGTATGGCGATTTTACGTTCGTGAACAATGTTCTGTTCAATTGGGTTCACCGCACCATCGATGGCGGCGATCAACGCAGTCTGTTCAACATCATCAACAATTATTTCAAACCCGGCCCGGCGACGCCTTCGGGCAAACCGATTGCCTGGCGCATTCTCAAGCCGGAATCCGAACGCAGCAAAACCGTGGTGGATAATTTTGGAAAAGCGTACGTGGACGGCAACGTGGTGGAAGGCAACGCGCAGGTGACGAAAAACAATTGGGATGGCGGCGTTCAACCGGAGTCACGCGCGCCTGTCGAATCCGTGCTTCCGAAGATTCGCGTGGACGAACCGTTCCCGCACGCGCCGTTGAAGATTCTTTCGGCCAAAGACGCGTATCAATACGTCCTCGACAACGCCGGAGCGACTTTGCCCAAACGCGACGCAGTGGATCAACGCATCACGAAAACCGTTCGCACCGGCAAGGTCACCGCCAAACCCGGTCCAAACGCCGCTCAGAAATTCAGCGATGTCGGCTACAGTTCTGAAGTGATTCAAGGGATTCTCGAACGCGTTTCCGAAGGCATCATCACCGATCCTTCGCAGGTGGGCGGCTATCCAAACTATCAGGGAAAACCGTATCAAGATTCGGACAACGACGGCCTGCCAGATGACTGGGAAAAGAAATACGGTTTGAATCCAAACGACGCTTCCGACGCCAGCGGTGATCTGAATGGCGATGGCTACACGAATATCGAAGACTTCATCAATGGCCTGAATCCCAAAGCGAAGAAGACGGACTGGACGAATCTGAAGAACAATGTGGATCGGCGGAATAAAGCCTGAACGCGAGTGCAGTCGCGAATTTGTTCTGACACGAAATACCCTTACCCCGGCCCCTCTCCCATCGGATGGGAGAGGGGGAAGAACAGCGCTTCAGCAAAATTCCGGTTTCGTTCTCCGTTAAACATCGAACCATGAAGATCGAACTCCGAACTCCGAACGAAACTGAAGATCGGAGATATCTAATCAGAACCGCGGTAGCGCGGCTCGCGCTTGCGAGCGTTCGGCGTGAACAGATTCTCCGCGCTGCGAGTTCGGCTCGAATCTTAAATCGATGTTTGCAAACGCCTTCGCGGTCGGGTTCGAAGTTCGATGTTCGGAGTTCATGGTTCGGCGTTTTTCCTCGTTCCGCTTTTTCCGCAACTTTACTTTCTGCCTTGCTTGTTTTTCAGCAGCTCAACGCACCCATTTCTGCTTCCGCCGCCGAACTTCTTCCCGCATTTCCCGGCGCGGATGGCGCGGCCAAATACGTCACTGGCGGGCGCGGCGGCATTGTTTATCACGTCACGAAGCTCGACAAAAATTTCAATGACAGCGCGCCCGGAACTTTGCGTTACGGTTTGACCGACGGAAATTTTCCCGCCGGTGTTTCGCGCACCATTGTTTTCGATGTCGCGGGCGTGTTCTGGCTCGGACGTTACGGCGCGGAAAGCAATTACGACAACGGCTGGAACTCCGGCCAATCGCGCTACAACATTCCGAAAAACGTCACCGTCGCCGGACAAACCGCGCCCGGCCCGGTCATCATCATGGGTGGCGTTACCAAGCCCGGCGCAACCAACAGCATCATTCGCAATCTCATGTTTGCGCCCGGTTATGGCATGCAGGGATTTCACAATCCGCCCACGCCGCCCACGCCCGGCGATTTTCCGGATTCGTATGTTTACGACGCGCTCGATATCAGCGGCCAGAACATCATGATGGATCATCTCACGACGTTGTTCACGACCGACGAATCCGTTTCCTGCAACGAACTCGCCGCGAATCTGACCGTTCAATACTGCAACATTTCCCAGGCGCAGAATTATCCCCAGGCCGATGCCGAAGCGTCCGGCGTGAAATACACCGGCCACGCGCTGGCGCATCTGCTCCAGGCTGGATCGAATGCAAAGATCAGCATCCTCAACAATCTCTACGCACACATGAAAGGCCGCCTGCCACGCGTCGGCAGTGAAGTCGGCACCGGCGCTTTCAATGATTTTCGCAACAACGTTTTCTACAACTGGCTTGGAACAGCGGGCGGCGGCGCCAGTGGACAACCCAGCTTCAATAACTTCATCAACAACTTTTACCTGGCCGGACCGGGCGGCGACGATCCGATTGGCGGAACGAACTACGGCCTGACGCACGCCTCTGGAGGAACGGGAATTTTCAATGGCGCGGATTCCACCCGCACCCGCGTTTTTCGCATCGGCAATCTCAAGGACACCAACAAGGACGGCGATCCCAACGACACCACGTCCGCTGACAACAACTTCAGCAGCATCGCGCCGCAAGGCATTGCTTACGACGTGAACATTGGCGTCACACTCACCGCCAGCAATGCGTTTCGAAATGTGCTGCGTTACGTCGGCTCACGCTGGTGGGAACGCGATTATGAATTTGAAACGGGAAATGTGGACGCGGTTGATTCCATCGACGAACGGCTCATTCACGAGACTTACACCGGCACCGGAAAAATTATCGCTTGGGCAGACGATCCGTTTAACGACGATCCAAACGAAGGCGTGGAATGGCGTAATCTGCTGGCGTGGCGCGCCGATCCGGTCACGGGCACCGCGCCGTTCAATCGTCCGCCCAACTGGGACACCGATCAGGATGGATTGCCCGATGATTGGGAAATCGATCACGGCGTCGATCCGTTGACGCCGAACAACAACGCGGATTTCGACAACGACGGCTACACCGATCTGGAGGAATATCTGAACGAAATCGCCGCCTGGCCTGCTCCCGGACCGATTGTCTTTGGCGAAAACACCAGTGACCGTTACGCAGAAATTTTCAATTGGACCGTCAGCGGCGTGACGCTGAACATTTCCGGGATTGGAAATGCGCCGACCTTTTCCCGCTGGCAGCCCAGTCGCTTCGACACCGCCATCATCAGCAATGCCACTGCGGTCGTGGATGCTGTTGGACAATGCGCAGGAATTTTGCAACTGACAAATCAAGCGACGCTGAAAATCACATACGGCTGGTTGCGAATCGCGAATCGATTGGAAATCGCGGAGGATTGCGCGGTGGCGATTGGATCGTCGGGTGCGCTGATCGTCACCAATGATCTGGTGAATCGCGGCACATTGCGTTTGATCGGTTCGGCGGCGCTGAACGTGAGCGGCGGTTTTACTAACGCTGGAACGATGGACGTGATGAGCTGGCGCGGAACGTTGCCGTCGAATTTCGTAAACACCGGAACGATTCTTAATCGCGATCGCATTTATCTGAACTCCGCCGCAATGACAGGAACGCATTTTGAAGTCACGATTCAGGGATACGCCGGACACACGTATCAACTGCAATCGCAGGATAACTTGTCCGGCGATTGGGAAAATCTCGGACCAGTCATTGCGGGAGAAGGCGCGCCGATCACGCTGATCGATCCGAACGAGGCCGCCGGACCGCAATGCTTTTATCGTGTAGTAATTGATCCATGAATTTTCGAAACGTAAAACTCGTAGCGCAGACTTCCAGGTCTGCCGTAGCGCAGGTTTCCAAACCTGCACGGTTGGTGATTTCCAATTCGGCTGAAGCTTTTCGCGGTGCACCGATTTTGAAATCGGCGATACAGCAGGTTGGGAAACCTGCGCTACTTGCGCGCGGATTGAAATCCGCGCTCCTGCTGCTCGCGTTTTTATTTTCCGTCGTCTGGAATTTGCGCGCCGATGACAACAACGCGCTCAAGCTTTGGTATCTGCAACCCGCTGCCAAATGGACCGAAGCCTTGCCGATTGGAAACGGGCACATGGGCGCAATGATTTTTGGCCGCACGGAAGACGAGCGCATTCAATTCAATGAAGACACGCTCTGGCGCGGCAAACCGCACGATTACGTTCGCGCCGGCGCAGGCGATCAACTTGCAGAACTGCGCCGCCTTTTGCTCGATGGAAAAACCGCTGAAGCGCAAAAGCTGGGCAAGGAAAAATTTTTGAGCGATCCCGTCCGGCAGATGCCGTATCAGCCGTTCGGCGATCTACACCTGCATTTTGTCGGACATGATCAACCGGCCGATTACCGCCGCGAACTCGACCTCGATTCCGCCATCGCGACCACGAGTTATCGCATTGGCGAAGTCAGCTTTCGCCGTGAAGCGTTCGCGAGTTATCCCGATCAGGCAATTGTCATTCACCTGACCGCCGATCATTTCGAGCGCCTCAGCTTCACACTCGAAATGGACAGTCCGCACACGAATTCCCAAACCCGCGCGCTCAGCCTCGACACACTTTCGCTCACCGGCCAGCTACCCACGAACGGCTTGCGCTTTGAATCGCGCGTCAAGGTCGTTCTTTCCGGCGGCAACATCAAAACGAACGGCAATTCCATTTCCGTTCAGAACGCCAATTCCGCCACGCTGTATCTAACCGCCGCGACCAGCTTCAAAAACTTTGAAAATGTCACGGCCGATCCTGCCAAGCATTGCGCCGCGGTTTTGAAAAAAATCAGCCGGCGGAAATTCGAACAGGTTCGCGCCGATCACCTTGCAGATTACCGGAAACTCTTTCGTCGGATGAGTCTTGATCTGGGCGCCAACGATCAGACGAACGCGCCGACGGATCAACGTTTGCGCGCGGTGAAAAGTTCAGGACTGAAAAGCGATCCCGCGCTGGCCACCCTGCATTTTCAATATGGCCGCTATCTGCTGATTGCCAGCAGCCGTCCCGGAAGTCAGCCCGCAAATCTTCAAGGCGTCTGGAATGAAGAACTCAATCCGCCGTGGGAAAGCAAATGGACGCTGAACATCAATTGCGAAATGAATTACTGGCTCAGCGAGCTTTGCAATCTCAGCGAATGCGGCGAACCGCTTTTCGATCTGATTGACGATCTCGCGATCAGCGGCGCGCGCACCGCCAAAGAACAATACGGCTGCCGCGGCTGGGTTGCGCATCACAACACCGATCTCTGGCGTGGCACCGCACCGATCAACAACATCGACGGCATCTGGCCTACCGGCGGCGCATGGCTCTGCCAGCATCTCTGGGAACATTACCAGTTCACCGGCGATAAAAAATTTCTCGCGCACGCGTATCCGGTTTTGAAACAGGCGTCGCTGTTTTTCGTGGATTACCTGATCAAGGATCCAAAAACCGGCTGGCTCGTCAGCGGCCCGTCGTATTCGCCCGAGCAGGGTTCGTTGTGCATTGGCCCGACGATGGATCATCAGATCATTCGCGCGTTGATGACTTACACGATTCACGCCGCGAAAGTTTTGAACATGGACAAAAAGTTCGCCGCCGAACTCGAACGTGTGCGAAGCCAGATTGCGCCGGATCAAATTGGCAAGCACGGTCAGCTTCAGGAATGGCTGGAGGACGTTGACATGCCGAACAACAATCATCGGCACATGTCGCCACTGTTCGCACTTTTTCCCGGCGAAGAAATCATACCCGCGACTCCGAAGTTGTTCGAAGCCGCGAAGGTTTTATTGAAGTGGCGCGGCGATGGCAGCACGGGCTGGAGTTATGCGTGGCGGATGCCGTTGTGGGCGCGCGCAGGCGATGGCGATTTCGCGTATCGCCAGTTCGAAGGTTTGATTCAGAAACGCACGTTGCCGAACCTGTTCGATCTTTGCGGACCGTTTCAGATCGACGGCAATCTTGGCGCGCCGGCCGGCATTGCGGAGATGCTGTTGCAAAGCCATCAGGTGCAAAACGCCGGAACCGAATCCGAGCTTCGCATTCTCGATCTGCTGCCTGCGTTGCCGAAAGCGTGGCCGAACGGATCGGTGAAAGGACTTTGCGCGCGCAGCGGATTTGAAGTCGATCTCACCTGGCGCGGCGGCGCGCTGAAGCAAGTAACGCTGCGTTCCAAACTCGGCCAGCCGTGTCTGCTGCGCTGCGGCGATCGCACCTTCAAATGCATTACCAAAAAAGGCGGCGAATACGTCTTCGATCCTCAACTTAAACCAGTTCTCAACTGAAATTTATATGCGTAATTTAAAAACGTTTTCACGGCAGATTTCCTCGGCGACCATTTTCACTGCTGCATTGCTGTTGCTGAATTTGAATCCGATTTCCGTTGCGGCGGAAACATCAGATGGCCCAGCCGTTTCGAATCAGCGTTACAAAATTGCGGTGTGCGACTGGATGATTTTGAAGCGCCAGAAACTCGGCGCGTTTCAATTGACCAAAGACATCGGCGCGGATGGCGTTGAAGTGGACATGGGCAGTTTGGGCCAGCGCGAAACGTTTGAAAATCATCTCGCGGATCCGGAAGTGCGCCGGCAGTTTCTCGACAAGGCCAAAGAACTCGGACTGGAAATTTCCTCGCTCGCGATGTCGGGCTTTTACGCGCAGTCGTTTGCCGAACGCCCAACCGTGCCGCGCATGGTGCAGGATTGCATCGACACCATGAAAGCGATGAACGTGAAAATCGCGTTCCTGCCGCTCGGCGTACGCAGCGATCTGGTGAAGCATCCGGAATTGCGCGATAAAGTGATCGCACGTTTGAAGGAACTCGGTCCGCGCGCGGAAAAAGCCGGCGTGATTCTCGGCATCGAAACCGAATTGCCCGCCGAAGATCAGGTCAAGCTGTTGGAGGAAGTCGGCTCACCGGCGATCAAGATTTATTACAACTTCGCCAATGCGATTCAGAACAACCGTGATCTCATTCACGAACTGCGCGTGCTGGGCAAGGATCGCATCTGCCAGATTCATTGCACGGATCAGGATGGCGTCTGGCTCCAGGACGATCCGAAGATCGATATGCCGAAAGTGAAAGCCACGCTTGATGAAATGGGCTGGAGCGGCTGGCTGGTGATCGAGCGTTCGCGCAAGGCAAGCGATTCAAGAAACGTCCGCGGCAACTTCGGCGCGAACACGGCGTATTTGAAATCGATTTTTCAGGGGAATTGAAAGCCCCAACGGGGCGAAATGTGAAAGCTCGATGCATAATAACCGACCTTGATTTCACCGATTTCTGGCGGGTGTTGAAGAATGTTCAGGATTAACACGACACTACCTGCAACAAGCAAGCCACTGAAACACCCGACCGAAGTCCCCGACGCTTCTTCGTCGTAAACAGCGCCGCGGCCAGCGCGATGAAAAGCACACTGGAGATCACAAATCCCGAATAATAAAACCAGCCTCCACTGAAAACATCAGCATCCCGACCCAAAAGAATTTTCCAGCAAACAACAAAACAAGCGAAGCCGGACCCTTCACCATAAGCAGGCAGAAAATGTGAAATGACAAAGACCACAACCGCAATCAATCCAAGCTTTTGAGGTGTTTTCATATCGCTCCTGATTTTTTCTTCCGTTGAATTCACCGGCCGTCCGTCACAACACAGTCCTTCTATCTTCGAATTCCAAATCTCGTCCAGCCAAATATCACCGACCTTGGATCAAGGGGCGCAACTTGACACCCGCACCATTTTCGAGTCCCTCTCCTCCGGCTTCGCTTGTATGGACCGGGTACATGGTTGACGGGTGTGCGGAGACATGGTGGACAGCGATTTTGGATTTGGCAGCGTGTCAGGTCTATGCCCTGGCCTGTGAAAGATCTGATTACCGTAAGA
>DASTXC010000039.1:0-18226 GCA_035765675.1 Verrucomicrobiia bacterium
GGTTCGCGGTGGATTGATTGTGGCCCGCGGACTGAAGTCCGCGCTCCGACCGAGGCGCCTGTCTTGTCCGTATTCTATGTTCTGCGTTCGTTGTTGTGGGTTCAAACTGGAGATTAGAGAAAGGAAAACGAAACCCTCACCCCGGCCCTCTCCCATCCGATGGGAGAGGGAGAAATCAGTTCGCGCTCCCACAATCTCGAAGCGTCTGATTTCAGGCAGAATTATTTCTCAGACAGAATCATTTCCCGAGCGTTCTCCTTCACCGAACGCATTCTCCAATTCTCCCTCTCCCATCGGATGGGAGAGGGCCGGGGTGAGGGCAGTTTTCCGCCTCAACCCCGGCCGCTGCTACGAATCCTCAGTTCGCCTTCAACAATTTCATCGCCGATTCCGGACGGCTTTCCGGCGCGGTCGCCCATTTGTAATCCGGCGCGGAGGTCATTTCGAAAACGAGTTCGCCACCGTTCACGATCTGATCGTGCGTCAGGAACGTTTTCGAAAATTCCTTTCCGTTCAGGTTGGCGCGACGGATGTAAGGACGTTGCGGTCCATTCATTTTCGCGGTCACCACAAACTTCTTTCCATTCGGCAAGGTCACTGTCGCGCGGTCGAACAACGGGCTGCCGATCAGGTATTCCGTGGTGCCGGGCGTCACCGGATAAAAGCCCAGCGCGCTGAACACGTACCACGAAGACATTTGGCCCGTGTCTTCATCGCCGCACATGCCGTCGGGCGTGGACTGATACAAGCGGCCCATCACTTCGCGCGCGCGGGCCTGTGCTTTCCACGGCTGGCCGATGTAATCATACAAATAAATCATGTGCTGGATCGGCTGATTGCCGTGCGCGTACTGGCCCATGTTCAAGGCGACCATTTCGGTCATTTCGTGAATCATGCCGCGATAGGTTCCGACGTTCACATCCGGCGGCGTGTAGAAGACGCCATCCAGTTTTTTGCCGAACGCTTCATCGCCGCCCATCAACTTGATCAGGCCAGGCACATCCTGGAACACGCTCCAGGTCCAGTGCCAGGAATTGCCTTCGGTGAACGGTCCGCCCCATTCGGTCGGATCGAAGTTATCGCCCCAATCGCCATTGGCTTTGCGGCCGCGAACGAAACCAATCTTCGCATCGAAGACATTCGTGTAGTTCATCGCACTTTTGGCAAACGCCTCGGCTTCGGCATTGCGTCCAATGCTGCGGGCCAGAACGCCGGCGCAGAAATCGTCATACGCATATTCCAGAGTTTTGGCCGTGGCTTCGTGAACTTCCGGATAAGGCGTGTAGCCGAGGGTCTTGTAGAACTCCGCGCCGTCGCGGCCAATGGAACGACAGAAATTCGGCGCCTGTGTATTGGCATCGTGAACCATGGCGTCCACCGCTTTGCCCGCGGCGAAATTCGTGATGCCTTTCACCCACGCATCCGCGAGCAATGAAAAGGCGTGATTGCCGATCATGCAGCCGCGATGACCCGGGCTGGACCAGGAAGGCAGCCAGCCGCTTTGATCGTAGGCGGCGAGCAGGCCCTGCATGATTTCTGCGCTGACTTCCGGGAAGAGCAGATTGTAAAGCGGATGCGACGCGCGGAACGTGTCCCAGAATCCCGTGTCGGTGTAGAGATAACCCTGGTGAATCTTGCCGTCGTACGGGCTGAAATAAACCGGCTGATTGTTCTCATCGAATTCAAAGAAGCGATGCGGAAAAATCACGCTGCGATAGAACGCGCTGTAGAACGTGCGTTGCTGTTCTTCGGATCCGCCTTCAACGCTGATCATGTCAAACGTTTCGTTCCAGCGCGCGTCGGCACGTTTCAATACCGTGTCGAAATCCGCGTTGCCGATTTCACGGTCCAGATTCCGCTGGGCCTGCTCGGGACTGATGTAGGACGAAGCGACTTTACAACTCACCGATCCGCCGGCGGACAGGTCGAACTTCACATAAGCGCCCACATGGCGTTCGGCCAGTTTGGTTCCATTTTCCTGAACGCCGTCGGGTGTCCACGTTCCGTGCGCTGTGAATGGCCGGTCGAAGACGACAACGAAGTAATTGGAAAAATTGTTCGGCACACCGCCGTTGTTGTTGCGGCAGACACCGATGATTTTGTTTTCGCTCGGAATGATTTCGACCGAGGAATGATTGTTGAACGCGTCGAGCACCACGTAGGAATCGCCACCGTTTTCAAACGTGAATCGGAAGCTGGCGGCACGTTCCGTCGGCGAAACTTCCGCCGTCGCTTTCCAGGTGTCGAGGCGAACTTTGTAATAGCTGGGCCGCGCGATTTCGGAATCGTGGCTGAATTCGGAAGCGCGATCATCTTCCTTCACCGCCAGTTTTCCGGAAACCGGCATCAGCGAAAAATTGGCGTAATCCGAAATCCACGGGCTGGGCTGATGCGTCTGGCGGATGCCGCGAATTTTGTTTTGGCGATATTGATAATAAAACGAGTCCTTCGAGGGCTGCGTGTAGGGCGCCCAGACATTCATTGGAAACGGCAGCGCAATCGCAGGGAAAGTGTTGCCGTGCGAGAAGCTGTGCGTGGAATCGGTGCCTTGCAAGGGATTGGCGAGCGCGACGCGGTTGGGCTCGGCCGCGAAACCGAGCGTTCCGGCCAGCGCGAACAGCGCGGTGGTGAGACAGATTTGTTTGTTCATCATAGCATTCATTATTAAACCGCAGCGGCTGCGGAAAATTACTTTATCATTTGTTAAGTCGCGCCGCGAAAGCCAGCTTTTAAAACCTGTTGGGTCCGGCGTAGCGCAGACTGCCAGTCTGCTGTGTCGCCGGCTGTCAGTCGGCGAGACGCAGGAAAGTTGAGCGGTGGCAGGCACTTTCCAAACATCCTTTCAAAATCAAGCCCGGCGGATTGCCAATCCGCGATACAGCAGACTGGCAGTCTGCGCTACGAAACAGCGTTCGTGACTCGCGCTCCCAATCGCATCCGAATCGCGAATCAACGCTCAAATTCTTTAAACGTCACCGCCTTACACGAACGTGTAATTGAGAGGCGCGGCGATTGTCGGAATTCTGGAGCGAAACCAACCAGTCGGAATTTGTGCAACTCAACCCGCCTATGACAACCCATCCATCTGTGAATCGCCCGCCAGTTTTGCCGCTCATTGCCGCAGTCCTGATATCGCTGACTTTGGCCGCGAAATCACGAGCAGCGTCGCTGTTGTTGGACTTCGGACCCACAACCGCGACCGACACGGACGTGACGTTGAGCATGGGTCATTTTGCGGGCGCGGTTCCAGCGAACGAAACGAGCTGGAATATGATCACAGGCGACAAAGCCAGTGGTCTGGTTTTCAGCGATGGGAGTGCGGCGGACGGAATTTCTGTCGATCTGGGCCGCAGCGGTTTTGGAACCACTGACGCTGTGGATTTCGGCATCAATGTTTTCACCTCCAGCGCATTGGGCGGCCAGCTCAAGAACGGCATTTATACCAACACGAGTCCGCTGAAAGACGGTGTGTTCGCATCGGGAACCACGACGATGAATACCAACATTCTCGGGATTCGCGTTAACGGTTTGGCAGCCGGCACCTACACACTTTACATCTCCGGCCGCAACACCAGCACCGCGGTGAGCGCTCCGGCGCGTTTCTTCTGCGCCGCAGGGCCGAGCGCCAGTTCATTTTCGTTTTCCACCAATACGACCCCGTTTGTCGATGAATTGAATTCCGGCACTCCTCCTGGCGGCGGCATTCCGTCGCAGAACGACGTGGTCACTGGCGCGTTCGCGTATGGCGACAATTGCGTTCACCTCGTCGCCAACATCAATGAAGGCGAGGCGCTGTTCTTCGCTGTGACGGGCATTGCGAATAATGAAATGCGCGGATTCCTGAACGCATTGGAAATTGTTCCAGGCACGCCGGTGCTGACGAATTTTCCGGCCACAATTGGAGTTCAACCGGCCGGGCATTCCGTTTACGAAGGCGCGACCGTTTCCATCGACAACGTAAAATTCGGTGGCGTGCCGCCGCTGTTTTATCAGTGGTATCGCAATGGCGAGCTGATTCCCAACGCGACGAACACCACGATCACACTTTCAAACGTGACGGCGTCGGTGGCGGGAAACTACAGCGTGCGCGTCAGTAATTCAGTGGCGACGAATTTCAGTTCGAATGCCTTGATCACCATTGTCCCGCTGTTCAACACCGGCCAGGCGAGCAACATCTGGAATCTGCTTCCCGGCGATCGATTTTACGTCACGGTGGCGGGAACCAGCGGTGAACGCGGGATGACTTACAATCCGGCCACCACCAATGTGCTGCTCGTTTCGCAGGTTCCTTCGAATAATGTCGTGGTGCTTGATGCAGCCACGGGCGCGGAAAAATATTTTCTGCAACTCGGCGACATCGGCCAGGCGCCCGCGGCCATCAATGTGGTGGGTGCGACGGAGGACGGCGTGATTTACGGAGCGAATGTCACCGCCAATGCCGGTTCATCTTCAACTCCGTTCAATCTGTGGCAATGGGCGAACGATGACGCTTCGACGCTTCCGGTTCTGCTGTTGTCCGGCGATCCCGGGTACGCTTCACCGGATACCGGCGGATTGCGCTGGGGCGATAGCATCGCGGTGCGCGGCGCGGGAAGTGACGCGCAGATACTGCTCGCGCCAGGCAGCGGCACCAACGTCTGTCTGATGCTGGCTTCCGAATTTTTCGCGCCACACATTCTGACCATCAGCGGCGTGCCATCGGGCTTTGCGCGATTTGGAATTGCCTTCGGGCCGGGCGAAAACACCTTCTGGGCGAAGACGCTGAACCGGCCGTTGTATCTGATTCATTACGATCTGAATTCCGGTTTGGGCGAAGTGGTTCAGACCTACACGAATTTGCCGGACACATTCCGTTTCATTTCGACCGATAAAGATCAGAAATGGATGGCGGGCGTGATGCGCGTTGCGCCCGGGCTGTCGGATAATGTTCGGCTTTACGACATTTCCGATCTGTCCGCCGGTCCCGTGTTGAAGGATCAGGAACTCTATGACACACAGAACGGAAATAACTTCCTCGATGGCGCGGGCACGGGCGCCACGGCTATCGGCGACAACTTCGTCTTTGCGCTCAATTCGCAGAATGGCATCAAAGCCTTTCTGATCGACCCCAACTTTACGCCGTCACTGGACGCGTTCCAGATTACGAGCGTTCGTCCGCAAACCGGATCGAACCTGGTGCTGACCTGGGAAAGTGTTTCCGGTCACGTGTATCAGGTTCAATCGAAAACCGCGCTCACCGATCCAAACTGGAGCGATGTGGGCGCGCCGATCACTGCGACCGAAGCGGCCACTTCGATCACCAACAGCATTTCAGGCCCAACCCGGTTCTACCGCGTTCGAGGTTTGTAACTGAAGGAAAACAACCGGCGGTTTGCCGCGAACGCAGACCGCCGGGGCGATTGAAATTCATCTGAAATTTGTCATGCGAAACCCGAAATCCGAGATTCAAAGCTCGAAAGAAATCCGACTCGCGAAAACCGCCGGGCGGTTGAAGCGAGGAAGCGCCCGCGCATTTACGCTGATTGAACTGCTGGTCGTCATTGCGATCATCGCGATTCTCGCCGCGATGCTCTTGCCCGCGCTGGCCAAAGCCAAAGCGAAAGCACAGGCCACGCAATGCATGAGCAACATCAAACAGCTTCAACTCGCGGCGGTGATTTATGCCGGTGACAACGACGACAAATTCGTGAACAACGACATTGGCGCGACGCAGGGCGATCCCGGACCGCAGGCCTGGATTCGTGGGAATGTGCAGAGCTACACCACGCTGCCGCCGTATCTGAGCTGGATTTCCTCGGGCGTGCTTTGGGATTACAACAAGTCCTACTCGATTTACCAGTGTCCCTCGAGTCGCGCGATGGTGAACGGTTCCACGCCGCACAATCGCAGCTACGCGATCTCCATCTGGATGGGTTGCAACAATGCGTCGCAAATCAAGAATGATCCTTATGCCATGGCGGCGTTGAAGCGTTCGCAGGTTCGCAATCCGAGCCAGGCGTTCGAATTTGCCGAGGAAAATCAGGTCAGCATTGACAACGGCGCAATCGGCATTTTTTCGCGCAGCACCGTGGCTATCTGGAATCTTCCGTCCAATCGCCACAACAACTCCGGAACTCTGTCGTTTACGGATGGCCACGCGGAAATCTGGAAGTGGAAAGGCGATGTGAATGTGCTGAACAAAAAATACAACGCCAACTATCCCATTGTCGGCAGCGGTTCCAATCAACGGCCCAGCGCCAGCAGCAATCCCATCAATCCCGGTTCTTCGGGAACGGCGACTGCCGCCGATGATCCCGATTACCTGAAACTCGCGGACGCATTGCCGCTGAAGTGATCCGCGCCGCTTTAATTTCATTTTCAAACGTATCAACCCTCAACTGTTCAAATCGCTTGTCTTTTCGTCTGGTTTCCATCCGCACCGGTGTTCTTTTCGCACTCTTGTTTTCAATCCGTTCCACGATTGCCGTTCAACAAATCACTGCTGATGTTTGTGTTTATGGCGGCGTATCGGGCGGCGTGGTGGCGGCCGTGCAGGCCGCGCGCATGGGGAAATCCGTCGCGCTGATTTCTGAAATCAATCATCTCGGCGGCATGACAACTTCCGGCCTGGGCTGGACGGATATCGGCCATGTGGGCAGCAGTTATATTCAGGGCATGGCGCGCGAATTCTACACGCGCATCGGCGCGAAATATGGCTATGGAATGAAAACCACTTTCGAACCGCACGTGGCCGAAACTGTATTCAACGAAATGGTTCAGGAAGCGGGTGTCAAAGTTTACACGAATCAATCGCTCGTTTCAGTCACGCATTCCGGCGCGCGAATCGTCGCGATCACGATGAACAACGGAAATATTTTTCGCGCGAAAATGTTTATCGATGCCAGTTACACCGGCGATCTGATGGCGAAGGCGGGTGTCAGTTACACGGTTGGCCGTGAATCCAGCGCGCAATATGGCGAGAGCCTGAACGGCGTTCGTCCGCCGAATTCGGATTTCGTTGGGCTGAATCTCAGCCCGTATGTGATTTCGAACAATCCGGCGAGCGGATTGCTGCCGTTGATTCAAGCCGGCGATCCGGGAACGCCGGGCAGCGCAGATCAACGCGTGCAGGCTTACAACTTCCGGCTGTGCCTCACCACGGTCGAGACCAACAAGCTGCCGATTTCCGCGCCGCCGGGTTACAATCCCGCGCAATACGAACTGCTCGCGCGCTACATCCAGGCGCTGCTGGACAAAGGCAGTTCGCCGACGCTGCGTTCGTTCATCACGATTGAATCGATGCCGAACGGCAAAACGGACATCAACAACAACGGTGCGCTTTCGACGGATCTGGTCGGCGGCAGCGCGGCTTTCATCGAAGCGGATTTTGCGACGCGCCAGCAGCTTTGGGAAACGCACAAAAATTATCAGCAGGGTTTTATGTATTTTCTCGGTCACGACCCGCGCGTTCCGTCGAACATCCGCAACTCGATGCTTTCATACGGATACAGCAAGGACGAATTCACGGACAACGGCGGCTGGCCGTACGAACTTTACGTTCGGGAAGCGCGGCGCATGGTTTCGGATTACGTCGTGACGCAATCGAATGTTTTCAATCAGCTTTCCGTGCCGGATTCCATCGGCATGGCGGGTTACTTCACGGATTCCCACTATTGTCAGCGCGTGGTTGTGGACGGTGTGGTTCGCAATGAAGGCAGTGCGCGTGGCGACATTACTTCGCCCTACCCCATTTCCTATCGGGCACTTATTCCCAAAGCCAGCGAATGTACGAACCTGCTGGTGCCGTGGTCGTTGTCCGCATCGCACACCGCGTTCAGTTCCATTCGCATGGAGCCGGTGTTCATGATTCTCGGCCAGGCGGCGGGGACGGCGGCGGGCATCGCGATTGACGATCACGTCGGCGTTCAGGACGTGAACATCCGCAAGCTGCAGGCGCAACTCATCGCGGATAAACAGGAAATCGGCGTGCCGGTTCACACCAATGAAGACACGCGCGATGAAGCGTCGCTGTTGCTGGATTTCGGGCCGGACACGGTTTTCACAATCGCAGATCGAATCAACGATCCAGCGCACAGCATCGGCGGTTTAGTTGATTCGCAGAACAACTGGAACTCCGGGCTGATTGCGGATGCGAGCGGTTTGATTTACAGCGATGGAACTTCTGCGACGGGCATTTCGATCAATCTCGGCCGCAGCGCCGTTGGTGGAACCACGATCAATTTCAATGATGAGGGATTCTTCAACAGCACTTTGGGCGGGCAACTCAATACCGGAATTTATCTTGGAAACAGTCCGGCCAAAGATGGCATTTATGGCGGCACGGGCGGGAACGCTCTGGCGGTCGGATTGCGCGTGGATGGATTGAAGCCCGGTCTTTACACCGTTTACGTCGCGGGCCGCAACACCAGCACGCAGTTCAAATCGGGCATGCGATTTTATTGCACGAATGGTTTGCCGTCGGCGACCTTTGCGTTCGCGGATGCGCCTTCATTCGTTCAGGAAAATTCCAGTCCGGCGACCACGAGCGGATTTGTTCCCGGCGACAATTGCAATCTCGCGGTCGTAACAATTGGAAATAACGAATCGCTTTTTCTCGCGAGCCTTGGAACTGACAGCAACGAACCGCGTGGATTCCTGAACACCGTGGCCATCGTTCCCGGCCAGCCGGCGCCGGCGATTGTGAACGCGTGGGCAACGGATGCCCTGGCGTCCCGCGCAGGTTCGGATCCTGGCAGCATCACGCTCAGCCGCAATGGCGACGCCAGCGGATCGCTCGTGGTGTATTTCAAAACCGAAGGCACGGCAACGAATGGCGTGGATTACGATTTCATCGGCGATTCAATCACCTTTCCACCCGGCGTCACGACGTTGAACATCAGCATTCATCCGCGCACCAACGCGACGCCTGTAGGCGACCGCTTCAGCATTTTGTCGCTTTCCACCAACGCCGGTTACGTCGTGGGCAAGCTGGCATCCGCGAAAATTACGATTCAGGACACGCCCATTTTCAGTTGGCGCTGGCAGCATTTTGGAACGAGTTCGGCGGATTTGGCAGTGGCCGGTGATTCCGCAAATCCAGCGGGCGACGGCATTCCAAACCTGGTGAAATACGCGCTGGGACTCGCGCCGGAAACGGCGGCAGATCGATCCCTGGCCAGGCCGGCAATCAATGCGGAAGGACATTTGGAAATTTCGTTCACGCGTCCCGATCCGCCGCCCGCGGATATCGAGTATCAGGTGGAAGCCTCCAGCGATTTGCTCGCCTGGTGTTCGGATGCGTGTGTTGATGTGAAACAGATCAGCTTCAACAATGACAACACGGCCACCGTAACCTGCGAGGAAACAATTCCCGCGAGCGTTGCCGAAAAGCAATTTCTCCGTTTGCGGGTGTCGCGACAGTAGAGCAATTCAGATGAGATGACCCGGCCGGTGAAGTCGCTGCGGAAGGAGCGCGGATTTACAGGGCTGCGAACTTTGTTCGTCTTCCTCCTCGTCTCGACCTTCATTCGGTCGCGGGGATTCTTCCTTTAGCGGGTCATTCCGCCTTACGCTTTCAGATCCAGACCGTGAACAAAACGCTTGAACCGGCTGGCTGTCCGAAGGATAAACTCCGTTTGTGTCCCTGAGTGAACTGCCTCGCGATGTCCAGCAACTTTTGGCGGAACAGATTCGTTCCATCGAACAGTTGGAAATCGTGTTGTTGCTCAGAGACAGTATGGATCGGCGTTGGACCGCCTCGGAGGTTTACCAGAAAGTTCGAAGCAGCGAACGTTCGGTCAGCTATACTCTTGATGAACTCGCGCGGCGCGGGTTGCTCGCCCGGATCGATCAACCTCAGCCGCTTTTTCAGTTTGCTCCCCGGACCCCGGAACTAAGAACGGCCATTGACGAGCTGGCGCGCCTCTACTCGGAGCGGCGCGTGCGAATTGTGGAGGCGATTTATTCGCTTCCGATTTCGGCAGTGGATGAATTTGCGAAAGCGTTTCGGCTTAGAAAGGACCCGCATGCGTGAAGTTGTTTATCTCCTGTGCTCCCTGACCAGCCTCGCCTGCATGGCGCTGCTGTTTCGCGGATACCAAATCACGAAGCTGCCGCTGCTGTTCTGGAGCAGTGCGGCATTTCTGTCGTTCGCCTCGTCGAACACACTGTTGTTCATCGACATGGTGATCGTGCCGCAACACGATCTTTCGCTCTTTCGCCAGATCACCACACTGGGTGGCGTGGTGCTGCTGTTGTACGGATTGATTCGAACCAACAGTTAAAACCATGACACCAACGCATTATGCCATTTCGGGCGCGATCCTGCTGGGCTACTCCGCGATCAGCCTGATCTTCTATCGTTTTCTCAAGAAGAGCAAAGACCGCTTCTTCGGCTTTTTCAGTTGCGCGTTTCTGCTGCTGGCATTTGAACGCACGCTGCTGATCTGGGCGTGGCCCGATCAGGAGGAGAAATCCTACGTTTATGCGGTGCGGCTGATTTCGTTCCTGTTCATTCTTTACGCGATCGTGGATAAAAACCGGAAGCACGAAGGAATTGCCGCGGATGAGAAACGTCACGACCGATCGCGGTAAACGCTCCAGGGAAATCGCGAACCCGAGCGACGCCGGGGAAATTTCGGAGTTCAGGAGATAGCCGGTCAACGAAGCCAAGGTTCATCGCGGTTCTTCATTCATTTGAAATTTTCATGACACTCAAGGAAGCCAAAAATCGTCATGCGGAACTCGCCGAGGAGATCCGGCGACACGATCACGCTTATTACGTGATTGGACGTCAGCTCATCACGGATCGTGAATACGACGCGCTGTTCACCGAACTGCAGCGATTGGAAAAGGAATTCCCCGAACTGATCACGCCGGAATCGCCGACCCAGCGGGTGGGCGGTGCGCCGAGTGAAAAATTCGCCCGGGTGCCGCATCTCGTTCCGATGCTTTCGCTCGACAAAGTGGAAGCCAGCGATCATCCGACGCTCGTCGAAGAACCGGATCGCGAGAAACGCAATCGCGCCCAGGATGAAAACACCCTGCATCAGTTGCGCAGCTTTGATGTCACGTTGCGCAAACAACTTGGCCGCTCGAACATCGAATACACGATGGAACCGAAGGTCGATGGCGTTTCCATCAGCATTCATTATCGGCATGGCAAACTCGCGCTCGGTGTCACGCGCGGCGATGGTTTCGCGGGCGACGACATCACCGCGAATCTCCGAACGGTTCGCGGCATTCCCGCGGAGCTGCACTTGAAAAATCCTCCGGCGTTGCTGGAGGTTCGTGGAGAAGCCTACATTCCGATCAAGGATTTTGACGCGCTCAACGCGAAGCTTGCAGCCGCCGGTGAAAAACCTTTTCCCAACGCGCGCAACGCCACTGCGGGCACGCTCAAGCAACTCGATCCCCGCCTCGTTGCGCAGCGTCCGATTCGCGCGGTTTTTTATGCCGTCGGTGCGACCGATGGGATTGAATTTCAAAAGCACTCCGAAATGCTGGAAAGCCTGGGGCGATTCGGGTTGCCGACGCAAAAGCTTTGGTGGATTTGCGAGGGCATGGAAGAGGTCTTGAAAATCTACAACGAAAAAGTGGTGGCGCATTACGATGAAGACCGCGATCTGCGCCGTCAGTTGCCGTATGAAATCGATGGCATCGTGCTCAAGGTCAACACGCTTTCCGACTGGCCGCGCATTCCCGGGCGCAGCCGCGCGCCGGGTTACGCGATTGTTCATAAACCGGTCCCGTGGATTACGCCCGCTGAAACAGTGTTGCGGGACATCACTGTTCAAGTGGGCCGCACGGGTGTGTTGACGCCGGTCGCGGAACTGGAACCGGTATTTGTGCAGGGTTCAACCATTTCGCGCGCGACGCTGCACAATGAAGATGAAATTCGCCGCAAAGATATCCGCATTGGCGACACCGTCGTGATTCGCAAAGCCGGCATGGTGATTCCGGAAATTTTCGAAGTGGTGAAAACCAAACGTCCGGCGAGCGCCGTGGAATTTGATCTGTTCAAACACGTTCACGGGAAATGTCCCGCGTGCGGCGGTCCCATCGCTAAAGACAAAATCAAATCGCGCGGAAAGAGTGATGCGAGCTCTGTGGAAGATGCTTCGGCCGGCGATGAAGAAGTCGCCTGGCGTTGTCAGAATGTTGCCAGTTGCCCGGCGCAACTGACGCGCCGCGTTGAATATTTTGCGCAGCGGAAAGCGCTGGATGTGGAATCGCTCGGCGGCATAGTCGCGGAGAAACTGGTTGAACGCGAATACGTCAAAGATCCGCTGGACTTGTTTGATCTAAAACTGGAGGACCTTGCGAGACTGAATCTCGGCACAACCGAAGAGCCGCGAACTCTGGGCGAAAAGAACGCCCGGAAAATTCTTGATGCGTTGGAACGCGCGAAGACTGCGCCGCTGCAACGCTGGATTCATGCGCTGGCAATTTCCGATGTGGGCGAGGCCACGGCGAAGCAACTTGCCGCCACGCATGAATCGCTCGAAGCGTTGGCGCATTCCGCTGTGCTGCGGGACATCCGCGACCTCGGCGCAAAAGAAATTGAACGCGCGGAAATCAGCCCGCGGTCGCGTCGCAATCCACCGAAAGACGAAGCGGAGAAAATCGCCCGAGAAAAGCGGGACGCTGACCTCAAGGCCGAGATTTCTGAAATCGAAACGCGCCTGAATGCCGGTGGATTGAAAGCGCGGTTGCCAGAAGTCGGGCCGGTCGCGGCTGCGAGCGTGTTGGATTATTTCGAATCAGATGCTGGAAGAAAAATTCTGGCTCGACTGCGCGAACTCGACATTCAACCAGAACAGGCTGCGCAGAAGCCCGGCGCTGATTCATCCGGTTCGGCTGCCGCGTTCGCGAACAAGACTTTTGTTCTCACCGGCACATTGCCCTCACTGACACGCGAACAAGCGACGGAAAAAATCGAAGCTGCCGGCGGAAAAGTCAGTGGCAGCGTCAGTCGCAAAACGGATTTTGTACTGGCCGGTGCTGAAGCGGGATCGAAGCTGGAAAAAGCGCAGCAGTTGGGTGTTCGGATTCTTACGGAAAAAGAATTTCTGCAAATGATCGGTGACGGCGGGACGGACAACCAGACGTGAACGCCGAATCGTAATCAACTTTTCCTGCAGTCCACGAGATTGTCATGTTTGGATTTTCAAAACGCGCGCCGACCTGCCCGGAATGTGGCTCAAAGCTTTTTACTAATCCGGGAAGTGAAAGTTTACGCTGCCCGAATCTCGATTGTCCGGCTCAGGTTCGCGCGAGAATCGAGCATTGGTGTTCCGCGTCGGCGATGGATATCCCGGGCGCGGATGCATCGATGATCGCAAAGCTGGTGGCAAAAGGCCTCGTGCGCGATGTGGCGGAATTGTATCGATTAAAGCTGGCGGAGATCGCGTCCATCGAAGGTGTGAATCTGGATTCCGCGCGGCAATTGTTCGACGCGATTGCTGTCAGCCGAAGCCGCGAACCGTGGCGATTGTTGTTCGGTCTTTCCATTCCTTGGGTCGCTTCAACTGACGCGCAAAAACTTTGTGAACATTTCAAAGCGGTGGATAACGTTTTTGCAGCCAGCGTCGAACGTCTTACCCGGGCCGGCGTCAGCGAAGAGACTGCGCGCAGCATTGTTCACTGGCATTCCGACAGCGTGAATCGAAAGCTCGTGAAGCGACTCATCAAGGCGGGACTGCATTCAAAAGCGTAATTTTCTTCAACCATCTAAATCTGTGACAAGCGTGTCCTGAATCCGAGTGTGTCTTTTTTGAGGCACTGAGCGGGCCGACGGAGTTATCGCGAAAATGAGAACGAGAGGTGTTACAGCGTCTCTGTTATTCCTTCGCTCGAAGCCATCAGAATTCGTTCGCGCAGTTCGGATTTGGCTTTCACGAAAATCTTCCGCTCGCCTGTGGCATGGGCTTTGCGTTCCTTTCCAAAGGCATGGGTCAGGATTGGAAATGAAGTCGGTGAATTTTTATCGCAATCGAAGCCGGTCAACAGGCTTCACGCTGGTGGAGGTAGTGGTAGCACTTGCTCTGGTCGCGATTCTTATTGAAGGCGTAGTCTATGGATACGTCAACGCCGCCCGGCGTGCTGAATGGAGCGCGCATTCGCTGGCGGCGCAATCGCTCGCATCGCAAGGAGTGGAACAGGCGCGTGCCGCGAAATGGGATCCGCAAGCCTGGCCGCCTGCCGACGAGCTGCCGCCGACCAATTTCATTCAGATCGATATGTTGGATATCCCGGTGTCGGGCACTCCGACTTACGCGACGAATTACATCCAGATCAAAGTGGCTTCCGAGAATCCGCCCTTGCGGGAAATTCGTGCCGATTGCGTGTGGTCTTTCGTCGAACGCGGATTGTTTACGAACACCGTCATTACTCTTCGTGCTCCTGATCAATGACCCTTCAGCGCTCATCCTTTTATCGTGGACGAATTTCCCTGGCATTTACGTTGCCGGAAATCATGATCGTGATCGCGATCTTCTCGCTGCTCTTAGTGGTTCTGGTTTCCAGCAATATTTTCGGATTGCGGATGTATCGCATTGCAGAAACCAAACTGAGCGCCACTGCTGATGGCCGGAAGGCGCTGAACGAGATTCGCGAGAAGATCCGCCAGAGCAAAATTGTGATCATCGGCAACGGGAACAGTTCCGGGTTTACCAACATCGGTGATGATCTTCTTCAGATTGGAAACGCGCTTCAGGTTTATCCGACCACAAACTTGAATGTCTTTACCCGCTATTATCTCGACCCCGAAGATGACAATCTTAAACGCATTGTCTCCGGCAGTACGGAGCCTTCGATCGTTTCCCGCTTTGTCACCAATCGTCTGATTTTTCAGGCGGAGGATTTTCGCGGCACTATTCTGACCAACGACAACAACAACCGGGTTGTTCGAATGACTCTGGAATTTTCGCAGTGGGAGTATCCGATTGCCACGGTGGGGAAAGGCGGCCTGTATGATTATTACCGCCTGCAAACGCGAGTCACCCGGCGGCTCATTGAATGACCTGAGTTATGCAAATCAAACCTCAGGCACCCTCCCGGTCCGGTTATGCCCTGTTGATCACGCTGGTGATCATGGGTTTCATGCTGGCGTTGCTGGCCAGTGTGACTCAACTGACTTCAACCGAAGCCCGGCTGACGGCGCGAAACAATCTTTACAACGCGTCCGTTGCCGCCGCTGAAGCCGCCAGCGAAATGGCCATTTCACAGATCAATCGCGATTTTGTTTATCAAAGCGTCAACCCGAATCTCGACGCTTATCGGATGCTGACTCCGAGCCTGAACCAGAGCAACTGGCCGATTCAATTCGAATTCAGCAATGGCAAAGGGGATACATCCGAAACGGGTGTTGAGAATCTTGGGCCCGGCGTGGTCACGAATCTTAATTCCGAATTTGCCGGCCTGTATGGATTGGTTGTTCCATACCGAATTACATCCACGGCCCGCGCCGTGAACCGCTCGTTCAATGTCGCGGCGACCGTCAGCCAGGACATTCAACTGGCGTCCATTCCGGTATTTCAATTCGCCATTTTTTACACGCTCGACCTGGAGTTGAACCCCGGCCCGGTAATGACGATCAACGGCAAGGTTCACAGCAATGGAGACATTTACACCGCGCCGCGCAATGGCCTGACGTATCAGGATGCCGTGACGGCCGTGGGAAGAATATACAACCATCGCCATCCCAATGACCCGGATCAGAGCAGCGGCGTTAAACCGGTTTACCAGAAGCAACACACGGAGAAGGTCAGCGCCCTCACGCTGCCGGTTGGCACCGACAATGATTCTTCGACCGTGCGACAAATTCTCGAGCCGCCGCCGGTCGGTGAAGATCCGAATTCGCCCACAGGCAAAGAGCGTTATTACAACAAATCGGACCTGATCGTAACGACGACCTCTTCCGGCGTGACCGTTTCAGCCGGCGCATGGAATCTGTTTTCAGCCATCCAGCCCGACGTCACGAACAGCGGCAAAACGTCTTACTCGTTTCTGAAAACGGATGCAAAATTCAAAGACTTTCGTGAGAAGGAAACCTTTGTGCAGGCCACTGAAATCGATGTCGCTGCTTTCAATGCCTGGCTCAAAGATGCAAAAAAAGGCGGCGATATTGATAATCGCGCTCGTGCCGCGCTGGGTCACGGGATTAATTCTATCTATGTAGATGACCAGCGCAGCACGCCCAGCCGGCTGACGGGAGTTCGCGTCGTCAATGGCAGCAAATTGCCGGATTCCGGACTCACGGTGGCAACGAAATCGCCGTTGTACGTGAAAGGCAATTTCAACCTGAACAACGGCGATACCACAGTAGGCCAAACGGATACGTCCAAGACCAAACCCGCTTCGCTGGTGGGTGATGCCATTACGGTGCTCTCCGGAAATTGGGACGACAGTAATGCCGGACAGGCGCTTAATAAACGGCAAGCCGCCAACACCACTGTTAATGCCGCGCTGTTGGGCGGCATCGTCAAAACCACCAAACATGGCAACAATAAATATTACAGCGGCGGCGCGGAAAATTTCATCCGGTTCCTGGAAGATTGGGGCGGAAAGTCGCTGACCTACAACGGGTCGATGGTTGTGATGTTTGAAAGTCAGATCGCTACAAATAACTGGCAGAACACGGGAAATTATTACCAAGCGCCGACGCGCAAATGGGCTTTCGACGTCAATTTTCTCGATCAGTCCAAACTTCCTCCTGGAACACCGCAACTTCGCAAGCTGGTCCGCGGTCAGTGGTCGATTCTAGGCGCGGAATAACGGCGGATCACTCAGTCAGTTTTCAGCCGTTTCGGCCTGCAATCACGCGGTCAGCACCTTCTCATTGCAAGTGAATTTGATTAATGGCTCGATCAAAACAATCTTCCCCTCCAACCCTGAGCAATTACACTGCGCGGCCATGAAAGCCGCTGTTCTTTACGGCAAAGAAGATGTTCGCGTGGAAGAAGTCGCACCCGCTGCGCTCCAACCAGGCGAAGCGCGAATTCAAATCCAGGCCGCGCTCACCTGTGGAACGGATTTGAAAGTTTTTCGGCGCGGTTACCACGCGAAGATGATTGTTCCGCCCGCGGTTTTCGGACACGAACTGGCGGGAATCATTTCGGAAATTTCGAATGCGCCAGGCGCAAATAATTCTTCGTGGCGCGTCGGTGATCGCGTGGTTGTGGCCAACTCCGCTCCATGCGGAAACTGTTTCTATTGCCGGAATCAACAGGAGAATCTTTGCGATGACCTGCTGTTCCTGAACGGAGCATATGCGGAATCCATTGTGGTCCCGGCGCGCATTGTTGAAAAAAATATGCTGCGGCTGAAACCGGAAACTGCATTTCGCGATGCTGCATTGACCGAGCCGCTTGCGTGCGTTGTGCAAGGCGTTGAAGATTTGAAATTGCGTTCCTGCCAGCAAGTGCTGGTGCTTGGCGCTGGGCCGATTGGGCTGATGTTTGTTGCCTTGGCAAAGCAATCAGGCTGTCGCGTTACAGTTGCGGGACGTCGCGCGGCCCGATTGGAAGCGGCTCAAAAACTTGGAGCGGAAAAAGTCATCGACATCGGCGACGGAACCGCGCTGGTGGAAAAAGTTCGACGCGACGACAATGGGCCCTTTGATGCCGTGATCGAAGCCGTTGGCAAACCCGAAGTCTGGGAAGCGAGTGTGCAGTTGGTTCGCAAAGGCGGCGCGGTGAATTTCTTCGGCGGCTGCCCGTCGGGCACTTCGATCACCTTGGACACGACCCTGATCCATTATTCAAATCTCACGCTGCTCGCGAGTTTTCATCATACGCCCGGAAGTATTCGGCGCGCTCTGGAATTCATCGAAACCGGTATTATTCGCGCGAATGATTTTGTGAATGGCGAATGCGGCTTGAGCAAATTGCCTGATTTGCTGAAAGCGATGACCTCTGGAAATCGCGTGGTGAAAACGCTGATTAAAGTGAACGAGTGATTGCGCCAGTGCCGCAACGAGTCACGCGCGTTTCCGTCTGGCTTTCATCTGGCGATGCACGAAGAAATAATACAGGACGCCGACTGCGAGCAGGAATCCGAGCAGCCAGAACGTTACTTTGTGCATTTCGCCTTTGCTGATATCCGCGCCGACTTTCACTCCCAGCCAGCACAGCACCGCGCACCAAAGCGCTGAGCCAAGAATGGTGTAGATCGAAAAAATCGCATAATTCATGCGGACAATTCCCGCCGGGATTCCAATGAGATGCCGCACCACCGGGAGCAGGCG